>DASQIK010000042.1:0-35730 GCA_035631615.1 Candidatus Dormiibacterota bacterium | reverse complement strand
ACGGGCGGCCGACGTTCTTGAGCTTGAACTTCCCCAGGTTCACGAACGAGAGTTGCGGCTGATTCCTGACCTGATCGTGAACGGAATCGGACACGAGGACGCCACCGGCGACCCCGAAGGATTCGATGCGAGATGCGATGTTGACCGCGTCCCCGATCAGGCCGGTGGGTTCGACGATCACATTGCCAACATGGATGCCGATCCGGACGGGGACCGCTGGAGGTTGGCGGAGCTCCTTCTGGATCTCGATGGCACAGAGGACGGCGTCCAGCGAGTTGGGAAAGATGGTCAGGGCGCCGTCCCCGTAGTACTGGACGATCCTCCCGCCGAACGCCTCGTGCTGCGCATTGAGCACGCTCGCGTACCGGGCACGTGCCCGCAGGGCGAGCTGCTCGTTCTCCTGCATCAAGGCGGTGAAGCCGACCATGTCCGCGAACATGACCGCTGCCAGCTGCCTGTCCAAGTGCTCACCCATCGAGTCGGACCTCTGCCGGAAGGGGGAGATTGGTCCCGGCGCCACGCTCCTCGAGATTCTCGTGGTGACGGGCACCAGTATCGCAGCGTGCAGTGCCTGACCGGGATGCGTAGAGCGGGAAACCCAGCTCGTTGCGCTCGGTCGTCCGCTCGCGGACCGCTATGCGCGCGGCGCACGACAGGTCGTGCGGCGATAGAGCGTGAACGCATCGGAAGGGATCGCGCTAACACGGAGGCGCTATGGTCGGACCCCATGGAACGCGTCCTCTTCCTGTGCACCCACAACAGCGCCCGGTCGCAGATGGCCGAGGGGCTGTTGCGTGCCTGGGCGGGCGATCGCTACGAGGTCTTCAGCGCGGGCACGGTGGCGACGCACGTCCGTCCGCTCGCGATCGCCGCCATGCGCGACCTCGGGATCGACATCTCAAGCCAGGCGAGCAAGACCGTGCAGTCGTTCGACGGGCAGTCGTTCGACTATGCCGTCACCGTCTGCGACGACTCGAAGGAAGCGTGCCCGTATTTCCCGAACGCCACGAACCAGGTCCACTGGTCGTTCGAGGATCCATCAGCCGCAACGGGTGGCGACGACGAACGTCTGGCAGTCTTCCGCCGGGTGCGGGATCAGATCGCCGAGCGGATCCGCGCCACGTTTCTCTGATCGTCGACACCGGCGCGCGAGCTATGCGCGCTGCTCCATCGCTTCATGCAGCGAGTAGGCAGCGAGAAACAGACCTCCCAGCGGATCTGCCCACCAGAGGCCGAACGCGGCATTCAGGACAAGCGCAAGCAACACGAGCGCCGAGTCGGCCGAGTCGATCAAGGTCACCCGAGCCTCCGCCGACACCGTGGCGTTCTGCAGCTCTCGCCCGACGCGGTGCTTCAGGATGGCCAGCGTGGTCATCACGACGACGGTTGCGGCAAGCAGAACGATGCCAACCGGCGAGCCCTCCGGTTCGGCCCGGGTGACAAGCACGAAGCCGGCCTGCACGACGAGGTAGGCGGCGATCGAGACAAAGGCGAGGCGGATCAGGCGGACGTTGCGGGTGTGGCGGCTGCTGGCCCCGGCCCGGAGCGCTGACACCGCAACGAGGCTCGCCGCGACCTCGATGCCCGAGTCGAGGCCGAACCCGCCTAGCGCGACCGATCCCGCGACGTAGGCGGCTGGCAGGCTGACGAGGACGGTCAGCGCGTTCCACGCGATCGTCGCGTAGAGCAGACGGCGGGCGCGCATCTCGGGTCGCATCCGGGCAGCCTACCTTCAAGAAGAGCCTCCATGCCCGCACGTGCGGCCGCAACCCCCTGACCTTCAGGAAGCGACGGCTGGGGAGGCGGAGCGTGTGGCCCGGATCGCGCTCACGGCGACCCCGCCCATCGCGACGATGACGACGGCGGCGCCGGCCCACTGCACCGGCAGAAGTCGCTCGCCGAAGGCCGCGGCAGCCGCAAGGCCGAAGATCGGGATCAGGTAGAACGAGGTCGAGGCGAGCGAAGCCGGCAGGGTTCTCAGGGCGGCCAGGTAGAGCCAGTAGGCGAAGCCGTAGTAGAGGAGGCCCGATGCGAGGACACTGGCGACCACCGCCGGCGACAGCGTCGTCGGCAGCACCGGCTGGCCGACGAGGGCGAGGACCGCAACGATCGCCACGGCAAACGCGAGGGCATGGAGCTGCTGGCCGAGGATCACGGTCGAGGTCGAGTCGGACGCCTTGATCCAGGCCCTGGCAGCGATAGTGTACAGGGCACAGCAGGCGACCCCCGCGGCGCTGACGGCGACAGCGGCCGCCTGGCCGGAAAGCGCGCTGTCGTAGAGGACGGCGACGAGGCCGGCGATGGCGAGGCCCGACAGGGCGACGAGGCGCGGGCTGACCCGCTCGCGCAGGAAGACCACGGCGAGCATGAGGATGCCGACCGGCTCGAGGGCCCAGAGCAGCACCGCGGCGCTCGCGCTGATCCCGACGAGGCCGATCAGCCCGAGGGCATACGACAGCCCCGGGTTGAGGAGTCCAAGCCGCCGGATCGCGGTGTCTCCTGCGGCCGGCTTGAAGCGCGCGCCGGCGAGCACCAGGAAGACGAGGCTCGTCGCAAGCTGAACAGCGAGGAGGCTCATCGGCGGGACGACCGCAACCGCCTGCTTGCTCACCGCGGTGCCGGTGCCCCAGCAGGCCGCGGACACGACGAGCAGAGCGACTGGGGACCGGAAGGCGAGCCGGACGATGTCAGGCAAGGCGCTTGCGCATCCCGACCCAATCTACGCGCATCAGCAGCAGCCACCCTCGCCGCAGCCGCAGCTGCTCGCTACCGGCAGCATCGGCAACGCCGCAAGGTTGACGCGTGGCTTCGCACCCGCCGATTTGGTCGCCTTGACGATCGCACTGACCATGCCCTCGGCCACGGCATGCGTCGGCGTGATCTCGATGTCTGCCATCCCGGCGGCTTCGAGCCCGGTCACGAACTCCGTGATCGACAGGGCGCCGGCAATGCAGCCGGCAAAGGAGCCGCGCTCCGCCCGCTCGGCCGCGGTGAGGCGATCCTCCGCGACGATGTCCGTCACGCCCATACGGCCACCGGGCTTCAGGACGCGGGCGATCTCGCGGAACACGGCGGGCTTGTCGGCCGCCAGGTTGATCACGCAATTGCTGATGACGACGTCGATGGAGTCCGCCGGCAGCGGGATGGCCTCGATGTGGCCCTTCAGGAATTCGACGTTCTTCGCGCCGGCCTCGAGCGCGTTCGCCTGGGCCAGGGCCAGCATCTCGTCGGTCATGTCCAGGCCGATGGCTCGGCCGGTCGGCCCGACCCGCTTCGCCGACAGCAGGACGTCGATGCCACCCCCGGAGCCAAGGTCGAGGACGCGCTCGCCCTCGTGGAGGTCCGCGACGGCAATCGGGTTGCCGCAGCCCAGCGACGCCATCACGGCGGCGTCGGGGAGTTCGTCGCGCTCGAGCGCGGAGTACAGGTCCGAGCCGATCCCCTCGCTCGTCGAGCAGCAGCCGCCCGAGCGGGCCTGAACAGCGGCGGCCGCGTAGCGAGCGCGGACCTCCTCATGGATCGTCTCGATCGTCATCGGGCTCTGACTCCTTGCGTGGCCATGCGGGCGCGTTGACTGTATCGAAGGTTGTCGATACAGTCCAGCCCGTGCCTCGAACGACCGACCCCGACTCCCGACTGCTCCAGGGTGCAGCCGACCCGACGCGCCTCGCCATCATCCGGCAGCTCATCGCCGGCGACGAGATCTGCGCCTGCGACTTCACCGCCTGCTGCGAGGTCGCGCAGCCGACCGTGAGCCACCACCTGAAGGTGCTGCGCGAGGCAGGCTGGGTTTCGACCCGTCGAGTGGGGCTGAACATCTATTACGCGCTTCGGCCGGACGCGGTCGCCCGGTTCCAGGCGCTTTCCGCCTCGTTCGGCCTGCTCGCACCGCCGGCTGCGGCACGCAGCCTCCCCGTGGTGCAGCCGGTCGGCTAGCTGTTCCGGATCCCGAAGCTCAGCCTGGCCGCAAGGTCACGGCCGAGGGGGCGGAGGCGAAATGCCAACCGCGGCGCGGCATCGCGCATCACACCACCGTTGGACGTCGCGGTGGGAGTGAACGGTGTCGAACCTTCGAACGAGCGTGTGCGCGCTGGTCACGGCTGCCATCGTCGGCGCCTGCGGCACCACCGTGGCGCCGCCGAGCGCCGATCCGGCGCCGAGCGGCGATCCTGCGCCGAGCGCGGGTCTCGACCTGGGCGGCGATGTCACCACGTACCGCGGCGACGCCGCGCGGACCGGCGTCATGCCCGGGCCTGGACCGACGGGAACCCCACAGCTCGCCTGGCAGTTCCAGGCCGGTGCTCCCATCGGGTCGTCGCCCGCTGTCGTGGGCACGACCGCCTACGTGCCCTCGAATGACGGCATGCTGCGCGCGCTCGATCTGCGCACCGGCACCGTCTCCTGGACGGTGCCCCTCGGCGCGACGACCGGATCGGCCAGCCCCCTCGTGGTCGACGGATCCGTCGTCGTGGCGGATCAGTCGGGCAAGGTGCATGCCCTCGACCCCGCGACCGGGGCAGAGCACTGGTCGTTCCAGGCCGACGGCCCGATCGATGGCGCCGCCGCCTCGGTCGGCGACACGGTGCTGACGGCAACGGAAGTGGGCACCGCCTATGCGCTCGATGCGCGGACCGGCGGGGTGAGGTGGAGGACCGGCCTCCCCGCGGGCGTCACCCGCTCCGTGTCGGCGAGCCGGGACACGTTGTTCGTCGGCGCCGGCGGCATCCTGGTCGCCCTGCGCCTGTCCGACGGCGCGATCCTGTGGCAGTCCAGCGTCGCCTCGAGCGGCGACTGCGGAACGCCGACGGTCGCCGGCGGGCTCGCCTTCGACGCGACGGGAATCGATGGCGATGCCCTGGACGCGAAGGGCGTGGTCGCGGTCGATGCGGCAACCGGCACCGTGCGCTGGCGCTTCGCCAGCCCGACGCACGACCAGGCGTATACGCCCGCGGTGAGCGCGGGTCGAGGCTACATCGTCAGCGAGGACGGGACCGTCGTCGCCCTGGACGCCGCGACCGGAGCCGTTGCGTGGACGGCGAAGACCGGAGCGCCGAACGAGGCACTGGCAACGGTCTCCGGCGGCATCGTGTATGTGCCGACGAACGGCCAGACGCTCGTCGCGCTGGACGCGGCGACCGGCTCGATCCAATGGCGGGCGCCGATCCGCGGCGTGCCCTACGCCCCCGTCGTCGCGCATGGCATGGTTCTGGTCGGCACCAACGTCGGCGCCCTGTACGCGTTCGGAAGCGCTGCCAAATGACGGACCTCCAGGATTGCCCCAACCGCCCGGGCATCGGCGACATCTCACGTCCGAAGGCCCGACGACGCGCTGCGGGCGTGAAGGAGGACACCGTGGTTCGTTTCCGGCATCGAGCGGCTGCCGTCGGCGGCCTCCTGGCACTCTCCCTGCTCGCCACCGGGTGCGGCGCGGGCGCGGCTCCGAGCGCGGTCGCGAAGCCGACTGCCGGGCCAGGCACAGCATTGGGCGCGACGCCGGCCGTTCCGCCCCTCCCGTCGGTCGCCAGCTCTCCGGCGCCGGCGCTCGAGCTGTTGTGGGAGAGGTCCGGCGACACGACGTTGAGCGGGGGCAACCCGGCCACGTACTGGCCGGCGGTCGATCCGAAGACCGGGGACGTCTGGGTTGCCCTGGGTGCCAATGGCCTGTACTGGATCTTCTCGCCCGACGGGAAGTTCCTCGGATCATCCGGGGCGCCGGGGACAGGGCCCGGCCAGTTCAACTTCCGTCGGACGGCCTGCCCCGACTGCGTTGCCGGCGCGATCGCCTTCGCCCCAGATGGGAGTTTTTTCGTCGCCGACGATGGCAACAACCGGATCCAGAAGTTCGACTCTGCCCACAAGTTCGTCAAGGCTTGGGGCAGCTTCGGCTCGGGCGACGGCCAGTTCGCCGATGCGAACGCCATCGCGACCGATGGCAAGGCGGTCTATGTCAACGACGACGCGCGCGGCGATATCCAGGTGTTCGATGCCGACGGTCGGTTCCTGCGGTCATTCGCCGGACCTGGTGGGTGGCTTGCGATCGACAAGGACGGGAACCTGTTCGTGATGGACAACTCCAGCACGACCGCGGCGATCAACGAATATGACGCCGCCGGCGGCCTTCGCCACAGGTTCGACCTTCCGTCGTTCGAGGGCGACCACATCGGACTCGCGGTCGATGCGACAGGACGCCTCTTCTTCAACATCCAGTCACGGCAGAGCCCCGACCCGGCCCTCGGCCTCGTGCGCTTCGATCCGACGTCCAGCACCATCACGCGGTGGTCGACCGGCGGCGAGACGCTGGCGATTGCCCCGACGCAGGATGCGATCTACGAGGCGAACTTCGTCAGTGCAGGCTGGCCGAGCCCACTGCTCCGCAAGTACGCCCTGCCGGCCAAGTAGCCTGAACCACGTGGGCGGGAGCGTGGTCGACCGGGAGTGGACGCGGCGGTGATCGCCGGCGCCCGCACGTCGACCGCGCCGGCCTCCGAGCTGCTACTCGGCCGGGCGGCCGGTGGCGATGCCGCCGCGTTCGACGCCCTGATCCGGCCTCGGCTGGACAAGCTGTTCAGGATGGCGATGGCCATCACGCGCAGCGAGGCCGATGCCCGCGATGCCGTCCAGGAGGCGTGCGTCGCCGCGTGGCGGCAGCTCCCGCGCCTGCGCGAGCAGGATCGCTTCGATTCGTGGCTTGCGCAGATCCTCGTGAACGCCTGTCGCGCACACCTTCGACGCCAGCGGCGGGCGGAGGTTCGAGAGATCGCGGTCGACGGGTCGGACGACGCTCCCGCGGCAGGCGGGTTCGGGACAGGCGGCCACGGCGAGCAGATCGCGGAGGTCGAAGCCATTCGGCGAGCCTTCGAACGCCTGGACCCGGACGTGCGGGCCCTGCTCGTACTCCACTACCAGGAGGAGCAGCCGCTGGCCGAGATCGCCCGGACCCTCGGCGCGCCCGTCGGCACGATCAAGTGGCGACTATCGAATGCGCGCAAGGCGCTCGACCGAGCGTTGAAGGTGGAGCGGCGATGACGATCAACGACCGCGACGCCCTCGTCAGGCTCGCCATCTCCGTGCCGGAGACGGCCGTCGCCCCGGCCGACCTCGCCGACTCGATCGCCGTGGCGATCCGGGCCACGAAGCAGAATCGCGGCCTCCTCCGCCTGGGCCGCCTGGGCTGGCTCCCACGACCGAACCGCTCCTTCGTCGCCCTGGCCCTGCTGCTGCTCGCGGCACTGGTGGCCTTTGCCATCGCCCTGTCACGGCCCCGGCTGCCGGCACACCTGCTCAGCGAGTATCACGGAGGCCCTGACCGCACCGGGATCATGGTCGGGCCAGGCCCGGCAGGCGTCCCGAAGATCGCCTGGGACGTATCGAGGCCTGGCGCCCTCCCGTTCACGACGATGCCGCTCGTCCAGGACGGGCGGGTGTACGTCGCGGACGCGAGCGGGGCCATCGCCGCCCTCGACGCGGCCACCGGCACAAACCTCTGGCCGTCGCGCTCGGTCGGTGCACCCGTACGCGGCACCCCCGCATTGGCAGATGGCCTGTTCATCGTCGGAACGGACGCAGGCGATGTCGTCGCCCTGTCGACCATGGATGGCGCGCAGGCTTGGGACAAGTCGCTCGGCGGGGCGCCGATCTCCGCCTCGCTCCTGCTGGCCGACGGCCGGATCTTCGCCGCGAGCGAGGATGGGACGCTCGCCGCGCTCGACGCGGTCAGCGGCGCGATCGCGTGGAAGATCTCCCTCGGCGCGCCGGTGCTCCATGGCGCTGCTCTGTCGGGCGGCGTGCTGTACGTGGGTGCGACCGGCGGCAGGTTCTTCGCCATCGATGCGGACACGGGTCACCAGCGCTGGAACCCCGTCGAGCTCGGACCGGGCGGCGTCGGTACGCCGGCCGTCGCGAATGGCGCCATCTATGTCGGCAGCGGCCTTCTCACCAACACGGGCGCAATCCACGTCCTGAGCGTCGGCGACGGGACCGCCCAGTGGTCGTGGGAGACGCCGGACCAGCGTCTCGTTCACCCCGGGGCGGTGACGGACAGGATCCTGTACGTGGTGTCTGATGACGGCAACGTCTACGCGGTTGACCTCGCGACCCATGTGCCGCGCTGGACCGGCATGACCCATGGCGCACTGGGAACGCTCGCGTCACTGGTCGGCAACGCGCTGTATGTCTCGAGCGCCGACCGAACCGTCTACGCCTTCGATGCGACCAGCGGCGCCAACCTCTGGGGCGTCCCTGTCATCGGCGTGCCGACGATGGGAGCGGTCGTCGACGGCTCGGTGTTCGTCGGGACGGCACTTGGCCACGTGTACGCCATCCGCGACCCAGCCGGAGAGTCGACACCGGCCGGGTCCTGAGCGATTCACCAACCGACAGCTGATCGGCAGCATCTCACGTGTGTGGGCCGGATGCGGCCCGACGCGAGGAGGATCGACGATGGAGCGACGAGGCGCATCTTCACGCTGCATGACTGCGATCGGCTCGATCGCCGCGGCCGCCCTGGTCACGGGCTGCTCCTTCGGTGCGGCGTCGGTGCCGACGACGCTCGCCCGAACCAGCGCGCCCGGCATCGCCCCGACGGCCGGCATCACCGCCAGCGTCGTTCCTACCGCGACGACCGCTCCGCTGCCTGCCCTCCCCCTCGCCTGGGAGAAGAGCGGGCCCGCCCAGCCGACCCCGTGCTGCCAGACGTGGTGGCCGGCGATCGATCCGAAGACCGGCAACATCTGGGTCGCGAACTCGTTCGGGAACGAGTTCTGGATCTTCGCGCCGGACGGCTCGTTCAAGGGAGCCTGGGGAACCGCGGGCGCCGGCAATGGGCAGTTCGACTTCAGCGCCCACCGCAGCCGTCCGCAGGCGACTGGCGCCATCGCGTTCGCGCCCGATGGCACGTTCTTCGTGGCCGACGACGGAAACCAGCGGGTCCAGGAGTTCGATGCGAAGCGCGCGTTCGTTCGGGCGTGGGGCTCGTTCGGCTCGGGTGACGGGCAGTTCGCGAATCCGTTCGGAATCGTCACCGACGGCAAGACGGTGTACGTGGCCGACGATGATCGCGGTGACATCCAGGCGTTCGACACGAAGGGGAGGTTCCTGCGCACAGTCGGGACCGTCATCGTGAACGCGGGGATCTTCCTGGCAATCGATTCCTCCGGGACGCTGTACCGCGCCGCGGGTGAGGACCGCCCGACGAGCATCCTCAAATACGCGGCAGATGGCAGCGTCGCCGCGACAATCGATACAGCGGTGCCAGGTGGCTTCGTGACGGGCCTCGCGATCGGGCCGAACGGGACGCTCTTCGCCAACATCGGGCACGCGCTCGCGGCGGGTCATCAGCTTGTACAGCTCGATGCCACCGGCAGAAAGGTCGGCCTGTGGTCGACCGGTGGCGAGACGGGGGTCGTCGATGCCGGCGGGACGGCAATCTACCTGGCGAGCAACGGCGACACCTCCTGGCCGACCGCGTCGCTCCGGAAGTACTCGCTTCCAAACTGAGCTGGGCGTCGGGGCCGCGCCTCGTCAGCCCGAGAAGGCGGTCACCACCAGCACGATCGACATCAGGATGAGCAGCCCCGTCACCGTCCAGCCGAGGGCCAGGTTGATCCGGCCGCTGACGAGCTCGCCCATCAGGCGCTTGTCGCCGGCGAGGCGCATGACGAACACGAGGATGACCGGCAGCAGCAGGCCGTTGATCACCTGCGCGCTGAACATGACCTGGATGAGCGGCAACCCGGGGATGAGCAGGAACACGGCCGCGAACAGGATGAAGAAGGCCAGCAGGCCGTAGAACGCGGGCGCCTCGCGCCAGCGCCAGTCGACGCCCTGCTCCCAGCCGAATGCCTCGCACGCCGTGTACGCGCTCGCGAGGGGCACCACGCCCAGCCCGAGCAGCGACGCCGCGAGCAACCCGATCGCGAACATGGTCGATGCGACATCCCCGGCGAGCGGCTTGAGCGCGGCAGCCGCAGCGCTCGCGTCCTGGATATCGCGCTGCCCGGTGGTCCAGAGGGTGGCCGCGACCGCGATGACGATGAACGCGGCGATGACATTGGTGATGGCGACGCCGATGAGCACGTCGATGCGCTCCGCGCGCAGGTCCTCGGCGCGGAGTCGCTTGTCGACGACGTACGCCTGGATGAAGCCCTGGCCCCACGGCGTGATCGTGGTGCCGACCGTGCCGACGACGGCGAGCATGTAGGCGCCGTTGAACGTGCCGTGCGGGATGAACAGCGAGTTCGCGGCCCGCGGCCAGTCCGGGTGGGCCAGGATCGCCGAGACGATGTACGCCGCCGAGACGAGCACGCCGATCCCGACGAAGAAGTACTGGACGCGGCTGAAGCTGCCCCGGCTGATCAGCGTGATCACGGCGATCGCCGCCAGCGCGGAGCTGACCGCGACGGGCACGCCGAACAGCGACAGGGCCGCGCTGATGCCGGCGAACTCGGAGACCGTGGAGCCCAGGTTTGCGGCGATCATCGTCAGCGCGGCAAAGGCCGCCCAGCGAACCCCGAACCGCTCCCGGATGAGGCCGGTCAGGCCCTGCCCGGTCGCGAGCCCGATCCGGGCCCCGATCTCCTGGGTCACGAACAGCGCGATCTGGGTGACCAGGATGACCCACAGGAGGTCGTAGCCGAACTTCGCTCCGGCGAGCGAGTAGGTGGTGATGCCGCCAGCGTCGTTGTCGGCGAAGCCGCTCACGATGCCCGGCCCGAGCACGGCCAGCGACGCGGCGAATCTCGCCCGGCGGCCGGGCAAGCGCCTGATGATGGGTCTCCGCTTCGCCGCCGCCGCCGGCGCCGGCTGGCTCACCGGCTGCTCCGCGAGAACGGTCGCGGCAGGCGCCGCTTCCAGGAGGTCGGCAGGAACGCGTCAAGCGTGTCGTCGACCGTGACGATGCCCTCGAGCCGGCCCTCGTCGTCGACGACCGGCACGGCCAGCAGGTTGTAGCGCGCAACCACCTGGGCGACCTCGTCCTTGTCCGCGAGCACGCCGACCGCGACCGGCTCCTTGATCATCACGTCGGAGATCGGCGTGGCCGCCTTGGCGACGATCAGGTCGCGCAGCGACAGGACGCCGACGAGCCGCTCGTCGGTGTCGACGACGTAGACGTAGTAGATCGTCTCGGCGTCGGGCTCGAGATCGCGCAGGCGGTCGATCGTCTGCTCGGCGGTCAGGGTCGCCGGCACCGCGACGACCTCCGTGGTCATGATCCCGCCCGCCGAATCCTCCGGGTAGGCGAGCAGCTCCTTGACCTCGGCCGCCTCGTCCTTCTCCATGAGGGCGAGGATCTCGTCGCGCGCGACGTCCGACAGGTCGGCGACGAGGTCGGCGGCGTCATCGGGGCTCATCTCCTCGAGGATGTCGGCGGCGCGCTCGGGGTGGAGGTCCTCGAGGACCTCGACCTGGGTGTCGGGCTCCATCTCCTCGATCGCGTCGGCCACTGCCTCGTCGTCGAGCGACGCGAGGACGCCGGCGCGGTCCTTGGGGGCAAGCTGGTCGATGATCGAGGCGAGGTCGGCCGGGTGGAGCTCGGCGAGCGCGCCATGCGGCACGCGGAGCTTCACCGACGCGATCGAGCTCTCGACCGGGTCGACGTCCTCCCAGTCGATGTACCGCTCCGGCAGCGGCACCTTGAGGTTGCGCCCGAGCGTTCGGAATGGCCCCTCGATGCCGAGCCGGCGGAGGAGCCCGGCCGCACCGACGTCGACCGCGACGAGCCGAACCGAGCCCTCGACCTCGTCGAGGCTGATGTCGTTCACCCGGACCACGCGCCGCCCGTCGACGTCCACGATCTGCTTGTCCATGAGATCGGCGCGCAGCAGGATCTCGTCCGGCCGCTGGGCGAACTTCGTGATGTCCAGGATCGATGTGCGGAGCTTGGCCCCGGAGACGTCCAGCGACTCGACCGACGTCCACGGCAGGAAGATCTGGCGGCCATCCGTCGCGATGACGAGCCCGGTGACCGGCGGGTAGCGCTCGCCGACGGCCACGATCAGGTCGGCGACCTTGCCGATCGGGTCGCCGTTCTGGTCGCGCACGGGTCGGCCAATGGCCTGGCTCAGGAACAGCATCTGCCACCTCGGCGGACTGGTTGGCCAGCGCGGGTGGCACCGACCCGACCTCGGCGCGGGCGCGCTCGATCAGGGGGCGTGGGGCGTTGGGCCGCGGCGAGTCTAGTCCGCCCGACCCGTGGCATCAATTGCCAACTTCGATCAGAAAGTAGGCGCCGACCGCGCGGATGTGCGCGCGCGCGAGCCGGTAGATCAGGTTGCCGGGAAAGACGTGTTGATTCGTCGCGGCAATGGCCCGGTCACGGAGGTCGCCCGGCTCCAGCCGTCTCGCGGTGACCGCGACCGCCGTCGGCGGACGGAACACGAGCAGAGCGGTGCCGGCGGCTTCGAGGTTCAGCGTCCACGGGACATCGCCGTTCGGGTGCCCGAGGAACAACAGGTCCCTGTCGCGGAGCAGGCCGAGCAGGACGGAGCGCGTCGCGCCGGTCCTCCGACCAACCACCCGCAGCTCGACGACGTTGCCGAGCCCGAAGCCGCGCCACTGCAGGCGAACGAGCGGGTCCAGCAGCCGGATCAGCCGGTACTGGATCGGCAGCCAGCGGTTCCACGCCGCCGAGTATCGAGGCGCGGGAAGGCGCCGGCTCGTGCTGGACACGCGGCGAGAATAGCCACGCCGGCCCCCGCGATCCCCGCGCAACGGCTCGCTCCCGCACACTAGGGCCGATGACCGCCGCCGACGGACTCGCCCTCGCCACCCGCGGCCTGCGCAAGAGCTACGGCAAGCGCCTCGCCCTGGATGGCCTCGACCTGTCGGTGCCCGCGGGCGTGGTTTACGGCTTCCTCGGCCCGAACGGCGCCGGCAAGACGACGACGATGCGGTTGCTGACGGGCCTCCTGCATCCGGACGCGGGCACCATCGAACTGCTTGGCCAACCCTTCCGCCGGGGCGACCGGCGGCGCCTGTTCGAGGTCGGGGCGCTGGTCGAGTCGCCGTCGTTCTACCCGTACCTCGACGGCCGCCAGAACCTGCGGGCCCTGGCATCCGCCGGCGCCCCGGTCCCGGATGGGCGCATCGAGGAGCTGCTCGAGCTGGTTGGCCTGCGCGACCGTGCCCGGGACAAGGTCGCGGGCTATTCGCTGGGGATGAAGCAACGGCTCGGGATCGCCGGGGCGCTCCTGAGCGATCCGAAGCTGCTGTTGCTCGACGAGCCGGCGAACGGCCTCGATCCCGCGGGCATCGTGGCAATGCGCGAGACGCTCCGGCGGCTGGCGGCGAGCGGCAAGACGGTGTTCGTGTCCAGCCACCTGCTCGCCGAGGTCCAGGTCCTCGCGGACGTCGTCGGGATCATCGCCGCGGGCAAGCTCGTGCGCGAAGGAACCCTCGAGACGCTGCTGAACGACCAGGGCGTGGTGCGGGTGCGCGTCGCGGCCGCACAGCTCGATGCCGCGCGAGCGGCCCTGGAGCCGATGGCGGCGGTCGAACGGACCGGGTCGCTCGATGGCGAACCGTGGCTCACCGTCCACCTCGAGCCGGCGCGCGCTGCCGAGGTCAATCGGCGCCTGGCGTCGCAGGGCATCTTCGCGTCCGGCCTCGAGTCCGGCACGGACCTGGAGCTCCTCTTCCTCGAGCTGACCGGTGGCGACAGCAAGGGTTCCTCCGAGGGCACCTTCCGCGCGATCGACATCCCGGGCCAGCAGCAGGGCGCCGCATGAGGACCTTCGCGTCGGGGCTGCGCAAGCTCATCGGTCGCCCGGCGTCGTTCGTGTCGGTGGGGCTGCTCGTCGGGCTGCTGGCGCTGATCCTCATCGCCTCTGCCACCGCGGGCCAGAGCAGCGGGTCGCGCGGCGCCGCGGCGGCACGACAGCTGCTGACCTTCCCGGGCGCATACGACTTCGTCCTGTCGTTCCTGTTCGGGTTCGGCGGTCTCGTCGCGGTCACCTTCGCCGCGGCCATCGCCGGCTCTGAGTGGAGCTGGGGGACGCTCAAGAACGCCATCGCGCGGGGGGAGAGCCGGGCCCGCTACATGCTCACCCTGTTTGCCGCGATCGCGGTCATGGTGGCCATCGGGCTCGCGATCTCGTTCGCCATCGGGACGGCCGTGGCACTGATCGCCGCGAACATCGCCGGGATCTCGACCGCCGGCGTGACCGATTCGGCCACGCTGGCCCGGCTTCCCGCCATGGCTGCTCGCGGCTGGTTCGCCGTGGTGGAACAGGCGGCGCTCGGCTTCGCGATCGCGACGCTGGCGCGCAGCCAGCTCGCCGGTATCGGTGCCGGGATCGCGTTCTACTTCGGTGAGGGCTTCGCCCAGATCTTCCTGCCGGACATCGTGAAGTACATGCCGTTCGCGGTCGCCAGAGCGTCCATCGACACGGGCTCCGGCGGAGGTGGCGGCTTCGGCGGCGACGCCGCCGCGGCCAGCGCCCTCGCGCCCGACACGGCGCTCCTGCTGGTCGCACTCTGGCTCATCGGCTCGCTCGCGGTCGCGGTCCTGTTCACGGAGCGCGCCGAGATCACCGGCTGAAAATGTTCGGAGCGGCTCCCGAAGGAGCCGCTCCGATGCTGTCCCGGTGAAGGTATCCGTCGAAACGGACGCTTCTGCCACGCGTCAAGGGCATCTATCACGTCGGCTGCACCGACTACCCTGACCCAACCTACCCATGACCTTGCCGCTGGGGCAGCTGACCCTCCGCGAACGGAGTGCACGGTGGAGTCTAGTCGAACAGGCCCTCGAATCCAAGGGTTTTCGTCACGGAATTGGTAATAATCCCTTAACGCTTCATGCTCATCGAGCACGGAATGGCGTTACGGGAGCGTTACAACTGGCTGGAAAGCCCGGTCCGGGCCCTCAGCTCTCCGCGATCGTCACCTTCGTCATCGCGACCGGCGCGTCCGGCATATCGCGGCTGTTGCGAGGCGCCCCGACGATCTGGTCGACGACGTCCATGCCCCTGGTCACCTGGCCGAAGATCGTGTAGTTCTTCGGCAGTCGACCTGACAGGTCGGCGACACAGATGAAGAATTGGCTGCCGTTCGTGTTCGGACCGGCGTTGGCCATCGCCAGCGCGCCGCGAACGTAGTCGCCCTTGACCGGCTCGTCCTCGAACTTGTAGCCCGGCCCGCCGGTGCCGACGCGACCCGCGTTCAGGCTCGCCTTCTTGCCGTGCTCGCCGTCGCCCGCCTGGGCGACGAAGCCGGGGATGACGCGATGGAAGATCACGTCGTCGTAGAAGCCCTTCTTCGCGAGGTCGACGAAGTTCTGGGCGGCCTTCGGAGCGGCCTGGGTGAACAGGTCGACCTCGATGTCGCCGAGCTCGGTGCTGATGGTTGCGCTGGTCATGGTCGGCTCCTCTGGGTTACTGGGTGGCCGCGGGTGTCGTGCTTGGAGGGACGGTCGGGGCGGACGTCGGGCCTGGGCTCGCGGTGGCGAGCGGCGCGCTCGAAACCGTGACGCTCGTCATCGGGACCGGGTTCGTCGGCAGCTCGACGCCGTTCGACGCCTTGTAGATCGCGTCGGCGACGTCCATGCCGCTGACGACCTCGCCGAAGATCGCATAGGTGTTCGTGGCGGACAGGATCGAGCCGGCGCTGTCGGCGAGCACGATGAAGAACTGCGAGGTCTGGCTGTTCGGAGCGCTCGAGCGGGCCATCGCGACCGTGCCCCGCCTGTATTGGGCGGTCACTGGCTCGTCCTTGATCGTGTAAGGGATCTCGGCGGTGCCGGGCCTGGCCGCGCCGCCCTGGATCACGAACGGCGTCCCGGTGGCCGTTCCGTCCTGCGACGCGGTTCGGTGGAAGACGCTGCCGTCGTAGAAGTGGCACTGGACGAGTGCCACGAAGTTCCCGGCTGCGATGGGCGACAGGTCTGCTTCGACGTTGATGAGGATCGCGCCCTTCGGCGTGTTGATGGTGACGCTGCGAATCTGGCCCGCCGGGAGCGGGTCAGGCTGCGCGGCAGGGCACGTGCCATCGCCGACCTGGCTCGCTACCGAGGCTCCCGGCGACGGGCTGGCCGCCGGGGCGCCGAACGGTTTGCCGAGCAGGATCACCGCCGCGGCGACAGCGATCGCGGCGACCGCGAGGACGATGATCCCGGTATTGGAGCCCTGCTTCCGGCCGCCGGATCGGCCGCCGCGGGCCGTGACCTTGGGTCGGACGCCGGTCGCCGCTCGCTTCGCCGCGCGATTCGCCGAGCGCGTGCCGATCGGCCGGTCGACCGACTTGACCATCTCCGCGCCGGTCCCGGACTCGGACGGGGACGTCGGCGGGTTCGTGGCGGACGTCGTGTACTGCCGCGGCGGGACGCGGCGGCCTTGACGGCGGGAGCTCATGCGGCAGCCTCACGGGCGGTCTGATAGTCGATCGCCCCGGACAGGAGCGCCTCGCCGAGGATGATGCCCGCTGCGCCCGAGTCGCGCACGCGGCGGATCCCGGCGAGGTCCGTCACGCCGCCGGCGACGAGCAGGTCGGCATCGACGGTGTGCGCGATGGCCGCGATCTCGGCGACCTCCGCCTCGGCTGTCGCATGGCCCAGCACGAATCGGCGGACGCCGCGGCCGGCGAGCTCCGACAGCAGCGCGGCGAGCGTCGGCGGGGCGGCGCGATGCCAGCGGAACGCCGCAAGCCGCTCGGCGCGAGCATCGAGCCCGACCGCCAGCCAATCCCCGGCGACATCGAGGCATGAGCGCAGGAGCGTCGGGTCGTCGGCCACGGCGAGGGTGGTCACGACGCGCGTCGCGCCCCCCGCGAACGCGACGCGGATCGCCTCCGGTGAATCGAGGCCCCCGGCCAGCTGGAGTGGCGTCGCGACCCGCGAGGCGATCGCGCCGATGACGTCCAGGTTGACCGGCGCGCCGTTGCGGGCGCCATCGAAGTCGACGACATGGACGAGCGGCGCGCCCAGGCCCACGAAGTGCTCCGCGATGCGCTCGGGCCGGTCCGTCGGCGCGCCGATCCCGGACGAGACCCCGGGCCAGAAGACGATGCGCGAGCGCCCCTTCTCGACGTCGATCGAGGGAATGACCAGCACGCGATCAGGTCGCGACGGCGGGTGTCGTGGTGCCTTCGCCGCGCAACGCGCGCCGGTGGAAGCTGACCGGCAGCGACCCGCCGCGCAGGAGCGTGTCGTGGAACGCAAGCAGTGAGAATCGCTCGCCGAGCCGGCGGCGCTCCTCGTCCCGCAGGCCGAGCAGCAGGACCTTCCCGAGCAGGTACGACAGGTTGTACGTCGGGGTATAGGTGTAGCGCCGTGCCTCGGCAAGCGCGTTCGGGCGCTCGAAGCCGGTCTCGGCGACGAGGAACTCCGCCGCCTCCTCGATCGACACCTCGCCGCGGTGCATCCGCACGTCGAGGATGATCCGCGCGGCCCGCCAGATGGCGTCCGTGGCGAGCGCAACGCGGAACTCGGGGCCGTCGTCGAAGCCCTGCTCGCGCATCATCTGCTCGCTGTACATCCCCCAGCCCTCGACGAACTCGGGCGCGTCGACCTGGGCGCGGGTCAGCGATGGCTGGCGGGCGGCGAGCGCGAGCTGCAGGTGGTGGCCCGGGTACGCCTCGTGGATGCTCGTGTTGCTGATCGAGGCGCGGTAGTGCTCGCGCATCGCGCCCGGGTCACCGTCGACGTCGGGCGTCACCACGTACACGCCGACCGGCGACGCGTCCCAGCGCGCCGGCTCGTAGTACGCCGCGAACGGGAGGGTGCCGCGCAGGTACGGCGGCGTCGCGATCACCTCGACCCGCTCGTCCGGGGGGACCGTCGCGATGCCGTGATCGATCAGGTACTGGCGCGCGCGGGCCATGGCCACGCGGTAGCCGGCGAGCGCCTCGTCGAACGTCGCAGGATGGTCGTCCTTGATGCGCTCCACCACGGCCGCTTCGGTTGCGCCCGGGTCGATCTCGCGGGCGGCGGCGGCGCGGTCGGCGTGGTTGCGCTCCAGCTGCTGCCAGCCGATCTCGAGGATCGCGTCGGCGTCGAGGCCCTCGAACGCCCGTAGCCGGAGGAGCTCGTCATAGCGCTCCCGGCCGAGCTGCCACTGGGGCACGGCGCCCGGCAGGATCTCCTGGATCCACTCGGACTGGTCCTCGATCGCGACCTTCGTCCGATCCGCGGCCCGAACGAGGCGCGACCGATCAGCGGGCGGCAGGTCGACGCCGGCCGCGTCCGCGGCCGCGACGATTTCGTCGAGGAAGCGTGGGACGTTCCGGCTGGCATTGAGCTCGATCTCGAGCCACGGCGCGATCTGCGGCACGACCGCCCTGGTGCGGTGACCCGCCAGGAAGCGCGGGGCCGCCTCGAGCCGGGCCGTGATCGCCATGAGCCGCTCGGCAAGGGGCGCGTAGTCGTGGGTGAACAGCGGGAACAGGGCGTCGCCGAGCGCCGAAGCGCCAGTCGTCCGGCGCTCCCAGGTCCGGATCGTCTCCGCCCGATAGACCGAGAGCCGGACGTGATGGAGCTCGAGGTCCCGCTCGAATCTCGCCTCCGCGCTCAGCCCGTCCGGATCGAGCGCCTCGATCGCGGCAAGGTGGTGCTTGTCCGCGGCGATCTCGGCGAGGTAGCGCTCGCGCGACGGATCCGCGAGGCGGTCGTCCCAGGCGTGGATGCCGAGGTGGGTGGCGAGTGTCGGCTGCGCCTCGACGACCCGCCGGAAGCGCGCCTCGACCAGGTCGTACAGGTCGTCGTCGAGCGGGCCCGGGATCGGCGCCGGGGTGGCCCGACTGAGCTCGACGCCGCCGAACAGCCGAGTCGTCAACGTGGGCGGAGTCGTCGGCGCGGCGAGGCTAGACGGCTGCGCCGGCGTACGCGCGAGCAGAGCTGGAGGAGCCGACCCGTGTCTCCGGGAGCTCATCCAGCGCATCGCGCACCGCGCGGATCGTCGCCTCGATGTCGGCGCGCTCGATTCCGTAATGCGTCGCCGCACGGATCTGGCCGTTGTGCGGCATGAACGAGATCATCAGCACGCCCCGCCGCTCGAGCGCTGCCAGGAACGCCTCGCGATCGCGGGCGACCCGAAAGAGGACGAAGTTGGTTCGCACGCGCTCCGGATCGAGGCGCTCGCCGATGGGCTGCGCGGTCTCGCCGGGCGACGCGATGCCGGGCAGGTCCGCGAAGGCCTCCGCGAGGAACCGGGCGTTTGCATGGTCGTCAGCGAGGCGATCGATCATCCCGGCGTCGCCGTCGCGGAGCGCAACGAGGCCGGCAGCCGCGAGGACCCCGACCTGGCGCATCCCGCCGCCGAGCATCTTGCGCGCCCGTCGCGCCTTCCAGATGAAGTCCTGCGACCCGACCAAGACGCTCCCGACCGGACACGCGAGGCCCTTGGACAGGCAGAACGTGACCGAATCCGCGGACGCGGCCAGCTCCCGCGGGTCCTCATCGAGCGCGACGACCGTGTTCCAGAAGCGCGCTCCATCGATGTGCAGGGGGACGCCGCCATCGTGGGCAACGGCGCCGAGATGGCGCACGTACGCCGAGCCGACCGGCTGGTTGTTCGCATGGGCGCTGGCGTTCTCGAAGACGACGAGACCGGTGATCGGGTCGTGGACGTCGGTCGGGTCCCGGAAGGCGTCCCGCACCGCATCGAGATCGAGCGTGCCGTCCGGCTGCTCCTCGATCGGTCGTACCGACGCCCCGACGACCACCGCGTGGCTCGCCGCCTCGTGCAGCATGATGTGGCCATGGGCGCCCGCGATCACCTCGTGGCCGCGCTGGACATGGGCGAGCTGGGCGACGAGGTTGCCCATCGCCCCCGACGAGACGAACAGGCCAGCCTCCTTGCCGAGGAGCTCCGCGGCACGGTCCTCCAGGGCATGCACCGTCGGGTCGTCGCCGTACACGTCATCCCCGACCTCGGCCTCGGCCATGGCCCGCCGCATCTCCGGCGTCGGCTTCGTGACGGTGTCGGACCGGAGGTCGATGATGGGCATGTGGGCCGCGAGGATAGCGCGGAACAGTCTGCTATCCTCCGCCTTCGTCGCTTGGACCCGTGGTGTAGCGGCCCAACATGCCAGCCTGTCACGCTGGAGATCGCCGGTTCGAATCCGGTCGGGTCCGCCACCGTCTCGAATGCACCCGACGCCCCGTTCGCCCGCCCGAACGGGGCGTCACCTTGTCCCCAGCGGCGATCCCGGTAGGCCTCGCCGACAGTACCTTCGACTGACGGACGAGGGTGGTGCGCGGGCGCATCCTTCCATTCCTGTGATCGGCTCGATCGGCTCGCGACTGCGGCTCGTCCTTCGGCAACCGGGACCGTCGCTGCGCGCGACCGCCACGGACGCGAGCGGCCTGCCCGAGATCGACTTCGTCGCGTACTCCACCAGCGAGCGGCTGTCCGGCCGGGTGCGACTCGACAGCGCGCGCCTCACCGACATGCTCAACGCGAACGATGAGTTCATCCTCGTCGACGCGCTCGCGGAGCGCCTGCCCGAGGGCGGCTCGATGGTGGTCCCCGAGATCCTGATCCGGCGCAACGAGCTCGCCCTCGTGCGCGCGGGCGGGCCGCGCGGCAATCGCGCGCTGCGCATCCCGACCACGACTCACCGGCTCGTCCTGCGCACCGGCCGCTACCTCGTCGCCGGTCGCCTCCACAGCCGGTTCGGGCAGGATCCGCTCGCCGCCCTCCGAACCCGCGACCCGATGGTGCCGCTGACCGACGCCGCGATCATGTTCCGCGTCGGGCCCGACATCGTCGAGGAGCCCGGGGGCACGATCGTGGTGAACCGGGATCTCGTGGAGTGGGTCCGCAAGGGCGAGCTCGACGCCCGCAGCCTGGACCTGCCCTCCACCTGATCTCGACCTGCCGGCAAGCTGCGCTTCTGGGTGCCGACCGGCTGACTACCATCGGGGCGTGGTGACCCCGAACGCTGGTCCGCTCGCCGGGATCCGGGTGATCGATTGCTCGACCGTGCTTGCCGGGCCGTACTGCACGATGCTGCTCGCGGACCTCGGCGCGGACGTGATCAAGGTCGAGCCGCCCGAAGGC
The DNA here is from genome assembly GCA_035631615.1 of Candidatus Dormiibacterota bacterium. Taxonomy (GTDB): domain Bacteria; phylum Chloroflexota; class Limnocylindria; order Limnocylindrales; family CSP1-4; genus UBA5189. The sequence goes on along the minus strand of DASQIK010000042.1, from coordinate 14,740 downwards.
GACGCGACGCGCGGCTGGGGCCCGCCCTGGGTTGGCGACGCCGCCGCCGGGACCCGGACCGCCGCCTACTACCTCGCCGTCAATCGCAACAAGCGCAGCATCCGCCTCGACCTGTCCGGCGAGGACGGCCGCGAGGTCCTGCGGAGGCTGTTGCGCGGCGGCGACGTCGTCGTCGAGAACTACCGGGTCGGGGGGTTTGCGAAGCTCGGGTTCTCGGACGAAGCGCTCCGGGAGCTGAATCCGGCCCTCGTCCACCTCGCCATCAGCGGCTATGGCACGCGGGGGCCGGACGCCGCGAAGCCCGGTTACGACTTCGTCATCCAGGCAGTGGGCGGGCTGATGTCGATCACGGGCGAGCCCGACGGCCGCCCGATGAAGGTCGGCGTCGCGATCAGCGACGTGGTCAGCGGGCTGTTCGGTGCGGTGTCCGTGCTCGCCGGCATCGTGGCGCGCCAGCGAGGCGATCCACCGGGTCCAGCTGCCGTGGCCGGCCAGCGCATCGACGTCTCGCTGCTCCAGAGCACGCTCGCGGTGCTCGTGAACCAGGCCCAGAGCGCGCTCGTGACCGGCCGGCAGCCGATCCGGCGCGGCAACGCTCACCCCAGCATCGTGCCGTACGAGACGTTCGCGACGGCCGACGGCGAGATCGCGATCGGCGTCGGCAGCGAGCGGCAGTGGGCAAAGCTCGGGCCGGTCGTCGGGTTGCCGGAGCTCACCTCCGACGTGCGATTTGATACGAACGGCGAACGCGTCGAGCATCGGGACGAGCTCATTGCGATCCTTGCCGGCCTGTTCCTCGAGGGATCGACCGCCACGTGGCTCGCGCGCCTGGACGAGGCCGGCATTCCCGCCGGCCCGATCCTCGACCTGCCGGCCGCGTTCGGCTCGCCCCAGGCCGTGGCGCTCGGCGCCCGCGTACCGCTCGAGCACGACTCGCTCGGTCCCGTCGACCAGGTCGGCATCCCGTTCGAGCTGTCGGCGACGCCGGCGTCGATCCGGACCCCGCCGCCGCTCCTCGGCGAGCAGACCGACGAGATCCTGGCCGAAGTCGGCTACGGGCAGAGCGACGTCGAGCGATTGCGGTCGATGGGCGTCGTCTGACAGAACGGACGGCGATGGACGCGGGGTGACCTTTTTTCAAGGTCCATGGCCGACTCCAGATCGGCGAGGCGCCTCGCCGGCCGCGCGAGCGCCTGCGGCCTGGGAACCCCATCGACATCACGCACGAATCGGCCGAAACCAGAGCGAGATGCGGGGCCGCGAATCCCTGTACGGGCCGGACCAACCCCGAAACCGTCCGGAAAGGTCGCCGGGTGACCATCGGTCTAGACTTCGCGGTCTCGCGGCGGCGCCGCCCACCTGAGGCACCGTCTCGTTGCGCTGGAGGTCCTTCGTCAATGGCCGATTCCCGCGAGCGCTGGGCGCTCATCCTCGGCGCCTCGTCGGGCATGGGCGAGGCGACGGCACGCGCCCTTGCCGCCGCCGGCTACAACATCTGTGGCATCCACCTCGACTTCCGCGCGGCGCTCCAGCACGTCGAGGATCTCAAGGCCGACCTCGCCGCCCAGGGCCGCGAGGTCCTGTACATCAACATGAACGCCGCCGACGACGAGAAACGTCTGGATGCGCTGGCCCAGCTTCGGGCCCGCTTCGATGCCGCGAGATCCGCCGGCCGCGACCCATACGTTCGGGTCGTCATGCACTCCCTTGCGTTCGGCAGCCTCGTCCCATTCATCAGCGACGACCCGAAGGGCGCCGTCGACCGCAAGAAGATGGAGATGACCCAGGACGTGATGGCGAACAGCCTCGTCTACTGGGTCCAGGACCTGTACCGCGGCGGCTTCCTCGGCGAGGGCTCGAAGATCTACGCGATGACCTCCGAGGGCTCGACGCGGGTCGTGCCGTCGTACGGTGTCGTGTCCGGCGCCAAGGCCGCCCTCGAATCGCACATCCGGCAGCTCGCGATGGAGCTCGGCCGGCTGGGCACCGGGATCACCGCGAACGCGATCCGCGCCGGCGTCACGATGACGCCCGCGCTCATGAAGATCCCCGAGCACGACATGATCATCGCCTCGGCGACCGCGCGGAACCCGACGGGCCGGATGACCACGACCCAGGACGTGGCGAACGCGATCGTCGCCCTCTCGGGCGAGGGCACCGGTTTCATCAGCGGCGAGGTGATCGGCGTCGACGGCGGGGAGTACGTCACCGGCTCGTGAGCGGCCGAACGACGCTCGAATGACCGGTTCGATCCGCCCGTTCTACGCCGACTGGGCCGGCTACAACCGGCGGACGACGGACGGCCTCGGCGCCCTCTCGGAGGCGGATCTCGCGCTCGTGGTCGGCGCGGATCGCGGGAACGGCGAGGAGCCGTGGCCGATCTGGGCCGTCGCCGGCCACACGGCGGGCACGCGCGTCTACTGGCTGTGCCACGTGTTCGGCGAGCCGGGCGCCGAGGCGACCCCCTTCGCCGACCCCACCGGCCTCGGCTGGGAGGACGACCTGTCGCTGCCCCGAACGGCCGACGAGCTCGTCCACGCCTATCGATCCACGTGGCGGATCATCGAGGGCTGCCTCGAGCGCTGGACGCCGGCGACGCTGGGCGAGGCGGTCCGCCGCGTCGGCCGGACCGGGACCCAGGTTCACACGCGCCAGTCGATCCTGCTGCGCATGATCAATCACGAGGCGTACCACCTCGGCGAGATCAACCTCGCGCTCGGGTCGAACGGACGGACGCCGATCGATCCGTGGCCGTCGTCGGATTGGCTGGAGGGCGCGCCGGTCTCGCTGCGCGAGGGCTAGCCTGCCAGCCGCGCTCGGTCCCGGCGACGGGCCTCGTCGCGGACCCAGCTCGTCTGCTGGCGCGCCGCCGGCGTCATCGACAGCTCGCCGGCATCGTTGACCCACCAGGCTGCGAGCCCACGATGGCGCGCGGCGCGGGCGATGCCCGCGGCGCCCTCGAGGAAGAGCGCCTTCGACCAGACCTCCGCCCACGCGGGATCGGGAAACGCAACGCTCACGGCTGTCAGGCCCGCGCCGCCCGGCAGGCCGGTCCGCGGGTCGATCAGGTGGTGGACCGGGCGTCCGGCCGGATCGAGCCAACGACCGATGCGCGTCGAGGACGTGGCGATCGCCTGGTCCTCCTCGAGGACGCACACTGCCAGCGGCTCGGCGCCGGCGGCGGGATCCTCGATTCCGATCGACCAGCGGGCCTCGCCGAACAGACCGCGGGAGGCGATGTCGCCGCCAGCCTCGAGGAGGAAGCCGGCGTCGAGCAGCGCCGCCGCGCGACGCGCCGCCCAGCGCAGGGCCAGCCCCTTGCCGATGCCACCGAGGTCGATCGGCTCGGCGAGCGACACGGCGCCACGGCGGCCGCTGCGGCGCACGTACGAGTGCGACGGCTGCCGCGCCGCCGCGGGCAGGCCCGCGGGCTGGTCGGCCGCCGAGGGGTCGCGGTCATCCCGCGCCTGCCGCACGCCGATGGATCCCAGCCGCTCGAGGTCGCGGACGATCGTCGCGTCGAACAGGCCATCGGTGATGCGGCCCGCGCGATCTGCCGCGCTGATGGCGGCAACCAGGCGGCGGGATGGGGCAGCCAGCGAGCCGGCACGATTCAGCCGGGTGATCTCGCTGTCCTCGCGATAGCGCGACATCGCCGCATCGACCGCCGCGAACTCTCCCTGGATCGCCGCCCACGCCAGGTCGACTGCCGCATCGAAGGCGACAGAGGTCGTGGCCCCGCCGGCGCCCGCGGCGACGGTGAGTCGCAACGGCGAGGCGAGCGCTCGGCCCTCCCGCCGGGCGAGCTCCGGCTCGATCGCCAGGACCGGCGCGCCGACTACTTCACGGCCCCTGACGCGCCCGTCGTCGATTGCGTAATCGGGCTGCGCACCGTGCCCACGGAGGTGTGGACCGTCGGCAGCGTGATCGCGGCGGGCATCGAACGGCTGACGCCGTCGATCTCCCCGACGAGCGACGTCAGCACGGCGAGCTTCGACGTGAGCAGGTCGAGCGACCCGCCTGCCGCGACGTACGCCGCGACGGTCGAGTTGTAGTCGGCCTGCGCGGCGTCCAGCTTCGTGGTCAGGTCGTCGTGGCCGGCGCGCACCTGGACGATGCCGTCAACAGCCGGCTGCCGAGCCGCGGCGAGCGCCGCCTCGCTCCGCGACTGGAGGCCGGTCACGGCCGCCAGCATCAGCGCGTACCCGGCGGTTGACGCGGCCAGCAGCACGAGGACGTGGGCCGGCAGCCCGACGAATGTCCGAGGCGCCCCGGCGCCGCCGTCGCCCATCGGTCGCGCGCCGAGGGCAACCTGCGCGACGCGATCAGTCGCCATTCGGCTCACCCCCGCCACCGCTCGATCCCGACATGACCGTGGTCGTCGACCCCGAGCGGACCGACTGCTTCGCCGCCGCGGCGAGCGACGCCTGGAGCTTCCCGAGCTTGGCCTGCGCCGCCACGAGGCTGGCCCGGAGGCCCTCGGCGGTGCTCTGGTCGTTGCCGACGCGGGCCTGCGCCTCGGACAGGGCCGAGGACAGCTGCGCGGTCGACGACTGGAGGGCCGCGAGCTGGCGCTCGAGGTCCGCGGAGCGCGTCCGCTCCTGGTCGAGGGCCGCCTGGACGCTCTCGACCGACACCGGCGCGACCGTGAGCGGGGCCTGGACGGCTGCCCACTGCGATGCCGCGCGAACGGTGACGCCCGCGATCAGCAGCGAGCCGGCGACACCGATGGTCACGAGGAGGCGGCGAACCGCGGGCCGGCCGGTGGCCCGAGCCGCGGCCCTGGCCTCGCGCGTGTGCCCGGCGGCTGCCGGGCGGATGATCGTGGCGCTGGTCATCGAGATGCCTCCTCTGCGAGCGAGCTCGAGAACGTGGGGCGTCCGCTTCGGAACACCCAGTAGCGATAGGCCGCCGCCATGGCGACCCCGACGAACGTGGCGGCGTAGATCACGATCGCGTCGAACGTGTCGGTGCCGGACAGCATCCCGTGCATCCACGCGAGGGCCAGCACCCCGAGGCTGAGCCGATGGAGCTTCAGCCACCAGCCTGCCGGCAGCAGCCGGGTCATCCGGGCCGTCAGGCCGGTGATCAGCAGGGCGTACATGGAAATCGTGCCGAGCGCGACCGGGACGGTGCGGAACTCGGACAGGCCCGGCACGAGCGTCCCCACGACGCCGACCCTGGCGTATTGATCGACGGACATCGACACGACGTGGACCACGCCGAAGGCGATCGTGAAGACGAGTGCGTGGTCGTGCCACGGGAACAGGAGCTTGGACAGGCGCCAGGTCGACTTGTTCGTCGGGTGGCTGAGCACCAGCCCGACGATCACCTGGAAGGTGAGCAGCAGCAGCGCCATGAACCCGGCGGCGCGGCTGCCGAGCCAGATCCGCAGCTGCGCCTGGTGGGGCGACGTCGCCGGCAGGACCTGGTCGGTGGTGAACACGATGGCGAGCCCCGCGACGGCAGCGAGCGCGAGCAGGGCGCCGCCAGAGAGGCGCGTCGAGCGGCTCGCGCGGCGGGGGGCCGGAGTGGCGGAGGGGTGTGCGGTAGCCATGCCGAGACCTCGTGCGACCGTCGACGATCTCCCTGAGGCATGTAATCGTCGAAAGGTTTCAGGAGCAACGACCTCTTCGGGGGCACGACGGGCGGCCGATGGTCCCGGCCGGGACGGTCGCTTCGGCTCTACGGGCCGCACGCACGCCACCCGATGCTGGACGTGCCGGCACCGACCGGCCGGCGCGCGCGCCGGCCCGAGGGACCGTTGCCAACGTCCATCGGCCAACCATCGCCACCGAGGTCCCGACCGAGATGACCCGCGAGACCGTCCCCCCGATCAGCCGTCGCGAGCGGCGGGCGCAGGAGCGGCTCGATCGGCCGGCCGCGCCGCGCCGCCGCTCCACGCACCGGCAGGCACGCCCCGTGTGGAAGTCGCCTGTCGTGCTCGTCACCGTCGCGGCCATCGTCGTCGGCGTTGCGGTGATTGCCTTCGCGCGCCCGGGCGCCGCTCCACAGGCCGGCGAGCTCATCACGCCCCCGACCTCGTATCCGGCCGCGATGATCGACGGCGACGTCATCGGCTTGGCGACAGCGCCGGTCGTGATCAAGGTCTACTCGGACTTCCAGTGCCCGGCCTGCAAGCTGTTCGTGACCACGGAGCTGCAGCGGCTCGTCTCCGAGTTCGTGGTGCCCGGCACGGTCCGCATCGAGGCGAACGACATCGACATCCTCGGCTCCGGCGCTCGCAACGAGTCGCTCGAGCTTGCCGCCGGCGCCGCATGCGCGGCGAAGCAGGGTCGCTACTGGGCGTTCCACGACCTGGTGTTCTGGAACCAGCTCAGGGAGAACCACGGCGATTACGACCAGGCGTACATCGCCCGCGTCGCGGACGCGGCCGGGGTCGATCGGACCGCCTGGGACACCTGTCTCGCCGCGAAGGACACCCGCCAGCCGATCATCGCTCGATCGACCGCCGCCGGCGCCGCCGGCATCCGCTCCACGCCGACCCTCGTCGTGAACGGTCAGCTCGTCGTCGGCGTCCCCGACTACAACCAGCTCGCGGCGCTGATCCGCGCGCTCGTGGCCCAGCCGTCGCCGACCGTCGCCCCGTCGTGATGCGCCGCTCGCGGGTCCGACCGATCCTCGGCGTCCACCCCGCGCTCATCCTGGCCGTCCTCGACGTCATCGGCCTAGCGATCGCCCTGTACCTCTCGGTGGTCGAGCTGAGCGGCGGCGTCCCCGTCTGCGGCCCGCTCCACGGCTGCGAGGAGGTGGCGCGGAGCGAGTACAGCCGGATCGGCGGGATCCCGGTCGCCGTGTTCGGCGTCGGCCTGTCGCTGATCCTGCTCACGCTCGCGGTCGCCTGGTGGAAGACGGACCTGCACGTCCTCCTGCTCGCCCACTACGGCCTCTCGCTCGCGGGCGTCCTGTTCGAGGCCTACTTCATCTACCTGCAGGTGTTCGTCATCGGCGCCATCTGCATCTGGTGCACGACCTACGGCCTGTCGCTGATCGCCCGCTTCGTGATCGCGCTGATCGTCTGGGTCCGCGGCAATCCGACGGTCGTCGACGCCTCGAGCGGCTGACATGTCCCGGCGCGTGGTCGTCTTCGTCACCGACGGCGCGGGGAGCATGGCCGCGACAGCGTCCCGGCGGCGCGGCCCGCCGGCCGTCAGGTGCCGGGCAGGCCGTACCGGGTCAGCTCGACGTAGGCGCGGCCGATGCGTGACTCCAGCACGCCGGGCAAAGCGGTCGGTGTGGCCGTGACGATCTCCGAGCCCTCCCAGTAGGCGACGCCGGTCGTGGCGCGCGTGTCGAGCTCCTGGTTGGCGACGGTGGGGTTGATGTTGAGGAATGCCGACCCATCCACGACCTGCACCCCGGGGACGAGCGCCGGGTTGGTGAGCAGCACGCTCCAGCCATTGGGGTAGGTCACACCGGTCGCCGGGCTCTGCCAGCCGATGCCCGTCGTGCCCACCCCAAAGTCGTTCGGTGCCGCCAATGGGACGACCTCGCCCGACGGACGCACGAGCGTGCCGTACTCCAGGATCTCGCCGGCGTGCTCATCGCGGACGATCGACAGCGTGATGTCCGTGCCATCGTCCAGGTTGATCGCGAACCAATCCCAGCCTCCCGCCCCGACCGAGACGAAGTCACCCCACTGGTGGTCGAACCAGGCGATGCCCGTCACCTGGATCGGCTGGCCCTTGAGCTGCAGCACGCCCGTCGCCGAGAGGCGCGTCCGCGAGTAGTAGTACGACGAGCCGGCGGGCCCGAAGTCGATGAAGCCGTTGCCCCGGTGCAGGGCGGGCGCCTTCAGCGCCTGCATGGTGAGGTCGAGCCCGAACTGTGCCCCGGCGGCCGTTGCTTCCTCGGGTGCGAGCGACGCCTGGATCCGGTCACTGCCGTTCGAGCCGGCGAGGCGCCATGGCGCGGCCACGGGTGGGGCGTGGTTCGCGATGAGCGTCGGGCTGAGCCCGGCGACCTCGAGGTCGAATCCGCTGGGCGTCCCGCCGGCAGCTCGCGGCGAGTGATCCACCTGCGGCCCGATCTCGCTCCGCTGGGCGTAGTAGAAGCGGGATCCGGCCTCATCGGTCAGCGCGAGATGGGATGCCCAGGCGACCGGTACGGAGCCGCGCTCCGCGCGGAAGACGACCGCCTCGAACCCGAACGTTCGGCCGTCCTGGGCCTGGAGGTGGCCGGTGTAGTACCACCACTCGGTCAGTCGATCGTGCGGGCCGTCGTCGCGCGGGAAGGCGATGGGGATCGGGTCGGCGGGCGTCGATGGGCCCGGGCCCGCGGTCGGCGGCGCCGGGAAGGCGAGCGGCGGATTGGCCAGTATCGGGGCGCCGGCGCAGCCGGCGAGCAGGGCAGCCGCCGCGGCCAGCGCGGCGAGACGGCGGGCCCAGCTCATGCGAGGTGCTCCAGCTCCTCGATCGCCGGGAGGCGCCGCGCGACGAACTCGGGCAGCCACCAGTTCCAGCGGCCGAGGAGTCGCATGGTCGCCGGGACGAGCAGCGCCCGGACGACCGTCGCATCCAGTGCGACCGCGATCGCGATCCCCACGCCGAGGGCCTTGATCAGGACGATGTCGGCGAACGCGAACGAGCCCGCGACGACGATGACGATCAGCGCCGCCGAGGTGACGATCCGGCCGCTGCGCTCGAGGCCGTGCGCGACCGCGGTCGGGTTGTCGCCGGTCGCCTCCCAGCTCTCGCGCATGCGCGTGAGCAGGAACACCTCGTAGTCCATCGACAGCCCGAAGAGCACGCAGAACAGGATCACCGGCTGGGTGGTCTCGACGAATCCCAGCGGCCGCGTCCCCAGCAGCATCGACAGGTTGCCGTCCTGGAAGATCCAGACCAGGGCGCCAAACGAGGCGAGGATCGAGAGCGAGTTCATCGCCAGCGCCTTGAGCGGCAGGATCAGCGACCGGAGGAGCAGCAGCAGGACGAGATAGGTCGTCACGAGGATGAACACGGCGGTCTTCGGGAACTCGGCGGCGATCCCGGTGACGACGTCCTCGACATCGGCGGCGCCCCCGCCGACCAGCACCGAGACACCGGCGGGCGGCGCCAACGGACCCGCCGGCGACCGGAGGTCGCGGACCAATGCGCGCGCGATCGCCTCGTTCGGGCCGTATGGCGTCAGCACGGTGAACGCGGTCAGGTCGCCCTGGGTGGTCGCATGGAGGACGCCGGCGACGTAGCGATCGGGCGGCCGGCCGTCGGCTCGGTACAGGAGCTGGTATTGCGCGAGGGTCATCCGCGGATCGACGTCCACGAGACTGTCGACGTGCGTGATCCGCGGGTCCGCGGCGAGCCGGCGCGAATAGGCGTACAGGACCGCGAGGTTGGCCGGGTCGATCGCCGGGCCGGTCGTGCGCACCGCCATGACGATCGGGGCGAACGGACCCGGTCCGAACTCGGTCGTGAGCAGGTCGAACGAGGCGCGTGATGGCGCATCCTCGGGCAGGATCCTCGCGTCCGGCGCATTGAACTGGACGTGCAGGAACGGCGTGCCGAGGAGGAGCAGGACGCCGAGGACCGGGACCAGCACCGCCACCGGACGCCGCATCACCGCCCAGGCGAGGCGCGACCAGGCGCCCTCCTCCCGCGGCCTGGCCTTCACCCGGCGGACCCGGAACCGCTCCAGGTTGACGCCGACGATGGCGAGCACGGCGGGCAGGAGCGTCATCGCCGCCGTGACCGCAAACGCCACGACGATGGCCCCGGCGATGCCGACCGAGCGCAGGATCATGAACCCGAACAGGACCAGCCCCAGCAGCCCGAGCAGCACGGTCAGGCCCGAGAAGAACACCGCGCGCCCGGCCGTTCGAGCGGTCGCGCCGACCGCGTCCTCGACCGCGTCGCGCTCCCAGCCGCGCGCCGACAGCTCCTCCCGGAACCGGCTCGTCATGAGCAGCGAGTAGTCCACGCCGAGGCCGAGCCCCAGCAACGTGGCGAGATTCAGCACGAAGATGCTCATCGGCGTGAGGCCGGCGACGACGAAGATCGCTGCCAGCGCGGCGACGACCGCCGAGCCACCGACGATCAGCGGCACGGCCGCCGCGACCGCCGACCCGAAGACGAGCAGCAGCGCGATCGCCGCCAGCGGGAGCGAGATCAGCTCGCTCCGCCGGAGGTCGGCCTCCGACACGGCCTGGACGTCGCCGTAGAACGCCGGCCCGCCGGACAGCCCGACCTGGAGCCCCGGAGCGTCGTGGAGGGCGGCGCGCAATCCGGGCAGCGCCTTCGGGGAATCATCCGCCGAAAGGTCGAGCAGGACGATGTCGAAGGCCGTGTGGCCATCGGCGGAGACCTGCCTGGTCGACAGGGTGTGCGAGAGGACGCTCCGGACGTATGCCGCCGCCGGGACGTCCGCCATCGCGGCCGCCGCGGCTGCTTCGAACCCGGGCTCGCCGGCCCTCGTCGTGTCGGAATGGAAGACGACCACGACCGCGGCCTGCGCGACGCCGATCTCGGTCTCGAGGATGGCCTTCGCCTGGGCCGACTCGAGATCCGGCCGGATGAAGCCGCCCGCTCGGAGGACGCCCGGCGCCTGCAGCGCGAACGGCACCGACAGGGCGACGACGGCGATCCAGCCGCCGACGACGATCCACGAATGGCGCGCGCACCAGCGGCCCAGCCGCTCGAATCGGCTCACGGCCGGTGGTTGTGCATCGGTCCGATCATGCTAGCCCTCTGCTAGCATTTCCCCGCTTCCGCGGACGCGCGCACAGAGGACCCACGCGTGACGATCTTCACCCTCTGGTTCGACGATTTCCCGAACAAGCTGCCCGCGCTGATCATCTCGGCCGGGGTCGCGTTCGCGTTCATCTTCATCCTCGCCAAGGCGGCGTTCTCGGCCGAGGGTCGCTCCCGCTGGGTGAAGCGGATCACCGGCCCGAACGGCAAGTGGTTCTTCGGCATGCTGTTCCTGCTCTGGGCGGTGGTGTTCGGCGTCGGGCTGCAGCTGGTCCCGCACGAAGGCGCGAACTCGCCGTATGGCGGCCTCGGCCTGATCGCCCTGTTCACGGGCTTCTTCATCTCGATGGGCTTCATCTGGAGCGTCATCGGGGAGTAGCTCCCGCCGCTCAGGCGCGCTTTCGCGCGACCCAGACCTCTTCCGTCGGCCACTGGCGTGCCCACTCGCGGGTGGCGAGGCCGAACGGGACCTCTTCGTCGGGGAGCGCGCCGCCACCGCCAAGCCGCGGCTCGGCTGGCGCCTGGATCTCGACCAGCCGCTCGACCTCGAAGCCGCTCGCGTGGAGCAGGTCGATCGTGGCGCCGTGCGGCAGGTGGAACTCGACCGATGTCTCGTCCGGACACGTGTACTTCGGGTCGCGGAAGTACGGGCGCACGAGCTGTTCCCTGGCCGGGAAGTCGGCCTCGAGGTCCGGCGAGAACAGCATGAAGATGGCGTGGTTGGTCAGGTAGACCAGCCGTCCGCCGGGCCGGAGCACGCGGGCCGCCTCGGGAATCCACAGCGCCGGATCAGCCCACAGCGCCGCTCCGTACTCGCTGATCGCGAAGTCGAACGTGGCATCATCGAACGGCAGCGTCTCGGCGTTCCCGAGGAGGAGCGGGAACTCGAGCCCGAACTCCGCCTGCAGCTGGCGGGCCGTCTCGAGCTGGGCCGGCGAGTTGTCGATGCCGACGGGCTTCATGCCAAGTCGCGCCAGCCACGCTGACACGTACGCCGTTCCGCAGCCGAGCTCGATCGCGTCCCTGCCGGCCAGGTCGTCGGGCAGCAGGTGCAGCTCCGATTCGGGCACGTTCCAGATGCCCCAGGCGGGCGCTGTCGACGCCCAGGCACGATGGCCGCGCGGGGCGAACTCGGGAGCCCAGCGGTCCCATGCCTCCCGGTTGGCGAGGACGTGGTCGGGCAGCTCGCTGGCATCGGTCGGTTGGGCGGGCATGAGCGAAGCCTACCCGGCGGTCCGATGCCATTGCGGCGGCGGCCTGACCGCCGATCGGCTGGACCCCGCCCGGACCCTCGCGCTATGATCCGCCGGCTTGCAGAGTGCATAGACTTTATGCACTCGTAGCCCGCGCCCGCACCGCACCGAACCCGGAGATCGAGACCGAGTGGACGCCCAGGAGATCCAGGCCGCCGTCGCCCACCAGAACGCGCTGACGGCCGCCGCCGAGGAGCCGTTCGTCAACCGGCGCGACCCCGCGCTGGCACTCGGCCCGGATGGTCGCCCGGCGCGAAGCCGGCGCGCCCCGATGTGGGCCGACGTGCCCGACGAGAAGTGGGACGACTGGCGCTGGCAGCTCAGCCACCGGATCAACTCCCTCGACGAGGTCGGCGCGGTCCTGAACCTGACCGACGAGGAGCGCGCCGGCCTGACCGCCGACGACAAGTTCCGCGTCGACATCACGCCGTACTTCGCGAGCCTGATCGACCCCGACGACCCGAACGATCCGATCCGCCGCCAGGTCATCCCGCTCGGGCGCGAGCACGAGGCGTTCACGGCGATGATGGAGGACTCGCTCGCCGAGGACCGCCACTCGCCGGTGCCGGGCCTGGTCCACCGCTATCCGGACCGGGTGCTGATGCTCGTCACGACCCAGTGCGCGAGCTACTGCCGCTACTGCACGCGCTCGCGGATCGTCGGCGACCCGACCCAGAACTTCAACTCACGGGACCACGAGGCGCAGCTCGAGTACCTGCGCCGGACGCCCCAGGTTCGCGACGTCCTCATCTCCGGCGGGGACGGCCTGACGCTCGCACCCAAGCTGTTCGAGAAGATCCTGCGCGGGCTCCGCGAGATCCCGCACATCGAGATCATCCGGATCGGCTCGCGCGTGCCGGTGTTCCTCCCGCAGCGCATCGACGACGAGCTGTGCTCGATGCTGGAGAAGTACCACCCGCTCTGGATCAACCTCCATTTCAACCATCCGAACGAGATCACGCCCGAGGTCAGCCGCGCCGTCGACAAGCTGACGAAGGCGGGCCTGCCGGTCGGCAACCAGAGCGTGCTGCTCGCCGGCGTGAACGACTGCGTCCACATCCAGCGCGCGCTCGTGCACCGGCTCGTCGAGAACCGGATCCGGCCGTACTACCTGTACCAGTGCGACCTGGTCGAGGGCTCGGGGCACTTCCGGACGCCGGTCGGCAAGGGCCTCGAGATCATGGAGGGGCTGCGCGGCCACACGTCGGGCTACGCGGTACCGACGTACGTCATCGATGCGCCGGGCGGCGGCGGCAAGATCCCGGTCATGCCGAACTACCTCATCAGCTACTCCGACCACAAGGTCGTCCTGCGCAACTACGAGGGCTACATCACGACCTACGAGGAGCCCGAGACGTACCAGAAGCACGACCAGTCGACGTGCCGGTACTGCCAGCACGAGCGCCCGGAGCCGGGACAGTCCGGCGTCCTCGGCCTGCTCGAGGGCGAGCGGATGTGGATCGAGCCCAAGGGTTTCGAGGACACCCACACCCGCGGCAACACGGAGCAGCACCGCCTCCAGGACCCGTCGAAGTGGGTTCCGTTCGGGGTCGGGGCCGTGGAGGGCACCGCGACGCGTCGCCTCACCTTGCTCCCTGACGGCTCGCACGACCTCCTCGACGCGGGAGCGAGAGCCGCCACGGACACGAACGCGGGCGTCGTGGAGCAGGGCGATCTCCTGCCCGCTGAGCATCGCAGTGGATCGCCCACGTACGGCCCCGGCGAGGAGCCCAGGCCGCGTGAGGGCGAGCCCACCGCGTCCGCCCACGGGGAGATGCTCTAGCTCTGTTCTCCCAAGACATTGGTGACAAACGAGGAGCCCGTCACCGAGTAGGTTGAGAGCGCTGACTCTTCAATCACTCGGGAGGGCTCCTCGATGCATTGTCACCCGAATGCGCGCCGCACACCACGTGGTCGAGCCGAGGTGTTCCGGCTCGTCGATGCCGGGATGACCGTGACGGCGGCCTGTCTGGCGGCTGGCGTGAGCCGCCGCTTCTACTACCGCTGGCGCGCGGCCTGGCGGGGCGGTGGTCCGGCGGCACTCGTCGATCGGAGCAGCCGACCGCACTCGAGTCCGCGGCGCCTGGCGCCGGACCAGGAGCTCGAGATCGTCGGCCTCCGGGCCGCGACCGGCTTCGGACCGGACCGGATCGCGGTCCTGGTCGGGTTGCCGGCCTCGACCGTCCATCGGGTCCTCCGCCGCCAGGGCCTGCTCGTCCGCCATCGCCCGCCGACCGAGGTCGTCCGCTACGAGCACGCCGACCCGGGCGGTCTCCTGCACGTCGACACCAAGAAGCTGGGGCGCATCGTGGGTGGCCCCGGGCACCGGGTGACCGGCAGCCGGATCGGCCAGCGGGACGGTGCCGGCTGGGAGGTCCTCCACGTCGCGATCGACGACGCGACCCGCCTCGTCTATGCCGAGCTCCTCGCCGACGAGAAGGGCCGGACCGCCGCCCGGTTCCTCGTCCGGGCACTTCGCTGGTACCGGCGCCAGGGCGTCCTCGTCCGGCGGATCCTGTCCGACAACGGGGCTGCCTACCGGAGCCGGGTCTTCGGGCGGGTGGTCCGGCGTCTCATCGGCCGCCGCAGCTGGACCCGCCCGTACCGGCCCCAGACCAACGGCAAGGCTGAACGCTGGATCCGGACCGTCCTGTCCGAATCGCTGTACGTCGAGGTCTTCAGCTCGTCTGCCGAGCGGCAGGTTGCGCTCGGCCGGTTCGTCGAGTACTACAACGACGTGCGCCCTCACCTGGGCCTCGGCGGACAGACACCTCGTCAGCG
>DASQIK010000041.1:0-23468 GCA_035631615.1 Candidatus Dormiibacterota bacterium | reverse complement strand
CCGACGCGATCCTGCTGGCAGGCGGTCTGACCGCGTCCGGCACCGTCGACCGGATCTACCTGATCCGCGTCCCGAGTGGTCCGGTCCAGCTCGACGGCCACCTCGCGAGCGCGGTCCACGACGCCGGCGGCGCGTTGCTCGGCAGCACGCCGACGATCTTCGGGGGCGGCAACCTGGCGCCAGAGAATGGCGTGCAGCAGCTCGGTGCCGGCGGCGGCATCGTCGGCGCGCTGCCCCGGGCCCGGGCGGACCTGGTGGTGGTCGATGTCGGCAACACGGCGGTCGTCGTGGGCGGTGGGACGCCTGCGCGCCTCGACCCGGTCGTGCTCGCAACGACGAACGGCGCGCAGTTCCGGGCGCTTGCCACGCTCCCATACGGGGTTCGCTATCCCGCCGTTGCGGTGGTCGGTGGCGTGATCGTGGTGGTCGGCGGCACCGATGGCGTCCACGACCGCACGGAGATCGAGACCATCGATCCCGCGACCGGCACCGTCCGAGTCGTCGGCCACCTCGAGCATGGCCTGGCCCACGCGACAGCGTTCGTGCTCGACGGCGAGCTGCTGATCGTCGGCGGACGGGCAGGCGGGGTCGCGCAGGACACGATCCTGGCGGTCGATCCGGCGAGCGGCTCGGTGGCCATCGCGGGCCGTCTTCCCGAGGGCATCTCCGACGCCGCCGGCGCGGTCGTCGGCGGCGTCGCGTACCTGATCGGCGGCGAGGGCCGCGACTTCCTGGCATCGATCATCGCGATCGAACGCCGGTAGGCAGCCCGTACGATCGCCCGGTGACCGCAGCCACACCGCCTCCCCGCACGGTCGTGGTCGACGGGCACACCTTCGAGCGCGTCCTGATTCGCACGCCGGTGCTGATGCCGGGCGACGACATCCCGACCGTCATCCGCTCGAACGCCGGCCCGCAGCTGCGCAAGGACGACACGGTCGTCCTCTCGGAATCGGCGGTCGCGATCATGCAGGGTCGCGCTCGCGACTGGCGGACCATCCATCCGGGCCGGCTTGCGCGGTTCCTGTCGCCGCGCGTCACGAAGACGACGTGGGGCACGGGCCTCCGGAGCCCGTACGCGGTGCAGTACGCCATCGAGCTGGCGGGCGCGCCGCGGATGCTGCTGGCGACGGTCGCGCACGTGCTCGGCCGGCTCTTCCGGCAGAAGGGCTGGTTCTACCGCATCGCCGGCCTGAACGCCCGGATGATGGACGCGGAGCACACGATGGGCATCGCCGAGTTCTACGAGTGCTGCATCCCGGCCCCGGCTGATCCGCTCGGAACGGCGCGCTCCCTCAAGGCCGCCACGGGCTACGACGTGGCGATCTGCGACATCAATGACATCAACCCGGCCTGGTGCGTCGCGACCACGCTGTCGAAGGAACGCAGGCGCCTGCTCGAGCGCAGCTTCGACGACAACCCCC
The DNA here is from genome assembly GCA_035631615.1 of Candidatus Dormiibacterota bacterium. Classification (GTDB taxonomy): domain Bacteria; phylum Chloroflexota; class Limnocylindria; order Limnocylindrales; family CSP1-4; genus UBA5189. The sequence continues at coordinate 22,044 of DASQIK010000041.1, read as the reverse complement.
TCGGCCAGAAGGACGAGCAGACCCCGATCGGCATCTGGCGCGAGGTCGGCTGAAACCTTCCGGCCGATTCATGCCTCGATAAGTCGTCGAACATGATCACGCTGCAGGGCCCTGCTCGGCGGCTCCTCGCCGGTCCGTTCCTCGACGGCCAGGCGGAACAGTACCGGGCGCACCTGGCCCGGCTCGGGCCGCTCCCGCTGGGCAGCGCCTATCGCGAGCTCATCGGCGAGATCGAGTCGAGCCACCTGCTCGGTCGTGGCGGCGCCGGCTTCCCGGTCGGCCGCAAGTGGCGGGCGATCGCGGACCGTGACGGCGGACCGGCCGTGGTGGTCGCGAACGGCGCCGAGGGCGAGATCGCGAGCGCCAAGGATCGCGTGCTGCTGGCGCATCGACCCCACCTGGTGATCGACGGAGCGTTGCTCGCCGCGGAGGCGATCGGCGCCGAGGAGGTCGTGTTCTACATCGGGAGCGAGCATCGCGCGGCCATGCACGCCGTCGCGAATGCGCTTCGCGAGCGAGATGGCGAGGTCGGCTACCGCCTGCGCATCGTGGCCGCACCGGTGGGCTACGTCGCCGGCGAGGCGTCCGCCGCGGTCAACTGCATCGATCACGCCGATCCTCGGCCGACGACCGCCCCACCGCGGCCATCGACGAGCGGTGTTCACGGACTGCCGACCCTCGTCCAGAACGTCGAGACCCTCGCGCACGTGGCGCTCATCGCACGCTTCGGCTCGGACTGGTACCGGTCCGCCGGACGGGCGGACTCCGGCGGGACCGCACTCGTCACCGTCAGCGGCGGCACCACCGATCCACGAGTGGACGAGATCGACCTCGGGACGACGGTCGGCGAGCTCGCCATCGTCGCTGGCGTCACGCAGACCTCCACCCGGGCGGTCATCCTCGGCGGCTATTTCGGAACGTGGGCCTCGGTGGACGATGTTTGGGCCCTCCCGCTCGATCCCGCGGTCATGCGCGCCAGGGGGCTTGCCTTTGGCTGCGGCTTGGTCGGCTTCCTGACGACGGACCGTTGCGGGGTCACCGCCACGGCCGAGATCATGGAGTTCATGGCAGGCGCGAGCGCCGCCCAGTGCGGACCGTGCCGGTTCGGGCTGCGGAGCATCGCCGATGCCACGACCCGGATCGCGCTCGGCGCCGCTCGGCCGACCGATCTCGCGGACATCGAGCGCTGGCTGCCGCTCGTCGATGGCCGCGGCGCATGCCACCACCCGGACGGGGCCGTTCAGCTCATGGCCAGCGCGGTTGCAGTCTTCGGCGACGAGCTCGCCCGGCATGCTCGAACCGGGCAGTGCCCCGAGGGGTACGGGCTGCGCCGTGCGGGCTGACCCCGAGCTCCGCCTGCGCATCGACTGGATCCGGTGCGACGGCTACGGCCTGTGCGGGGACCTGCTGCCGAACCTGATCAACCTGGACGATTGGCGCTATCCGGTGCTTCCCACCGGTCCGATCGATCCATCGCTGCGGAACGACGCGCAGCGCGCGGTCGACTGCTGCCCGGTCAAGGCGTTGTTCCTCGAGCGCGTTGAGGCAGCCCACGCGCCGTAGAAGCCGCCGCCGGGAGGGTTCAACGACAGGACTGCTCGTCCGCAGCGCGCGCGCCCATCCGACCGCGGGTGCCGACGTCCCGCCCGTCGACGTCGAAGGTTAGGCACGCAAGCGGCGCGGACACCCGACGGCCAGGAGAATTTCCGCGGGATGGCTGATCGCCAGGCTGTTCGTTCGGCACGTGCCGAGTCTGGACGCTGGCGCGTGTCGATCTGGTCGAGGTCGCTACGGCGTGACGGTGACGACCGAAAACATGCCTGCTTTGAAATGGCCCGGGATGTTGCAGACGAACAGATAGGTTCCGGGCTTGGTGAGATCGACCGTGCGCGTCTGTGTCGTCCCCGGGTCGAGGTTGGCGCCGTCGCTGACGAGGGTGATGCTCGGGTCGTCCTCGATGATGTTGCCCTTGCCATCGACCGGGTAGGCCGAGGGGGCGAGCGCGCTCCTGAACACCAGCAGCTCGTGCTGGATGGTCCCGAAGTTCGCGGTCTCGAGGTTGATCGTGCCCGCCTTGATCGTGCTCGGCACGGCCACGTGCCACTCGGCCAATGCGGCCGGGATGTACGCCTGTTGCGCCGAGGGGGGCGTCACGGTGACGACTCTGAACATGCCCGACTTGAAGTGACCCGGGACGTTGCACACGAAGAGATAGGTCCCGGGCTGGGTGAGATCGACGATCCGCGCCTGAGACGCCCCGGGGTCGATCTTGTCGCCCCGGCTGACGAGGGTGATACCCGGGCCGTCCTCGATGATGTTGCCTTTGCTATCGACCGGATAGGCAGCCGGGGTGAGGTCGCTCTTGAAGACCAGCAGCTCGTGCTGGATGGTCCCGATGTTCGTGATCGAGAAGTTCACCTGACCAGCAAGCATCGACGTCGGGAGTCCGACGCTCCACTCGCTGACATAGATTGCGGTCCCCGTGGCCGGGATCCCGATCGGCGCGGCACTCGATCCGGGGGCCGGTGCCGATGAGGCCCCAGGCGTTGGCGCAGACGTCGGCCCGGACGACGGCGCAACCGCGGACGACGGCGCAGCCGCGGACGACGGCGCAGCCGCGGACGACGGCGCTCCGGCGGACGACGGCGCTCCGGCGGGTGTGAACGTCCATTGGGGTGATGTGGCGGCGCCGGTGCAGGCGCTCAGCAACAGGGCCGCGGCCGCAAGACCGCCCGCCGCACGAAGCTTGAGATTCGATGGTTGCACGCAAAACCTCGCCGTGCGGTAGCCGTAGGCTGGGGATCCTCGGCGCAGTGATTGTGCCACGCGTGCAGGACCGCCTTGCGCTGCGTGACGTGTCGAGGCTGTGCTGTTGCCTTGGCACGTTCGTCCACGCAGGCCCTCACTCGGCCTCTGGCGCAGAGGCAGGACGTGGCCCTGGGTCGGCAGGCGCCTTGGAACCCTACCGAGCCCGAGCGCGCCACAGGTGCCAGCGCCCCGGGACCCCCTTCAACTCGTGCTCATCGCGGTCGTCGAAGGCAAGGTCCGACCCGACCACCAGGTCGCGAACCGTTCCGGACACGAGGACCTCACCAGGGCCTGCCAGCGCGGCGACGCGGGCACCGATGTGGACGGCCACCCCGGTGACCTGACCGTCGACCACTTCGCACTCACCGGTGTGGACTCCTGCCCGCACCGCGAGCCCGAGCGCCGGAGCGCCCTCGATCACCGCGAGGGCGCAGTGGACCGCCCTGGCGGGGCGATCAAAGGTCGCGAAGAAGCCGTCGCCGGCGGTGTCAACCTCTTGCCCGAGCTCACGATCAAGCCGTCGCCGGACCAGCGCCCGGTAGCCGTCCAGGGCGTCCTTCCAACGCCGGTCGCCGAGCTCGATCGCGTGCTCGGTCGAGGCAACGAGGTCAAGGAACAGGACCGTCAGGAGGATGCGCTCCGGGGTGGGCGTCGGCCGGCGGCCGGTCACGAACTGCTCGATCTCGGCGAGGGCGATGTCCTGCTCCCCGGCGAACGGGTTGTGGGCCCGGCCCGCCAACTCGACATACCGGGCACCCGGGATCCGGTCGGTGATGTAGCGGGTCAACGCGGCGTTCCCATCACGGGCCCGACTGAGCGCGATTGTCGGAGCGGCGATCGTCGGGAGCAGCGCTCGGACGTCGACGTCCTGGGCCATACGGGCCAGGGCGACCGCACCGCCGGGGCTGACGGCGGAGCGGGCATGGCGCGCCCACCAGGCGGTGAACCGGGCTCGCTCAGGCTCGGTGAGGCCGTCAGTCGGGATGTCCCAGTCGCCGGTCGCGAACTCTCGCTCGATCTCGGCGACGTTGGCCTCGAGCACCTCGCGCGTCGAGCCCTCTGGAAAATCGGCCGACACCAGGCGCCGCGGATATGTGCTCCAGAGCACGAGCGCGGCTGTCCGCTCTGGATAGGTCGCGGCAAACCGCATGCAGAGTGGGCCACCTTCGGAGGCCCCGAACAGCACGGCCCGCTCCGAGCCCGCCGCGTCCATCACCGCGCGCAGGTCATCCATTCGCTCATCGAGCGTCGGCAGGCGCTCGATCGGGACTCGGTCGGACAGCCCGGTGCCGCGCTTGTCGAAGAGGACTAGGCGCGAGAAGGTCGCGAGACGACGGAGGAACCGGGCAACGAGCGGCTCCTCCCAGAAGAGCTCAATGTGGCTGGCCATCGGGGCGACGAAGACAAGATCCGGCGGGCCGTGGCCGATGACCTGATAGGCGATGTAGAGGGGTCCGCTCTGCGCGTACCGCGTGACTGGGGAGAAGTCGACCATGCCGATTGGCCTTAGTGCGTCGCAAAGCGGTCCCGTGCGACCTGGCTCGAGGTGGTGCCACAGCAATGACTAACGATTGTGCCGCGTTCGAAGCCCCTGAGCGAGGCGCGAGTCCAACGCCTGACGGACGGGGCGGCACTCTGCTCGAATGCTGACGACCTCTCCTGCCCTACTGAGCGATGCCGGGGCGACGCACAGCAGCAGTGGTCGCTTGGCCCGAATAGCCGACGTTCACGGAACAGTCCTCGGCGAAAGCATCCACCGTGGCATCCACGGACCCTGCCGCGACCTTCCGCGACCTGCCGCCGAGGTGCCGCCGAACCCGCCATGACGAAGCGCTGATGCCTTGTCAAAGCGAGACCGCATCCGATGGCGCGATTCGCCGATCCTCACGCCTGAACCGTCCAGCGGATGGCGCATCGATATCTGCCCGACCGTTGGCACCATTCGCCATCGCGATAAAACCGCTGGCATCTTTCGGCGACACGTGTTCCCCTGGCACTTGTGCGCCGAGGGTGGGCCACGAGAGCCCACGTCATCGGCTACCTGGACTCGTCATTCCTCGGAAGCCTGCAGTCGGGCAACTCGCCCGTCACCGGCGCCGGCGAGCCCATCTACGACTCGGTGCCATCGCTCGATCTCGCCGCGTCCGAGGTCAAGCGCACGGACGTCCTTCAGCCAGTCCGCGATATGCCACGACCGGCCCGCGACCTCCTGGTATCTCCCCCCGATAGCCTGCTCAAGAAACGCCAAGCCGCGGTCCGCCTGCCACGCCAACGGCCCACACCGCGCGAGCTCAATGATTGCGTCCACCGCCTCGGGCGTGCCGATTGCGAACGGGAGCCATCGCTCGATGCGCGAGTCAATCTCGGACGGCTCGATCCAGTTTCTGCGAGCCTCGCCGAGGACGCCGTCGATGTCGGTGTCCGCAGCATCGATGCTCGGCGTCGGCAGCAAGTGCCGAATCGCGTAGTCCCGCCAACGGTCGCGACCCGTGGGGCTCCGTCCCAGCTCCCACGCGTCGAGCACCACATCCATTACCCGCGGCCACACGGTTGGCAAGAGGTTCCTGAGTTCGGCGTCGTGCGTGAACGCCCACGACATGTCCGACAGAAGCTGTTGCAGGGCCGCCCCGTTGTCCGCGAAGGCAAGCAGGTGACCCGCTAGGTAGCCGGATGTCCCCGACGCCTCAGCACGGATGAGGACCGCGGCGACCCGCCGTCGATCGCGATCCGAGAATCCGCCGTATCCCTCGATCGCCCAAAACGCGGCCACCCGACGATGAGCCTCCACTAGCACCGGGAGAAGCAACCGTGCCGCTTTCGCAACGCACGCCGTGGTCGTTGAGGCATCCCAAGCTGCCACGAGCGGATGCACGAGCCGGTTCAAATAGAGATCTTCAGTGCGGATCGCTGAGAGCGTTTCGACGTACGGGCCTGGCAGCGGATCCGGCTCTCGATGCCCGTCCTCCCCGTAGCCGCCTAGTCGCGAATCAGCGATTCCCGCCTCGATCGCTACCCAGACCGCCTCGTGCAGGCACGACGCGCCCACGCGCGTGCACGGCCTCGCCCAGATCCGCCCGGCGCCGACAACAAGGGCCGCCCGAACCTCATCGAAGAGGCTGCGGCCTAAGGCGACGAGCGCTTGCGTGTACCGCTCAACGCCGACGCGTGCGACGGCAGCCGTGAGCCCAGCCGCAGGCAGTCCTGCAGCCGCCGACCGGTCCGCGCCTTGTCCATAGAACGACTCCGCGATGCTGAACTGATCGATCCGCGGGGAAAGTGCGGCATTGATCAGAACTTGCATCGCCCAGTCCAGCTCTGGATCGGTCATTGTCGCCACGCCATAGGCTGCCGCATTCATCGCTACTGCGGCTACCGCCGCAACCGGATCGGGGCCGTCGAGGAAGAACGCGCCGGGATCCTCGGAGTCAGCCAGGCGGCGTGCCACCACCATGTCGTCTTGAAGTCGCTCGACTGGCCCGAGCCGCGCCTCGTCGCGGGCGTACGTGTTCAAGAGACGGATAGCGTCGCCGTGTCGTTCGATCTGTTCGTGCTCTGCCTGCACGCGTGACGCGACCGCCTCGGGGGCACTGAACTCGATCGACAGATGCTGGTTGTCGATGGCTCGGGCGGAGTAGTTCTCCGGCCGCAACGCCGCGGCCCAGCCCTCAACCGTGGCCAGCGATGAGTCGGCTCCCTCGGCATCGCCGATGAGTTCTCTGGCCCTCCGCACGAGGGCGTCGGCGATGGCTCCGAGCTCGGCCAGTCGTCTCTCATCATTGCGGCCGACCGCCGCGATCGTCATTTCAGCAGCGGCTTCTCGGAATGTGTATCGCCGGCGTTCGCGTCCGACGAGGGACGGCTCGTCACCGCCCTGTACATGCAGAACGCCCTCTGAGGCGAGCCGGTTGAATTCGCAATGCCATAGCTCGGGGTGGATCAGCCAGCCGTCTAGGAGCTCGAAGGCGCGATGCCGGATGAGTAGCCCGGCGACGAGTCCCGGCATGGCCAAGTTGTGGGCGTCTCGCATGAGCGTTTCCGCGACCTGGTGGATCGGGACGCCGAGATTGGTGATGAGATGGTCCGCGAAACGCTCAACTGCCAGTAGCGCGCTCATACACGGATACGGACCCACGGACGATCCGCGGTACCAGATCCAGGCCCTCTCCGATCCGATGCAGCGGCGGCTCGGCAGGCTGCCGAAACCGAGGTCTACGCCTTGGAGCGCGTCGGGGTCGCCTGCCGCCTCATCTCGATGTCGGTCTGAAACGTCGACTTGGGCAGCACGGTCGAGGATCCGGTTGATGAGCCCAAGTGCCGCCACGGGCTCGTCGTTGAGGAGGCGGAAGAACGGCCCGTGGTACCACGCCGCCAAACGTGCGGCGATGCCGCGTCCGCTCCCGTGACCACGGATGCCACCACGGAAGTCGAACCAGTCGTCGTAGAGCCCGCTATGGCGCCCCTTCGCGGGCTCTTGGATGTAGTAGGCCTCGGCCAGGCGGATCAGGAGATCGGGCCGGGTCGCCGAGAGTGCCAGGATCGGACCGATCTCTTCGACGACGGCGTCCAAGTGGCCCGAGGCCGTCGCGGCGATCTGGATCAGAAAGGCCTCGGCTCGGCTGTCGAGGTCAGGGCCGAGTGACGCGAGGGCCGTCACAGCGAACTCGTCGTACGGTTCCGGAGCGTGTTCGAGAATCACGTCGCGAACGCGTTGGCGAAGTTCGGTCGGCCCCATTCGTTCCGTGATGAGGCCGCTTAGCCACGCGAGCACCAGCTTCCGGATCGTTTCGCCAGTTCCGCGCGCGTAGCGATCGTGCTGCCCGTGATCGGTGGCTCCGCAGAACGCCAGTTCCACAAGGGGCGCGAGAACGACCGTGTCTCCGAAGCCGCCGTCCACGTACCGCTGTTGAGCCAGGCGGAGCAGGGTGGACAGGTCGTCGCTACCCGACGCTGCAAACGAGGGCCACGCTGCGGCGAGTGCCTCCCGTGCGTTGCCCAGCGTCAGCAACGCCTCAGAGGGAATCTCCGCCCATCGTGAGCCAAATTGCGCCCCAAGATCCTTGAACTCGGACGCCAACCGCTGGCGTTCCACCTCCCGGTCCGGGTCGCCCCGAAGCAGCCGGACTTGGCAAACGAGACGGACCGCGCGGATTGCCCACCGCGGAGCTGAAGCCTGCTCGAGGGGCTCCCAGCCTTCGAGCAGCAGAAGCCTCGTCAGCGCAAAGTCGCGGACGAGGTCTGAGGCGAAGTCTGTGCTCCCGGCCCAGGCGCCGCGAACGGGTAGGAGCAGGCCGTCTCTTCGGAGCGATGGCAAGGCGCCGGGGTCAGGGTCGGCGGTGGACGTGCCCAGAACGCGACGCGCCAACGCCAGCATGGCCTGTTCGCGATGGTCCGGCCCCGCTTCCCCGGGAGCTGCCCGCTCGCCTCGGCGGACAGTCGCCATCCAGGTCGCGGTGAAGACGTCCGCCTCGGAAAGTGCTGTCCCACCGCGGTCCGACGGCCCAGCGCTGAGCACCTGCTCCGTTAGGCCCGGCCGTGCCAGGAGCCTTGCAGTCCGGACGTCGCCGAGCAGAGGCCGGAGCGAGGGGAAGGCTCGGGCGAGTTCGGTCAGCTCACCCTCCGACAGCGGCGGAACGTCGAATTCACTGCGGTCGCCGACCGCCGCCGATGTGCATGCCCTGCCGAGGCATTCGGATACTGCATTGGCACCGTCTGACCGCGAGACCGCGATCACGACGTACCCCTGCCGCAAGGCTGAGGTCGACAGATCCTGGAGGGCGAGGTCGTGGCCCTCGAGGACGGCCTCGGCCCCGTCGACGATCAATACTCGTGCAACCTCGGTTGCCGCCGATGCCAGGATGTCGTCGAGGTCATCGCCAAGCAGCGCCTCGAATTCAACGGTCCGCGGCGGAACATCTCGGAGGCTCAGGGTGATGACCTCCGCCCCGCCAGCGAGGAGACGCTCGGCCGTTCGCAGGACCAGCGAGGACTTGCCGACATCGGGCTCGCCGCGAACGACGAGCGCGGACGCCGAGGCGCCCAGTCCGACCTTTGCCAGCAGCCCGTCGACGAGGTCCGATCGCGGTAGCTCGAGCGAAGCGCGAGAGTCCTCGAGGGCGAAGCGCGTTCGATCGCGCGCTCGCTCACCGAGGCCTTCAAGCACTGCCCATTGCCGGGCGAAGGACCGGATGCGTACCAGCGGGACTCCGGCGAGGTCTCTCCTCACGAGTTCGCTTGTGACCCGGGCTGCCTCGGGCCCGTACCGCTGGGCAAGCTCGACCAATCTCGTGAACAACGTATCGCCCGCGCCCAGATCGCCGTCCCATGTGACCTCGCGCAGTCGGGCGACAGTGCTCGTCCGAGTCGACTCGTCGAGTCCCTCGAGGTGCGCGGTCGTGACGCGCAGGTTCGCGAGGATCCGCCAGGTCAGCACTCGAGTGGCGACACCCGATGGCGCCACGCGGGCGGCCGCTCGCGCCACCGAGCGGTGAAGGTGGTCGAGGCGTTTGCGAGCGGCGGCATTCGTCCGCCCCGGAGCGGCGACCTCGCGACCGAAGTCCTCTGCGTTTGCGCACCCGCGGGCAATCTCGCCCAAGGCCCCGATGTCAGCGATCGAGCCCGCCCTCGCGACGGCGAGACCCAGCCGCCATCGACCCGCTTCAACCTCCGGCCACTCTGCCGTGACGACCTTAAGCAAATCTCCGAGCAATTCCAGCGTCGGCAGATTGGAGGGGACAAAGGACGGAGCTCGTCTCATCGCGATTGAAAGGCGTCGTCGCGATCCGTCGGGTGCCTCTCCGGTGAGGACAAAGTCGTCGACCGGGCTCGCGGCCGATGCAGCCTGGAAGTGGACCTCTCGGAGCGCGACGTCGTCGCCGAGCATCGGGACAGGGTCTTCCGTTAGGAGATGGGCGAGCAGTACAGCGCCGTACTTGTGCTCGAGGGCCGTGCCGCCGCCCCCCGTCGAGTACGGCGATGCGACTCCGGCGACGGCGGACCTCTGTGAATCGCCCCCGCCGGGCCGTCGGCCGGGCTCGTCTGGCTCGAGCTCAATCATCGCGTGACAGGAACACGTCTAACACCGTGTGATGAGCTCGACGGGGGCGGTCGAACAATCGACTCACACATGCCATTTGCTCCGGTAGCGCGCGACGAAATCGATGTCGCGGCAGATGCAGCCCTCGCGGGCGGCCTCGGCGTGGGTCGGATACGGCTGGATCGGCCTGAGGACGTCGAGCTGCGTGACGTGGGTCATGGTTGGCTGCCCGCGTCGCAATGCCTCCGTGAGTCGCGCCGCGAGCAGCACGCCGGCCAACGCGGACTGGTGGGCGAGCGGCACATGGACGTCGGCACGGACCGATCTGGTCGAACCCAGCGGTAAGACCTCGCCACCACAGATCCCACGGACGTAGAGATCCCGGATGGGACGAGACGAGAACGGCGCCAACACCTCGAGAGGTCGCGCGAGCGCAGTGGCAATCATCGCGATCAAAGCCTCGCCAACGGCGGCCTCGGTGTGCAGCAGGGTCCGGACGTCGGCGAGGCGATCCGGGATTCCAAGGGCGCGCGCGTAGATCTCGTCCTCGTTCGGGCCTCTGCCGGCGGGCAGGTACAGGCAGGCGAGGCAAGCGCCATCGCCCCCGAAGACGCTATGGCTGGACACCCCAAGATCGCCCGGTTGGGTCCAACCATTGACCACCGTACGCGGCAGGCTCGCCTGCACGGCCCGACGGTCCTCCGCGGAATCGAGAGCCACCGCGACGTTGGACTGGTCATAGCCTCGGTCGGCGACGAGACTCTGCCAGTCACCGCGATGTGCCGTCGCCCGAACCGCGTCGCTGAAGAACCGGCGGACGACGTCGACCTTCGCCGCCGCCTCGTCATCACGCTGGGCCAGGACGTACCGCTGCAGATTCGACCGCTCGATCGCCTCGGGGTCAACCAGCAGGAGCCGACCCCGATCGGGACTTCGCGCCATCGTCCAGGCGACGGCGTTGCCGATGGCGCCGCAGCCGACCAGGACCGCCTCAAAGGGGCCCCCTCGGGGGGTCGGGATCTCGCCGAAGAGGGCGCCATCGAGCGTCTCTGTCGCTCGTCTCGGCCGCTGTCCTACCACGGCCACCCGAAACAAGAGCGCGGTAGCCAGGCACGCGGCGATGCCGGCGCCGACCGCTTCGGTGGACGCTCCGGTCGTCAGTGGCCCCGCGGTCCCGGCAGACCCGGTCCAACCATCACAGCCCGCAAAGATCGATCGCCGGAAGGCTTGCCCTTGTGTCCCGACAACGACGCCGATCCGTGGCCGGCCCGCAGAGGAAATCTCAATCTGCGGGTTGATCGAGCGCGCGAGCGCCGCCAGGGAGTCGCGTAGGGCCCCTTCGGGGGCCGTAAACGTCACCGCTGGGTAGAAGCGCGCGAGGAGCCGAACAAGGAGGTCGAGCAGCGCAGGCCCCTCAGTCGACTCGACCACGTCTGGCCCGAACGCAACACCGACCTCAAGGGCACGCACGTGCTGCTCGAACGCCGCCGCGTCGAAGCCTGCCAGAACCTGCGACGCGGCCTGAGCGCCGCGCCCGTAGTAATCGGCGAGCGCCATGGTCAGTCGATCTCGATCTGGACGGGCCGTTCCTGCCAGCGCCCGTCCTCCAGACGGTAGATGGCGGTGCTCTGATCGAGGATTCCGAAGCGCCCGAAGTCGGCGACGACTACGGAGAGCGCGCCCTCTGTGGTCACGATCGGAAAGGCATCATCGGTCTCGGAGTGGTACGCGTCCGTCGGGTGGCTGTGGATCTGGACGCCGAGTGCCTCGCCGTGTTCGTAGAGCCAGACATTGAGCTCATACAAGGCCTCACTCCCTACCCTCACGGAGCAGCCGTCTTGCGATCGGTAGGACGACTGTGGAGGCACGTGCCGGGACTGGACCTCGAACAATTCGCCATGACGGATGCCCGTCCACAGCACGAACAGTTCGAGGCCGCTGCGGCCCGCCTCGCGAAGGGCCTGCTCACTCGATGTGAGGACCGCCGATGGGACGCGCAGCCGTTCGATCACTGCGGGACTTCGGCTTGGCCGTAGCCCTGGATCCGGACTTCCAAGTTGTATTGGGAGATCGGGCTCGTCCCATAGCGGTCGATGACTTCGAGCAGCCGAACGAGGCGACCGGCTCCTGCGGTCCGGTGCAACTCCCAGGCATCGCCCGAATGCCCCGGGTGGTCGTGGTACTCGCGGATGCCGGGAAGGCAGATGAACGGGATTTCCTCCGGTCCATACGCCTGAAGGAGTGGCTGGTTCTCAATGAGCTGAGGGACTGCGATCCCCTCGGGAAGCCCCGGGAACGCCAGCTGGGTTGTCCGAACGGCCCTCTGTAGGTTGGTAGGCGCGTCCTTCGAAGCAAATGGCTCGGCTGTGTAGGGATCCACGAGTCGCACCGAGGGTGGCCGCAGATCGTAGTCGGTGTAGTCAAACCGGACACCCGTCACGACCGCGCTCGGGCGCAGATTCCGTGCCGCCATCACGACGATCGCGATGGGGAAGTCGGCCTCGGCAAGAAACCAGCCTCGCTCTCGATAGGCTCCGGCGAGCCCCCGGAATTGGGCGACCTCGCGCTCGAACTTTGCCCGGGAGACGTCGGGATCGACGACCTGGCTAGACGTCTCCACCGATGCCGGCCTTCAACGTGAGAAAGAGGTTGGCACCGGCCGGGAAGCCGAACGATTCGATCGTTGCTGAGAGATCGAGGACCTTGCCGTCGTACTTCAGCTCCCAGTTCTCGGGGGGCTGACCCGTGTTGTGAGTCTGCTCGAGGGCTTTCGCGACGACCGTCTGCAGGGGTGCGTGCGGATTGGCCCGAACCGTCGTCGGCTGCCCGCTGACGATGACCGTTAGATCGATGTGGGGATCTGGCATGGCGTGGCTCCTCTGTGCGTGGACGCAACTATGCTACACTTGTTCTCCTATAGCAAGTTGTATATTGACATCGATGAGCGGAACCACGATCGTTCCGCCCCGGGTCGTAGACTCGGGCCGTTCCGTTCATGGATGGAGCCCCCACATGCCAGCCCTGCAACCCCGCCTCGGCGACGTGGTGGTTCGGCCACCCGTCTTGCCCCGTGAGATGCCGGCCTCACAGCGCCGCGTGGCCATGTCCGACTGGGTGGCAACGACATTCACCGGGCAGGTCACGGAGCCGCTGCCCGTCGTCGTTGACCTTCCGGCCTCGTTCGAACCCGAGGCCGGCCAGTTGCTCCAGCTCATTCGAGATCTTCAGAACGAGCGGGCGAACCGAAACCGCGGGAGAATCGCGTTCATCTTCGTAACCCAAGACGACACAGTGCGCGACGTGCTCCGAGCGATCGCCGCGGCAAGCGATATCCCGATCTGGGTCGCCCCGAGCTCCGGCGAGTTGGAGCTCGCGGAGCCAGCGGTGTCCCTGACACCAGCGAAACGATCCGCTCTCGACAATCTGGCCGCGCTCGGTATGGCCACGGCTTCAGCGGTGGCAGGGCGGACGGGCGGCAATCCAGTGTCGGTCGGTAACACCCTGGGTGATCTTTTCAGCCAAGGCCTGCTCCTCCGTCGAGAGGGCGCCGGCCGCACCGGCCATACCTACGTCCACCCGGCCATCGTTAAGGCCACGGCGGGGTCCGAGCCGCTGAGAACCACCGTCGGACTCAGCAGCGCTCTCTCCGCGCAAATCGCGCAGGTGGCCGAGCGGACGGGGCGCGAACCCAGCGAGCTCGTCACCGAGGCGTGGCGGAGCTTCTTGGCGAATCACACTGACGAGCTCAGCCAACGCTACGAAGACGTGTCGAACGTCCTCCGGCGAGGGAGCCGCGAGCAGCTGCTCGAAACGCTGACCCAGGACTCCAGATCGCATGCTCGGGCAACCCGACCGCGGCGAGCAGTGAGCGGTGGACTAGGCGCCAGACCATCGAGCCATCAGTCGAGCAAGCAGGAGTAGGCAAGTTCGCCACGGGCGACATCGACACGTCCTGTCGGAAGCTCGACTACAGGACGCCAAGCCTGCCAGACATCGGCGGACGGACACAGCGCGAGCAGCACGGCATCGAGCTGGTTGACGTCGAACGGCACGATCTTGAGCGCAACGTACAGTTCGTGGAGACCATCGACCTCGACGACCACGACGCGCGCCGGAAATGGGCCGATCGAGCCGGAGATCTCGCGACTGGGACTCGCCAGCGCAGACATTCGGAGGCGGCCCCCGTCTTGCGGGATCGCATCGATGAGCCGTTCTGCCCGATCGCGGTAGAGCATGATTCTGTCGAGATCGTCGGGGTAGATCCGATCGTCGGCGAGCAACCGCTCGAAGTACGGAAAGGCGTCGTCGGGCGTTCCCGACCGATGCCAGCGGTAGGCGCACAGCCAGAACGCGTTGTTGCGCTTGTCGTGCCAGACGGCGCCACGATGGTCATCGCCGAACTGGAGGACTCCCAACGTCTCTTCGCCTGCGGCAGGACCAACGCTGTCGACGAAGGATGGGTCAAGGTCGTGTTTGCCGCAGAGCCCTCGGATGATCGGATGCTTTGCGATGTCCTCGAGTTGTCCGGTCGGATCCGCTGCCAGATCCTCGACCATGCAGCGGGCGGTGACGCGGATGTCATACCCGGCCGCTGCGACAAACGAACGTCGATTGAAGTCCCCCAACCCGCCACGCACCTCCACGGTCACCGATGATGGCGAGTCAAAGCGAAGGACTCGGCATCCCCGAGTTGAGCATGCGGCGTACTGGGCGGGACGAAAAGTAGGCATCTCCCTCGGATCGTCGTACGTCCGGAGCGCAGGTCTACGGTCGGCCGGAGGTGGAAGCTATGCGGTTCCGCTCAACGAGGTACGAGGGACCAGCTGCCCTGAGGGATCTGCAGCACCGGCTAATCAGCTGGTCCACCTAGTCCGACCCGACGAGCTTTGGCTTGGACGGAGCCCATGCTGCGGCCCAACAGAGGGGCAATTGCCCACGGTGCCATCCTTCGCGCCCGCAAGTCAGACAGGGTCCTCACCTCATCTGGCCTCCAGGCCTGACGCGCGGACCGCTGCGGAGCGTCCGCGAAAGGGGGGCGCGAACTGCCCGCTTGCACCATTGCTTGACGAAGCCGAGGCTCTGGGTCGGTAGAGCCGGTTTGCCCACTCGGCCGCCCCATCAGAAAGGCGTCGAGCTTATCGGCCGCGTCATTTAGAGCTGCGCGAGGAGTCCGACCCAAACCGTAGATCCGGCCAACGAGCTCTCGAGGCATCGGCCCGCGCGTGTAGAGAAGGACCGAGTACTGACTATCCTCAGTGAGCTGAATGGAGTGAAGCACCCAGCGCGGCGGTAGCCGCGACTGGATATAGGCGAACGAGGCGTCCGACGATCGATCCTTACCCATGGCTAAGAACCTCCATGGGGCGATCGGCGCCAGGTACTGAAGAATGTCAAGACGGAGGGACCAGCACGACCACCGACGATAGAACAGATGTTCGAAAATGACAAGACCGAAGAACATCTGGGACGCGGTCTGGGGCCAGATCGAGCTCCGGGACGAGGAGTGGCGGCTCATCAACACGCCGCTCTATCAGCGTCTCCGGCGCATCCACCAGCTCGGCATGACCATGCTCGTCTTCCCCGGGGCCACGCACACACGGTTCGAGCACGGCATCGGCACGTGCCATGTGGCTGGCCGCATCGCTCACCGACTGCGCGAACTCGGACCCCAACTCGAATTCTCGCCTCCCGTCGATGAGCCGGACGTCCGCATCGCCCGCCTGGCCGCTCTGCTCCACGACATCGGGCACGGCCCCTTCTCCCACGTGTCCGATCCCTTCTTGAACGCCGGCGGCCGGAAGGGCCACGAGTGGATCGGAGGGATGGCCGTCGAGCACCTTCCCGAGATTCGCGACGTCGTCGACGCCGACGTTCCCGGCTCCTCGACCTCGATCGCCGACCTGTTGCTTGCCCGTGGCCCGCGGACGGTCCTGCGCGACATCGTGTCCGGGCCCACGGACGCCGATCGGATCGACTATCTGCGCCGCGACAGCCACTACACCGGCGCCAACCAGGGCCACTTCGACTACGAGTACTTCATCGACCAGGTCGTGGCCGTCCAGTCGGGGGCCGAGAGCTTCCTCGCCTTTCGCTGGAACGGCATCTGGTCGGTGGAAGGCCTGATCCTCGCTCGGTACCAGATGAACCGCACGGTCTACGGCCACCGCAATCGAGTGGTCACCGACTTGATGCTCCAGCGCGGTCTGCGGTCGGCCCTCGGTCGGGCCGTTCCGACGGAGCTCCTAACGCTTCCTGACGAAGGCTCCTTCGTCGACTGGTTTCGCGAGTACGAGCGGTGGGATGACTGGCGAATCTTTTCCGAGGTGTTGGCCGGGGACGCCGGCCTCGCGCGCTCGATGTTCGAGCGCCTACGCGATCATCGGCTGCTCAAGGTCCTCGTCTTCCTCGAAGGGGAGGAGCTGAGGCTCGAACTGGGCGAGGAGGCCGCGCAACAGCTGGCCGGTACGAAGGGACTCGACCTGGGCGGTGCCTTCAGTGATCAACTGGCTGACGAGCTCGGGGTCCCACGGGAAGACCTGATCGCCCATGTCATCGACGCGCGGCACGTCCTCCAGGCGCCCGATCCTCTGAGCCACGATCAGGACATCAACTTCGTGACCGTCGACGGTCTCGTCGAACCGTTCTTCGGGCGGAGCGAGATCTTCTCCGCCCAGCCTTCGGATCGATGGCGACGCCAGCTTGTCGTGTACGCTCCGAATGGACGCCGGGACGATCCGCAGCTGGAAACGAGATCGACAGAGGCAGCGATAAGGTTGCTTCGGGAGACATTGGCGGAGGCGGCTCATGGCGGAGCGTGACTATGCCCTCGCGGTTCTTGACGCCGCGGACGAGGTTCCCGGTCGAACAATGCTCCAGAAGTTGGTCTACCTCGCGGCCTCGTCGCAGGACGATCCACTCTGGTTCCGACCCCACTTCTACGGGCCATATTCAAGCGAGCTGCAGTCCGAGGTCGAACGGCTCGTAGCCCTCGGGCTCGTGGAGGAAACCGTCCGCCTATTGGAGCCATGGCAACCCAGCACGTTCGACCCGATGCAGTACAGCTACCGCATCACCGACGCCGGGCGTGCGGCCGCTCGCGAAATAGCTTCTCCTGTACGCGACGTGGCGCGACGGGTCGTGGAGACGACTCGGGAAACGGGGGCATGGAACGCAGCCGCCTTGTCGATGGCGGCAAAATTGCACCATCTAAGACTCGTTAGTCCGAATGCCGCGGCCGCAGACGTCCCGTCGCTTGCGCGCCAATTCGGCTGGCGAATGACAGAGTCTGACGCGCGTGTCGGCGAACGACTCCTCGAGTCGTTGTCAGTGGCTCGGTGACCCGGTCGAGAGTTCTCGCGTCCGTTAGGCAGGTCTCGAGCGGTATGTTGGAAACGCGAGCAACCTCTCGCCTCACGAAATTGGCGCTGCAGTTCGTCGCGATCGACTCGGAAGACAAGGGTCAAAGACGACTATCCCTTCGGCCATGTAGGACGCCCGCCGCCAGGCTCCGCATTGCGCGGCAAACGAGGTCGCGGCTCGCTCGTCCCTCATCTCCCGGCTGAGTCGGTTGACTTCCTGGCTGCAGTCGAACTCGAGGCCGCAGAGTTACGCACTCAACTCTGCGCAACTTCGTCCCTCCAGACGCCGGCGAGCTTGGGCCGGCGCAGGGTGACCGGAGCCGGCAGCCGGGCCTGGACGCGCTGCCGACTGGGCCGAAGACCTTCCGTTCGGAGGGAGGCCACGGTCGCCCGCACGAGCTGCGCGTCTCGTTCGAAGCGATCCGATGCCCGAGCGGCCGCGAACGCCCGATACCTGGACGTAATCGCCGCGCACAGCTCAGGCAATGCCCGTCGTGCCTGGTGGTACTCAAGGCCAAGTTGGCGGACGATCTGTCCCAGAGATTCCGGGTCGCCCGTCGCCAATGCTCGCTCGAGCTCGATACGGACGGCGACCCAGTCGATGCTGCGGTGCCTCTCCCGCGACGGCTCGACGAGCGGTGGCAGGGCAGGGAGCGGCGCGGCACGCATGGACTCGAGGTCGCCGCGCAGGAATGGCACGAGACTTACGCCGGCCAACCGGCAGAGGCGGAGCGCGCCCGGAAGCGACGGCTGATGGCGGCCGTCCTTCCATTCGCTCAACGTGGACACGGCCAGCCCGATCGACTTGGCGAGCTTCTTGAGCGACAGGCCCGATCGCTCCCAGCTGAGGTAGACGGCCGCCGCGGACGCTGATCCGTCCGGTCGCGCTGGCAACCGGGGGGTGGCCGCGATGAGCGAGCCCACCTCGGCTGCCACGAAGCGCTGCCAGTCGAGTTCGACGCCCGTCACGGGTACAGGGGGTGCGAGCGAGGCCAGCTCCAGTCGCTCACCGCAGGAGCACAGCCCCACCCGGCTCCAGTGCGTAAAGATCGGCGGCGAGGCACCGCAGGCACCACATCGGGTCTCGAGCCGCACCTCGTGCTCCGGGCACATCGCCACCTCGGCGACTTGCCAGAGGAGTGGGGCGTATACGACCTCCCGTTGACGCCGCTGCCGTGCCAGGCAGGGCGCGCACCATGCCCGCGTCAGGCGTAAGAGCCGTTTCGAAGGCAGAACCTCACCCCATGCCAGCAGCGTCAGGTCCTCGAGGTCGGTCCTCCCCGTCGCGGAGCCGAGGAGTCGCGCCCAAGTAGCGGCGGCTTGGGCAGAGCCGATCAGGCTGGCTGTTCGGCGCGAGGTGATCTTGGCAAACTCGGCTCGCCACGCCTGCTGGGCGGCCTCAGGCCCGAGCGCGTCGCCGAGTCCCGTTGCCATCACCTCACGCACGAGTCCCGAGGGAGCGCGGTATTGGTTCCAAGCCACCCGCGAGAAGTAGCTGGCCAAGTCCTCGCAAAGAGATGTGCCGACGCCGATCGGTTCAAGTCCGGCCACGAGGCTCCGCGCTGGCCGAGCATCGGGTCCGAAGGTCCAGGCAGCGGGCAGGCCTGCCTCGTCATGCAAGGGGAGCGTCCTGCATGACGAGACGAGTCGGGTGCGCCTCGCCCGGCTTCAGCCTCTGGCCGCTGGCCGTGCGCGGCGGCGAGTACGGCCGCTCGGGGACCGGTGGACGAACGCCTGCCAGGATCTCCTTACCGGCCTCGATCTCCTGTCGCGCCTGCCGCAGTGTGCCGGGGGGATATGCCGTTACCCGTAAGACGCCGCGGAGGTTGCGCGCCTTTGGCTGACGCAGCATGTGGTGCTCGGCCTGGACGAGCCAGTTGCGAAGATTGCCGACACAACCAGCCGAGCCCTCGTGCAGGTACGCAGCAAGGTCGTCGTCGAGGCTGACGGGCTCTCCACGCATCGCAACGAGAAGCTGGGCCGCAGCCGCGCGGAATCCGGCTCGCTCGCGCTTGCTCGTGACCTCGTAGCCAAGGAAGGGGACCGTGCGGATCCGTCGGGCGACCTGAAAGCTGATGTCTCGGAAGGCCAGCACAGGAAACGCTCCGACGAGCAGGATGCGGACGCCGGCGGACTTAGCAAAGTCCTTGAGCTTGTCGAGCTGCTCAGGCGCCCGAGCAGACGCCGCCAAGACCGACAGGTGGTTGGCCTCGTCCAGGAGAATGGTCTGGACAGTTCGCGAGCGACAGGCGCGAACGGCCGCCGTGAACAGGTCCGTCTCTCGGTTGCCGCGGGCGCCATTGACGGCGGCGACCTTGCCGAGCGCCAGAGACGACTCGCCGATGATGCCGCGTGACTCGCCCTCCGCACGCTCAATGATCCGTTCCCAGAGGCGGAGGAAGTCGAAATGCGCGGTCGAGGAGGCGGGGGCCTCGACCACGATGCACGGCTTGAACGACGGATCAGCCTCCATCAGCGACGACGCCTCCCAGTGGAGGGTGTTATCGAGAAGCTGGACGAGCTGGCTCTTGCCGACGCCGCCTGGCCCAACGACCAGGACAAAGGGGTGGTCGGCGGGGCTCGTGAGAACCTCCATCGTCTGCTCGAGGGCGATCGTGAGCCGCGGGTGCTTTGCGATGGTCGCCGCCAGGGCGGAAGGCTCGGACAAGGGCGTGCGCGCGGTCGGGCGAGCAGTGACGGCGACGAGGGGCAGCAGAGGGGGAGTCGTCGGTTCTCTTTCGCTTGGCGTAGTGGGAGAACCGGGCCCATCGGCATTGGTCACGCGATCCCCTCCCACGCTTCGTCGTACGGCTCGTAGGCGTCTGCAGCGTCCGCATCCGAGGTGGAGAGGTCCGGCTGCACCGCAGCTGGATCCGCGAGGCCGAGCTCCGGGACTAGCGACCCATGACGCATCGCCTGCGTTTCGAGGGTCTCCTCGTGCCGCAGGCGGTCGAGGTACTCGTCACGCCGCTCGCCGCCCGCCATTCCGGCCCACGGATCGATCGTCGACGCGCTCTTGGCCTCGGCCGCGCTCAGGACCTCGGCTGTCTCGCGAAGCCCGGCGAGCTCGATTCGGACGGCATCGTTCGCGGTGTCGGCCAACGTCGACGTCCGGGCTCGTTCCGCGGCGACGAAGGGAATCTCGTCGACCGAGGTGACGCGCTCGCGCGCGAGCGAGCGAACGGCAACGCGAAGGTAGCCCGTGCCCGTGTCCAGCATCACGAAGGTCGGGTCGCCCACTGCGTGGCGAACTTCACGACTGGTGTTGGCGAGGGGGGCCACCGCGAAGCGTGGGTCGTGGTACGTGTGGCGCCCGACCATGAAGCCCTTGACCGGATGGACGCTGCGCGTCGTTCCCTCCACGGGCGCGAGGGTCAGGAACCGCAGGCGGTCATCCGCCGCGACGAACGGAACGACCGTCCCGGCGCGCGCCTGCAGTCCTCGCCGCAGTATCTCGCCCCGCCTGTCCCCGAGCTCTGGGGCGATGCGCTCCGCGATGATCTCGTTGTAGCGGTCGATGATCTCATCGAGCGCATAGATGCTGTGGACTGCGTGCTTGGAGGGGTTGACTTCGGGCGTCTCCTGACGGACGTTCCTGCGCGATTGGGTGTTGCCGGCGAGCTGGTGCAGGAGGTCGAGGTCGAGGGCGAGGAACGAGCGTTCGATCGGCGCGCCGTGGCGAGGCCGCGAGTTCGGCCGCCAGTTGATCTCGATGCCATAGGCCAAGGCGAGGACCTTGAGGGCCTTGCCGCGATGCTCGGATCCGATGTCGACGGTGAGGCGGAGGGGGAGAGCCCGCCACTTCAGGGCGCAACGCCAGATGAGCTCCAGAACGACGGCTTGCGAGATGTTCACGAAACCGAGGTAGCGCGCAAGCTCCATGCCGGTTTGCCCATCGACCATCCGATGGAGCCACGGTCGCCCGAGGTTGAGTCGGGTCCGGCTGTGGACACACTCGAGATCGAGCTCGGTCCCGTCGATATGGGCGACCGCGAACGGGAAATCGCCGTTGGGATGGGCGGCGTCGGGCCTCGTGGTCGCCCACTGGCGCAGGTTGTAAGCGGCCTTGCGGCCCTCACGCGCCTCGGCAACGATCTCGGTCGGAATCTCCTCAAGCCGACGCTGCACGGTGCGGGCGTGGGGCTTCGGCAGGCTCGCCTCCATGGACCGGCGATGAACCTCGGCGATGACCGCCACCGGCAGGTCGCCGTTCGGGATCAGGTAGCGTTCGATGATGACCGCGGCGATGATTTCGGCGACGCGCCTGTGGATCTTGTCCTTGTGGTTGCCGGATGGCGGCAGCGGGCAGAGGCCGACGAAGGGATCGCCCGTCAGGACCTCCATTTCGCGGCGCTCCCGCTCCCAGCGATAGAGGCTCCGCCGCGTCGCGGCGAGCGGAATCACCTTCCGCTCGCTGGCTTTCCACGCTCCGAGCAGGTCCCAACGCCGGATGGCCTCGGCAAGCCCTTCTTCCCCCGCGCGCTCGTAGCGCTGGCGCGCCAGCCGGGCACCGGCGTGGCCGGCATCTTCCGCGGCGGTCGGCTCGGCCATCACGAGAGCACCGTTCCGCCACTCGGCCTCAAGAAGTTTCCGGGCCACCCAGGTCGCTTCCGCGTGGGCGTCTCCGGCCTCGCGGACGAGGACCTTCTCGGGGCCCGACACGACGACCTCGACGTTGCCGCCTTGCCATACGAAGCGGCTGCCGAGGCGGAGCGAGATTGCTCGGGGCACCGCACTCCCGATGGCAAAGGACGGGGTATGGCCGGATGCAAGCGCACTGGCTACGGCCGCGTTCGCGAAAACGGGCACCGCCTCGGGCACCGTCAGGTCGTCGCGGTCGAGATC
>DASQIK010000040.1:0-37336 GCA_035631615.1 Candidatus Dormiibacterota bacterium | reverse complement strand
CCCCCCCCCCCCGCGGCTCGTCCCGGTCGGGAGCCTGGCCGACAGAATCGTGACGTGGAGGCTCGGAGCTGCGGTCGCGGAAGGGCCGTGCGTGGCCGGGGGCGTGGCCGGGGGCGTGGCCGCGGGCGATGTCTGCGTCGCCGGGGCAGGTGCCGTCGCGACGGACGCGGCCGACGCTCCTGGCGTGGCCGGCGGGGTCCCGCAACCGGCGGCGGTCACCATGAGGGCGAGCGCCATCACCGCCGCGATGCGCCAGCGTGGTCGACGCGCGGTTCGGGCCCCGACTCCACATCCGGACGCGGGCGGCTCGGGCGCACGTCGTCCCATGGCCGCAGGCTACAGGACTTCCTTCCCCGAGGCCGCGCCGCCCCCGACGCCTATACTCGGCGCCCGTGGTTCCCAAACGTGTTCCGGCCGTCCTTGCCGCCGTCGTGCTGATCAGTGCGTGCAGCCCGGGTCCAACGGTCTCCCCTGCCTCGACCGCCGCGTCATCGACGGGGCCGCAGGCGACGACCGCTGCGCTGGCGACCGAGCCGCCGCCATCGGCCGGGCCGTCGCTGTCGCCGACGGCTGGCCCGACGATCGCCCCCAGCGCCGCGCCGGACAAGCCCGGCGGGGTCTACTGGGCAACGCTCAACGGCCGGATCCAGAGCAGCTGGGCGGCGTTCCCGGAGCGCGTCTACGTACCGGACGAGCGGTCCGGCGACGTCGTCGTCATCGACCCGGCGACATTCAAGATCATCGGCCGCTTCAAGGTCGGTGCGTCGCCCGAGCACATCACGCCGGCCTGGGATGGCCAGGTCCTGTACGTGAACAACATGAACGCCGGATCGATGACCGAGATCGATCCCCGCACAGGTCGGCCCAACGGAACGGTCATCCAGGTTCCGAATCCGTACAACCTGTACTTCACGCCGGACGGCACCCGGGCGATCGTCGTCGAGGACATGGCCGCCGGCGCCCCGACCGACCCGAACGGCCTCCTGTTCCTCGATCCCAAGACGTGGAAGAAGGTCGGGTTCGTCCCCATCCCGTGGGCCGGGGCCAACCACCTCGACTTCTCCGCCGATGGCAAGACGCTCTTCCTGAGCACCGAGTTCGCGGGGCGCATCGTCGCGGTCGATGTCGCGGCGATGAAGGTGATCACCTCCCTGCGCGTCGGGGGCTCGCCGACGGACGTGCGCCTGTCGCCCGACGGGAAGGTCGTCTTCGTCGCGAACCAGGTTCGCAATGAGATCGACATCGTCGACGCCTCGACCCTCCAGTACGCAGGCTTCATCCAGGCCGGGGTTGGGGCGCACGGCCTGGCGATCAGCCGGGATGCGACGAAGCTCTTCGTCACGAATCGCCTCGCCGCATCGCTGTCCGTGATCAATATCGCCACGCGCAAGGTGGTGGCCACGTGGGCCATTGGCGGCACCCCGGACATGATCGCCCAGTCCCCTGACGGCTCGCAGCTCTGGATCTCGAACCGATACAGCGGCTACATCACGGTGGTCAACTCGCAATCGGGGGCGATCATCACCACGATCGACACCGGTATGAACCCGCACGGCCTCTCGTACTGGCCCCAGCCGGGCCGGTACAGCCTCGGCCACAACGGCAACATGCGCTGACGCCATGCACGCCCGCCTGGCTTCGGTCGCGGCGGCCGTGGCGCTCCTGGCGATCCTGGTCATCCGACCCGCCATCGGGCCGATCGGTGCGCGCGCCATCGGCGCGCTGCCGGCCTGCCGCTATGACGACCTCCTGACCTCTCCCCGCGGCTACGACGATTGGTCGAGCACGCTCGTCGACACGATCCTTGCCGTGCCGAAAGGCTACGTCCCGCCGGATCTCGTCCCGGTCTCGGAGGCCGGCCTGACCGGCAACAGCCAGGTCCGGGCGATCGTGATCGATGACCTGCGTGCGATGCGCCGGGCGGCCTCGGCCGCGGGCGCGGCGTTCGGGATCGAGAGCGCATACCGCTCCTATGGGGATCAGCAGCAGGTGTTCGATGCCTGGGTGCGGCAGTTCGGCGCCCACCAGACGCTGCTGACGCCGGCGCGGCCCGGTCACTCGGAGCACCAGCTCGGCGTGGCCATCGACTTCCGAAGCGATGCCGGCGGCTCGCCGCCGGCTGGGGCATTCGGTTCGACGGCGGCCGGCAAGTGGATGGCCGCCCACGCCTGGGAATATGGGTTCGTGATGAGCTATCCGAAGGCCGAGGCAGCCACGACCTGTTACGGGTCGGAGCCGTGGCACTTCCGGTACGTCGGTCGCGGACGCGCTGCGGACATCCGCGCGTCCGGCCTGACCCTCCGGGCGTACCTGTGGGCCAACTTCACGACGACCGTGGTTCCGCCCTCGATCGCGTCGCCGGGCATGAGCGGCGCGCCGCTCCCGGCACCACGGTCGACGGCGAGCTCGATCCCGCTGGAGACTGAAACCGCGTCGCCAACGCCGACGGGCACGGCCCTGCAGCCGACCGCGGCCGGGACGTCGGCCGGGCCAGCGACGCCCCCGGATACGACCGACCGCATCGATCCGGCCGTCGCAGCGGGCGCGCAGCCGGCGCTCGTCCTCATCGCGGGTATCACCTTCGCGCTGATCATCGGTGGGCTCTGGCTGGCGGCGCGGCGCCGGCGGCCAGGCCCCGGGCCGGGCGGGTGATCCTCGCGGTCATTCCGGCGCACGACGAGTCGGGCCGGATCGAGCGAGTCGTCGAGGGCGTCCGCCGGCACCTCGACGCGATCGTCGTCGACGATGGCTCCAGCGACGACACGGCCGTGCGCGCCGAGGCAGCCGGCGCGCGGGTGGTCCGCCAGGCACCGAACCGGGGCAAGGGCGCTGCCCTGCGCGCGGGGTTCGCGGCGGCGCTCGCGGACGGCGCGGAGGCAGTCGTCACGCTCGACGGCGACGGCCAGCACGATCCCGCCGAGATCCCGACCTTCCTCGACGCATTCGAACGGCGCAGGGCCGCCAGCCTGCCGACCGAGCTGATCGTCGGCAAGCGCAGCTTCTCGCGCATGCCGCCGGTCCGCCGGCTCGCGAACTGGCTCGGCACGGCGGGCCTGTCAGGCGCCCTGGGCCTGTGGATCGACGACAACCAGTCTGGCTACCGGCTGATCGGTCGGCGGCTCATGCGGGCGACCCTCGACAGCGTCGAGCAGAGCTTCGCCTTCGAGGTCGAGATGATCGCAATCTGCCTGCGCGAGGGCTGGCCGATCGACTGGGTCCCGATCCGGACGATCTACGGCGACGAGCGCAGCCACATCCAGCCGATGCGGCACCTGCGCGAGTTCATCGAGATCACGGGGCGCGCCCGCCGGATCGCGCGCAGCGAGCCGAAGTTCCGGGGCTGACGCGCGGGTCAGCGAAGGACGGCGAACGCGTCGATGTCCACCCGTGCGACGGGGCTGCCGACCGAGACAATCCGGATCGTGTGCGTCCCGACGGACGACCACGTCTTCGAGAAGGCGACGAACCGATACCTCGTCACCGGGTCGTTCAGGTCGAGCGTCGTCTGGTAGACGCCGTCGATGTAGACGCGTGCAAAGCCTCGGTTCGGGCCGACGGTGGTGACAAACGAGAGGCTTCGGGCCGTCGTCGCATAGGACACCCACGCACCCGCCGCGGCGAGATGGCGCTCCGAGCCGCCCGAGTACGCGCTCGAGTAGCTCGTCGCAGAAGATCCGGAGAAGTGGACCGCGGTGCTCGTCTGTTGCATCAGCGCGGGCCGGACCGTTGACCCGGTGCGCCAGACTCCGAGATTGCCAACCCTGTCACGGGCCCGGACCTCGAACCGATAGCTGTGCCCCGGGGTGAGGGTCGCCCAGATCGATGGCCCGGTGACGCCGCCGGCGATCACCCGGAACGGGGCGCCGTCCAGGCTCCGCGCCACGTCATAGGAGGCGATCCCGGCCGGACCGACGTCGCTCGCGGACCAGGCCACCGTCGCCGGGATTGAGCCGCCGCTGAGCGTGGTGCCGGTGCGAAGGAACACCGTCGGAACGCTCGTCACGGGGGCGTGCCGATCGACGACGATGGTGACGAGGTTCGATGCGGCGTTCGGGTTGCCGGCGAGGTCGGTCATCGAACCGGCGGCGATCTGGACGGTGAGCGTCCCGTCGGACAGGGGTGCCTGGTCCGTCGAGAAGCTGTACGTCGAGCCCTGGCCGTAGATGCGCAGGATCGACCAGCTGGCAGGAGCCGTGCCACCGATCGTCACGTCCGGGACGGTGAACCCGATGACGGGCTCGCTGAACGTCGCCGTCCAGTCGAAGAACGCCGAGTTGCTCGCGCTTCGATGCGGCGTCTGGTACAGGACGACCGTCGGTGGGGTGGTGTCGTGGATGTAGTTCGCCGTGGCCGTGACCGGCGCCAGGGGGCCGAGGTTCGAGGCGAGGTCGGCGACCGACCCGGCGGCGAGGGTGAGCGTGACGGTGCCCTCCGGCGGTGGGCCGCCGGATGGCGGCTTGACGTTGATCGTGTACGGCGAGGCCTTCCCCGTCACCGAGTCGATCGTCCAGCCCGGAGACGTGCCGCCGACGGTGAAGGCGCGGGCATCAAGGCCCGTGACCGGCTCGCTGAAGATCAGGCCGAAGGGAATCGTCGTCGCTCCGGTCGGATCCGGCACCATGGGCGAGAAGGACAATGCGGCGGGCGCGGTGTGATCGTGGCTCGCACCAGTCGTCGACGCGATCCTGTCGGCCACCTGCTGCCGCAGCTGCGGGAACGTGGCGTAGAAGGCACTCCCGGGGCATGCGGTGGCATTCACGTCGCGGTGGCCGGAGATGTTGTAGAGGTAGGTCGACGCACCCGTCTCCGGGTTCACGTACGCGCCCGCACCAAGCGGGTTGATTCCGTGGCGCTCCAGCTTCCAGGCGAGGAGGTTGACGAGGGCCGTGCGCTGGGCCGGCGGCGGCAGCACGCTGGTGAAGTTGCCGAGCAGCACGATCCCGACCGTCCCGGCGTTGTACTCCTTCGCGTGCGAGCCGCGCACCTCGTTGCCGGACAGGTCCTCGGTCGTGATCGGCGCACCGCCGTAGTCGCGGGAATGCCGGCCCTCGTAGATCCGGCCCTGCCAGTCGATCAGGTAGTTGTAGTCGATGTCGCCATAGCCCCGGAGGACGGCGTGGTCGTAGTAGATGGCCCGGATCGTCGCCTCCGGATCCGGGTCGTTGTTGCGCCCGGCCGTGTGATGGACGATCGCCTTCTGGAGCGGGAAGTAGTTCTCGGCGAAGCGCGGTTGACCGGAACCGTCCAGGCGGTACGACTCGTCGGCGCCCCAGCTCGCCCGGCTGATGATCGTCGGCTGGCCCACGGCGGCCGCGGCGATCGGCGGGGCGATGTGCAGACCCGGCCGATGATCGCGGCTGTCGATCGCCGTGATCGTCAGGCTGGCGATCGGCCGATCGGTGGTGACCCGCGCGAATCGAGCGCCGCCGGTGGGCATGACATCGCTGTACGCCTGGCCCGCCGGCGAGGACTCGTCCACCGGCACCGCCTCGTCATCGCCGAGGGTCGCCGGACTCTCGCCGAACGCGACGCTCACCTGGGCGTTGGTCGCCCCGGTCCAGTGCAGCACCGCGTGCGATGCGTCGATCGGGAGACGGACGAGTCGCTGGTGGTCGACGGCGATGGTCACGTCGCCGGTTCGGACCTTGACCGGACCCGAGGCGATCGCCGGGAGCGCCGGCAGGACCGCGACGAGGAGCGCGCCGAGGGCAACGCCGACCGCGAGACGTGGGAGCAGGGAGCGGCGGGCGGCATATCGGCTGGCCGGTCGCATGGCACGGGCCTCGCTGGGGAACAGCGCGCGATCGCCGCTGCCCCGCCAGCCTAGCCCGTCCTCGGCCCACGAGTCACTAGCCAACCCGGCGCGCGGCCGTGGGACTTACAGGTTCAGGCTCGGCAGGACCTCGCGGCCGAAGACCTCGATGAACTCGGCCTGGTTGCGCCCGACGTTGTGGAGGTGGATCTCGTCGAAGCCCATGTCGACGTAGTGCTGGATGTGCTTGCGGTGGTCGTCGAGGTTCGACGAGATCAGGACTCGGTTCCTGAAGTCCTCCGGCCGGACGAGCTTCGCCATCGCGGCGAAGTCTTCGGGATTCTTGACGTCCTGCTTCGGGAACGACATCCCGCCGTTCGGCCATTGGCGCATCGCGTTCTGGAGGGCCTCCTCGTCGGTCGGGGCCCAGCTGAGGTGGAGCTGGAGGAGCTTCGGGACCTTGGCCTTGCCGACCTCGGCGCAGCCCTCGTCGCAGGCCATCCACAGGAGCTTGACCTTCTCGTCGGCCGCGCCGACGGTGATCATCCCCTGCGCGAACTTGCCGGTCTTCTTGGCGTTGAGCGGTCCGGACGTCGCGACGTAGATCGGGACCGGCTCCTCCGGGCGGGTGTACAGCCGCGCGCTCTCGAGCTTGAAGTGGGTCCCGCGATGCTTGACGACGTCACCGCTGAACAGCTTGGCGATGACCTCGATCGCCTCGAACATCATCGCGGAGCGAACGCCGATCTCGGGCCACTCGCCGCCGATGATGTGCTCGTTGAGCGCCTCGCCGGCCCCCAGGCCGAGCCAGAAGCGGCCAGGGAACATCGCACCGAGCGTCGCCGCGGCATGGGCGATCACGGCCGGGTGGTAGCGGAAGCCCGGACAGGTCACGGCGGTCCCGAATCGGAGCGATGTCCGCAGCCCGAGCGCCCCCATGAACGCCCATGCGAAGCCGGCCTGGCCCTGTTGCGGCGTCCATGGGTGGAAGTGCTCCGAGACCATGAACCCGGCGAGGAAGCCCGCGCCCTCCGCCTGCTCGCACCAGTCGAGCAGGTCGTTCGGGTGGAACTGCTCCATCGAGGCCGCGTAGCCGATCGTCGCCATCGCGACATGGTAGGTCGCGCTCGGGGCACCCGCCGCGGGCCGTACGATGGCGGCCGATGGACCTCGAGCTGTTCGTGACGCCCGGCCTTGGCGACGCCTCGTACCTGCTCGCGAGCGGGCGCGAGGCGGTGCTGGTCGATCCGCAGCGGGACGCCTGGCGATTCGTTGCCGCCGCAGAGGAACGTGGCTGGCGGATTCGCCACGTCATCGAGACGCACGTCCACAACGACTACCTGTCCGGCGCCCTCGAGACGCACGCGGCCACGGGAGCCGAGATCGCCGCGCCCGCGCGCGGCGGCTACGCCTTCGAGCACCGCCCCATGGACGAGGGCGACGAGCTCGAGCTCGGGGCGCTGCGACTCACCGCGATGGCAACACCCGGCCACACGCCGGAGCACCTGGCCTGGGCGGTCACTCAGCCGGGAGTCGCGGTCGACGCATCGACGCCCGACGCGCCGCTCGCCGTGTTCACGGGCGGCAGCCTGATCGTCGGCTCGGCAGGGCGGACGGACCTGCTCGGGCCGGCGCTGACCCTGGCGCTCACGACGGATCAGCAGCGCAGCCTGCAGCGGCTCGCCGAGCTGCCGGACAGCACCCAGATCCTGCCGACCCACGGCGCCGGGAGCTTCTGCAGCGCCGGACCTTCGAGCCCGGGCCGTGTCACCACGATCGGCGCGGAGCGCTTCGCGAATCCCACCTTCGCACTCGCCGACGCCGGACCGGACGCCTTCCGCGCACAAGCGCTCGGCAATCTCGGCCGCTTCCCGGCCTACTACGCGCACATGGCCGGCATCAACCGCCGCGGGCCCCGGATCCTGGGGCGGCTGATCGTCCCGCCGGCGCTCGACCCGGCGGCGTTCGAGGCCGCCGCCGCCAAGGGCACCGCCATCGTCGACGCGCGCGATCGCGCGGCGTTCGCCGCGGGTCACCTGCCCGGCTCGATCAACATCGAGCTGGACCAGACGTTCGCCGGCTACGTCGGCTGGCTGGTGCCGTTCGGCGCACCGGTCCTCCTCGTGCTCCCCGACGACAGGCCCGACGCCGCCCGCGAGGCGACGACCGAGCTCCTTCGCATCGGCTACGACTGGATCAGCGGCTTCCTGGACGGCGGCGTCGCGGCCTGGGCGGAGAGTGGGCGCTCGCTCGCGAGCTACGCCACCACGACCATGCGCGAAGCCCACGATGCGCGCGCCGCCGGCGACCAGGGCGGCGTCCTCCTCGACGTTCGTCAGCCGATCGAGTGGCAGACCGACGGCGTCGTCCCGGGCGCCGAGCGGATCTTCGTCGCCGACCTTCCGGCTCGAATCGCCGAGCTCGCCGCCGAGCTGCCGGCGGGCGAGCCCGTGACCGTCTTCTGCAAGTCCGGGTCGCGCGCGGCGATCGCGGCGAGCCTGCTCGATCGAGCCGGCGTCGACGTGCGGCTCGTGCCGGTCGGCGGGGCAGGGCGCTGGCCGGAGCCGCTCGAGCGCCTCGGCTGAGCCGCGCGACCCCAGACGACGGGATGGACGCGCTCCGGCGCCTGTACGAGCGTGCGACCTCGGGCGCCCCCTGCGACCCGGACGCCGGCGACCTGCGGGACGGGCGCCTGGCGGGCCTGAGCTTCCCGATCCGCGCATCGATCGCCGTGTTCGCGGTGACCGCGCTCATCCTGGTGGACCAGCTGCACTGGCTGCTGCCGGCAGGCGGCGACGCCACGACCGACGTCCTCGGCCTGCGGCTGATCCCGGTCGCGCGGTTCGGGCTGTTCCTCGTCGCGCCCCTCGGGCTGGTCCTGCTCGCATTTCGCGACCGGCCGGGTCGCTACGGCCTGCGACTCGGCGACTGGCGCTGGGGCGTGGCGCTGCTCCTCGCGGGGCTTGCCGTGATGACGCCGATCATCCTCGGGCTCGCGGGCCTCCAGTCATTCCGCTCGTTCTATGGCGGCGCCACGGTCCCGCTCGGTGCGGCGCTGCTCAACAACCTGGTCGAGCTCATCCCGGCCGAGTTCCTGCTGCGGGGCTTCCTGATGTTCGCGCTGTGGCGCCGGATCGGGCCGCTGGCGCTCGTCGTCGTCCAGGTGCCATTCGTGCTCACCCATCTCGGCAAGCCCGACGTCGAGCTGTGGTCGACGTTCATCGGTGGCTCGATCTTCGCATGGCTCGACTGGCGAACCGGCTCGATCCTGTGGAGCGCCCTCGGCCACGTCTACGTGCTGACGCTGATGCTCGTGGCCGTCGGGGGCGCGACGCTCTAGCCGAGCTTGCTCGCCGGCGCTCCCCAGCGGCGAATCTCGGCGTCGATGTCGAGCGGCCTGATCGGTGCGTGCTCCTCGAGATCGCCCCACGCCTCGCGCGGGACGCGCCACATGATCTCGAACTCGTTGCCGTCGGGGTCCTGGCCGTAGAGCGATTTCGACACGCCGTGGTCGCTCGCGCCCCCGAGCGCGCCGGCAGAGGACAGCTCTCGGGCGGCGGTCGACAGATCCTCGATCGTCGGGACCTCCCAGGCCAGGTGGTACAGGCCGGTCGAGCCGCGCGGGGCGCGAGGCGCGTTGGGGCCGACCGAGAACAGGCCGAGATCGTGGTGGTTCTCGCCGCCACCGGCGCGCATGAACACGGCGCGGCCGCCGATGCTCTCGACCACCTCGAACCCGAACAGGCGCTGGTAGAAATCGGCGGCGACCTCCGCGTCGCGAACATACAGGACGGCGTGGTTGAGACGCGAAACGGGAATCATGGTGCGGTTCTCCCTGCAGTCGAAATGAGCGGCCGGGGGATCGCCCGAGCCGCTCATCCTAGGCGTGGTTCGGGCTCAGGCTGCGGCTGCAAGCACCGCGCGGGAGTCCGGCGCGCCAACCAGCTTCCAGCCGGTCTTCCACGTCCAGCCGCCCTGCATGTTGAGGCTGATGTTCAGCCAGGCGAGCGGCTCGAGCAGCCGGGCTGCGTGTAGCTGGCCGACATCGATCGGGTTCAGGCCGATCGCGGCGGCGAGCTCCAGGACCGTCGCCCTGGCGGCGCTGTCGTCGCCGGCGACGAACCCGTCGAGCACGATCCCCTCGGGCCTCGGGTTGGCGATGTTGCCGGCGAGCAGGGTGTTGAACGCCTTGACCACGCGCGCCTCGGGAAGCCAGGCCGCGATCTGCTCGGCACCCGAACCGGTGCCGAAGAACAGCGGGCCCGACCAGTCCTCCTTCGCCGGGTTGGTCACGTCGATGACGATCTTGCCGTTGACGACCGGCCTGATGGCCTGGGCGACGGCTTCGACAGAGCCGAACGGCACCGCGAGGACGATCACGTCGGCGAGAGCCACCGCAGATGCGGGATTGGTGGCGGCGTCGGCGCCCGTGGCGGCCGCGGCGGCGGTTCCCTGGGCCGCGGTTCGACCGGCGATGTGGACGTGATGGCCGGCTTCGACGAAGGCGCCGGCGAGGCCGGATCCGACGTTGCCCGTCCCGATGATGGCGATGTTCACGGTGGTTGCTCCTGGTGCTCGCCCGCGCTTCCCGGGCAGCTATTTGCTTGACGACGCAAACAATAGCACAAGTGGTTGCGGATGCAACTACTTTGTCGCCCGGTTTCGGGCTGCTGGGCCCGGCCGGCACCGGTCCGCCGGAGCCGTCGCAATCGGCGAACCACCGCTAGACTTCGGCACGGTGCGGCCCCAGCCCTGTACCCCACGGCCCACCCGGAGGAACCCAGCGCACGTGACACCCGCATGAAGGTCGGAGTAGCGCGCGAGACGGCGCCCGGTGAGCGCCGCGTTGCCCTCGTCCCTGACGCACTCGGGAAGCTAACCGCCGCCGGGATGGAGATCCTGGTCGAGGCCGGCGCCGGGCTCGGCGCGCTGATCCCCGATTCGTCCTACGAGGCGGCCGGCGCCCGCATCGTCACGACCGGCGACCTGTACGACCAGGCCGACGTGATCCTGCGCGTCCAGAAGCCGAGCCCGGACGAGGCGAAGCGCCTGCGCAAGGGCCAGGCCGTGATCGGGACGCTCCAACCGCTGCTCGATCCCAGGCTGATGGCGACCCTCGCCGACGCGGGCGTGACCGCGATCAGCCTGGACGCGATCCCGCGGACGCTCTCCCGGGCGCAGACGATGGACGCGCTGTCGTCGCAGGCGAACGTCGGCGGCTACAAGGCGGTCCTGCTCGCGGCGAACGCGTTCGGACGCTACTTCCCGCTCCTCACCACTGCCGCCGGGACGGCCAAGCCGGCCAACGTGCTGATCCTCGGCATCGGTGTCGCAGGCCTCCAGGCGATCGGGACCGCGCGGCGGCTCGGCGCCGTCGTCAAGGCGTACGACGTGCGGCCCGAGACCCGCGAGCAGGCGGAATCGCTCGGCGCCCAGTTCGTAACGCTCAAGACCCAGATCGACGCCACGGGCGCCGGTGGCTATGCGCGAGAGCTCACCGCCGAGGAGCGCGCCGCCCA
Organism: Candidatus Dormiibacterota bacterium; assembly: GCA_035631615.1. Taxonomy (GTDB): domain Bacteria; phylum Chloroflexota; class Limnocylindria; order Limnocylindrales; family CSP1-4; genus UBA5189. The sequence continues at coordinate 26,065 of DASQIK010000040.1, read as the reverse complement.
GCAGGCGGAGCTCAACGAGGTCATCGCGGGCATGGACGTGGTCATCACGACGGCCCAGGTGCCGGGCCGCAGGCCGCCGGTCCTCGTGACCACGGAGGCGCTCGCCAAGATGAAGCCGGGCTCGGTCCTGGTCGACATGGCCGCATCGCCGCTCGGCGGCAACGTCGAGCTGTCCAAAGCCGGCGACACGGTCCTGACCGACAACCTCGTCACCATCATCGCGCCGGACAACCTGCCGGCCACGATGCCGATCGGGTCATCCGCGTTCTACGCCCGCAACATCTCGGCGCTCCTGCTCCAGCTCGTCAAGGACGGCGCGCTGAATCTCGACCCAGCCGACGAGATCGCCGGCCCGGTCACGATCACCCACGGCGGCGAGATTCGCTCCGAAGCCGTCAGGAAGCTGCTCACACCGGCGGAGGGCAGGGCATGAGCACCGAGCTGCTGGCCGCGCTGACCGTCTTCGTCCTCGCGATCCTGTGCGGGTTCGCCGTGATCTCGAAGGTGCCGGCCACGCTGCACACGCCGCTGATGTCCGGCGCCAACTCGATCCACGGGATCGTGCTCGTCGGCTCCATGGTGATCGCCGTCTCCGCGACCGACCTCCTGAGCCAGATCCTGAGCTTCATCGCGGTTGCGTTCGCGACGATGAACGTCGTCGGCGGCTACGTCGTCACCGACCGGATGCTCCAGATGTTCCGGCGCAAGCCCGCCGAGCCGAAGGCTGGCGCCGCCGAAAGCCCGAAGGCCTGACCGTGGACCTCCTCGAGTCGCTCGTCCGGATCGCCTGGCTGATCGGCGCCGCCGGGTTCGTGTTCGGCCTGATGCGGATGAACTCACCGGCCACGGCGCGCACCGGCAACCTGATCTCGGCCGGCGGCATGGCGCTCGCCATCGGTGGGACGGCCGTCCTGCTGGCCAGTCGTGGCGAAGCCGGCATCGGTGCGTGGATCATCATCCTGGCGGGAATCGCGGTCGGCGGCGGGCTTGGCCTGTACACCGCGCGGACCGTGAAGATGACCGCGATGCCACAGCTGGTGTCGCTGTTCAACGCGGTCGGCGGCGGCGCGGCCGCTCTCATCGCAATCGACGACTACCTCCGGCTCTCGAGCGCCCAGTCGCTGCTGCCCTTGTCGATCCCCCTCGAGGTCTCGGTCCCGACCGTCCTCGACATCGTCATCGGCGGCATCACCTTCACGGGCTCGCTGATCGCCTCGGGCAAGCTGATGGGCCTCATCCCCGGCAAGCCGATCAAGGTGCCGGGCGGGCAGCTCGTGACCCTCGCGCTGGCAGTCGTCGTCGCGGTCGCGGCGGTCTACCTGTGGGCAGGCAACGTCAGCGTGCCGGTGCTGTTCGTGATCATCGCGGCGTCCCTGATCTTCGGGATCACGATGGTCCTGCCGATCGGCGGCGCGGACATGCCGGTCGTGATCAGCCTGCTCAACAGCTTCACCGGCACGGCCGTGGCGATGGCCGGCTTCGTCCTCGGCAACGACGTGCTGATCATCGCCGGCGCGCTCGTCGGCGCCTCGGGCGCGATCCTCACGAAGCTCATGGCCGACGCCATGAACCGGTCGGTGCTGAACATCATGATCGGCGGCTTCGGCGGCGGCGAGGGCACGGTCTCCGCCGGCGGCCCCGAGGGCGGCAGCGTTCGGGCGATCGGCATGGACGATGCGGCGATCCAGCTCGCCTACGCCCAGAACGTGATCATCGTCCCGGGGTACGGGCTCGCCGTCGCGCAGGCACAGCATGCCGTCCGCGAGCTGGCCGAGCTGCTCGAGGCGCGCGGCGTGAACGTCAACTACGCCATCCATCCGGTCGCCGGGCGGATGCCCGGGCACATGAACGTGCTGCTCGCCGAAGCGAACGTCCCCTACCCGCAGCTGCGCGAGATGGAGGACATCAATCCCGAGTTCGAGCGGGCGGATGTCGCGCTCGTCGTCGGGGCGAACGACGTCACCAACCCAGCCGCGCGGCGCGCGGGCACGCCCGTCAGCGGCATGCCCATCCTCGACGTCGACCACGCCAGGTCGATCATCGTCATCAAGCGCTCGATGGGTCGCGGCTACGCAGGCATCGACAACGAGCTGTACGTCAATCCGAAGACCGGGATGCTGTTCGCGGACGCGAAGCAGGGCCTGGCCGACCTCGTCGCGGCGGTGAAGGCGCTCTAGCCACGCCCGGCGTCGTCCGTCCGGTCTGCGGAACCGAGACGACTCGAGCCGGATCCTCTGCCGCAAGTGCGCGAGCGACCTGCAGGCACGGATCGCACTCCTGAACGCGACCGCCCGGATCGATCCGGGCTCAGGTCTCCGGCACGGTGACGTCGACCACCTGGGCGCCGAGCGCGGCCACGAGGTCGGCCGGGGCCAGATGCAGGTTGACGCCCCTCGCGCCGCCGCCGATCGCGACGACGGGCTGGCGCTCGATCGACGCATCGGCGATGACCGGCCACGGATGGGTCGAGCCGAACGGGGTGATCGTGTACCGGACGTAGCCGGTGACTCGCTGCGCCTCGTCGGCGTCGGGCAGCGAGAGACGGCTCACGCCGAGGTGCGCACGCAGCTTCGGCCAGTCGAACCGGCGCCCGGCCGGCACGAGCACGAACAGGTAGTCGTCCTCGCCGCGGCGAACCACGATCGTGCGCAGGAGGGCGCCCAGCGGGATGCCCTGCATCGAGGCGCTCTCCTCGGCGCTGTTCGCCTGCTCCGTCGTGACGACACGGTGCAGGATGTGCATGCCGGCAATGGCATCGAGCGCGGGCGTCGAGTCCATGCAGCGATGGTGCCACCGACCTCAGGCCGGGGCGTCCTCGACCGCGATGCGGATGCGCTTGTTGATGCGGCCCTTCGACTCGTAGCCATGGACGCGGACGCGTCCAACCTCGCGCGTGTTGGCCACGTGGGTCCCGCCGTCGGCCTGGAGGTCGAGGCCGACGATCTCGATGGTGCGGACCTCGGGGATCCCGGGCGGCAGGAGGTTGATCCTGGTCCGGATGAGGTCCGGGATCGCGAATGCCTGCTCCCGCGGGAGCGTGGCGACGCGGATGTCGCGGGCGGCGTCGAGCTCGGCATTGACCCGCCGCTCGATCTCCTCGACGAGGTCGCCCGACATCCGCTCGAACTCGAAGTCCATCCGGCCAGAGCCTGGCTCCATGTTGCCGCCGGTGACCTGCGCGCCGTAGTCGCGCCAGACCACGCCGCACAGCACGTGGAGCGCCGTATGGGTCCGCATCAGCAGGTGCCGCCGCGGCCAGTCGATCTCGACGATCACCGCATCCCCGACGGCAGGCGCTGCTTCCGAGCCGGCCGGTCGCGTGGACGCGAGGTCGTGCACGATCTCGCCGTCCGCCTTGCGGGCGGACCGGACGAGCCAGCTCGCACGGTCGCGCGGCCTGACGATGCTCCCGGTATCGGCCGGCTGGCCGCCTCCGCCGGGGTAGAACACGGTCGAATCGAGGGTGATGGACGGCGCGCCGTCACGCTCGCCGATGGTCACCGCGGTCACCATGGCATCGATTCGCTGCGCGTACGCATCGCCGTAACAAAGCTGCACTCCGGCCGCCACGGGGCTCAGGGTACCGAAAGTCCGGTGCCCGACCGCACCGACGTAAGCGGCAGATAAGCGCCGCCCAGTACCGTCCTGCCCCGCGGCAGGTGCCGTTGCGAGTAGTCAGGGTCCGTGGGCTGCAGTCGGCGCTAAGGGCCGGGCGCCAAAGGTCCTAGTCGGACCCCTGACTATCGTCACATGGCCTCGCCGTCCCGTGGTTCGTAGGTTGAGCCCAATTCATCCGCCCACCACGAAAACGTTCTGCGAGGAGCCTGAGATCATGCGTCGCTGGTAGCAGCACCGACCACCCGAGCACATTCAGTGGCCTGCCGGTCCCTTCCTCCCGGCCAGGCCAGACGTTCGAACAAGACCCGGATCCTCCTTCCGGGTCTTGTTCCTTTTCCGGGCCGGATCAGCTGCCGACAGTGATCGCGCGGGCGGCCATCGGCGTGGCGACGAGCTGGAGCCGGATGGCAACCATGGCCGCCTCCACGCGACCGGAGGCGCCGAGCTTGGACAGGATGTTCCCGACATGGACCCCGACCGTCTTCTGGCTGATGAACAGGCGCTCGCCGATCTCCCGGTTCGTCCGGCCCTCGGCGATGAGGGCGAGGACCTCGAGCTCGCGACGCGACAGCCCGAACGCCTCCTTGGGTCGCTTGCCGCGATCCTCCGGCGCGAACGCCTCGGCAATGTCGCGCGACGCCTGGGTTGCGCCCTCGCTAACCGGGCCCTCGGCGTGGGCGCGTGACGAGATCGGCTCGCCGTGCGAGAGCAGCCCGCGGGCGGAGCCAGTGGCGCGCCCCCGAGGACCATCCGGCCGCCCAGCGTCCGGCCGACCGACATCTGCGACGATCGGGATGGCGTGCAGCGCCCCCGGCCCCTCGGCCGCCGGCTCGCTGCCGGGGATGGTGATCAGCGCGCGACTGGCCAGGTTGGTCAGCTCGCGCAGGAGTGGCCGCGCGCCGAGCTCCCGCGCGATTCGCGCCGCCTCCAGGAGCGGTCCCCGTGCAGCGGCGCGGGCCACGCGGGCGTCCCGGCCCGGGAGCGCGGCCTCCGCCTGATGCCAGCGCGCGCGGGCGACCTGGTATGGCTCCCCGGCGCGCTCCCAGCCCTGTGCCGCGGCGTCCCACAGGACCGGATCGTCGCGACCGTCGAGGCGGGCGGCGAACGCTCGCGCGGTGGCGAGATTCGCGTCGGCCTCGAGGCGGCTCGGGGCGCCGCTGGCGATGCCGCTGGTGCGGAGGACCGTCTCGGCCTCGGCGAGGATGCGCCGGCCGCGCTGGCGGGCGCCGCTGATCTCCGACAGCGCACGCCGCTCCCGCGCATCCGCGGCGGCGGCGGACTGGACCTCGAGGTAGGTCGCGGCCATGCGCGCGGCGAGCGCCCAGTCCTCCGCGCGACGAACGAGGGCCCAGCCCCGCTCCACCGCGCGCCGCGCGTCCGCCACGTCGCCACGCCACAGGGCGAATGAGGCAGCGGCCCGGGTCGCCGGGACCTCGAGCTGCGGATCCGGCGCGTGGTCGATCTCGAGCGGGCGCCAGCCGAGCAGGCTCGCGGCGCGCTCGTCGACGCTGGTCTCGACCTCCAGCATCGCGGCAGTCACGGACGCGTCGGCGAAGGCAACCGCGTCCGGGCTCCATTCGAGCGCCGTCCGGATCGTCTCGCGCGCCTCGCCCCAGCGGCCCGCGTTGAACAGCGCCTCCGCAATGTTGCCGCGCAGCGAGTTGCCGTAGGCGACCTCGAGCCCATCCGCGCGGGCACGCTCCACCGCCTCGCGGGTGACCTCGATCGCCTCGTCCCGGCGACCGAACAGCGCGAGCGCCGTGGTCAGGTTGAGCGAGGCGCGGAAGGCGACATCCGGGTCGTCGAGCTCGCGCGCGATGCGAAGCGCCTCGCGCAGCTCCTCGATGCCGCGGCTGCCGTCGGCGCCCCAGGCGTGCGCGACGCCGACCGTGCACAGGGCGTGCGCCTCGATCGAGCCGGCCTCGGGCCCGACCGCTCGGGCGATGGCGATCGCCTGCCCGCCGATCCGCGTCGCCTCCGCGAAGTGGCCGAGCAGCATCAGCGTCTGGGCGAGGGAGGCGAGGACCCAGGCGCGCTGCCGCGAGCGGTCGTCGGGCATGATCGACGCGGCGCGACGGTGCTCCGCGAGCGCGCGGTCGTGGTCGCCGAGCGAGCGGGCGACGCGCCCGAGCATCTCGTAGATGGACGCGGCCATCTCGGCGTTCTCGCGCTCGCCGAACCGCCCGGCGGCGCTCTCCAGGTAGGCCAGGGCCCGATCGGGCCTGCCGGCCGCCAGTGCGACCTCGGCGGTCTCGAACAGGAGGCGGCCGTCGGCGGCCCGGGCGCCGCTCGCCGCGCCGAGCTCGAGTGCCAGCTCGCGGGCCGCCAGCGCATCCGCGGCGGAGTCGAGTCGCTCGGCCGTGGCCGCGGCCGTCAGCGCAGCCGCCCGAGCCCGAGCCGGCTCGAACGCGGCGAGCCAATGGGTCAGGGCCGACGCGGGGTCGGCGCCGAGAGCTGCCGCGAGGGCGAGGTGGTGGCGCCGGCGCTGGACGGGCAGGAGGTCCGCCTCGATCGCCTGCGCGATGAGCTCGTGGCGGACCTCGAGCTGGTGGTCGGCGCGCTCGACGACGAAGCCATGGTCGATTGCCTCCATGACGCCCGCCCGGAGGTCGGCATCGAGCAGGCCGTCGCCGCGACGGGGCCGGGTCGTGGACCGCGGCGGCACGCCGTCGACGAGCTCCTCGAACGTCGCGGCGACGGCGGCGAGCTCCGCGCGCGCGAGCGGCCGGCCGGCTGGGGCGAGGAGGCGGAGGACGCGGCGGGCCTCCGGATCGCGGCGTGCCAGTCGCGCGAGCACGAGCTCGTCGAGCGAGGAGCCCAGGGACACGCCCGGCAGCTCGCGCCGCGCCGCCAGGACCTCCTCGGCGATGAGCGGGTCGCCGCCGGAGCGCTCGGCGACGAGCAGGAGCGCGGCGGCGGTCGGCCGCTCACCCTCGATCTCGGTCACCAGCTGGGCGAGGTCGAAGCGGTCGAGCGGGCCGAGCTCGAGCTGCGAGGGTGGGTCCGGCGCGCGGGTGATCGCGGCGAGGTGGGGCTGCAGCACGTGATCCCGCGAGATTCGATCGCGGCCGTAGGTCAGGACGAGGCACAGCCTGGCCGGACGGGCAACGCGTGCGAGGAACGACGCCAGGTTCCGCGTTCCGGCATCGGCGTGGTGGAGGTCCTCGAGGACCAGGAGCACGGGCTGGCGCTCGCCGGCGCGCTCGAGCACGCCCTGGATGGCCTCGCCGATCCAGGCGCTGCGCCGCTCGGGCGAGATCGAATCACGGCGGCTGTGCCGATTCTCGCCCCCGAGCCTGGCGTCGAGGCCCGGGACGAGCCGAGCCATCGCTTCCGCGCCAGGGCCGAGCACGCGCGCCAGCTCGTCGTCGTCGAGCGATCCGAGCCATGGCCGGAAGCCCTCGACGATCGGGCCGTAGGCGGCGTGGCCGCGGGCCGGCACCGCGGTGCATCGAACGACCTGGAAGGGCCGGCTCAGGCGCCCGACCCGCCGAACCGCCTCCGTCACGAGCCGGCTCACGCCGCTTCCGCCGCGACCCGACACGAGCAGCCGGGGGCTGCGACCCTCGGCGGCGGCCTCGAGCGCCACGGCGAGATGGGCCAGCTCCCGCTCGCGCCCTACGAACCGTTCGCTGCTGAACCTCGCGGGCATGACCCCATCGTGCCACACGGGACCACACCCGCGGCTACCCTTCCGCGGTCATGCCCGAACCGACGATGACTCCCGACCCCGCCGCCGATGCCGAAGCCGACGCCGACGCGCGACGGCCATCGCTCTGGCGCGACCGCGCCTTCGTGGCGGTCTGGTCCGCGAGCACGATCTCGATCTTCGGCTCGCTGATCACGCGGACCGCGCTGCCGTTCGCCGCGATCCTCGTCCTGAAGGCAGGCCCGCTCGAGATCTCCGCGATCCGGACCGCCGAACAGGTCGCCGCGCTGATCGTCGGCCTGGTCGCCGGGGCCTGGGTCGACCGGCTGCGGCGCCGCCCGATCATGATCTGGTCCGACCTCGGCCGGGCCGTGCTGCTCGGGTCGATCCCGGTGGCGGCGATCCTCGGCGTGATGGCCATGCCCCAGCTCATCCTCGTGGCCTTCGCCGCGGCCATCCTGTCGACGTTCTTCGATGTCGCCGACCGTGCCTACCTGCCGTCGATCGTCTCGCGGGAGCGGCTCGTCGCGGCCAACAGCGCGCTGAGTGCCACGGCATCCGTCGCGGAGTTCACGAGCTTCGGGATCGGCGGATTCCTCATCCAGCTGTTCACGGCCCCGATCGCGATCGCCATCGACGCGGTGTCGTTCGTCGCCTCCGCGATCCTGCTCGCGACGATTCGGCGCAGGGAGCCGCCGCCTGCCCCGATCGCCGACCGGGAGCCGGTGCTGCGCGAGATTCGCGACGGGATGCGGATCGTCGCGCGATCGCCGGTCCTGCGGGCGCTCGCGCTCGCGCACGGCGGCACCCACATCCTGTGGGGCATCTTCGGGACGTCGTACCTGCTGTTCGCGACCGACGAGCTCAACCTCAGTCCGGCAGCGATCGGCATCATCGCCGGGCTCGGCGGCGTCGGCTCGCTCGCCGGCTCAGTCGTGGCGCCGATCCTCACCCGGCGAATCGGCGTCGGCTCCTCGATCCTGCTCGGGATGGTCGGGTTCGCGATCGGCAACGCGCTGATCCCGTTGGCGCCCGCGCATGCTGCCCTGCTGGGCGCCGCATTCCTGGTCGGCCAGCAGCTGATCGGCGACTCGGGCGCGACGGTGTTCGAGATCGTCGAGACGTCGCTCGTCCAGGCGAGCGTCGGCGATCGGGTCCTGGGGCGAGTGAACGCCACGATCGGCACGTTCACGACGCTGCTGACCCTCGCCGGGATCATCGGCGGCGGGGTCATCGCGGAGCTCTACGGGCTGCGCACGGCCTTCGCCGTCGGCATGCTCGGCGCCATCGTCGCGATCCTCGTCGTCTGGTTCTCGCCGGTCCGCCACATCCGCGACGCCCAGATCACCGCCGACCTGCTGCTCCCGGGCGACGACGCGCCACTGCCCTGAGCGCGGCTACGCTCCGGGCAATGCGCGACGACACCGGCCGCGGCGGACGGGCCGAGCCGCACCCGCGGAACACGCTCAACGAGCTGTCGGGCGAGGAGTGGCTGTACTTCACGAAATCGGTCTGGACGACGGCCTACCCGTCGGAGCTCGGACACGCGCTCCGGAAGGAGCATGGCGCCAACAAGCCGCCGCGGCTGATGGCGCGGCTGATCGAGTTCTTCACCAAGAGCGGCGAGCTCGTCCTCGACCCGTTCGCCGGCGTCGGCGGGACGCTGCTCGGCGCGGCGATCGCACGTGGGCCGCGGCGCGCGCTGGGGATCGAGCTGTCGCCGCGCTGGGCCGAGGTCTACGCGGCGGTGGTCGAGGCTGAGCTCGCGGCCCGGGACGGCACGGGCTGGCGGCTCGCGGATCTCGGTGCCAACGACCCGGGCGGACCCCGGGGGTTCGACCCGGCCGGCTGCGAGCTGCGCGTCGGCGACGCCCTCGAGATCCTCCCGAATCTCGCCGCCGAGTCGGTCGACTTCGTGGCCACCGACCCGCCGTACAACATCCAGCTGCCGATGACGATGTCCGGCGGCGCGCTGTCCGAGGCGTTCTCGAACCGGCGCACGGACTACGCGATGGTGACCGAGGACCCTGCGGACCTCGCGAACGCGACCGACTACCCGACGTTCCTCGACCGCATGACCGACGTCCTCCGTGAGCTCCACCGCGTGCTCCGGCGCGGCCGGTACGCCGTCCTGATCGTGCGTGACGCGTACCAGGGCGGGCGGTACCTGTTCACCGGGGCGGACCTGGCGGCGCGGGCCGCAACCGTCGGGCTCGTCCCGAAGGGCGACCTCATCTGGTACCAGGCGGGGACGCGGCTGCGACCGTATGGCTATCCGACGGGGTTCGTGCCCAACATCGCCCACCAGCACGTGCTGGTGCTGCGGCGAGATCCGAAGGCGGGCATGGCGCGGCGGGCCGTCGAGGAGGAGGCCCCGGCGACCCGCCGACTTTGACGCGCGGAGGAAACGGGCTAGATCAGGCCGCGGGCCGAGAGCAATGCGGTCAGGGCGTCGTCGGCTTCCTGGCGCATGACCAGGCGGCCGGCGCCCGAGAGTCCCACGGAACCCCGCAGGCCGAGGGTCGTGCGATGCACCCAGCCCTGGTCGCCGTTGGGGCAGAGGACCTCGAGGAACGTGCCGGACGCGGACAGGACCTGGACCTCGTCGCCCGACAGGATGTCGGACTGGCGGAGGCCGAGAACCTCGTCGGGCCGGTCGAGGACCGGGACGACCGCGTAGCGAACCACGCGGACGTCGACCTCGGCGGCCTCGTTGCCGAAGCGCATCGGCATGCGGCCGGAAGGAGCCAGTCGCGAGTAGTCGGCGTGGCGGGCCTCGAGGAGCGAGGGCCGGCGCCAGCGGGGCATCGCGGCCTCCGCGTCGACGGCAGCCAACTCGGGCGGCGCCATTGCCTCGACAGCGGTCGGCTGCGGGTGGAGCGGGGTCGGCGGCGGCGTCCGCAGCGGGTCGGCGGCGAGCATGGCCGCCATCTCCTCGGCGAGCGTCGCCTTGCGGGGGCGTCGCGCGACGCCGACGAGCCCGACGACGCCTGCCAGGACGATGCCGATCGCGACCGCTGTCGTGGCCGCCAGTCCGGCATAGATGGCCCCGACGAGGACGGCCCCCATGACCAGACCCATCGTCGCCAGTCGGGCGATCGCCCGCGTGAATCCCTGCATGTATCCGATCCCCCAAGGCGGGTGAAAACTGGGCCCCGCAGTGAACGACCGGAGCATCCGGGCAAAGGAATGCGGTCGCAATGGTACGGGGGTCATGTCGGTGTGGAACAGCTGGCTGCGGTGCGGGTGGGTTGCAACGAGACACCGCGCTTGGCCCACTCGAGGCATCCGGCGCCCGCACGCACCGCGGGCCAGACCAACGGCGGCGCGGATGGGCATACCGGCAGGACCGATGTACCCCGTTCGGGTCATACCCGGCGTCGCGCGTGCGCACGAACATCCTCGTCATGCAGGTCCTCGCCTCCACCCGCACCAAGGCGGGGCGCCCGAGCCGCTTCGGCGTCGTCACCTCGCTCACCGTCGGCGCCGCCCTCGTGGCCGCCTCCGGCGTCCTCCTGTACCTGGTCTTCGGCGACCATTTCGTCGACCGCTTCATGCCCCACGGCCACGCGACGACGTACGAGCTCATCGCCGGCGCCCTCGGCTGGACGTTCGCCCTCACCGCACCCGCGGGCTTCGGCCTCGTCGGGATCGCGCGCCTCGTCACCGGCTTCGATCGCTATCGCGCCCGTCGCCCGCGCATCACCCCCGCCGTCCGCCTCCGCCGCGCCATCGGCGACGACCATGTCGTCGCGACCGGGATCAAGCTCCCGATCGACGATCGCATCGTCCCGGAGCTGGTCGTCGGCCCGTTCGGTGCCGCCGTGATCGAGGAGCTGCCGCCCGTCGGCGCCGTCCTCTCGCGCGGCGTCCGGAGCTGGGAGGTTCGCGTCGGCAATGGCTACATCCGGACCATCGAGAATCCGCTCGAGCGCGCCGCCCACGATGCCGAGCGCGTCCGGGCGTGGCTGTCGCCCGATGACTCGGATCACGTGATCAAGGTCTATGCCGCCGTCGTCGGCACCGACCCGAAGGTCGAGCGCAGCAAGGCCGTCGCGCTCCTGAGCCCCCCGCAGGTCGCCGAGTGGCTGAACTCGCTGCCGCCGGCCAAGTCCCTCGACGCCGGTCGCCGCGACAAGATCGTCAAGCAGATCCGGGCGGCGCTCTAGACCACTGCTCGCGCCCGGCGCTGGTAGGGGAGGGAGGACTCGAACCTCCGACTTCCGAGGTATAAGCTCGGCGCCTCTAACCGACTGGGCTACTCCCCCGCGCCATCGTACTGCTCGGCGCCCTCAGACCAGCAGCGGCTTCAGGACCTGGATCGCGACGACGAGCACGAGGTACGCGATCGGGATCGCGGCGAACAGCCCGAGCGCCGCGCTCCAGCCCGTCCGAGTCGATCGGTCCCCGGAGCCGCGCGGCAGCGGCACGACCAGCCACGTGATGAGCGAGCCGGCAACGAGGACGGCCACGACGTACAGCACCGCCGCCCCGAAGCGCAGGTCCCCGCCGGGCAGCGAGGCGCCGCGCGACAGCGCCACGTCGTAGGCGAGATACGCCGCTCCCAGGACGATCGCCACGCCGAGGCTCGACGCGACCGCACGGACCACCGGCCGTGGCGCGTTGCGGAACTGCCGCCAGCGAATCGAGAGCCACGACCTGCGCGGCTGGTTGCCGCCCGGCGTCCGAACCGACACGGTGGAGCGCGATTTGGCGATCAGCCGGCCGTCAGGCCTGGCCGACGATCGTCAGGGTCCTGCGCGGCGGAATCGACTCGGGCGTGTGCGCGGCTAGGAGCCGGACGCCATCGATGAACCGGTCGAGCTCGTCCTCGCTCGTCCAGAAGCCGACGCTGATGCGCAGCGCATCGACCATCGGCAGCGTCCGGGCGATCGCGAACGTCCGCGCCGAGAGCTCGTCGAGGGCTGCCTGCGCCGGCCAGCCAGCGATCCGGAAGGACACGAGGCCGGCCATCCGGTCGCGCGGCGTCAGGAGCGTGACCCCGTCGATGCCGGCGAGCAGGTCCGCGGCGCGATGCGCCATCGCGGCGCCCCGGCGGTACACGAACTCCAACCCCACGAACATCGTCAGCCAGCCGATCGAGCGCGCGAACGCCACGACCGACGGGCGGTGATAGCCCGGCACCATGAACCGGCGTGCATCGCCCTGGAGCTCGCGATTCCCACGCGAGTCGTAGCTCGAGAAGGTGAAGTAGCTGGAGAAGCTCGACCTGGCCGACTCGAACAGCTCGCGCCGGATCCACAGCGCCCCGAGGCCCTCCGGCCCGAGCAGCCACTTCTGCCCGGGCACGGAATACATGTCGACGCCGAGGTCGCGCACGTTGATCGGGATGGCGCCGGCAGACTGGGCGCCGTCCACGAGCATGAGCGCCCCGCGCGCGCGGGCGATCTCGGCGATCCGCGCCACGGGCATCACGAGGCCCGTCGTCCACAGGACGTGCGAGATCGAGACGAGCCTGGTACCGGGCGTGATCAGCCGGTCGAACTGACCGACGATCTCGTCATCCGAGGCGTCGCCGGAGAACTCCGCGTACCCGAGGTCGACGCCGTACCGGTCGCAGACCATGTACAGCGGGCCGACGCCGCCGGCATGCTCGTGGCAGGTCGTGACGGCGCGGCCGCCGTCCCGCCAGTCGATCGACCATGTCCCGATGTTCATCCCGTCCGTCGCCGCGTGGGTCAGCGCGATCTCCTCGAGGTCGCCCCCGAGGACGGCTGCCACTCCGGCTCGCGCCTCGTCGACCCGCTGCAGGAACTCCAGGTAGTACTCGTGCTGCGCGCGCCCGAAGTCTCGCTCGTAGGCCTCCAGCTCGGCCATCGCCGCAGCCGACTCGGCGGGGATCGGGCCGCAGGTCCCGGTGTTGAGCTGGATCGCGGCTGACAGGGATGGCAGTGCCGCCCGCACGGTGGCCAGCTTGTCCGGATCGGACATGAAGGGGGAGACCACGAACCTATGATACCGGCGTGATTCCGGGCGCCTCGTGAGCGGCTTCGCGCGCCCCGAGCTCCTCGCCTCGACGGACTGGCTCGGGGACGAGCTCGGTCGCCCCGACGTGCGCATCGTCGACGTCCGCTGGCGGCCCGACGGCACCGGCGCGGCCCTGTTCGACACGGGCCATATCCCGGGCGCGACGTACCTCGACTGGCGCGCCGAGCTCAACGAGTCGCCGTCCGACGAAACCGGGCACGCACTTCGGCTCGGTCCGCCCGACGCGGTCGTGGCGTTCATGACCCGCGCGGGCGTCGGTGACGCGACGACCCTGGTCCTGTACGACGACACCCTCTCGCTGTACGCCGCGCGCGCCTGGTGGTCGTTGCGGGTCTATGGCTTCGAATCCGCGCGCATCCTCGACGGCGGCCTGCCGGCCTGGCTCAAGGCGTCGAAGCCGCTGAGCACCGGCACGCTCCCCCACGCCGATGGCTCGTTCACGCCGCGGCTCAACCCGCGCCTGCGCCTGACGACCGCCGACGTCCGCTCGCTGCTCGGCTCGCCCGATGCCCAGATCATCGATGCCCGGGCGGTCCCGGAGTACCGCGGCCACGAAGGCAACTCCCGACGCCTCGGCCACATCCCGGGCGCGGTCAGCGTCCCGATCGGGGCGATGCACGAGGCGGGCACGCAGCGGCTCCTCGACGCCAATGCGATTCGCGCGCAGCTCACGCGCGCGGCGGTGGCTCGCGGGCGACGGCTGGTCTGCTACGACGGGTCCGGCGTCGGCGCGGCGAAGCTCGCCTTCGTGCTGACCCTGATGGGCTTTGACGACGTCGCCGTGTACGACGGCGGCTGGGCGGAGTGGGGCGACCGGCTCGATCTGCCGGTGGAGCGCTGACGCCGGGCCGCTATGCGGCCGAATCCTCCGGGGTCCTCGTGAGGGGATCGCGAGCATCGCGCGCCCCTGCGGCGAGGAGCGACTTGACCTCGAACGGGGTGGCCGTCGGGTACGTGGCGCGGATCCTGGCCACGAGCCCGGCGATGTGGGGCGTCGCGAAGCTGTTGCCGGTGCCGGTCATCGTGGAGCCGCCGCGCCAGGCGAGCGGCACCTCCACGCCCCAGGCGCCGAACTCGACGGGCGGTCGCGGATTGTAGAACCACGTCAGCGGGTCCCGGACGTCGTGGGCCGCGACCGAGATCACCGACGAGAACAGCGACGGATAGCTCGACTGGCCGGGGTGGTTGCTCGCCGCGCACACGAGCACGGTGTTGGCGAAGTAGGCGTGGTCGACGAGTTCGTGGAACGTCCCGAAGAGATCCTCGCTCCGCGACGACAGGCTCAGGTTCGCGACGCCGATCCCCTGGTCGATGACCCAGTCGAGGCCGTGAGCGAACGCCAGCCCCTTGGCCGTGTTGTTCTGGCCGAGGACGCGGACCGAGACGATCCCGGCGTCGGGGGCGAGGGCATGGATGATCCCGGCGCACGCAGTGCCGTGGCCGACGACGTCGACCGGTTCGTCGTCGACGACCTCGGCCTCCTCGCCGCGCAGCTCCACGCGGACGCTCCGCACGAGCCGGCCGCCCACGGCGGGATGGTCACCCTCGACCCCCGAGTCGACGATCGCGACGGTGACGCCGGCGCCGGTCGAGCCGAGCCACGATTGCGCGCTGCCGGGCTCGAACGGGCGGGCGCGCTCGAGGCGCCCGCGGAGATCGGACCGGAACGGCTCGGACCACGCCGGGAGATCCAGGTCGGACCGAGTGCCGTCGTCGCCTCGCTCGATCATCGGCGGAGCCGGCCGGACGCGCCGAACCGCGGTGCGTGCGTGCTATGCCGGACGACGACGTCCAGCATCTCCACGGCGAGCTCGCGATCCTCCGGCCGCTGGAGCCGCATCCCGACGATCGCATCGACGAACTCCCAGAACCGGTCGTCGCCCGACTGCTCGCGGGTCGCCGCCGAGATGAGCTCCTGGAGGGCCTGGTCGTCATCGGCCGGGAGGTCGGCGGCGAGGAGCGTGCGGATGAGCTTCTGCGAGTCGAGGGCCAGCGCCCCGACCTGGATGGCAACCGCCGCCTGGTCGGCGAACACCGAGGCCAGCTCGATGTCGCGCATGGAGAAGCTTCCCTGGTGCTTGTCGAGCACCTCGAGGATGCCGATCGTTCGGTCCTGGCTTCGCATCGGCATCGCCAGGATCGTGCGCGGGACGTAGCCCGTTCCCGCGGAGAAGTCCTTGGTGAAGCGTGGATCGTGCTCGGGATCGGAGATGGCGATCGGCTCACCGCTCGTGAAGGCATAGCCGGCGATGCCCTGTGCGGCCGGGATCGACATGCCCACGACGCCCTGGCCCTGTGCCCCGGCTGCGATCACGAACTCGAGCGTCTCGGTGGCCGGGCGGTACAGGGCGATCGAAGCCGCCTCGGCCTCGAACAGGGCGACGGTCGCGCCCACGATCGATCGCAGCAGCCGGGTCTGGAGCTCGCTCTCGAGCCGCATGGCGGTTTCGGCCCGCAACGCAACAGAGCGGAGCAGGGCAATGCCCGCTCCGCTCGGCTGCTGTTCGATCACTGGATCAGTCGCGTCGAATCTCCTGGGAGGTTGCGCCCCGACGCGAGGTCAGATCGGTGACGTTGGTTGCTACTTGTCCTCGTCCTCGGCGGTCTCGCCGGTGGGCGTCGGGTGGAAGCCCGTGGGCGACGGGTGGAAGCCGGTCGGCGACGGGTGGAACTCGCTGGGCTCGCCAGCGACGCCCTGGCCCTCGGTGTCCTCGCCCGTGGCGCCGGTGGGCGTCGGGTGGAAGCCGGTCGGCGTCGGGTGGAAGCCCGTGGGGGTCGGGTGGAAGCCGGTCGGGCTCGGATGGAAACCCGTCGGGCTGGGATGGAACTCGGTCTTCTGATCCTTGTCTGCCACCGGTCTCTCCTTTTCTCGTCTTGCCTGTCGTTTCAGGTCGTTGATGGAACAGTACCCCCACGAGCGGGACATGGAACAGGGAATCTGACCCGCGGGATGTCAAATCGGCGACACGCCGCCATGGCCTACCAGCTCGAGCGCTGGCGCAGTCGCTCGAGGTCGCGGACAACCAGGTGGCCGCCATCGTGCGTGAGCAGTCCCTCGTCGGTGAAGTCGCCGATGATCTGGTTCACGCGCTGCCTGGTGCCGCCGACCATGGCCGCGAGATCCGACTGGGTCAGGCCGCGGCTCAGCGCGATGTCGGCTGTCGCGCCGGGCTCGGCCTCCTCCGCGAGCCGCGTCAGCTGGAGCGCGAGACGGCCCGCCAGGTCGAGGAAGTGGACCTCGGCCAGCTGATCGGTGAGGCGGCGCAGGCGGCGGGCGATGCCCGTCAGCAGCTGCGTCCGGAACGGGCTGCCGCCCTCGACGAGCTCCACGAACGTCGAGCGTGCCATGGTCATGGTCTCGGTCGCCTCCATCGCCGTGGCGGTCGCCGAGCGCGGGGCGCCGTCGAGCATGACCAGCTCGCCGAACGAATCGCCCGCCTGCAGGATGACGACGATGGCCTCCTCCCCCTCGGCGGACTCGCGCGTGATCTTGACCCGACCCTCGACGACGACATGGAGCGAGTCGCCCGGATCGCCCTCGTGGAAGATGACCTCGTCGCGGCGATAGCGGTGGCGGGTCATCGTCAGCGCGATCCGTGTGAGCTCGTCCGCGTCGATGCCGTGGAACAGCGGCGAGCGCGCCATCGCGGCACACGCGACCTCGAGGCCCATGCGGGCTGTCGTCAAGGCTCGATCTCCGATGTGGGCGCGCGATCGTCGGCAGCACGGCAGTCGTCGCTGCCGGGCGCAGCGTACGACCTCATCCCGCCGCCGCGCTTTCCCTGCGGGCGCCCGCGGTCACGAGGTGCTCGGCGCCGGACTGCAGCCCCTCGAACAGGCGGGTGACGGTCTCGAGCGTGTCGGCCTCGCGGGCGTCCTTGTCGAGGCGGAGGCGCGCGATTCGCGGAAACCGCAGCGCGAAGCCGGACTTGTGCCGGTTCGAGCGCAGGATCACGTCGAACGCGACCTCGACGACGACCGTCGGCTCCACGACGCGGTAGCGGCCGTGGTGGCTGATCGTGTGCTCCTCGAACCAGCGCGTCATCGTCGCGATCTCGGCGTCGGTCAGGCCGCTGTACGCCTTGCCGATCGTGACCAGCTGGTCGCGCGCCTCGTCGCGGACCGCGAACGTGTAGTCCGAGAGCACGCCGTGGCGCTTGCCATGACCGACCTCGACGCCGACGACCACGCAGTCGATGGTCGCGAGCGCCTTCTTCATCTTCAGCCAGCCGTAGCCGCGGCGGCCCGGCGAGTAGATCGAGGTCGGGTCCTTGACCATCAGGCCCTCGTTCCGGCGGGCGCGCGCCTCGGCGAACGCGGTCTCGAGGGAATCAGTCGAGTCGGCCTCGCTCAGGTGCGACAGCGCGAAGCCTCCGCCTTCCCCGGCGAGCGGCAGCGCGAGCCCCTCGAGGAGCCGCCGGCGCTCGGTCAGCGGCAGCTCCAGCGTCGGCGCGACCACGCCGTCGCGATCCGCGCCCTGGTCGCCGTCGCCGCCACCCGCCTGGTCGAGGCCGAGCACGTCCCACGCGACGAAGATGACGGGCACGTCGGCGAGGATCGCCGCGGACGGATCCTTCCGACCGAGGCGCGCCTGGAGGGCGATGAACGGCAGGACGGTGCCGTCGCGCCAGGCGAGGATCTCGCCATCGAGGATGCCGGCCCATGGCAGGTCGCGGGCCGCGGCGACGACCTCCGGGAACTGGCTCGAGATGTCGTGGAGGTCGCGCGAGTACAGGTGGACGGAGGTGCCCTCGCGGTGGAGCTGGCACCGGATTCCGTCGTACTTGTCCTCCACCCAGACCACCGGCCCGAGCCGGGTCATGATCTCGCTCGCATCCTCGGCGGGCGAGGCGAGCATGAACTTCAGCGGGTGGAACAGCGCCAGCTCCGCGCCGCCGAGTCGGCCCTCGCGGGCGAGAATCGCGGTCTGCCCGATGTCGCCCGTCAGCATGCCGGCGCGCTTCACGGCGTCCAGCGGCCGATCGAAGGCCTTCGCCAGGGCCGCCTCGACCAGGCCTTCGCGCAGCCCGATCCGGAGCTCTCCCGAGAGCACGCGGACGATCCCGCGGGCGGTCTTCGGGTCGGCGCGGGCGAGGACGTCGGCGAGGAGGGCCGCCTTACGCGCGGGACCGGACGCGGCTTCGATGGCCGCGAACGTTGCCGCGACCTCGACCAGCGAGGGCGAGCCCTCGGGGTCTGGCCCGTGGCCGGCGAGCTCGAGGACGTCGCCGACGGCGGCGCTGATGTCGGAGAAGCGGTCGTAGGCGGCCCCGAGCGCGGAGCGATCGGCGCCGCTGACCTGCTGGAGGGCATTCGCGATCGTGGCCCAGCCGATCCCGGTCGCGCGCTGGTCGGCCTCCGGGAACGGCCGGCCGGTCAGGAAGACGACCGCGATCGGGAGCTCGTCCGCGTCGAGCGTTCGCAGGTAGTCGGCCAGGAGGCTCGTCTTCTCGGACGTACGGGTCGTGGCGGCCACGCGCTCGGCGAGCTCGCTCCAGCGCCGCATGCGGGCGATGGTATACCGTGCCCTCGTGGGTGGGTCTCCGTGGTTCCCCGAGTCGATCGAGGGCGATCGGGTCGCCCTGCGCAAGCACGTTCCGGAGAACGTCAGCGCGTTCCAGCGCTGGTACGCCGATCCCGAGGTTGCCCGCCTCGCGCGCTACCAGGACGCCCCGATGCGCGCCGACGAGATCGACCGATTCTTCCAGTTGCGCGCGCTCGGGCATGAGTCGCTGACGATGGCCATCCACGAGCGCGAGACCGGCCGCCTCATCGGCTCGTGCGCGTTCAGCCAGGTCGACGGCGAGAACGGCTCGGCGATGTACCACATCACGATCGGCGAGAAGGACCGCTGGGGCCTCGGCTACGGCACCGAGGCGACGCAGCTCATGCTCGACCACGCCTTCGGCACCCTCGGGCTCCACCGGATCGCGCTCACCGTGTTCGAGTTCAACGAGCGCGCGATCCGCGCCTACGGCAAGTGCGGCTTCGTCATCGAGGGCCGTGCCCGCGAATCGATCTGGCGCGACGGTCGGTGGTGGGACGAGCTCGGCATGAGCGTGCTGTCCAGCGAGTGGCACGAGCGGCATGCCTCGGCGCCCGCCAAGGCTCGCGCGGCGCTCGGCTGAGCGATCGGGATTGCCCAGCCCAGGCCCGAGCACCGGACCTCGCGCCGACGCGGCGCGCGCGGCGTTCCGGGACCTGATGGACGCGAAGGGCCACGCCGTCGACAACGCCCGGGCGGCCGTCGCGGGGCTCCACGCGGCGTTCGCGGCAGGATCGCTGAATCGCACTCCCGCACTCGACGCGATGCTCGCGGACCTGGCAGTCGCGCTCGAACAGGATCAAGGCCAGAAGCTCGGCGGCAAGGCCGCGGAGGCCGCCCGCCTCATCCTGCCGGCCGTCGCGCGCGAGCTCGATCGGGCCTGAAACCGACCTCTTGACTCTCGACCTGCACGAGGGTCCACCATCGCGTCGATGCACGACGAGCCGACCACCGAGGACCGACTGTCGATCGGGAGATTCGCCCGGCTGACCGGCCTGTCGATCGGCGCGCTCCGGCACTACGACGAGCTCGACCTGCTCCGGCCGGCTCATGTCGACCGATCCACCGGGTATCGCTCCTACGCGCATGACCAGGTCGAGATCGGCCGGGCGATTGCCCGGCTGCGCGATCTCGAGGTGCCGCTCGAGGGGATCCGGGCCGTCCTCGACGCGGACGATCCCGCCGAGCAGCGCCGGCGCGTGGCCGAGCAGGCGGCGCGCGTCCAGGCACGGGTCGATCGCCAGGTCCACATCCTCCACGTCCTCCGCCAGCTCAGCCAGCAACGGGAGCCACTGATGACCGACACCACCGCGACCGCCGATGGCCTCGACGCCGACACCCACCGCCGACTCGGCAAGCACCTGTACAACCACGCGTGGACGCTCATCGAGACGCCCGACCGGACGCCCGAGCAGGTCGACGAGATGCTCGCGGCGACCCACGCCTCCGCCTACCACTGGTCGAAGGCCGGCGGCACGCTGGCGAATGCCGCGCGCGGGCACTGGCAGGTCGCGCGCGTGTACGCGACCCTCGGGCGCGGCGAGCCGGCGCTGTGGCATGCGCGCCGGTGCGTGGAGCTCGCGGAGGCGGCCTCTGAAGCCGGCGTCGCCGACGACTGGGACCTGGCGGCCGCGCTCGAGGGGCTCGCTCGGGCACAGGCGGTGGCCGGTGACGGAGCGGCCGCACGAGCCACGGCAGCGCGGGCCCGCGACGCGCTCGCGACGATCGCCGACCCCGAGGATCGGCAGCTCATCGAGCAGGACCTGGCGTCACTCCCGATCTGATTGCCCGCATACTCGGCCGGTGGCGTCGCTCATCGGCTATCCACGGGGCAAGGTGCTCGCGGTCTTCGATGACCGCCCTGCGGCGGCGGCCGCCGCACAGGCACTGGCCGGAGCGGGCGTTCCGGCCGCGGACATCGAGCGGTTCGAGGGCGCCGAGGCGGCCGACCGGTTCGATGCATCCGGGGCGCGCCATGGCGCCGTCACGCGCGTGCTCCGCGCGATGCAGTTCAGCCTCATGGACCAGCTGCCGGCGATGGCCTGGTACGAGGCCGCGCTCCGGGACGGCAAGGTGGTCGTCGCCGTTCGGACCGCCGACCGCGCGACCACCCTTCGGATCGTCGAGGCCCTCCGGAACGCCGGCGGGCACTTCATCAACCGCTTCGGGCGCCTCGCGACCGAGGAGCTCGCCCGCTGGCGCGGCCCGGAGCCACGCGTCCCGAGCCTGATGAAGCACTGATCCCGCGCGCGGGCGCGATACTCCGCCGATGAGCACCGCCGAGCGTGTCGTCTTCGAGCACGTGACCAAGCGCTATCCGGGCACGGGCACCGGCAACCCGGGCGCGGTGGAGGACCTGTCCCTCGAGGTGCCGGCCGGCAAGGTGTGCGTGCTCGTCGGGCCGTCCGGGTGCGGGAAGACCACCAGCCTCAAGATGATCAACCGCCTCATCGAGCCGACGTCGGGCCGGATCCTGATCGGCGATCGCGACGTCGCGAAGCAGGACGTGATCGCCCTCCGGCGGGGCATCGGCTACGTGATCCAGCAGGTCGGGCTGTTCCCACACCAGACCGTCGCCGAGAACGTCGCGACCGTGCCCCGCCTCCTGGGCTGGGACGAGGGCCGGTGCAGGGCGCGCGCGAACGAGCTCCTCGAGCTCGTCGGCCTGGACCCGGCTCGGTATGCCGACCGCTACCCGAGCGCCCTGTCCGGGGGCGAGCGGCAGCGCATCGGTGTCGCCCGGGCCCTCGCCGCGGACCCGCCCATCCTGCTCATGGACGAGCCCTTCGGCGCGGTCGACCCGATCGTCCGCGAGCGTCTCCAGAACGAGCTCCTCCGACTCCACGAGGAGCTCGCCAAGACGATCGTCTTCGTGACGCACGACATCGACGAGGCGATCAAGATGGGCGACCTCGTCGCGGTCATGCAGGTCGGGGGCCACCTCGCCCAGTTCGGACCGCCCGCCGAGATCCTCGCGAGCCCCGCGAACGACTTCGTGGCCCGCTTCGTCGGCGCGGATCGCGGCCTGAAGCGCCTCTCGCTGAGCCGCGTCGGCGAGCTCGAGCTCCGCACGCCGGCGCTCGTCCGGTCCGGAGAGGACGCCGAGGCCGCTCGGCGCGCGGCTTGGGACGACCCGTTCCGCTACGTCCTGATGGTCGACACGGAGAACCGGCCGGTCGGCTGGATCGATGCACGGGCGATCCCGCGGCAGGGCACGCTGAGCGCGGACATCGCGGTCGGCGCGTCGCCGCTCCTCAATCGGCGAACGACCCTGAAGGACGCGCTGTCGATGCTCCTCGATGCCGATGTCCAGGCGGGCCTCGTCGTCGATCGGAAGGGCGCGCTGCTCGGCCTCGTGACCGCCGAAACCATCGCCGAGTTCATGCGCGACACCGGTGCAGCCCAGCGGCCTGCCGACCTCGACGAGCAGCCCGCCCGGCCTGCCCCATGATCGACTGGGCGTGGATCGCGGGACACCTCGACGTCCTCGCGTACCGAACCCTGCAGCACCTGTACCTCACCGCGATCGCGGTGGCCGTCGGGTTCGCGATCTCGTTCGGGCTGGCGGTGCTGGCCGTGCGCCGGCGGCCCGCCTACGGTCCGATCGTCGGCGTCACGGGCCTGCTGTACACGATCCCGAGCCTCGCCCTCTTCCCATTCTTCATCCCGATCACGGGCCTCAGTGACTTCACGGCCGAGATCCCGCTCGTCCTGTATTCGCTGCTGATCTTCATCCGCAACATCGTCGCCGGGCTCGACGGCGTCCCGCGCGACATCCTCGAGGCGGCGGATGGCGCGGGCTACGGCCCGCGCACGCGGTTCTGGCGAATCGAGGTCCCGCTCGCGATCCCCCTCATCGTCGCCGGGATCCGGCTCGCCGCGGTGTCCACGATCGGCCTGGTCACCATCACGGGCATCCTCGGCGATCGATTCGGGGGGCTCGGCTTCTTCATCTTCGAGGGGCGCCGTCATAGCTTCGCGACCGAGATCTTCCTGGGCGGCCTGGTCACGATCGTGCTCGCGGTTGCCGTCGATACCGCCCTCGTCCGGATCCAGCGCCGCCTCACGCCGTGGGCTCGGGCGGCAATCCGCTGATGGAGCTGATCTCGGCGATCGCACGCTGGTTCGATGATCCGGCGCACTGGCAGGGTGCCGCGGGCATCCCAAATCGCGCCGGCGAGCACCTCCTGCTGTCCGGCGCGGCGCTCCTGATCGCCGCCGCGATCGGACTGACCGTCGGCACCTGGATCGGCCACACGGGGCGAGGGACGCGGCTCGCGGTCAACCTGGCAAACCTCGGCCGGGCGCTGCCGACCCTGGCCGTGATGGCGATCGTCCTGCCGGTGACGGCGGCCATGGACCCCGAGCTGGGGTTCAAGGTCTACCCGGCGATCATCGGGCTGGTCGTGCTCGCGATTCCGCCGCTGCTCGTCAACGCCTACGTCGGGGTCAGCGGCGTCGACCGCGAGATCGTCGAGGCCGGGCGAGGCACCGGGATGCGGGAGCGCCAGGTCCTGTGGCAGATCGAGCTCCCGCTCGCGGTGCCGGTGATGCTTGCCGGGATCCGCTCCGCCACGTCGCAGATCATCGCCACGGCAACCCTCGCGGCGATCTTCGGCGGACCCGGGCTCGGGCACTACCTCGTCGAGGGCTACGCGCAGCTGGACTACCCGATGATGTGGGCCGGGGTCATCCTCGTCGCCGTCCTGTTCGTGGCCGGCGAGCTGGTCCTGGCGGCGGTCCAGCGGTTCCTAACCTCTCCAGGCGTCAGAACCGGTTATGTGCTAGCGTCGGCCGACCATCGCGCCCGGGCCATTCGGGGCGAGTCAGCGTAGGAGGACCCATGCGGACGACCCGCATGCTCGCCCTTGGGGCGTCGTTGCTGGTGCTGCTCAGCGCCTGCTCGACGGGAGGGGGCAGCAAGCCAACCATCAAGATCGGATCCGACGGCTTCGACGAGGCCCGGATCATGGCGGAGGTGTACGCCCAGGCGCTGGAAGCCAAGGGCTACAACGTCGATCGTGCCGGCATCGGCCTCGGAACCCGCGATGCCACCAACGCCGCCCTGTGGAACGGCCAGATCGACATGAAGCCCGAGTACGTCGGGTCCGGCCTCAGCAAGCTCGGCGGGGCCCCGACCAGCGACCCGGCGAAGAACCAGGCGGCCCTCCAGACGGCCGAGAGCGCCAAGGGCATCACCGTGCTCGGCTTCACGCCGGGCCAGGACACCAACGCGCTCGTGGTTCGCAAGGAGACCGCGGACCAGTTCCATCTCACCAAGTGGAGCGACCTCACGGCGGTCGCGACCCAGCTCAAATGGGGTCTCGCGACCGACTGCCCGACCAACCCGGTCTGCTCGGCGGCGCTCAAGAACTCCTACGGAATCGACACCACCAAGCTCCAGGTGACCCTCCTGGATGCGTGCTCGAGCGCGATGGATGACGCCCTCACGAACAAGACCGTCGACGTCGCCGAGCTGTGCTCGACCGGCCCCGAGATCATCGTGAACGGGTGGGTCCGGCTCGAGGACGACAAGACGACCCAGCCAGCCGACGCCATCGCGCCGGTCGTCCGCAACGACTACCTGGCGAAGGTCGACAAGGCCGCCTTCCAGGCGATCCTCGATGCCGTCTCCGCCAAGATCGACACCTCGACCCTGGCCGAGCTGTACAAGGAGGTCTCGGTCGACAAGAAGGACCTCAAGACGGTCGCCGCGGCGTGGCTCCAGGCGAACGGCTTCACGCAGGGGACGCCGGCCTCTTCCTGAACCGGCCGTAGCGACGCAACCGAGCTCGAGCCCCGGCCGCCGGCCGGGGCTCGACGATTCTGGAAGGAGCCGTCGACACGAGTCCGCGCGCCGTTGATCACGTCGCGCCGGCGACGGCCGAACGATTGCAGCCATGTATGCCCAGCGCGCTCGCGACGCGCTGGGTCCTGCCGGCCGTCGACGACCTCGAGGCTCGGTACGAGGCCGCGCGAGCTCGCTGAACGCGCTCGAGGTTGGCCTCCGGGCTTCGTTCCCCGTTCCTCCTACCATGCGGACAGCCCCATGCGACCAGAGGCAGCAGCGTTGTACGAGCGACTCTTCGGCAACAAGGAGCGCGACGCCGCCGTCGCGGACCGAATCCCGCCGGGCCAGTACCGGACCGAGAAGTTCCCGGTGCTCCACTACGGCTCGGTCCCGAGGACCGACCTCGCGACCTGGGACTTCAAGGTCTATGGCGAGGTCGACAGCCCGTTCACGCTGACCTGGCAGCAGTTCAAGGCGCTGCCGCGCAAGACGGTCGCGACGGACATCCACTGCGTGACCCGCTGGACGAAGCTCGATACCGTCTGGGAGGGCGTCGCGATCCAGGAGATCCTGCGGCTCGCCCAGGTCCGCCCGAACGCCACCCACGTCGTCTCCCACGCCGAGCAGGGCTACACCGCGAATCTGCCCCTGTCGGTGCTCGACGACGAGGACGTGCTCCTCGCCGACACCTTCGACGGCCAGCCGCTCGAGCTCGAGCACGGCTACCCGCTCCGCCTGTTCGTCCCCAAGCGCTACTTCTGGAAGAGCTCGAAGTGGCTGCGCGGCCTCGAGTTCCTCGACCACGACCAGCTCGGCTTCTGGGAGCGCTACGGCTACAACAACGACGCCGACCCCTGGAAGGAGGAGCGCTACTCCGAGTAGCGGCGGCGGCGCGCGCTGATCGTCGCCTCGGGCATATCCTCGGGCCGTGGCAACCCCCCAGACCGGAGTCTTCGCGCTGGGCACGTCCTCGCACACGTACCTCGAGCTGGATCTCCGGCCGGGCGTGCGCCCGGCGTCGCTCGTTCGAACGATGGCCGCCCTGCGCGAGCCGAAACGGACGATCGGCGGCGTGAACCTCGTCACGGGCTTTCGCCCCGAGCTGTGGGCCACCGTCCAGCCCGCGGACGCGCCCGTGGGGCTCGAGGGCTTCAACGCGCCGCGCACAGGCTCGGATGGCCAGGTGCTGCCGGCAACCCAGCACGATGCCGTGCTATGGATCGCCGGGGCCGCCTACGACGCGGTCTTCGACCTTGCACGCCGGATCGTGTCGGAGCTGGCGACGAAGGCAACCCTCGCGAACGAGATCGTCGGCTGGCCGTACCACGCGGACCTCGACCTGACCGGCTTCATCGACGGCATCGAGAACCCGACCCTCGTCGAGGCGGCGAAGGAGGTCGTCGTGCCGCCCGGCTCGCCTGGCGAGGGTGGGTCGATCCTGCTCCTGCAGCAA
>DASQIK010000039.1:0-1526 GCA_035631615.1 Candidatus Dormiibacterota bacterium | reverse complement strand
CGCAACAACCTCGGCAAACGCCTCTGATGGTTTCAGCCAGCCGAGCGTTTGTCGAGGCCGGCCGTTGAGTTCGGCCGCGACGGCGTCGAGGTGCGCCTGGTCGTAGACCGAGAGGTCGGTGCCCTTGGGGAAGTACTGGCGCAGAAGACCGTTCGTGTTCTCGTTGCTGCCCCGCTGCCAGGGACTGTGGGGATCGCAGAAGTAGACCTCGACGCCGGTGTCGATGCTGAAGCGCACGTGCTCGGCCATCTCCTTGCCGCGATCCCACGTGAGCGTCCGGCGGAGCTGCGCGGGCAGGGTCACGATCTGGCGGGCGAGGGCATCGCGAACGGACGCGGCCGTCCGGCCACCCGGCAGCGCGACGAGGAGCAGGTAGCGCGTCTGGCGCTCGACGAGCGTCGCGATCGCCGAGCGCTGGCCGCGCCCGACGATGAGGTCGCCCTCCCAGTGGCCGGGCACGGCGCGGTCGGTGACCTCGGCCGGCCGCTCGCTCAGGAGGACCATGTCGCGCAGCTGGCCGCGGGTGTCGGGCTGGCCTCGTCCCCGTGGCCGGCGGTGGGCACGGCCGCTGCGCAGGCAGCGCGCGAGCTCGGCGCGCAGGGCACCCCGGCCCTGGACGAAGAGCGACTGGTAGATCGTCTCGGCCGACACCCACAGCTCCGGTGCGTCGGGATGATCGTGCCGCAGTCGGGCGCCGATCTGCTCGGGCGACCAGCGCTGCGCGAGGAGCACCTCGACGATGCGGCGCAGCCGTCGATTGCGCGCGAGCTTGCGAGGCTTCGGTCGGCGCGCCCGCTCGGCTGCCAGCCGCTCGGCGCGCCAGGCCCGATATGCCGCACGGCCACCGCTCCGGGCGACCTCGCGGCTGACGGTCGAGGGTGCCCGCCTCAGGTGCACCGCAATGGCCCGCAGCGACTCACCCGCCCGCATGCCCCGGCCGATCTCCTCGCGCTCGGCGAGCGAGAGCCGCAGCGGCGAACGCAACGTCGGGGGCGGCAGCGGGCCGCCCTCCTGGCGGACAACTCGGTGAATCGTCCAGCCCGCGCGACCGAGCGCGCGGGCGACGTCACGCGGGCGCTCGCCTCCAGTGATCCGGCGACGGATCTCCGCTCGCTCGGCTGCGGTGATCAATGGACCCCGAGCCATCCCATCCCTCCATGCCCGCCGTGATGACCACGTCAGAGAGGAATGTTGCGATGACCACTAGAGCCCAAGCGATGATGGCCGAGGAAGCCGGACGGTTTCCGTGCTCGCGCCGGCATCTCCTGGCGAACGTCGCGCCTGGACGGCGCCGGGCTAGCCCGCCAGCACCGCGTCGAGCTCCGCGACAGACGGCAGCCCCTCCCGCGCGCCTACCTTCAGCGTCGCGAGGCCGCCCGCGGCGATCGCCCGGCTGACCGCCTCCTCGAGCTCACGTCCCTCGGCCAGTGCCGCCGCGAGCGCACCGCAGAACGCGTCGCCCGCCCCGGTCGTGTCGATCGAGTCCACCTTGAGGGCGGGGATCTCGATCGCGTCGTCGGGCGCCG
>DASQIK010000038.1:0-16503 GCA_035631615.1 Candidatus Dormiibacterota bacterium | reverse complement strand
TGCACACGGCGAGGCGACCAGCGGTGACCCGGCGCTCATCGCCGAGCTCACGGCACGCGGCGTGTGCCTCGACCTGTGCCCGACCTCGAACGTCCAGGCCGGCATCGTGCCGTCCCTCGCCGAGCACGGGATCGCGCGCCTGCACCGCGCCGGCGCGCCCGTCACGCTCTCGACCGACGACACGACGGTCTCCGACCTCTCGCTCACGGACGAGTACGGGCGGGCCGTCGCGGAGATCGGCCTGACATTGCCGGAGCTGTGGGACATCGATCGGTTCGCGCTCGATGTCGCATTCGCGAATGAGGCAACCCTTGGGCCACTCCGGCGCGAGTTCGATTCGTGGGCGGCGAGCATTCCCGAACTCGCTACGCTCCGCGCATGAACTGCCCCACCTGCGGCACGCCGAACGAACTCGGCCGCAAGTTCTGTGGCGAGTGTGGGACGAAGCTCGCGACGGTGTGCCCATCGTGCGGCACCACGAACCCGGCGGGCACGCGCTTCTGCGGCGAGTGCGGAACGAACCTCCTGGGCGACGCTGGAGCGGCAACCCGGGCCGGATCGGCACCCCTCCGACCCACACCGGCGGCATTCGATCCGTCGGCGGCTCCGGGCATGGTTGCGGCCGGGCCTGCCGCGCTTGCGGGACCTGTCGCCGAGCGGCGTCTGGTCAGCATCATGTTCGTCGATCTCGTCGGGTTCACGACGCTCTCCGAGGGGCGCGATCCGGAGGAGGTCCGCGAGCTCCTGAGCCGATATTTCGACGCATCGCGGGAGATCATCGAGCGCTACGGCGGGACGGTCGAGAAGTTCATCGGGGATGCGGTCATGGCGGTCTGGGGCGCCCCGACGGCGCACGAGGACGACGCGGAGCGTGCTGTGCGTGCGGCCCTCGACGTTGTCGACGCGGTCCGCGGTCTGGCCGCGGGGCTCGAGGCGCGAGGCGGCGTCCTGACCGGCGAGGCCGCCGTGACGATCGGCGCGACGGGCCAGGGGATGGTCGCCGGCGACCTGGTGAACACCGCCAGCCGCCTGCAATCGGCGGCACCGCCCGGCATCGTCCTCGTCGGCGAATCGACCCAGCGCGCCACCATCAACGCCATCGCCTACGAGGCGGCCGGCGAGCAGCTGCTCAAGGGCAAGACCGCGCCGGTCCCCGCCTACCGCGCGATCCGGGTCACGGGCGAGCGGGGCGGCCGCGGCCGTTCGGACCGGCTCGAGGCCGGCTTCGTCGGGCGCGACTCCGAGCTGCGGCTCCTGAAGGACCTGTTCCACGCGACCGCCCGCGAGCGGCGCGTTCGCCTCGTCTCGATCACCGGCCAGGGTGGCGTGGGGAAGAGCCGCCTGGCCTGGGAGCTCCGCAAGTACGCCGACGGCGTCGTCGACCAGGTGCTGTGGCACGAGGGTCGTTCGCCGGCCTACGGCGATGGGATCACGTTCTGGGCGCTCGGCGAGATGATCCGGAGCCGCGCCGACCTCATCGAGAGCGACGACCCGGCGACGACGCGAACCAAGATCGGCGCGATGGTCGCGCGCTTCATGCCCGAAGGCGAGGAGCGCGACCGTGTCGACCGCGCGCTGCAGGTCCTCCTCGGGACGGGCGAAGCGCCGGACATCGGCGCCGGCGAGCTGTTCGGCGCATGGCGAACGTTCATCGAGCGGATGGCCGCGGACCGTCTTGTCGTGCTCCTGTTCGAGGATCTCCACTGGGCAGACCCGGGCACGCTCGACTTCATCGACCACCTGCTCGAGTGGAGCCGCAACGTCCCGATCCTGATCGTCACGCTTGCGCGACCGGAGCTCCTCGAGCACCGCCCGGACTGGGGCGCCGGCCGGCGCAACTTCCTGGCGCTCGACATCGGGCCGCTCGACGAGGAGGCGATGCGTCAGCTCCTTGCCGGCTTCGTGCCCGACCTGCCCAATGCTGCCGCCGGCTCGATCGTCCATCGTGCCGAGGGCATCCCGCTCTACGCCGTCGAGACGATCCGGATGCTCGTCGCAGACGGCCGGTTGCGTGAGCGTGCCGGAGGCAACGGCTACGACCCGACCGGCGACCTCGGCGAGCTCGCGATCCCCGAGACGCTTCATGCCCTGATCGCGGCCCGCCTCGACGGCCTCGACCCGGCCGAGCGGGCAATGATCCAGGACGCGGCGGTCCTCGGCCAGAGCTTCACGCAGGCCGGCCTTGCCGCAGTGTCCGGACTGCCGGCCGCGGAGCTCGAGGCACGCCTCCGCGTGCTCGTGCGCTCCGACCTGCTGCATGAAGACGTCGACCCCCGCTCGGCCGAGCGTGGCCAGTACGCATTCGTGCAGGCGCTGATCCGCGAGGTCGCCTATTCGACGCTGGCGCTGAAGGATCGGCGCGCACGGCATCTTGCCGCGGCCCGCTTCTTCGAGTCGCTCGGCGACGACGAGCTGGCCGGCGCACAGGCGGCGCACTACCTCGCCGCGTTCAAAGCCAGCCCGGCCGGTCCCGAGGCGGACGCGCTCGCGAGCCAGGCGCGCGTGTCGCTCCGCGCGGCCGCCGATCGGGCGATCGCGCTCGGATCCCCGCTCCAGGCGGTGTCGTTCCTCGAGCAGGCCGTCGAGGTCGCCGTTGACGACGAAGAGCGCGCGACGCTCCTCGAGCGGGCGGGCATGGCGGCGTCGACCGCCGCCAGGTCGCAGCTGGCTCTACCGCTCATCGAGCGCGCGGAGGCGATCCGCGCGAGGCTGGACGACCCTGCCGCATCCGCGCACACCGCATATGTCCGCGCCTTCGCGCTCTATCAGGGCCGCCAGCGCGACGGTGCAATGCACGTCGCAAGCTCCGCGCTCGCGCTCTTCCGGGACCTCGGGCCGGAGCATCCTGCGGTCATCGACCTGACCGTTCTGCTCGCCCGCGCGGCGATCAGCACCGGCGACTACGACGCCGCCCTCGACGCGGCGGAGCGATCGATCGTCGTGGGCGAGCGGCTGGGCCTTGCGCGAGTCGTCGCGGAGGCGCTCGTCGTCAAGGGCATCGTCTACTTCTACCGGGGCCGGCTCTGGGAGGCCCGAGCGGTCCTCGAGGGCGCCCGGATCATCGCGCAGAACTTCTCGCTGCCCGACGTCGCCCTGCGTGCCATTCACAATCTCGGGCTCGGCATGGCCCTCGACGACCCCAGGTCCGCCGTCGAGCTGGAGCAGTCGGGGATCCTGCTCGCCCGCCGCCTCGGTGAGCGGACGACCGAGGTCACGCTGCTCGGCAATGCCTCCGAGGACGCTCGCCGAACCGGCGACTGGGCGTGGGCGAACGAGGAGATGGACAGCGCGATCCAGCTCGACATCGATTCGGCCAACCGGCGAGCCCTGCAGGTGGTTCGGATCGGGTTCGGGCTGCTCCAGGGAACGCACACGGCAGACGAGGCGACGGCCGTCGTGAAGGAGCTCGAAGC
This sequence comes from Candidatus Dormiibacterota bacterium, assembly GCA_035631615.1. Taxonomy (GTDB): domain Bacteria; phylum Chloroflexota; class Limnocylindria; order Limnocylindrales; family CSP1-4; genus UBA5189. The sequence goes on along the minus strand of DASQIK010000038.1, from coordinate 13,090 downwards.
CAACGAGGAGACCGAGTCCGAGGGCGCGGCGCACGACCTGCTCAGCCTCGTCGCGCTGGCCGCGGGCGATTGGCGAGCAGCCTATGCCGAGCTGATCGCGCAGGCCGATTCGAGTGTGCTGAACGCGCCGTACGTCCTCCAGCCCGCCGGGGTCGTTGCCACACTCGACGGTGACCCCGACGCCGCCCAGCAGGCGCTCGAGCGCCTCGCGAAGATCGGGACGCGCGGCCGAGCGGTGGACGCCAACCGGATCGGCATCGAGGCCGGGGTTGCGGCGCTCCGCGGCGACCGCGCTGGAGCCATGATCGGCTATCGCCAGGCAATCTCCGGGCTCCATGATCTCGGCGTGGTCCTCGACGAGGCGTGGCTGGCAATGGCGGCGGGAGCCTGCCTCGGCACAGACGACCCCGAGATCAAGGGCTGGATGGACCGCGCGCGAGAGACGCTCGAGCGGGTCGGGGCCAAGCCGATCCTCGCGCATCTCGAAGCCATCGAAGGCCGCAGCTCGCCCGCGAGGTCATCGCGCAGCTTGGCGAGCGCGCCGGCGCCTGAGCACTCGGGCGCCGAGACGTCCGGCGCCTGAGCCACACCCGACCGCGGCGAGTCGCGATCAGCTGGCGGCGCGCTCCAGGAGCTGGGCCAGCTCGGCGGCGTCGGCGGCGATCGCGAATGGCCGATCCGCCGCAGGGAGCGCGTCGGCAACGGCGCGCGTCGTGACCCCGGTGAGCATCAGGATCGTGCGTGCGCCGACGGCGTTGGCGGCCGCGAGATCCGTGACGACGCCGTCGCCGATGACGATCGCGTCCTTCGGGTTCAACCCGACCGCGTGCGCCGCCTGCTCCATCAGCAGGGGCTCCGGCTTGCCGATGACGACGGGCGTCACCCCGGAGGCGACCTCGATCGCGGAGACGATGCTGCCGGCACCGGGTCGCAGCCAGCGCTCCGTCGGGTAGACCGGGTCGCGATTCGTGGCAATGAAGTGCGCACCGGCACGGATGCAATCGGCGGCCGCCGCGAGGCGCAGGTACGTCAGCTGCGGATCGACGCCTGCGACCACGGCCTGCGGTGCGCCGGCGGCGCCGACCCCATCGATCCCCTCGCGGCCCATTCGATCCGCGGCGAAGCCCGCGTTCACGACCTCCAGCCCGACGTCGCGCAGCTCGCGATCGAGCCCGCTCGCACCGACGGCGAGCACCCGCCGGACCTCGGGATGGTGCTCGCGCAGGTACAGCGCGGTCGCCCGCGGTGCGCTGACGACGCGATCCGGCGTGACCGGCGCGCCGAGCTCGGTGAGCCGGGTCACGTAGTCGGCGCGGTAGTGCATCGAGTTGTTCGTCACGTACACGACGTGATCCCCGGCGTTCGCGCGCGTCATCAGGACGGCCGCGACGCCCGGGATCGGATCCGCGCCGCGGTAGACGACGCCGTCGAGATCGACCAGCAGGAGCAGGGGCATGGCCCGTGGATGCTAGCCGGAAGTCCGCCGGGCCTTGTGTCCGAGCGCGGGCACGCGCATCGTGACCGCGTGATTCGCGTGGTCGCCGCGTTCCTCGGGCACGGCCAGGTCGTGACCCGCTGCAGGGACCAGTGGGCCGGCTGGGTCACGACGTTCCTGGCAGCGCATCTCGGGAGCTGAGCACGGTCGCTGCTAGCATCGGCCGATGACGGACGCGCACCACAGCCCAACGATCTGGATCGACGTCCCGGGCGCCCGCCTCGCCGCCGAGGATGATGGCGATCCGGCCAACCCGACGATCCTGCTCGTCCATTCGGCGGTGGTCAATCGCCGCTCCTGGGACGGCGTCGTGCCGCACCTCCTCGACGCCGGCTACCGCGTCATCCGCTACGACATGCGCGGCTTCGGCGAGTCCACCGCCGAGGACGTGGAGTTCCGGGGCCACGAGGACGCCCTCGCCGTGCTCGACCATTTCGGCGTCGCGCGCAGTGCCGTCGTCGGCAACTCGATGGGCGCGCATTTCGCGCTCGATGCGGTCCTCGCCGCGCCGGAGCGGGTCGTCGCCTACGTCTGGGTCGGCGGCGGCATGAGCGGCTACGACAGGGAGCCGTCGGCCGCCGAGATGGCCCTGTTCGACGCCGAGGAGGCCGCCGAGCATGTCGGCGATTGGGACCTCGCGACCGAGATCGACGCGCAGATCTGGATGGATGGCGTGGGCCGGCCGCCGACCCGCGTCGATCCCGAGGTGCGTGCCGCGTTCAAGCGCATGGATCGCGAGCTGCTCGAGCCCGGCCGTGTGTACGGCAATCGCAAGCCGGTGGACGAGCCGGCCGCCGGGCGGCTCGGGAGCGTCCGGACCCCGACCCTCGTCGTCATCGGCGACCTGGACACGGAGGGCACGCGAGCGAGCGCCCAGAAGCTGGCCGACGAGATCCCGGGTGCACGGCTCATCCACCTGCCGGACGTCGCCCACATGGTCGGCATGGAGAAGCCGGACGAGCTCGCGGCGATGATCGTGGAGTTCCTCGCGCCGCTGCCGCGCTGGAGCTGACGAGGTGCCCTCGCGGCGCCGCAACGTGCCCGGCTCGGCGCTCGGGAGCCGCCTCGGGCGGCCTGGCGGCAGGGCTCCCGGACAGGGCGCGTCGAAGCTGTACGCAGCGCCGCAGCCGGGGCCGCTCAGGCGAGACTCGGCGTTCGGCGCCACCCGGATCCTCATCGACGGGCGGAACGTCCAGCGTGCCCTGGAGCGTGGCTCGACGCCCGGGTCGTTTCCAACCGCCATCCTCATCGCGCGCCTGCGGGCCGCGTTCGCGCCGCCCACGGAGGTGGAGCTGATCCTCGACGGCCACGCCGGTCCGACGCCCACGGGCAGGATCGCGGCGGGCTTCAGCGTCGTGTTCGGGCGCGGGATCAGCGCGGATCATGTCATCGCCGAGCGGGTCGTCGAGGCGTTCCGGTCCCTCGGGCCGGTCGAGGCCGACACGGTCATGGTCGTCTCCGACGATCGCGAGGTTCGGGCGCAGGCGCTCCGCAACGGCGTGCGCGTCCAGGGCACCGCCTGGCTCGCGGGCCACCTGGCCGCGCGCGACGCGGCTCCTTCGCGCGCGGGTACGTCGATCGGGCAGGGTCGGCCCCCGCGCGCATCACGCGATCGCGGCCTCCGCTAGGATTTCGCCGTGCTCGACGCGATCGGCCAGCTCTTCCAGGGCGTGATCATCTTCATCACGCCGATCCTGATCCCGGACTGGAAGGCGCTCGTCAATCTCTTCCCGATCCTGCTCGTGATCGGCGTCGTCGGGCCCCTGGTCAGCCTGCTGGCGCTCGGCTGGTTCGTGTACTTCGTCGGCAAGCCGCGGGCACGCATCCCGTACGTCGAGCCGCAGCCGGTGCCGGCCCGGATCGTCGACGGCAAGCCTGTCTACCCGGCCGGCGAGCCGTATTGCGCCTTCGACCAGCTCGTGATGCCGTTCGGCATGACGCGCTGCCCGACCTGCGGGCGCGACCTGGCGGTGACCTGCCCGAAGTGCGGCACCGGACGCGTGGCCTGGATCGACACGTGCGGGACGTGCGGCCTCGTGCTCAGGATCGATCGAACGGTGCCGGCCCTCCGACCGGCTGCTCCCCCACCCGGAGGCGCCGCGGCGGCCTGAGATGGAAACGGCAACGCAGGCCCTGTTCACCGTGGGCACGATCGTGCTCGCGTTCGCCTTTGCAGCATCAATCGGCCACGCGGTGATGCTCGCCGCCGGCCGGCGCTCGCTCGCCGCGAGCCTCGCCGCCGGCGCCGCCGGCCTCGCCGGCAATCCCGTCCGGCCGGCCTGGGCGGGCGTCGCGACCGGGTCCTTCGTCGAGTCGCGGGCGGCCGTCGCCGCCGCGGGCCCGTCGGACTACGCCTCGCCGTCGCCCCTCTCCGGCGCCGCGCGCTGGCTGACCGTCGCCGCGTTCGCCACGCTGGTCGCCTCGATGGTCGTGCGCGGGATCATCGTCGGGCGCGGACCGTGGGGCAACCTGTTCGAGTTCTCGGTCGCGTTCGCGACGTCGATCCTGTTCGGCTACCTCGTGCTCCAGCGCCGCTACCCGATCCAGTCGATCGCGTTCCTCCCGGTCGGCGTCTCGCTCGCACTGGCGCTGTACGCGTCATCGCTGCCGTCGAACATCGAGCCGCTCGTGCCGGCGCTCCAGAACGCGCCGCTCCTGACGATCCACGTCGGACTGGCGATGCTCTCGTACGGCGTCTTCGCGACCTCGTTCGCGGCCGGCGTCGCGTATCTCGTCCAGGGCAGGAACGACCGCTACTCGTGGCTGCCGTCGCACCGAGTGCTCGACTCGGTGGCCTACCGCGCCGTGATCATCGGCTTCCCGATCTTCGCGACGATGATCATCCTCGGTTCGTGGTGGGCGTCGATCGCCTGGTCCCGCTACTGGGGCTGGGACCCGAAGGAGACGTCGGCGCTCGTGACCTGGCTCGTGTACGCGATCTACCTCCACGCCCGCAACCAGCGCTCGTGGGCCGGCCGCCCGGCGGCGCTGCTCCTCGTCGTCGGCTTCGGTATGGTCCTGCTCACCTACTCCGGCTCGCTCTGGTTCACGGGCCTCCACGCCTACAGCGGGCTCTGATCCGGTGGCGAGCGTGCGGTACGAGTCGAGCGTCACGGCAATCTCGTGGATCCCCTCGGAGGCGATCGAAGGCCTGTCGAAGATTCCGTTCGAGATGGGCGTCACGCACTACGACCCGCCGCCGCCGGACATGATCGACGACCTCGAAGCGCTTCGGAAGTCCGATCGCTTCCGCGAGGCGAACGAGCTTCGGGCGTTCATCGAGGTCGAGGGCGACGAGATCGTGGACCAGGGCTACCTGGCCGGCGGCCACATCGGTTCGACGACCGTGCGCCTCGGGCCGGCGGCGATCCGCTTCGCGGCCGTCCACCTCCCCGATATCCAGCAGCCGCCCGAGATCGGCCCGACGTCCGTGCGCTTCGTCCAGACGGTGGGCGGCCGGATGGGCATCCCGACGCCGCGGGCGGTCAAACGCAAGCCGTACGTCCAATTCTGGCCGTCGATCGCCTGGACGACCCTCGAGCTGACCATCAACACGGACGGCACCGCCCGACGCGGCCTCGTCGGCGCCAGCCCGTTCCCGCGCCACTGGATCTACGACGAGCAGGGCCGGCTGGTCGTCAAGAGCGGCCTGGTGGACTTCGGGACGTGGGCCAACGAGTCGTTCGGCGATCGGACGCCGTGGGGCACCCACGACTCGCCCGCGTTCGTCACCGCGGTCGAGTCGGCGCTCGAGCGTGAGCTGTCGACGACGATCATGCGCGGCGGTGCAAAGCCCAGGATCCGGACCCTCGAGGCGGGCGCGGCGCTCGCGACCCAGGGTGAGAAGGCAACCGACGTCTACCTGATCCTCGACGGGATGTTCGTCGTCGAGGTGGACGGGCGAGAGGTCGCCGAGATCGGGCCGGGCGCGGTCGTCGGCGAGCGCGCCGCGCTCGAGGGCGGCGTTCGGACCGCGACGCTTCGCGCGGCGACCAGGGCTCGCGTGGCGGCGATCGCTCCGGACGAGCTGAGCCACACCGAGCTCGAGACGCTGGCGGCCGGCCACCACCGTGAGGGTGCGCCCGGCTGAGCGCTGCCGGGCTGAGCGCAGCCGTCACCGTCTCGACGCTGGCCCTCGCGGCGGCCCAGCGGCCCCGACGAATGGCTACGGCACGTACCCGATGAGGCGTGCCGGAACGTCCGTGGCGGCGCGAGCGGCATCGGCATGGTCCACGCTGGCGTAGTCCGCGAGGTTTCGAACCGCCTCGTCCAGACCGACGACGCAGCCTGCGAGGACGCCATCCGGGAGGCGCGCCGAGGCCTCGTCGACGATGACGTCGCGGCCCGCGAGCCGGTAGGCGCCGGGCGGCATCCCGAGCGCGGCAATGGCGTCGCTCACCACGGTCAGTCGATCGGCACCGACGGCCCGGCGGACGAGCCGCACGATCGCCGGATGCACGTGCAGTCCGTCGACGATCAGCCCGATCGTGACCCGGTCGTCGGCGAGGGCCGCGCCGGCGAGGCCCGGCTCGCGATGGTCGAGCGGCGCCATCGCGTTGAACAGGTGGGTCACGTACCGGATGCCGGCATCGAAGCCGGCAGCCGCTTCGTCGAACGTCGCCGCGCTGTGTCCCGCAGACACGACCACGCCGCTCGCGATCAGCGCCCGGACAACCTCGAGCGCACCCGGGAGCTCTGGCGCGAGGGTGACCATCCGGATGCCGGTCGTCGGCGCCCAGTCCCGCACTGCCGCGGCGTCCGGGAGGCGAAGGCGTGCCGGCTCGTGGGCCCCGGACCGCAGCGGTGAGATGAACGGCCCTTCGACGTGCCAGCCGAGCGGGTCGGCACCCGCGTAGCCGGGCGGCGGCCCCGCGGCGAGGACCTCCTGTGCGCGGGCCACGGTTGCCAGGGCCGGGCTGACCAGCGTCGGCAGGAACGCCGTGACGCCGAATCGCGACAGCACGTCGCCGACGCGCCAGAGCGATTCGGGATCCTCGGTCAGGTCGAACCCGCCCGCGCCGTTGACCTGGAGGTCGAGCATCAGGCGACGAGCCCGTGACCGAGCCCGGCGTGTCCCTCGATCCGGACCGGCAGGCGGCCCGGAAACGCGGGCGCGTTCGAGCGACCGAACAGCGCGGCCGCAAGGGCATCCATCGATTCTCGAAGGATGGAGTACGTGCACACGTGCGTGCCGGCCTCCGGGTACGCCGCGAGATCCCACGGCGTGCGCAGCGCCACGGTCACGAGCGGCACGCCCGTGGACTTGAGCGCGCGCACCAGGTCAGCCTGGCTCGAGCCGACCGCAGCCGAGATCGTGCCCGCGACGACCACCTGGTACCCGGCAGCTCGCTCTCGGAGCGAACTGATCTCCGCCCGCGGCGGCGGGTGCTCGGTCACGACCTCGTCCACGTGCGGATGGTGCGCCCGCAACGCGGCCGCGAGCGTCGGCGTGACGAACGATGACGTGTCAGCCGGGGTCAGGTCGATCGGGGCAGGCATGATCGCCAGGATGCGGCCCTCGGGCGGGATTCGCAGCGGGAGCAGCGCGCCCTCATCGCGCACCAGCGTCAGCGATCGCACGGCGAGCTCGCGCGCGAGCGCCGCATGCGCCGCGGAGCCGACCACGTCCAGGGCCGGCTCGTCGAAGGTCCCGAGCCACTTCCGCAGGCCGGTGACGCGGGCGGCCGAGCGCCGAGACCGCTCGGGCTCGAGCAGCTGGACCTCCGCCGCACGGGCAAGCGCCAGCTCGATCCGTCGTTGGGACACGCGATCGGCCGTCGCGAGCAACAGGTCGACCCCCGCCTCGAGCGACGCGAGGACATCGACGGCCTGCGCCGCACCCTGGGCAAGCGCGCGCATGTCGAGCGCGTCGGTGATCGAGACGCCATCGAAGCCGAGCTCGTCCCGCAGCAGCTCGGTCATCACGTGGCGCGAGAGCGTCGCCGGCAGCGCTCGGCTCCCGGTCAGCTGCGGGCTCGCGAAGTGCCCGGACATCACCAGTCGCGCGCCCGCCTCGATGGCGCGCCGGAAAGGCACCAGCTCCCCCGCCTCGAGGTCCGCGCGCGTTCGCTCCACGACCGCGAGCGCGTGGTGCGGATCGACGCCGGCCCCGCCCGCGCCGGGAAAGTGCTTCGCCGTCGCGGCGACGCCGGCCGACTGCAGTCCGCCGAGCCACGCCGCCCCGAGCCGCCCGACCTCCGCCGGATCCTCGCCGAACGACCGGATGCCGAGGGACGGGTTCTCGGGACCGATCGCCACGTCGAGCACCGGCCCATAGTCGACGTTCACGCCGACCGCGCGGAGCTCCCGGCCGATGGCCGCGCCCACGCGTTCTGCGAGGCCCGCGTCACCGGTGGCGCCGATCGCCATCGGTCCGGCGAACGGCGTCCAGCCGTCGCCCAGGGCGAGGAACTGCCCGCCCTCCTGGTCGGCGGCAATCAGCACCGGCAGCCCGTCGGAACCGGGCCTGGCTGCCGCGGACGCCTGGAGGCCCGTCGTGAGCCGCCGCAGCTGCGCCGGCGATCGAACGTTCTTGGCGCGGAACAGCGTGAGCCCCGCAACGGGCGCCGTCGCCAGCCGTGTCCGGAGCCAGGCCGGCACCGTCGTCCCGCGGAACGCGAGCATGAGCCGGCCCAGGATCTCGTCGCGCGGGTCGGTCATTCCCGAAGTATCGTCGTGTCTTCACTCGCGCGAGAGGGCACACAATCCGGCGATGAGGACTTCCGACACCGAGCTCGACCCCGCCGCGCTGGCCGCCCGCTTCCCGAGCGGCTTCCAGTGGGGGTTCGCCGCATCCGCGTACCAGATCGAAGGCGCCGCCGCGGAGGATGGGCGCGGTCCGTCGATCTGGGACACGTTCTCGCGGGTCCCCGGCGCGATCGCCGATGGCACGAGCGGCGGCATCGCCTGCGACCACTACCACCGCTTCCCCGAGGACATCGCGCTGATGGCCGGGATCGGTGCGCGGACCTACCGCCTCGGCGTCAGCTGGCCTCGCGTGCAGCCCGACGGCACCGGGGCCGCCAACCAGCAAGGCCTCGATTTCTACGACCGCCTGGTCGATGGCCTGCTCGCCGCCGGCATCCGCCCGCTCGTGAACCTGTTCCACTGGGACCTGCCGCAGGCGCTCCAGGATCGCGGCGGGTTCGCGGACGCACCCATCGTCCAGTCCTTCGCCGAGTACGCCGCGCTCGTTGCGGCGCGGCTCGGCGATCGCGTCACCGACTGGATGACCTTCAACGAGCCGGCGGTGTTCGCCTTCCTCGGTCACGCCGATGGCATCCACGCGCCGGGCCTGCACGACTGGCCGACCGCCATTCGGGTTGCGGACAACGAGCTCCGGGCCCATGCCGCCGGGGCCGGGGCGATTCGCGCGCACGTCCGGACCGCGCGGATCGGGCTCGCGTTCGACATGAACCAGGTCGTGCCGGCAACGGACTCGGAACGCGACCGACGGGCTGCCGCGCAGTGGAGGGCCGCTCGCGACGCCTGGTTCCTCGATCCGCTGTTCGGCCGGGGCTATCCACAGCTCGGCCTCGAGGCGCATCGCGCCGCGGGCCACCTCGAAGGGGTCGAGCTGACCGACCCGCCGCCAGGCAACCTCGACTACCTGGGCCTCAACTACTACCGGCGCGACCCGGTCGCCGCTCGATCAGACGCGCCGTTCGACTGGACGATCGACGCCCGGCCGGGCACCGAGCAGACGCAGATGGGCTGGGAGGTCGCGCCCGACGGCCTCCGCGACGTCCTGCTCGCGCTCCATCGCGAGTACGCGCCGCGCGAGATCGTCATCACCGAGAACGGCGCCGCGTACCCGGACACGCTGGACTCGGACGGCCGCGTCCGCGACGACGACCGCATCGCCTACCTCGCTCGGCACGTCGCTGCGGCCGGCGAGGCGGTCGCGGCGGGCGTGCCGCTGACCGGCTACCACGTCTGGTCGCTGCTCGACAACTACGAGTGGAGCCTCGGCTACACGCGCCGGTTCGGCCTCGTCCGCGTCGACTTCGAACGCCAGCGTCGGACGCTGAAGGACAGCGCGCGCTGGTATCAGCGGCTGATCGCCGCCACTACTTGACGGAGCCGGCCAGGATCCCGCGGACGAAGAACCGCTGCAGCGCCAGGAACACGCCGAGCGGGACGATCATCGTCAGGAACGCGCCCGCCGTGAGCAGGTGCCAGGCGCCGCCACGCGGCCCGATCATGTTGTAGAGGGCTGTCGGCATGACCTGCACGTCCTTGCCCGGGCCCAGGAACACCAGGGCCACCAGGAGGTCGTTCCAGACCCACAGGAACTGGAAGATCGCGAACGCGCCGAGCGCCGGGAGCGACAGCGGCAGCACCAGCCCGATGAACGTCTGGAATGCCGTCGCACCGTCGATCGAGGCGGACTCGAACAGGTCGCGGGGCAGCTGCGACATGAAGTTGTAGAGCAGGAAGATCGCCAGCGGCAGGCCGAACGCGGTGTGGGCCAGCCAGATGCCCAGGAAGGTCCCGTACAGCGAGGCGCCGCTGTAGAGCTTCAGGATCGGGATCAGGGCCATCTGCAGGGGCACGACCAGCAGCGCCACGACGATGATGAACAGGATTCCCCGCCCGCGGAACGGGATCCAGGCGAAGGCGTACGCGGCGAAGGCCGCGATGGTGATCGGGATCACGGTCGACGGGATCGTGACGATGAGGCTGTTCAGGAACGCCGTGCCCATGTTGTCGCCGGACAGGACACTGGCGTAGTTGTTGAGCGTCCACTGGTTTGGCTGGAACGCGTTCAACAGGCCATCCCACCAGCCCGTCTTCGTGATCAGCTGCGGGTTCCGGAACGAAGTGACCAGGAGGCCGGCGGTCGGCACCGTCCACAGGAGGCAGATCACCACCACGGACAGCCGCAGCGGCAGGCTCTCGAGCATCGGCGCGCGCCAGAAGCGGCTCCTGGCCTTGGTTCCCGTCACGGCATTCGCGGATGCAGCCATTACATCGCCGCCTGTCGTCGGAAGTTCCGGAGGTTGAGGATCATCACGGGCAGGACCGCGATGAACAGGATCGTCGCCAGCGCGGCTGCGCGCCCGGTGTTGAAGAACTGGAACATCTCCTGGAACATGCGGACGGCGACGACGTTGTCGTGGTTGAGCCCGCCGCTGACCGAGAAGACGATGTCGAAGATCTTCAGCGTCGCGATCGCGACCGTCGTGGTCACCGTGACGATGGAGCCGCGGATGAGCGGGATGATGATCCCGAAGAAGATCTGCCGCTCGCTCGCGCCGTCGAGCCGGGCGGCCTCGAGGACCTCCACGGACACGCCCTTGATCGCGGCGGACAGCACCACCATCGCGAAGCCGGTCTGGAGCCAGATCATGATCAGCATCTCGGCCGGCAGGTTGATGGGGAAGGTCGTGGACCACGCCACCGCCTTGTTGCCGAACGCCGTCCAGATCGCGTTCAGCAGCCCGAACTGGGGCTCGCTCGGTGGCTGGATCGCGTAGACGAACTTCCAGATCACCGTCGCGCCGACGAGCGAGATCGCGAGCGGGGTGAAGATGAACACCTTCGCCAGCGATTCGCGCCGGATGCGGTCGAACAGGGCCGCAACGAGCAGGCCGAGGCCGACGCTCCCGGCTGTCGCCACGACCAGCCAGATGATGTTGTTCCGGAGGATCTCGAGGAACTCGCCCTTCCCGAGGCTTGCCCAGTTGGCGAGCGTGAACACGCCCTTCTGGTCGAAGAAGCTCTGGATCACCGTGGACACCGCCGGATAGACCAGGTAGATCGTCAGGAGCACGAGGGCGGGCGCGATGAAGACCCACGGGATGATCCGGTCGCGGATCCTGGGCGGGAAGCGCTCGACGATTGTGGCCGCGCTCGTGAACAGCAGCCAGATCCCGCCGACCCCGACCAGCAGGGCGATCGCCGCGAGCAGGAGCTTGGCGAAGAATTGATCGCCCTGGCCGTTCCGCAGCGCGTCCGCGCCCGCGGCATTGCCGAGCCGTTCGTAGATCGCGGCGAGGAGGTTCTGCCCGCCGTGCGGGTCGATCAGGACGGTGACCCCGAGGGCGGCGAACAGCAGGCCGATCAGGCTGGCGACCAGCACCCAGCGCGGCGTGCCAAATGACTCCGAAGCGGAACCTTGCGCGCGATCCTGCGCCACCTGGCCTCCCTCCGCAGAACGTAGCCGGAATAGTAGTCGGGCGCCTCACCGGTGGTGAGGCGCCCGTGCGCTACTTCAGGACGACTGGCCGCCTACTGGGCGGGCCAGCTGTCGTCGATCGCCTTCAACACCGCGTCGGTGTTCGTGCCGTTGTTGGTGGCCCAGTCGGAGATCTGGGTCCAGAACGTGCCCTGGCCGACGGCCGGGGGCATGAGGTCGGATGCGTCGAAGCCGATGCCCGTCGCATTGTTGAGGATGTCGTTCGCGACCTTGAGCTTGTAGTTGCCGGCGTACCACTCGGCCGGGACCTTCACGTTCGGCGAGTTGACGCCGACGCTCTTGATCCAGCCCTCGAGGCCTTCCGGCGTGGCCAGGAACTCCGCGAACGCGCGGACCTCCGGGCGGTCCACGAAGACCATGAACGAGTCAGCCGAGCCTTCGGCTGCGCGGTTGGTCGCGTCGATCGTCGGGAACGGGAAGATCCCGATGTCGCCGTTGTCGCCGATGACGTACTTCGAGGGGCCGCCGTTGGTCCGGCGATCCGGGAAGAAGTCCGGGCCGTACCACGTCGGGATCTTCTGCATCCAGCAACCCGGCGTCGCCGTGTCACCGTTGAACATCGGATCCATGACGGTCTTGAGGTCGTTGTTCACGATCTGTGCGCCGCCACCGTCGACGTAGCCGGTCTTGAACAGGAGCGAGCCGACCTTGTCGAAGGCCGCCTTGATGCGAGGGTCCTCGAACGTGATCTTGTGGCTGATCCAGTCGTTGTAGACCGACAGAGGCTGCGTCTTGAGGACGACCTCCTCGACCCAGTCCGTGAGCTCCCAGCCCGTCGCCGTGCCGGGGCCGCCGGCGCTGACGCAGAACGGGTGGCTGCCCGCGGCGACGATCTTGTCCGACAGGGCGACGAGCTCGTCCCAGGTCTTGGGAACGGCATAGCCCTTGGCCGCGAAGGCCTTCACCGGGTACCAGATCATCGACTTGCTGTCGGCCTTGGTGGGGATGCTCCAGATGTGGCTGCCCTGCGTCGTCAGGCCGATGGTCGACGGGAACTCAGCATTGAGCTTCGTCGTGTTCATGAACGTGGCGACGTCGATGAGCTTGTTCTCGGCCGCGTAGGCAAGGACTGCCGTCGGCTGCGCGATCTGCGACATGTCCGGCGGGCTGCCGCCCTCGACGCGGGTCTTGAGCACGGTCTCGTGGCTCGAGCCGATGCTGTCGACCTGGATCGTGATGCCGGTCGCCGTCTGGAAGTCGGCGATCGCATTGGCGAAGCCGGTGGCCTCGCCGCCGGTCCACTGCGTCTGGATCGAGACCTTCTTGCCCTTGAACGGCTGGCTCGAGCCAAGCGCCTGGTCCAGCTCGGTGTAGCCGGTCGGCACCTTCGGCAGGTTCAGCGCCGGCGCGGTGGTCGCGACGGCGCCCTGGGACGCGGCGCCCGTCGCCGCGGG
>DASQIK010000037.1:0-30564 GCA_035631615.1 Candidatus Dormiibacterota bacterium | reverse complement strand
GGAACCGCCCGGCGCCGCTGATTCCCGCCAGAGTCGCACGGTGTGCAACCTCGTCCGCGCGGAACGGCCGACGCATCGCCGGCGCGAACGTGCGCCGCCGGCCGATGGTTGCCACACCCCGTGTGCGGTGCACGTTTGACGACGATTCGCTGACCAACGTGCACCCGGCGCGTATGTGGCGGAAGAGCGCCGGATCCCTCAGGCGAAGCCGAGATCCCGGAGGAGCGGCAGCATCCGTCGCGCCGCGCGGCCACGGTGCGAGATCGCATCCTTCTCCGCTCGGCCGTACTCGCCGAACGTCCGACCGCCGAGTCGCTCCCGCGCCGGCTCGAACAGCGGGTCGTAGCCGAAGCCGCCACTCCCGCGCGGCTCGATCGCGATCCGGCCGCGCGACGTCCCGCGACGAACCCAGAGTCGCAGGCCGCCCGGCGCCGAGCGTTCCGGCAGCGCCAGCGCGAGCACGCACACGTAGCGCGCGTCACGTCTGCCGATGGGCACCGCCGCCAGCTCGCGCAGCAGCTTCGCGTTGTTCTCCGCGTCCGTCGCGTCCGGGCCGGCGTAGCGACGGGTCCGCACACCCGGCGCCCCGCCGAGGACGGCCACCTCGAGCCCGGAGTCGTCGGCGATCGCCGGCAGGCCGGTCATGCGCGCGGCGAAGCGCGCCTTGATCCGTGCATTGGTCTCGAACGTGAGGCCATTCTCGACCGGCTCGCCAACGACGCCGAGCTCGTCCAGGGAGACGAGATTCACGCCCGCGAGCCGGAGCAGGTCGCGGAGCTCGCGGAGCTTGTGCGCTGATCGCGTCGCGACGACCAGGGAGGGCCGATCCGCGCGGGCCGCCGCGGCTTCCCCCGGTCCCGGGCCGCTCAGCGCCGGACCGAGGCGAGTGCCGTTGCCTGGGCGTCGAACAGGCGCGCCAGCCCGGCGTTCGCGAGGTCGAGCAGGGAATCGACGCGCGCCCGGTCGAACGGCACGCCCTCGGCCGTGCCCTGGAGCTCGACGTACGTCCCGGCGTCCGTGCCGACCACGTTGAAGTCGACCTCGGCGTGGGAGTCCTCCGAATAGTCCAGGTCGAGCATCGCGATGCCGTTCACGACGCCGACCGAGATCGCCGCGACCTTGCCGACGATGGTCCGCTCGAGGCCCGCGCCCATCAGCGCGGCGGCGAGGGCGACGTAGCCACCGGTGATCGACGCGCAGCGGGTGCCGCCGTCCGCCTGGAGCACGTCGCAGTCGACCGTGACCGTCTTCTCGCCGAGCTTGGCCAGGTCGACGACGCCCCGCAGGGAGCGCCCGATGAGGCGCTGGATCTCGTGGGTCCGACCACCGATCCGGCCCTTGACCGATTCACGGTCGGTGCGCTCGGCGGTCGCGCGCGGGAGCATCGAGTACTCGGCGGTCACCCAGCCCGTGCCCTTGCCACGCAGGTGCGGCGGGACGCGATCGCCGAGCGTCGCCGCGCACAGGACCTCGGTGTCGCCGGCGCGGATGCGGCATGAGCCTTCGGCCCACTTCAGCACGCCGAGGGTCATCGTCACGGGACGCAGGTCGCCCGGGCGGCGGCCGTCGTTCCGGACCGACGGGGGCCGGTTGCCGATGCTCATCGCTCGCCTCCACTCCCGACGGTCACCGGGCGCTCCGCGGCTGCGGCGCGCTCCTCGGCCTTGGCAGCATCCCACAGCTGGTCGAGGGTCGCGAAATCGAGGTCGCGCATCGTGACGCCGCGCTCGGCGACCATCCGCTCCACGCGCCGGAACCGGTTCCGGAACTTCTCATTCGCGGCGCGCAGGGCCGCCTCCGACTCGATCCCGAGGCGCCGCCCGACATTGACGACCACGAGCAGCAGGTCACCGAACTCCTCCTCGCGGTCGGCCATCGAGACGGCCCGCGTGAGCTCCCCGAGCTCCTCGGCGACCTTGTCGAGCACGCCCTCGATGCTCGGCCAGTCGTAGCCCAGGGCGGAGGCCCGCTCCTGCATCTCCTGGCTCGCCGCAAGCGCGGGCATCGATGGGCTGATCCCATCGAGGGCGCTCTTCACGGGGGCGCCGTCGGCGCCCGCCGCCTCGGCCCGCTCGCCAGCCTTGATCCGCTCCCATTGCCGGTTGACGTCGGCGGCCGTCCGGGCGACCGCGTCACCGAAGACGTGCGGATGGCGCCGGACGATCTTTCGGGCGATCGACGCCTGGACGTCGGCCAGGTCGAACACGCCGGCCTCGGCGGCGAGCTGGGCGTGGAGCACGACCTGGAGGAGCAGGTCGCCGAGCTCCTCGGCGAGCTCTGGCGTCGCACCTCGATCGAGCGCGTCGTAGACCTCGTAGGCCTCCTCGAGCAGGTGCTTCCGCAGCGACACGTGGGTCTGCTCACGATCCCATGGGCAGCCGTCCGGCTGGCGCAGCCGCGCGCTGATGTACGGCATCGACCACGGACCGGCCGCGGCCAGCTCGGGCGGGACCGGTGGCAGGTACAGGGACATCCGCAGATCCTCGGCACCGAGGGCGCCGACGGTGGTCGCGTCCGCGCCGGGAGAGCGCCCCGCGGCAGCGGCGAATCGCGCCACCGGGGCGTCAGCCGGATAGAGCCGTCGGAGGACCTCGATCGGATCACGGCCGTCCGGCCCATGCCGGCCCGGCAAGGCGCGTGCCGGCGCGCCCGGGGGCGAGGCGGCGGGCCCCGCCAGGAGCACGAGTGGAACGATCAGCAGCGGCCGCGAGGCCTCGATCGGCGTCGCGACCAGGTGCTCGGCCGCGACGACCTGGATGCCCGCCGTGGCGTCCAGCCCCCAGCGATCGCGCGCCTCGGCGACGAGGGCGTCCAGCATGGCGCGCTAGCCGGTCGTTGCCGCCGACCCGATGAGGTACTTGATGTCAGCGGCCCCCTTCTTGGTCGTGTACCAGGTCGTGAAGCCGCTGTTCTTGAAGATGTCCAGCTGGGCCTGCGTCGGCGTCCGCGTCTCCTCGGCGAGGACCCAGAACAGGTACGTCCCGTCGTTCGGGATGTCCTTCACGTCGGACATGTGGCCCACGGAGGCGGCGAAGATCACCCGCTCGAGGTCGCCGGTCAGCTGGCCCCTGGCGATCCAGCCGATGTCGCCGTCGGACGTGGCATTCGGCTCCGCAGTGTTCGCCTCGCCGTTGTCGATGGCGGCCTGGCGGAACGAGGCCTCATCGGTGATCTTGGCCTTGAGGTTCGTCAGGAACGTCGCCTCCGTGTCGTTCGAGCTCCGGAGGAACTGGATCACGTGCCAGCCGAAGGCGCTCTTGACGGGTGGCAGGATCTGGCCGGCCTTGAGGCCGGCGGCGAAGATCGCGGTCTTGAGCGCCGGGTCGATCGTGCTCGACTGGTAGTACCAGGGCTGCTTGCCGCCGGTGGTCTTGGCCGATCGCTCGTCGGACAGCGAGCGGGCCAGCGCGTCGAACTTCGACGGATCCGCCTGCAGCGTCGCGTACGCGGCGTCCGCATCGGCCTTGGCCTTTGCCCACGCCGGATCCTGGGCGGGAACCTGGTTCGACGTCGCTGTGTCGTGGTTCGGGGCGAACACGATCTGTCGGACCTTCACCCCGAGCTCGGCACCGGTCGACGACGCGTTCGGCACGGGCAGGTAGATCTCGAGGAGGTGCCGCTGGGGGCCGGGCTGCGAGAGGTCGGCGACGACCTTGTCGGACAGCTTCTGGCGGACCACGTCGCCCCGGACCGCGACGCGATAGTCCGCCAGCGAGATCTTGGCCGCGGTGATCGAAGCCTGGAAGTTGGGGTCGACGGTCGCGGGCGCGTCCTCGGTGTAACGACCGATCCGGTAGGTCCCGTCGGCCCCGACGATCACCTGCGTGGGCTCGTTCTGCTGGGCCGCGAAGACGGCGGTCATGAACGCCTGGTCGTAGCCACTGTTCTGGCCCATCCAGCCAAGGTCGCCGGCCTGGCCGGCGCTGCCCGCGTCGGACGAGGTCCTTGCGACGTCCTCCCAGGATTGGCCGGCCTTGAGCTTGGCGAGTGCCTGCTGGGCGCGGACCAGTGCGGTGCGCTTCTGGTCGTCCGTGGACTTGCCCGTCGTCGTGTCGGCGACGGGCGCGATCTCGATCATCCAGACGTGGCGCTCCTCCGCGGTGGTTGCCTCCGCGATGAGCTGCGCGTCGATGTCGGCGTCGGTGACGGTGACGCCCTCCTGCGTGGCGAGCTGCGACATCAGGTTCACGTCCACGAGGCGATCCAGGGTCAGGCTCGCGAGCTGGTTGCGGCGCTGGGTGACCTGGTCGATCTGCTGCTGCGCGTCCGTTGCGGACAGGCGGCCCTGCGCCTGCAACGTCTGGATCCGGGACTCGATGTAGTCGAGCCGGAAGCTCTCGATCTGGACCCGGGTGCGCAGGTCGTCCTTCGTGATGACCACGCCGTTGACCGTGGCCGCGCCACCGAAGTGGCCGTCGTACCAGCTCCAGGCGGCATAGCCGACGAGGATGAGAATCGACAGCCCGATCGCGAGGAAGAAGCCGAGGTTGATCAGGCTGTTCCGGCGGTCGCCGGGATCCCACCCGGCGCGGCCGCGGCGGCGCGCAACGGGTTTGGCTCGGAGCGTCATGCGGGGGAGGTGTCCTGTTCGGTGGTCGTGTCGGGCGCGCCGATCACGCCGGGCGCGTCGGCGGGGCCGAATGGTACCGCATGGTCGTCACAACGCAGGAAGCCGGGCTCGCCCGGCGGCACCACAGATGGGCAATGGGCGCGGCATATCCTCTGCCTGTGCAGATTCACGCGCTCGTCCTCGCCGGCGGTTCCGGCGATCGGTTCGGCGCCGAGATGCCGAAGCAGTTCGTGCGACTCGCAGGGGAGCCGATCATCGCTCGCACGCTGCGGGCAATCGAGTCCGCCGGTGTCGACCGGCTCGTCGTCGTGAGTCACCCGAGCTGGATGCGCGAGACGGCCGAGATCGTCCAGGCGCTGGGCCTGCGCACCCCGGTCTCCATCGTCGCGGGCGGCGGAACGCGCAACCAGAGCGCATTGAACGGCCTGGCGGCCCTCGATGCCGCCGACGACGACATCGTCCTCGTCCATGACGCTGTCCGGCCCCTCGTGTCCCGGGAGGTGGTCCTGCGTTCGATCGAGCCGATCCTGGCGGGCCGGGCCGACGCCACAGACACGGTCATCCCGAGCGCGGACACGCTGGTCGTCGTCGAGGGCGAGATCGTCGTCGACATCCCGGAACGGGCCCGCTTCCGCCGTGGGCAAACGCCTCAGGCGTTCAGGAGCGGGATCCTCGCCCGCGCCTACGCCGGCGCGCAGGCGGCCGGCGACCTCCAGGCGACCGACGACTGCACGCTCGTGCTGCGCCACGTGCCGGGCGCCCGGATCCTGGCCGTCCAGGGCGACGAGGTGAACATCAAGATCACCACGCGAACGGACATGATCCTCGCCGACCGGATGATCCAGATGCGAACGCTCGGCGCCGCGGCGGATCCCGCGCCCTCGCGCTCGCTGCGGGGATCGAGCGTGTACGTCGTCGGGGGAACTGACGGGATCGGTCGGGTGATCGCCGAGCAGGCACGGGAGGCGGGCGCTCGCGTCCGCGTCGATGGCCGCAGAACCGGAGTTGATATCCGGAGCTACCTCGCCGTCGAGGCGCACATGCACGCCGCCGCCGCCGAGCTCGGCGGCCTCGACCACGTCGTCTGCACCGCCGGCGTGATGCGCGTCGGGCCGTCGGCCACGGCGAGCCCGGCAGATCTCGCCGAGGTCATCGACGTCAATGTCACCGGGACCCTCAACGTCGCTCGGGCCGCATACCCGCACCTTCGGGCGAGCCACGGGTCGTTCACGGTCTTTGCTTCGAGCTCGTTCACCCTCGGGCGACCGAACTACGTCGCCTATTCGGCCAGCAAGGCGGCGGTCGTGAACCTGGCCCAGGGCCTGGCCGAGGAATGGGCGGCCGACCGGATCCGGGTCAACGCGGTCAGCCCCGAGCGCACCGACACCCCGATGCGACGCCTGGCATTCCCCGAGGAAGCACGCAGTGGGATGCTCCAGCCAGGTGCGGTCGCGATCGCGACGCTTCGGCTCCTGCTCTCGGACCTGTCCGGCCAGGTCCTCGACGTGCGTCGCGTCGATGGGCTCGACGCAGCGGCCGAGCCGGACCTCGAGGCGCCGCCAGCCAGCCGCCGCAGCCCGGACCCGTGAGCCGCCTCGAATACCGTCTCGCCGCTGCCGTCCTTCGGATCCTGAGCTGGATGTTCGGCCGGCTTCCCGCCCGGCCGGATCGCGTGATCCTGGCGTCCGCCCGGAAGCCGTTCCTTGACGGCAACCTGCGCGCCATTCATGACGCCATCCGGCTCCTTCGACCCGGGACGGATGTCGTGGTCCTCGCGGAGCCGTACCGGTACGGCCTGCTCGGCAAGCTCGCCTATGCCATGCGGATGGTGCGCGGCCTGTATCACACACGCACTGCGGGGCTGGTCGTCGTCGACAATGCCTGGTTGCCCATTCACGTCACGGCGCACTCGAAGCGCACGACGGTCGTCCAGGTCTGGCACGCGGTCGGAGCGCTGAAGCGATTCGGCGTCGACACCGTTCCGCCGCCGCTGGAGCCGGAGCGGTCGTTCCTGCACCGCCATTACGACTGGGTGGTGACCGCCGGCGACGCCTCGCGGGGTCCCTGGTCCCGGGCCCTTCGGACGCCGCTCGACCGAGTCGTTGCCCTCGGATCGCCGAGGACCGATACCTTCTTCGATCCGGAGGCACTGGAGCGGGCGCGGGCGCGGACCCTGGCGCGCTATCCGGCGCTCGCAGATCGGCGCGTCATCACGTACGCACCGACATTCCGCGGCCGCGGCCGCGGGAAGCGTCCGGCGCCAGGGTTCGATGCGGGGCGCGTTCGCGCGACATTGGGCCCGGGCGACAGCCTCGTGCTCAAGACCCACCCGAACCTCGACGCATCCCTCGTGACGACGGCCGGGTTCGATGTCGTCGTCGCGCCCGGCGATGACATGAACGACCTGCTCGCGGTCACGGACGTCCTGGTGACCGACTACTCCTCATCGATCTTCGAGTTCGCGCTCCTGCGGCGGCCGCTCATCCTGCTCGTTGGCGACCTGAGCGAGTACGAACAGGAGCCCGGCCTGTACCTCGACTACCCGACGGACATGATCGGCACACAGGTAACGGATACCGATGGCGTGATCGAGACGCTCCGCGCGCAATCCGTCGATGGCCCCGCGTACGACGCGTTCGTCGCACGCCACCTGGGCGCGTGTGACGGCCGCGCGAGCCGCCGGTTCGTCGAACGGTTCGTGCGGCAGCCGGATCGGGCCGCGTCGTGACGAGCCCGGTCGCTGCGTCGCGGGCCGGGCCCGCGGTTTCGGTCCTGATCCCCTGCTGGAATGCGGCGGCGACCGTCGGCCGGGCGCTCGAGTCCGTCCTCGGTGGCAGCGACGTCGATCTCGAGTGCATCGTGGTCGATGACGGCTCGACGGACGAGACCGTCGCCATCGTCCGCGCGATCGCCGAGCGCGATCCGAGGGTCGTCCTCCTGCCGCTCGACGCGAACGTGGGCGTCTCGGCCGCCCGGAATCGGGGCCTCGAGCTCGTCCGCGGTGACTGGCTCACGCTCGTCGACGCGGACGACCGCCTCCGGCCAGGCGGGCTCGCGGCGCTGCAGGCTGCGGCGATCGAACACCACGCCCTGGCCGTCGTCGGCCAGCAGGTCTGGTCGACAGGCCGTCGCACCTGGCTCGGACGCGCGTACGACGTCCCGGACATCCGGCTCCCCGGCCGCAAGTCGCTCGCCAGGAATCCGGGCCTCCTGTACTACGTCTCGCCGCACGGGAAGCTGGTGCATCGATCGTGCTTCGGCGGGCTCGAGTTCCACGGGCGTGTCCTCGGTGACCAGCCGTGGACGATTCGTGCGCTGCTGCGGGCCGGCGACCGGATCGAGGTCATCGCGGACACGGTGTACGAGTGGAACCGTCCCCCGCGAGGCGGCGCCTCGACGATCACCACCCGCACCAGGTCATCCGCCGACTTGGGGGTCGAGGTCGTCGAGATGGCGGGCATCGCCCTGATGGACGTGCGCGGCGAGATCGACCGCGTGTTGGCCGATCCGGCCGACCGGGTCGCGGTGGCGGCCCGCTACGTCGAGCGCCTCCTCCGGTCAGACCTCGGCGGCCTGGTGCTTCGCGCGCTCGTCCGGCGCGACGCCGGGACGGCCGCGCTCCTGGCCGCGATCGAACGATTCATCGGGGCTGTGCCCGCGCAGCTGTTGTCGGCGTCGGATGCGCTGTCGGCCGACATCCTCCTGCCGCCGCTCCGGTTCTGGTGGCGGCTGCCCCTCGACGCCCGAATTGCGTATTGGTCGCTGTTCGCAGCGGCTCGGCGGCTCGCCCCCGACTCGGTCAGGAATGCGCCCGGCTGGATGGGGGCCGTCGGCCTGCGGTCAGCGAGCCCGACCATGGGTGCCGTCCGGCACGCCGTCCTGAGCGCCATCCTCACGATCGGGTGGGGCGCCGAGCTGGCCGGCGCCCTGGCCCGGGCGCGCCTTCGCAGGGCGCCGCGACGCTGAGCGGGCGGGATCGCGGCTAGGCGGCGGCGATCGAGGCCGTTGCCGGCGCTCCGGGCGGATCGGGCACGTCGCCGTCCGCGGAGCTGGACGCCCGCCCGAGCGCGACGTAGCGGAGACCTGCCGCTCGGACAGCTGCCGCGTCGACGATCCGGCGCACGTCGTAGACAAGGTCGCCACGCATCGTGGCTGCCAGCCTCGACCAGTCGAGGCTGCCGAACTCGGGCCATTCGGTCGCGACGACGAGTCCATCCGCCCCGGCTGCGGCCTGGATCGCGCTCGCCGCCGTCAGCAGCGCGGGATCCGCGGCACGCGCCGCCGCGGCCGCGACCGGGTCGAAGCCGACGACGGTCGCACCGCGCTGCCGGAGCCCGGCAGCGAGCGCGAGCGCCGGCGAACGGCGGACGTCGTCGGTGTTTGCCTTGAATGCCAGCCCGAGGAGCCCGACCCGTGCCCCGTCGAGGCCGGCGGGCAGCAGCTCGCCCACCTGGCTCACGAGCGCTTCCTGGTGGGTCGCGTTCGAGGTCGCGATGGACGACAGGAAGGGCGCAGACATGCCCCGACGAGACGTCTCCGCCGCGATCGACATCGCCTGCTCGGGCAGGCACGAGCCGCCGAAGCCCGGGCCCGCATCGAGGAATGCCCGCCCGATCCGCGGATCAAGACCGACGCCGTCGGCGACGACCGTGACATCGGCGCCGGTCGCATCGCACAACCTCGCCAGCTCGTCGGCAAACGCCACCTTGGCGCCGAGGAACACGTTGGACGCGAGCTTCACCAGCGCGGCCGAGCGCGCATCGGTCACGATGAGCTGCGCCCCGAGGGGCGCGTAGAGGTCGCCGAATTGCTGGGCGGCCCTGCGGTCGCGCGAGGCCAGGGCGCCGACGACGACCCGCGATGGAGCGGCGAAGTCGGCGAGCGCTCGACCCTCCCGCAGGAATTCCGGGTTCACCACGATCGATGGCCTGTCGCCTCGATCGCCTGCCAACGCCTCGAGCCGCTCCGGGCCGTGGAGGGGCATCGTGGATCGAACCACGATCGTCCTGCTGGGACCCATCGCCGCGAGCAGCCGGGCGACGACAGCCTCGACGATCGTGGTGCTCAGAAGCCCGGCCTCGTCGAATGGCGTCGGTACGCACACGATGGCGATGTCCGTTTCCGCGGAGGGCAGCTCGGCCGAGGTGAACCGGAGCAGCCCGTCCGCCAGCCCGCGCCGCAGGGCGGCGTCGACGCCGAGCTCGAATATCGGCGACCGTCCCTCCGACAGCATCGCCAGGCGCTCCTGATCGATGTCGTGAACCGAGACGACGTGCCCGAGCTCGGCGAAACCGATCGCGGTGGTCAGCCCGACGTAACCGGCACCGATGACGAACAGCTGCAAGGCGCGCTCCCGGGCATGACGGCTCGTCCGAGACCGATCGCCCGTAGGGTAGCGGCCGTCGGGTGACGCCGCTGCGATCGGGTCGGCGCCACGAACGCCCTGCTACCCTTCCGCGTCATGTTCCCCGCACGCTCGAGGGCGGTCGTCCGCCACATCTCGAGCACCGCCCCGGCGTTGACGCTGCTCTCCGAGGCCATCCGTGAGGTAGCGTCCCGGCGCCGCCTGATCCGGTACCTCGTGCAGGCCGACATGAAGAAGCGCGGGTCCGACACCGTGCTCGGGAACGTGTGGTGGATCCTCGACCCGCTGCTCCAGATGGCCGTTTACCTGGTGTTCGTCTCGATCATCGCCCGATCGCAGGCGAAGGACTACCCGCTGTTCATCTTCGCCGCGATCCTGCCGTGGAAGTGGTACTCGTCCGTCGTCGCCGATTCGACCACGTCGGTCGTCCGACAGGGCCAGCTGATCCGCCAGATCGCGTTTCCGAAGCTCGTCCTGCCGATAGCGACGGCGACCGCCGGGGTCGTGGGCTTCGCGTGGGGGCTGATTCCGTTGATCGGAGTCATGTTCCTGTACCCCGATCGCATCACGCCGATGCTCCTGTGGGTTCCCGTCATCGCCGTCGTCCAGTACGCGTTCTCGATCGCGACGGCGATCCTCCTGTCGGCCCTGAACGTGTTCTTCCGGGACCTCGGTAACGTCGCCGGTCACGTCCTTCGGCTGTGGTGGTTCCTCTCGCCCAGCCTGTACAGCCTGGCGACGTTCGAGAACCTGAAGTTCGTGCAGGACAGGGCATACCTGAAGGTCGTGTTCCGCCTCAATCCGTTCTCGATCCTGTTCGAGGCCTACCGATCGGTCATCTACGGCACGTCGGACGGGGGATTGCCGGTGCCGCCGGACGTCGTATCGCTCGTCGCCCTGTTCCTGGTGAGCGTCGTCCTCATCGGCCTCGCCGCGATCTTCTTCAAGCGTGTCGAGCCTGACTTCGCGAAGGTGCTCTAGTTGAAGGTCCGTGCGGCCCCGTACCCCAGAGCGTTGGGCGACGAGTCCCTGGCCATCGCGACAGAGGATCTCGGCGTCCAGTACAACCTGCGCTTCAACCGGAAGCGAACGATCCGCGAGGCCCTGGCGCGCACGCTGAGCCGCCGGCCGCCCGAGCGGTTCTGGGCGCTGCGGCATGTTTCCGTGCGCCTTGTCAAGGGCGAATCCCTGGGTGTCATCGGGCCCAACGGCGCCGGCAAGAGCACGCTTCTGCAAGTGCTTGCCGGGATCATGCGACCAACCGAGGGTGCAGTCGAGGTGCGCGGGCGGATCTCCGGCCTGCTGAGCCTCGGTGCGGGCTTCGACGAGGAGCTGTCGGGGCTCGAGAATATCCTCCTGGGGGCTGCGTTCCTGGGGCTCGACGACGGAACAGCCCGGCGCCTTCTGCCGGGGATCGTCGCGTTTGCCGACCTCGGCGACTTCATCGATACCCCGCTGAAGACCTACTCGTCCGGGATGCGCGCGCGGCTCGGCTTCTCGATCGCAACGGCGGTCGACCCGGACATCCTCCTGCTCGACGAGGTGCTCGCGACGGGCGATGCCAACTTTCGCGCCAAGTCGAAGGAGCGGGTGATCGAGCTCGTCAAGGCGGCGAAGGCCGTCGTGCTCGTGACCCACGACATGGAGTGGATTCGCGAGTACTGCAATCGCGCGATTCTCCTGGAGAAGGGCACGGTCATCCTCGAAGGACCACCGGACAAGGTCGTCGATCTCCACCTCGAGCGGACGGAGGCCGAGTCGGCACGTCGCCACGAGGCTGCGCTCGCCGCAGGTCTGGACCCGGTGGTACGGCCGGGGTAGCGGCCGGGGTAGCGGCTGGTCAGCCCGCCCGGCGGCGGAGCCTCGAAAGGAGGGCGACGACGAGGCCCGTCGCGGCGCCGAAGGCCAGCGCGCCGCGCCAGTCAAACAGGACCCGAACGTCGCCGGCAACCCTGCGAGCGACCAGGAACAGCACGGCGCTCTGCCGAGCGTTGACATCGGCGGCGATCACGACCCTCGCTGCGCCACGATCGAGCTGGACCTGGCGCGCGATGATCGTTCGCGCGTAGCCGCGGCTCATCTCGGCCCGATCGGCCAGGACCGCGCCGACGGCGCCCTGCTCGACTGTCAGGTGCTGCGCTCGGGCCGCCCCGACGGCGCCCTGGGCGACCCGCAGGTCACCAGCTTCCACGCGGCCGACCGCGCTCAGCCGCAGCTCAACGTGCTCGGCCTCGATCGACTCGCCATCCTCGGCGACGGCCGGCTGGACGGCGACGGTCGCCGCCGCGTCCGGCTCAATGATCTCAACGGGGTCGAGCGCCTCGATGGTCTCGACCGGGGCCGGCGAGGCTGGTCCGGCGGCTCGGGCACGGGCCCGTCGTCGTGCCTTGCTGGATGCGCTGTCGGCCATGGCTCCAGCCTAGCGCGCCGGACCCGCGGGGGTGATCTCACGAGCGTCGGGTATCCTCGGCGGACGGCGGCTTGGCGGAGGGTTCGTGGAGGTGTGGTGGCAGGCAGTGCAATGATGCGTGGCAGCCCTGGGCGGCGGGGTGTGATCGCGCTGGTCGGGATCGCGATCGTCGGGCTCGTCGCCATCGTGATATGGCGCGGCTCGACGCCGCCCACGAGCGCCGTCGCGGCGACCGGGGCACCGGCGACGAATGCATCGGGGGTGCCGGCAACGAGCGCTCCAACGCTCGCATCGCCGACCGTCGTGCCGGCGACACCGGTCCCGACACCGGCACTCGTTCAGGCCCCACTCACCGGCCTGCCGGTGAGCGAGGCCGCAGCCCAGCAGCACCCGATCGCGGTGATGATCGACGACCACGTCGATGCGCGTCCTCAATCCGGGTTCAACGCGGCTGCGCAGGTGTGGCAGGCCCCGGCCGAAGGCGGCATTCCGCGCTACATGCTCATCTTCCAGGACACCGTGCCTACCGGCGTGGGACCCGTGCGCAGCGCGCGTGAGTACTTCCTCGAGTGGGCCGCCGAATGGAACTCGCTGTACGTTCATGCCGGTGGCTCGACCCAGGCGCTCGCGACGCTCGCCGGAAAGGGCCACGGCCAATGGGTCTACAACGGGGAATACTTCCGGTACGCGGTCACGTACCTGTGGCGCGTCAAGACGCGCTCTCCACCGCACAACGTCTACTCGGACGGCACGCACCTTCGCGCCCTCGCGGCCAGGATCGGTGCCAAGGACGGCCCGATCCAGCCGGCGTGGACGTTCGCTCCGGACGGGGCAGCCGGCGCGCGCCCGAACGGCGGCACGATCACGATCGTGTACCCATACGAGACCATCCGGTACAGGTACGACGCCGCGACGAACACCTACCAGCGGTTCATCAAGCAGACCGGCGGTGGCGCGTTCAAGCCCCAGATCGACGCGGCCGACAAGGTCCAGGTGGCACCCAAGAACGTGATCATCCTGCGCATGCACTTCGGGCCGCTCTATGCGGTCGACCCGCACCACCGTCTC
Organism: Candidatus Dormiibacterota bacterium; assembly: GCA_035631615.1. Taxonomy (GTDB): domain Bacteria; phylum Chloroflexota; class Limnocylindria; order Limnocylindrales; family CSP1-4; genus UBA5189. The sequence goes on along the minus strand of DASQIK010000037.1, from coordinate 17,151 downwards.
GAGGCCAGCGACATCGGGCACGGCGAGGCCTGGATCTCGACCAATGGCCACACGGTCAAGGGCACATGGTCGAAGGCGTCGGTGACGGCGGCAACGCTGGTGTTCGGACCCGACGGCAAACCCGCGACGCTGACGGCGGGCCAGACCTTCGTCCAGGTGATCCCGCTGGATTACTCGTTCGCGATCGCGGACGGAACCATCCCGGCCGGCACCCCGAGCGCCACGCCGACGCAGGTCCCCGCGCCCTAGCCTGCCGGGCTCAACGTTCGCCGACGCCGACGTCCGCGTACACCGCGCGAGTCTCGAGCGCCACCTCGGCCCACGGCCTCGCGGCCGCCCCGCTCCGTTCCCTCGCGGCGGCCGCGAGCGGGTCGCGAACGCGGTCGTCCGCCCACATCGTTCCAAGTGCCTCGGCGAGGCGAGCCGGGTCGCGTGGCTCGACGAGGATGCCGGCCTGGCCTACCGCCTCCGACAGGGCGCCGACGGCGGTGGCGATCACCGGCACGCCCGCCGCGATCGCATCGAGCGCCGCAAGTGCGGCTCCATCACGTAGGGCCGGCATGACCACCGCGCGCGCCCCGTGGACGAGGCCGGCCAGGCGATCCGGCGCGAGCGCGGGCGCGAACACGAGCGTGTCGCCGGCATGCAGTCGCGCCGCTGCGCGCGCGAGCGAGGCGCGATCGTCGGGCGAAGCGCCGGCGATGAGGACGCTCGGCGGCCAGGGCGCTGCGCTGGCCAGGCCGCGCGGCCGTGGGCGGGCGGCGAGCGCCGCGAGCGCCCGGAGCAGGCCGCCGACGTCGTGGCGCGCGTCGAACCGCCCGAACTAGACGAAGTAGCGGTCGGGCAGGCCGAGCCGAGTCCGCTCGGCAGCGCCGTCTCGGGCGCCAACCGGCGGGTCGTCCAGGGCCGCGCCGCCGGCGGCCACGAACGCCGGCTGGGGTGCGAGCGGCACGACGCGGACCCGCGCGGCCCTGAGATGCAGCAGCCGTCGCGCCGCCACCGCGACGGCCTCGCTGCCGACGATCACCGCCGCGGCATCGCGAATCAGCCGGGCGCGGAAGCGCTGCCCGAAGCGAGAGCCGGGGCTCCGCTGGAAGACGCCGGGCAGCTCCCACGGGGCAAGGTCGAGGAGCGTCACGACGATCGGGATCCGCGACAGCATCGGGGGCGCTCCGGCGGCCGCGTGGTAGACCGCGCCGGCAGCCCCGCTGCGGTCGGCTCGCCACGCGGCGCCGAGCGAGGCGCCGCGCAGCAGGAACGGGTCGACCGTGAGCGCGCCGCTGCGCAGGAGCCGCGTCGGGGGCAGGAGGCGCCGGCCGATGACATCGAGGTGCTCGAACGCGACGGTCGGATCGCCGAGATCCGACTGGAGCAGGAACGCGAACGATTCGCCGGCCAGTGGGGTCGCGTCGAAGGCGCCGAGGAGCCCTTCGAGATAGCGCGCCGTGGCGGGCCCACGACGGGGATCCTGGAGCGGCCGGGCGTCCATCACGATGCGCAGGCCGGGCAATTGGCCCGGCGGCGTCGACCGGAGCAGAGATGGGCCGGTCACCGGCTCCGGCGCCAGCGGCGCCTGCCGCCGAGCTCGTCCCACCGTAGGCGGACGACGACGAGGAGCGCCTCGACGATGATCCGGCGCGACATCTTCGATCGCCCGACCCGCCGATCCTTGAACGTGATCGGCACCTCGACGATGCGCGCTCCGCCGCGGCTCGCCCGGTATGTCATCTCGATCTGGAAGACGTAGCCACCCGCGTGGACGCCACCGAACGGGATCGCCGCCAGCGTCTCAGCGCGCCAGGCCTTGAAGCCGCCCGTCAGGTCGTGCGGTCGTACGCTGAGCACCGCGCGGGCGAAGACGCTCCCGAGGCGTGAGATGAGCCGGCGCCCGACCCCCCAGTCGAGGACCACGCCGCCACGGACGTAGCGGCTGCCGATGACGAGGTCCGCCCGACCTGCCGCGATCGGGGCCACGATGGCAGGCAGCACGGCCGGATCATGCGACCAGTCGGCGTCCATCTGGACCAGCGAAGTGGCGCCTCCCTCGAGCGCAACCCGGAATCCATCCAGGTACGCCCGCCCCAGGCCCGCCTTGCCGGGGCGGTGGTGGACGCGAATACGCGGATTCTCGATCGCCAGTCGATCTGCGATCTCGCCTGTGCCGTCGGGGGAGCTGTCGTCCACGACGAGCAGGTTCGCGGCCGGCAGCGCGTCCAGGATCGCCGCCGCGATTCCGGGGAGGTTCTCGGCCTCGTCGTACGTCGGCAGCACGACCCACGTGCCGGCGCCGACCGGAGCGGGGCCGTCGCCACTCGTGACGACCGGCGTTGGGGTCGGGGGGGTCATCGCCCGCGGAGTGTACGGGCGCCGGCCCGCATCCTTAGCTGACGACCTCGAATGCGTCCACGTCGACCCGCGGCCGCCTGCGGCAGGAAGGCGCGACCGAGCGAGCCCGCGACCCGCCCCCGAGGTTCGCGGCGTTGTCGCGCCCCCGAACCTCGAATCGGTGGCGATTGCCGGGCGGGAGTGCGATCGCGAGCGACGGGGCCATCAAGTTCAAAGCAATGACAGGGAACGCGCTGCCATCCATGCTGGCCACGAGGTCCGCAATGACGCCCGCGGCGGGGCAGAGATGGGCGCGACACGATCGATCAGGGTCCACGTCAGGGTCGACGCCCTGGTCGGTGAGGCCGGTCCGCTGAGGGTGACCGAGGTCGCCGGGGCACTGCCCACGATCACCCCGAACCGGGCGATCTCGTCGGGGCTGACCGGGCTGGCGGACGGCGCGGTGTACGCGCCGCCCCCGTGCATACCCAGGATCTGCAGGACGTACGCCCCGGGCGGCACGGTGCGGCCGCCGAGGCGCCCGTTCCATCTGTAGGCGCGCGCGCCGATGCCAGACGCGCCGAGCGCGACAGATCCGGCGATCGTTCCGTCGGTGCGGAAGACGCGCAGGCTCATGTTGTCGAACGCGATCCTGTTCGTCCACGCGACCTTGATGGTGTCCCGGGATCCGTCGCCGCTCGGAGTCAGCGAACGGCCGGCGCCACCGGCGAGCTGCAGCCCGACGATGCCGGCGGCGACCTGCGTCGCGAAGACAGGGCGACGCGACACGGCGTTCGTCGCTCCGTGCCCGACGGCGGCGATCCAGCCTCCGACCCGCATCGGATCGACGGCGGACCACTGAAGCACCGGCCCCGCCACCTTGTACCAGGCATACCCATCGGCAGTGACCGGCCCACCGAGCACCTGGAGCGCATCCCCCTGCGACAGCATGGTCATGATCGCCGCGGCGGTCGTCGGTGCGGCACGCATCCGGAGTCCCTGGGTTCGGACCGCGACGAAACCACCGACCGCGATCGAGCTCGGCGTTCCCAGGCGCCCGGGGTCGAGCGATGTCCAGGCGGACACGTTCCCGCCGACGTCGGTCGTTCGAACTCGGAACGCATACGTGCGCCCGTCCGCGCCCTCGTACATTGCGCTCAGCTGGGTTGTCCCTGTCAGCCAGGCGGACCACGCGCCGCCGTTCTCCGACACCTGGACGTCGAAGTGCGCGATTGCGCTGTTGTCCGAGCCGGTCCATGAGACGCGGAACGACTGGTCGCCCTGCTGCGGAGCGAGCGTGGTGATGCCGACGAGCGGGGCAGCCCTGTCGGCGAGGAACTTCTTCGCGAGCTCGGCTCGAAGCTCGCCCCGGGTTCCGTCGTAGCCCAGCGCCCAGATTCCGACGCCCCGCAAGGACGCTCGGTTGACGAGGTCGTACCGGAGGCCGAGGGACGCGGCATCGTCGTAATACAGCTCGCGCCACGCGGTCTGGCAGCCGTAGGTCGACGTGCATGCCTGCTTGCGATACGCGGTCCATGGCGCCTGTTCCACCGCGTCATAGCGCCGCCCATGGACCTGGACCAGGTCCATCGCCTCCGCGTACGTCGGCGAGGCGCTGCTTCCGTACCTGCCCTGGTCGATCGTCACTGCGTTCAGCTGTTCCGACGCCGTCGACCAGGCTCGCCCGTAGTACGGGACACCCAGGATCACCTTGGATGGCGGGACCTGCTGCGTGAACGCCGCGATGGTGTCGGTCAGGTTGTAGTGGGGCCCGGTCAGCGGGGAGATCGACCCCGCGACCGGCGAGCTCGCGGTGCGGTAGTCGTAGCCCATCACCAGGACCGCATCGGCGCCACCCGGGGCGGTTGCTGCAGCGATCGGCTGGTTCCCGATCGAGCCCATCGCGTCGAACGTGAGCTGGTAGCCCGGCGCGACCTTGTTGAGCTCGCTCCTGATGGCGCGCACGAGCGCCGTGAACTCGTCCGCGTAGCCAGCGACGATCGGCTCGAAGTCGAGATTGACTCCGTCGGCGCCGCGGTCCCGCACCGCCGCCGCAACGGATCGAGCCAGGTTGGAGCGGGCAGTCGAGCTCCCGAGCAGGCGCGCCTGCGCCGTTGCGCCCGAGCTGCTCCAGGCGAAGCACGAGATCGCCAGGACGACACGTGTGTGGTTCTGATGGGCGGTCGTGACGAGCGAGGTCATCCTGGAGCTCGTCCAGCCGGCCCAACCGCTCGTCAACGAACCGTCCGCGTTGGTCTTGTCGAGGTAGCCGGATGGCAGGCAGCCCACGCTGAAGTACGCAATGGTCGACAGCGTGTGCCAGTCGAGCACCGTCGAGCTGGCGCCGAGCGTCCAGTACGGCAGGAATCCGAACACCTCGCGCCGCAGGCCGCCCGCACCGACCGCCGTTGCGTCCATGGTGCCGGCTGCGGGCAGCGGACCAACCATCGAGAGCGGGCGGGCGTCGGCGACCGGCCCACCGGCGCTGGTCGACTCGTCGACTGGCGACCCGCCGTAGCGTCCCGCGGAATCGGATGCCGCGGCGCCGGCCCAGATTGACGCGGATTGCTCGGAGCGCATCCTGACGCCGGTCGCGTAACCCGGGGGCAGCGTCTGTGGTGCCTGACCGTCCACGGTCCATTGATCCTCGGCGCGGGGGGAGAACGGGACCGTGACCTGCCCGCCCGGTGCGAACTCGAGCTTGTCCGCCGCATGCGCCTCGGAGTCAAGGAATTCGACCGATGGGGTGTCGGCCGTGTTCGGCAGCGCCAGGTCGTCAGATGCGCGGCCGCTGCTCGAAGCCAGGGCGGGCCCCACGTTCGGCATGGCCGTCACGCCGGCGGGCCCCCCCAGCGTGGCCGCCGGCGTGCCCACCGACCCACCGACGATCGCCATGAGCAGGACGGCCACCAGCTGGCGTGGCGGGCGGAGATGTCTCGGAACGATCGGGGTCGCCTCCATCAGGTGGCTGACCGTAGGTGGCGAGCCCGCCCGGGCACAGCCTTACGAAAGTCCGACTCCGGGTGGTACCGGTGGGGTCTGGTGTGGTCTGGTGCACAGCTTCGGCGGTGCCCCGACCGGATCGCATCGCAGGACCTCGAATGCAGCCACGCGACACCTGCAGGGGCCCCGCGCTTCCCGGCCACCCGCGATCCTGACCATGGAGGCCCGCTGAACGGCGCGTCCTCAGGGCCGGGGCGACGAGCTCGCACCGGGCGCGTTGGAGGCGCACGGCTGGTCGGATGCCGGAAGGGTTCCGCCCTTCGTGAGGTCGCACGGGACGCCGGTCTGGATCGGGCCGGTGAGGCCGCCCGAGTAGTCCGTGATGACGAGCAGGTACTCGAGCGTGTCGAGCGGCGCGGCGGGCTCGAGGAACACCGTCTGGACGACCTCGTTCGGATCGCGCTTGACGTCCACGACGGCGCCGATCAGCAGGCCCTTCGGGTACGGCGAGCGGATCCCGCCGCTCAGCTCGATGCCGGCCGTGAAGACCTCCTCGCCGATGGTCACCGGGGCCGCCGAATCGACGTCCTGCATCACCAGCGCACCGCCGAGCTGGCCGATGACCTTGCCGGTGGACGCGCTCGTCAGGAGCTGGCCGACGACGGTCGAGCTGGAGTCGCTGATGAGCACGACGTGGGCGAAGTTCGACCCGACATCGGTGACGCGGCCGGCCAGCGCCCCGCCGGCGGTGATCACGATCTGCCCGACGGCGATGCCGTCGTCGGTACCGCGGTCGATGACGATGGCGCGGCGCGCCTCGGACGACTCACGCGCGATCACCGTGACCGCCAGCGTGTGATACGCGAGGCCGCTGCGCAGCTGCAGGAGCCCCGTCAGGAGCTCGTTCTCGCGCTGGATCTCGGTCGCGCTGCGCGCCTCCTCCTGGAGCTGCTGGTTGTCCGCCTTGAGCGCGGCGTTCTCCTGGCGCAGCCGGTCGATCTCGGAGATCGTGCTGCCGATCGACGCCACGTTGCTCGCGACCCCGTCGACCGCCTGCTGGATCGGCTTGAACGCGAACGCGATGCCGTGCTGGAGATCCCGGACGAGCGGATTCGACGAGACCGAGAGGAGGAGCAGCGAGGTCAGCAGGAGCGCGACATAGGCGACGCTCCGGCGGCGGGCGGCCCGGTTGGCGAGCAGGGCGCTCATCCGCCGCCCTCCTAGTGCAGTGGCCGGGAGTAGGTCTCGGTCACCAGGACGCGGTTCAGCCGATCCATGTCCTGGAGGACCTCGCCGGTGCCGCGCACCACGCAGGTCAAGGGGTCGTCGGCCACGTGGACGGGCATCTGCGTGGCCTCGGCGACCCGCCGGTCCAGCCCGGCGAGCAGGGCGCCGCCGCCGGCCAGGACGATGCCCTGGTCCATGATGTCCGCGACGAGCTCGGGCGGCGTCTCTTCGATCGTGTCGCGGATGGTGTCGACGATCTGCTGCACCGACGGCTCGATCGCCTCCCGGATCTGGTCCGCCCCGACCTCGACGCTGCGCGGCAGGCCGGTCAGCAGGTCGCGGCCGCGGAGGTTGACGCGCTGCGAATCCCACTCCCCCGGGTACGCCGACCCGATCGCGATCTTGATGTCCTCCGCCGTCCGCTCGCCGAGGAACAGGTTGTACTCGCGCCGCGCGAAGTTGACGATGTCGACGTCCATCTCGTCGCCGCCGATCCGGATGCTCCGGCTGACGACGATGCCGCCCAGGCTGATGACCGCGACCTCGGTCGTGCCGCCGCCGATGTCGACGATGAGGCTGCCCGACGGCTCGCTGACGGGCAGGCCCGCGCCGATCGCGGCCGCCATCGGCTCCTCGATCAGCCGTGCCCAGCGGGCGCCCGCGTTGAGGGCCGCGTCGAGGACGGCGCGCTTCTCGACCTCGGTCACGCCCGACGGGATGCCGATGATCATGCGCGGCCGCGGCAGCAGGCCGATGCGATCGTGGACCTTGTCCACGAAGTACCGGATCATCTGCTCCGTCACGTCGAAGTCGCTGATCACGCCGTCGCGGAGCGGCCGGATCGCGATGATGTTCGCCGGCGTCCGCCCGACCATTCGCTTCGCCTCGGCTCCGATCGCCAGGACGCGCTTGCTGCGCGCCTCGATCGCCACCACCGACGGCTCGCTGATCACGATGCCGCGGTCACGCACGTGGACGAGCGTGTTCGCGGTCCCGAGATCGATGCCGATGTCGCGGGAGAACAGGCCGAGGAGACGGTCGAGCATGCCCAGGGTGGAGGTCCTCGTGTGGGTCCGCCGGACGATCGGAGCGCGATTTGGGCGCGGGGAGAGGCAGTATACCCGCGGCCCCACCATCTCCCTGCACGACTCGTCACGCTGCCGGAGGTGGCCTGGCGCCCGCCCGGTCGAACGCGATTCCGCGGTCGCGCAGCGACACGTAGGCGTCGTGCCCGATCACGAGGTGATCGAGCAGGTCGATGTCCAGGAGCCGGCCGGCGGCGAGCGCCTCGGCGGTGAGATGGAGGTCGTCCGGCGATGGCGTGGGGTCGCCCGACGGGTGGTTGTGGACGAGGATCACGCCGGACGCGTCGAGACGCACCGCGTCCCGGAACAGCTCGCCGACCCGCACCAAAGACGCGCTCACGTTGCCCTGGTACGCCGTCACGACGCGGAGGACCGCATTCTTCGTGTTCAGGATCACGACCCGCAGCTCCTCGCGCTCCAGGCGCCCCATCTGGAGCACGAGCCGGTCGGCGACGTCGCGTGGCGAGCGGATGGACCAACGACCGGCGGGCCAGTCGGCCAGGAGCCGGCGGCCGAGCTCGAACGCCGCCTGGAGCTGCGCGGCGCGCGCCTCGCCGATTCCAGGCACGGCCTCCAGCTCGGGCCCGCTCGCCCGGGCCAGGCCGCCGAGGCCGTCGAACCGCGCGATCGCGTCCGTCGCCACGTCGACCGCCGAGCGGCCGGCGGTGCCCGAGCCCCACAGCAGCGCGATCAGCTCGGCACCGGTCAGCCCGGCAGGTCCGCGCAGCTGGAGCCGCTCTCGCGGGCGCTCCGCGGCGGGCAGCTCCCGGATCGCGCGGCCGCGGACCAGGGCCTCGAACGGGATCGGGTCCTCGCGTGCCGCCATGTCGCCTCGCATGCTGCCTGGTGGTGATCGGCGCCCTCGAGCCCGGACGACGGAAGCCCGCCGATTCCCCCCGCCATCCGGACCCGAGGACACGACGAAGGCTAGGCCGCGACCCTCACCGGCCGGTCAACCGGCGCTCACTCGCGGCTCACCGGGGCATGCGACGAGCGTGTCAGTGCGGGACGGTGAGCTCGCCGAGGATGATCAGGATGCCGTTGAACGCGGCGTGCAGGCCGATCGGGCCCCACAGCGACCCGGTGCGCACGTACAGCCAGCCGAGCGTGAACGCGATCGGGACGCGAACGACCCCGCCGACGAACGCCAGCGCCGCGGATTCGCGGAAGCTGTCGCCGCCGACGAACAGCACGTGCCCGAGGACAAAGAACACCGACGACAGGACGATCGCGCGGGTCGTGCTCCCCGACCGCCGCCACGCGCTGAGCGCGAAGCCCCGGAACAGGACCTCCTCGGCGAAGGGCGCGATCGCCGCGCCCGCGACCAGGTGCAGCGCGAGCCCCAGCGTCGTGCCGGTCGGCGGCAGCGGGCTTTCCGGCGCGACGCCGGCGATCTGCACGGCGACGAGGCCCACGACCGAGGTCAGCAGGATGACGGGTCCGGCGAACACGGCGCCTCCGAGCAGGCCGCGCGCGGCGTCGGCGGACCAGCGGCTCAGGCCCATCTCGCGCCACGGAAGGGCGCCCGGACCCACCACCATCAGGGCGACGACCCCGAGGAACACGGCGGCCTGGAGCACCTCGCCGATGAGGTCGCCGAGGGGCACCGGGATCGACGGCCCGATCAGCGACAGCGGCAGCCCGATGACGAATCCGGTCAGGCGCGACATCGCGAGGACCGCGAGGAACACGAGCACCGGCGACGGTCCGGCATACGCGGCACGCGCTGCCCGGCGCTCGATCGTCTGGGAGCCGCCGAGGAGCACCAGCCCGACCGACGCCCCGAGCAGCCCGAACAGGAACAGGACGCCGCCGGCGAGCCCCGTGATGCCGAAGGCGACGATGCCGATGAGGCCGGCCCCGACGAGCGTCGCCAGCCAGCCCACGACGAACAGGCCGGGCGCCTGCCGGCCGGCGATGGTGAAGGCGGTCAGGCCAAGAGCGTGGGGTGGAGGTTCGACTGCGGGTTCAGCGACCGGGTCGGCGTCCGCTGGATTGGGATCGGCGGGTTCGGTCAACCGTCCGCGGCTTGGTCCGAGGCGGCGCGAAGCGCCCGCTCCTTCGTGCCCGATCCGAGGGCCTCACGCGACGGCAGGCTGACGATCGGCGCGGCGGCGCTGGCCGCGATCTGGTCGTGGCGCTCGAACTCGCGCCCGCACCACGCGCACAGCGACCAGTCGAGGCCGACCAGGCGCGTGCAGTTGGGGCAGACGCGGTTCAGCCGCGTCCGGCATGTCGGGCAGATGATCCAGGCGGGCTCCACGCGGCGATCGCAGGTCGGGCAATGCGGGATCGCCTCGATCTCGGCGAGCATCGCCTCTTCCGCGAGGTTCCGCTCGTACACGTCGCCGATGCGCTCCTGCGGCCGGACGATCCGGTAGGTGAAGACCGCCAGCGGGAAGAGCAGCGGCGTGAAGATGATGATGAACGCCGAGGCGAGGTACGGCGCGAGCGGGTTGTCCGAGCGACCCTGCATGTCGCGGAAGGCCCAGTACGAGGCCGCGAGCCACAGCAGGACCCAGTAGATGACGGCCAGCTGGATGCCGAGCTTGATGACGGGATTGTTGAAGACCGAGCTGAAGGCGTCGCCGATGGCGGTGAAGATCTGGTCCATGCGGCGGGCTGGCGCCTCCCTGGTGAGCACCGACGCGGGGGACCGCGACGATCGGCGGGCAGTGTAACAGGGGCCATTCGGCCCTCTGGGCGATCGCTGCGACGTCCGGCGCGACGGCAGCGTGACGGTTTCGGTCGATCAGCCCCGGGCCGCCTCCAGGGTCCACGCGCTCGCGCGCCATGCAAGGCCCACGCCGAGCACCGACAGGCCGAGGATCCAGGTGCCGACGAGGAGGACGAGGGCCGCGACCAGCGGCACAGGGTCGACCTGGGCGAGGACATAGGTCCGCACGTGCTCCCAGGTCCGCCCGAGCGCGAGCAGGAACGGGACGGCGATCGCCAGGATGACCACCGAGGTGGCCACGAGGGTGGCAAGGCCGCGCGGCCGGAGGAGCTGGCGAATGGACTCGAGCAGCGCCCGGCGGGCGGTCGCGCCGGTTGCCGCGCGGCGCACGGCCAGCGCGCCGACGGTCTCGCCGACGAGCCAGGCCAGCGCGACCAGGGCGACCGCCTCGGGCGCCCGATCGAAGACACGGGTCACCACCGACACCGTCGCATCGCCCGGCGAGGTCAGCTCGTCGTAGGTCAGCGCGACGATCCGCACCGCCGCGTAGGCGAGGGCCAGCGCGGTCGGCAGGTGGGCGACCAGCCTGAGCCGGAACGCCGTCGCCGCGGAGAGGTCCACCGGCCTCGGCAGCTCGAGATCCTCGTCGTCGGCAGCGTCGCGAGCGAGCGCGAGGTCGAACCAGGCACCACCGAGCCCGCACAGGCCGAGCACGATCAGGGCGGCGGCGAGTGTGACCCCGCCGACAAGCACCCCGGCGAGCGTCTGCCCGCCGAGGACCACCGTCTCGATGGCCGGCGCCAGGATCGTCGACAGCTGCGCGACCGTCGGCAGGCTGACCAGCGGCAGGACGACGACCACGATCCCACCCCGAATCAGGAATGCCGCGAGGGCCATCGCCCACCACTCCGGTCGGCCGAGCGTCGCAACGAGCGAGGTGCGCATCGATGTCGGCCAGGACCGCGCTGGTGCGGGGGTCATGGCCGGCCGAGCCCTTCGGCCGACCGCCGGAAGGCCGTGAGGACCTCGGTCGCGAGGTCATTCGGGCGCATGGCCGCCGCGCGGGCGGGCTCCCAGCGGAACGCGGCCCGGATGACCGCCGGGCAGCGCCACGGCCGCTCCGGGTCGGGCATGCCGGCGGCGAGGCCCAGCCGGATCTGGAGGCGTCCGTCGTCCTCCAGGATCATGCCGGACAGGCCGCCGGCGAGCGAGGGACCCAGTCGGGAAAGAGGTGGCTCCGGCGGCGGGCCGCCGGCCGGCGCGAGGTCCACGAACGAGACGAGGTCGGCGCCGTCGGCGACCCAGAGGACGGCGGTCCACCAGTCGTCCGTGGTCGATGGCCGGCTCATGCCCACGACCAGGCGGCGCCCGCCCGCGTGGAGCTCCTGCTCTCGAAGAAAGGACGGACCCGGGGCGGGACTGCGCGGGGACATGGAATTCAGCCGGACCCGGCCCCCGGCGCGTCGTTGGTGCCTGGCTGGTTCGCGGCCTCGGCGGCCTCCGCGAGGGGCAGGTCGCGTTGTGCCGCGGCCTGCTGGGCCTTGGCCTCCAGCTCGGCATCGATGGCCGCCAGCTCGAGCCGGAGCATCTCGCGGCGGACCTCCTCGGTCGGCGGCTCGACCGTGCCGCCCGTCTCGTCCTCGGCCGTTCCGTCACCGGTCAGCCACGAGGTCAGCCGGCGAGGCTTGACGCGGCGGACGCGGGCGATCGCCTGCGGATCGACCTGGGTGACGCCGGCCACGTCGCCATCCGCCGCATCGCGGAGGGAGGCACCGCAGCTGGGGCAGGTCACCGCGGTGGCGGGCACCGTCGCGGAGCACCACGGACAGGTGGTGGTCTCCCCTGCGTTGGGGCTCTGGTCGTCCTTCCTGCGCGCCGGGCTCATGCGCTCAGACCTCGGCTACTCCCACTCGATGGTCGCGGGCGGCTTGGAAGAGATGTCATAGACGACACGGTTGACCCCCGGAACCTCGTTGACGATTCTGCTGCTGATCCTGCCAAGGACCTCGTACGGCAGCTTGGCCCAGTCTGCGGTCATGCCATCGTCCGATGTCACTGCGCGAATTGCTACCACGTTCGCGTACGTCCGACCATCCCCCATCACGCCCACGCTGTGAATTGGCGTGAGGATGGCGAACGACTGCCAGACGGTGCGGTACAGGCCGGCGGCCTTGATCTCGTCGATGACGATCCAGTCGGCCTCGCGCAGCGTATCGAGCCGCTCGGCCGTGACCTCGCCGATGATTCGGATCGCGAGGCCCGGCCCCGGGAACGGCTGGCGCTGGACCATCTGCTCCGGCAGCCCGAGCTCGATGCCGACCGCCCGGACCTCGTCCTTGAACAGGTAGCGCAGCGGCTCGATGAGCTTGAACCGGAGGTCTGCGGGCAGGCCACCGACGTTGTGATGGGTCTTGATCTTCTGCGCGGTCTTCGTCTCGGACGTCGCGCTCTCGATCACGTCCGGGTAGAGCGTGCCCTGGGTCAGGAAGTCGATCCGCCCGGACGTCTGGATCTTGTCCGCCTCCTCCTCGAAGACCCGGATGAACTCGTCGCCGATGATCCGGCGCTTCTCCTCCGGATCGACAACGCCGGCGAGGCGGGCGAGGAAGCGCTCGCGGGCGTCGACCATGACGAGGTGCATGCCCAGGTTCTCGGCGAACGTGGCCCGCAGGAGCTCCGATTCGCGCTTCCGCATCAGCCCGTGGTCGACGTAGATGCAGGTCAGCCGGTCGCCGACGGCGCGATGGACCAATGCTGCGGCGACGGCCGAATCGACGCCCCCCGACAGCGCGCAGATGACCTTCCCGTCCGACCCGACGGCGCGGGCGTGGTCGTCGACCCGCCGGCGAATCTCGTCGACCGTGGCCGTGATGAAGTGGGCGGGGGTCCAGCTCGGGCTCACGCCGGCGATGCCGACCACGAAGTTGCGGAGGACGTCGCGGCCGTGCGGCGTGTGCGCCACCTCGGGGTGGAACTGGATGCCGTAGAGGTTGCGGGACTCGTCGTTGAGGCCGGCGAACGGCGAGGAATCCGTCTGGGCGGTGGCGTGGAAGCCCTCGGGCAGCGTCGTGATCGAGTCGCCGTGGCTCATCCACACGGGCTGCGTCCGGTCGAGCCCGACGAACAGCCCGTCCTCGGTCCCGATCGTGACCGTCGCCGGCCCGTACTCACGCTTGCCGGTCGGCTGGACGTGGCCGCCGAGCTCGCTCGCCATCAGCTGCGCGCCGTAGCAGATGCCGAGCACCGGGAGGCGCCCGCTCCAGACGGCCGGGTCCGGCTTCGGGGCGCCGACGTCATAGACCGAGTTCGGGCCGCCGGACAGGATGATCGCGCTGGCCCCGCGCCGCTCGATCTCGGCCATCGACGTGTCGTGCGGCAGGAGCTCCGAGTAGACGTTGAGCTCGCGCACGCGGCGAGCGATCAGCTGGGCGAACTGGCTGCCGAAGTCGAGGACGACGACGGTGCCGTCGCCGCCGCCGGCGGGTCGATCGGATGAGGCGCGCTGGGGACCGGGCGCGTGCAGCGCCGTCTCGAGGTATGCCTCGACCTCGGCGTCGTCCGGGGCAAGCACGCGGTGGCCGGCATTGGCCGCCTCGCCGTGGACCGTCTTGCCCTTGCCCGTCACGCCCGATCCAAGCCCTCGTTGCCGGCTGGCCGTCTGGCCGCCCGTCCGAAGTCTACCGGTGGCGGGCCGCCCGGGGCGGGAGTTGGCGGAATCGGGCAGGATGGGCGGGTGAAGGTACTCCGATGACCCTGGCGGCCCGACTGCTCCCCCGGCTTGCGCTCGGCGGTTTCCTGGCGGCCGCGATGGTTGCGTGCAGTCCAAGCCTGACCTCGACCCCAAGCCCCGCGTCGGGTGCGACCGCCCCGACGGAGACGCTCGGGCCGACGCTCACGCCCGCGACGCCCACCCCGATCGTGACGCCGACGCCCGTTCCGACGCCCGTCGGCGGTGTCGGGATCTGCGCCACGGCCGACCTCAAGGCATCCCACGGCCTCGCTGAGGGGGCGGCCGGCTCCATCATCACCCAGGTCGTGCTCGAGTCCAACTCGCACTGCACGGTCGAGACCTCGCCCTCGCTCGGGCTGCAGGACAAGTCGGGGAGCGCCCTCGTCGCCCAGACGCCGGCCGGGCCCGGCACGATCGAGCTCCACGCCGGCGTCGCCTACACCAGCCAGGTCCGGATTGCCAACTGGTGTGCTCCGGAGCCGGCATTCCCGCTCGCGCTCATCCTCTGGATCGACGGCGAGAAGCTCATCGTGACCGGTGGGTCGTTTCCCGATGGCGGCATGCCCGGCTGCCTCGGCAGTGGCGGCGTCCAGCTCGAATCGACCGCCTGGGTAGCCTCGCCCTAGTCGCCGATCGGCGTGGGCGCGTCGACGGGTCGCAGCCGGAAGACCGGCCCCCGCCCGAGCCGCTCGGCGCTCGTGCCGTAGCGGAGGATCAGCCCGACGACGGCCTCGGCGGCCTCATGCCCGACGAGTGCCTCGGCGACGACGTCGACCTGGCGGCTGCCGACGGTCACGCGAGCCCGCGGATCTGCCTCCAGGTTGCGCGCCCAATCCGCATCCGGGTCGCCCGCCGCGACCAGCACGCTGCCGCCCGGCTGATCGAGGTAGCCGACCGCCACGACGACCGGGCTTCCGGTCACGCGTCCGCGGGTCTCCAGCCTGAGGACGGTCCCCCAGCCCGCGAGCTGCTCGCCGATCTCGTCCGTCAGCGTCCTCGCTGCCAGGACTTGCCCTCGGTCGCGACGGACGGGGCGTAGACGAGCTCCGCCGCCTGGAGGTCGCGCAGCGTTCGTGCGCCGAGCGCAGCCATCGATTGGCGGAGCGCACCGACCAGGTTCTGCGAGCCGTCGCTGACGGTCGCCGGGCCGAACAGGATCTTCTCGAGCGACCCGACCGTGCCGACCTTGATCCGCGTCCCGCGCGGCAGGACCGGCGATGGGGCGGCCATGCCCCAGTTCACGCCGTGGCCGGGCGCCTCGGAGGCACGCGCCAGCGGCGACCCGAGCATCAGCGCATCGGCCCCCGCGGCGCCCGCCTTGGCCAGCTCGCCGCCCCGACGCATCCCGCCGTCGGCGACGACCGGCACGTACCGGCCGGTCTCGCGCAGGTAGGCGTCCCGCGCGGCCGCGACATCGGCGACGGCGGTCACCTGCGGGATGCCGATGCCGAGGACCTCGCGCGTCGTGCACGCCGCGCCGGGGCCAACGCCAACGAACACCGCGGCGGCGCCCTGCTCCATCAGCCGGTAGGCCGCCTCGGCGCTCGTCGTGTTGCCGACGGCGACCGGAATCGGCATGAACCGCGTGAAGTCGGCGAGCGACAGCGGGTCGTAGCCGGTGGCGAGATGACGCGCGGAGCTGACCTGGCTCTGGACGAGGAACAGGTCAGCGCCGTGCTCGGCGCAGAACGGACCCCACTTGCGTGCGGCGCCCGGCGTCGCCGCGACCGCCGCCTTCGAGCCGGCGGCATGGATCTCCTCGATGCGCCGGGCGACGAGCTCCTCGCGGACCGGCGGCGCGTACGCCTCCGACAGGACCGACTGGACCCCGTCGTCCGCGGCGGCGGCGATTCGATCGAGGATCGCGGCCGGTTCGTCGTAGCGGGCCTGGACGCCCTCGAGGTTCAGGACCGCCAGCCCACCGAGCTTCGCGAGCGCGCCCGCGAAACCGGGGTCGACGACCGCGTCCATCGCGGCCGCCAGGATCGGGATGGCCAGGTCGATGCCGCAGAACGACTGCCCGAGCTGGACGTCATTGGGCTCGATCGTCTCGATCCCGGGCGCCAGGGACACGTCCTCGAAGCCGTACGTCGGCCGCAGCCGGTCGACCTTCGAGTCGAACGCCGGGAGGGTCGCCGATGCCGCCGGAGCCGTGTCCTGCTCGATCAAGCCGTGCTCCCTCCTCGCGCCTGCCGGTGGTCCCGAGTCTACCAGCGGGGCCCGATCGTCAGGCCGGGTCGGGCAGCCGGTAGACGGCCGCCTTCGACGGGTTGGCGACCAGCCACTCGACCTGCTCGATCGCGCGGTGGTATGACCGCCACGGCACCAGCTCGTGGGCCTCGGCCGGCGTGCACCAGCGCAGATCGTCGTGCTCATCCGAGATGGCCGCCGCGGCCTCGGGCTGCACCCGAGCCGCGAACACCACCTCGCTCAACATGCCGTCGACGCTTGCCTCGTGGAACCAGTTGACGATGTCGGTCTCGAACAACGCCTCGATATCCGTGGCGAGGAGCCCGGTCTCCTCGGCGACCTCGCGCAGCGCGCCGGCGATGATCGACTCGCCAGGCTCCAGGCGCCCGGTGACGCATTGCCAGAGGCCGGGGTACATGCGACCGGCGGCGCGGCGAATGAGGAGGATCTCGAGGCGCTCGCCGGCGACCCGGTAGATCCAGCACGCGACGAGATCGGGACGCATCGGGCTCACGACCGGAGTATGCCCGGCGGCCGGCGCGACCTTACGAGTCGACGAACTCGAACAGGCGTCTGCCGGCTTCGAATGGCACCGGCGTCCCGACGAACCGCTCGACGCCCACGCTGCCCTGGCTGTCCGGGACCTTGACGAATGCCGCGTGCTCGAAGCCCGCGGCGCGAAACCACCGGCGGATCGCCGGGGTCAGGTCCGGCGGCCGGCGATGCCGCGTCCAGATCACGGTGGCGCCCTCGGCGCACATGCTCGGCAGCGCCCGGATCGTGCCCCGGATGTCCTCGTCGGTGATGTTCCCGAACACCCCGCAGACCAGCACGAGGTCGGCCGGGGCGGCGCCCGCAAACGCTGTCGTCACCCCGGCGTCACCCTCGCGGACCTCCAGTCCCCGGATGCCTGCGCGGGCGATGGCCCCGCGGGCCCGGGCTGCGAGCGTCGGGTCGAGCTCGACGAGCCGGCC
>DASQIK010000036.1:0-17746 GCA_035631615.1 Candidatus Dormiibacterota bacterium | reverse complement strand
TTCGGATTGTAGGCTGCAACTCGCCTACATGAAGCCGGAGTTGCTAGTAACCGCCGGTCAGCATACGGCGGTGAATATGTTCCCGGGCCTTGTACACACCGCCCGTCACGTCATGAAAGCTGGCAACACCCGAAGCCGGTGCGCCAACCGCAAGGAGGCAGCCGTCGAAGGTGGGGTCGGTGATTGGGACGAAGTCGTAACAAGGTAGCCGTACCGGAAGGTGCGGCTGGATCACCTCCTTTCTAGGGAGATCCGAGTCCCGGCCCGCGGTGGGTCGGGGCGTAGATGGCTCCTAGGTTGATCGCACGGCCAATCTCGCTTCCCCAGCCAGGTGGGGAGCGGCCGGTGCCCGCAAGGGCGCCGGAGGCCGACCGCGACCTGACGAGACAACCGAAAATCGCTCGAGCATCCAACGTTCGAACGATCCCTGCCACTCTTCTAGGGTCAAGGGCGCAGTCGCGTCCGGTGCCGCCAAGGCGGCCCGAAGGCATTCGGCCGGCGATGTGCCGGCCCGCGACCGGCGATCAGCCTGCGTGGCAACGGCCGCGCAGGTGGCAGTCCTGCCAGGGCGCCGACGAGGACCGGAGCGAGCGCACGCACGAGTGCGTGAGCGAGGACCACCGTCGGCAACGCAGGCAGGCGGCCAGATGCGCGGCCGGAGGGCGTTTAGCTCAGCTGGTTAGAGCACTGCCCTGATAAGGCAGAGGTCTCTGGTTCGAGTCCAGAAACGCCCACCACCTCCCGTCGGGAGCCTGGGGACGTAGCTCAGCTGGTAGAGCATCTCCTTTGCAAGGAGAGGGTCAGGAGTTCGAGTCTCCTCGTCTCCACCAACTCGTCGCATCGCTCGCCCTTGAGAGCGCTCCTCTGATCCGTGCCCTCCCCTCCCGGGAGGCCACCGACCAGCGGACCGCTGGGGGCCGCAAGGCCCGAGCTCCGCCTCGAGCGGGGCGCACCTTACCAACTGGAATAGTGATCGGCAAAAGAGAAGAATGATCTTCGATTTCGCCGTGTTGTACGAAGAATTCCGATAGAACGATTCCCTCTGTCCGTGACCGCTGGGTCAGGACGCTGAGGGGGTCAAGCTACACAGGGCACGAGGTGGATGCCTTGGCGCCAAGAGCCGATGAAGGACGTGGCAGGCTGCGAAAAGCTCCGGGGAGTCGCGAGCAGACATCGATCCGGAGATGTCCGAATGGGGAAACCCGGCTGGAGAAGTCCAGCGCACCACTGGCTGAACCAAATAGGCCAGGTGGAGGTAAGCCAGCGAACTGAAACATCTCAGTAGCTGGAGGAAAAGAGAACATTCCCTGAGTAGTGGCGAGCGAAACGGGAAGAGCCCAAACCAACTCAGCGAGATAGGTTGCCGCCGTTTCTGAGTTGGGGTTGTAGGAGTTGATCGTTGAGGCTCGGCTAGGCCTCTGCGGAGTCAGAAACTCGATCGCTAGTCGAAAATGCCTGGAACGGCATGCCAGAGAGGGTGACAGCCCCGTAGGCGAAAGCGATCGAGCTCCGTGATCGACCACCTGAGTACCACGTGGAAGGTCTCTCATGTGGGAAACTGGGCGGACCACCGTCCAAGGCTAAATACTCTTGGCGACCGATAGTGAACAAGTACCGTGAGGGAAAGGTGAAAAGCACCCCGATAAGGGGAGTGAAATAGTACCTGAAACCACGTGCCCACAAGCAGTCAAAGGGTGTTGCCGGCTTGCCGGTAGCCTGATGGCGTGCCTTTTGAAGAATGAGCCGACGAGTTACGCGCATGTGGCGAGGTTAAGTCCGAGAAGGACGGAGCCGAAGCGAAAGCGAGTCTGAACAGGGCGTTCAGTCGCATGCGGTAGACCCGAAACTGAGTGACCTATCCATGGCCAGGGTGAAGCGGGAGTAATGTCCCGTGGAGGCCCGAACTCACCAGCGTTGAAAAGCTGGGGGATGAGCTGTGGATAGCGGTGAAATGCCAATCGAACTCAGAGATAGCTGGTTCTCCCCGAAATGCCTTTAGGGGCAGCCTCGGGTGATCAATCGCGAGGGTAGAGCACTGGATGGGCTAGGGGGCTTCCCGCTTACCAACCCCAACCAAACTCCGAATCTCGCGATTTCTACAACCCGGGAGTGAGACTGCGAGGGCTAAGCTTCGTGGTCTAAAGGAAAACAGTCCGGACCGTCAGCTAAGGTCCCCAAATCCAGGCTAAGTGGTAAAGGATGTGGATTCGCATAGACAACCAGGATGTTGGCTCAGAAGCAGCCATCATTGAAAGAGTGCGTAACAGCTCACTGGTCAAGTGGATCCGCGCCGAAAATTCAACGGGGCTCAAGCCTGGTACCGAAGCTACGGAATGGTCGGCGGTTCGCCGCCGTCCATTGGTAGGGGAGCGTTCCGTCAGCAGTGAAGGTCGACCGTGAGGACGGCTGGAGTGGGCGGAAGTGCGAATGTCGGCATGAGTAGCGAATTGTGGGTGAGAATCCCACACGCCGTATGCCTAAGGTTTCCTGAGCAAGGCTCGTCCGCTCAGGGTTAGTCGGGCCTAAGCCGAGGACGAACGTCGTAGGCGATGGACATCCGGTTGATATTCCGGAACCGACCAGAGATCGTTTGCACCGCAAGGTGTCGCCTGGAGGAAGCGAACAGGGGATTGCCGGCGCAAGCCGGAGGATCCTGCTAGTTGATCCCAGGTGGGAGCAAGGGCGTGACCCAGTCTGGTAGCTCGTGTGCGTTTTGGCTATACGCATCCAAGCCGGTAGGGGGAGAGGACAGGTAAATCCGTCTTCTCATTCAACCCTGAGCAGCGATGGATAGGGCATTAGCCTGAAACGAGTAAGCCAAGCTGGCAAGAAAAGCGTCTAGCGAGATCGCTGGCGACCGTACCGCAATCCGACACAGGTAGGCGGGTAGAGAATACCAAGGCGATCGGAAGAACCCTCGTTAAGGAACTCGGCAACATGGCCCCGTAACTTCGGGAGAAGGGGCGCTTCGTGCCTGCTGCTTGCAGTGGGCGTCGAAGCCGCAGTGAAAAGGCCCAGGCGACTGTTTAGCAAAAACACAGGTCTCTGCGAAAGCGAAAGCTGACGTATAGGGGCTGACGCCTGCCCAGTGCCGGAAGGTTAAGAGGAGGGGTGCAAGCTCTGAATCGAAGCCCCGGTAAACGGCGGCCGTAACTATAACGGTCCTAAGGTAGCGAAATTCCTTGTCGGGTAAGTTCCGACCCGCACGAATGGCGTAACGATCTGGGCGCTGTCTCAACGAGGGATCCGGCGAAATTGAAGTACCTGTGAAGATGCAGGTTACCCGCGGCAGGGCAAAAAGACCCCGTGGAGCTTTACTGCACCCTGACATTGGATTGGGGTTTGGCTTGTGTAGGATAGGTGGGAGGCTGTGAAACTGGAGCGCCAGCTTCGGTGGAGCCAACGTTGAAATACCACCCTTGTTTGATTTCGATTCTAACCGCGACCCGTCAACCGGGCGCAGGACAGTGTCAGGCGGGCAGTTTGACTGGGGCGGTCGCCTCCCAAAGTGTAACGGAGGCGCCCAAAGGTTCCCTCAGGCTGAATGGAAACCAGCCGAAGAGTGCAAAGGCATAAGGGAGCTTGACTGCGAGACCCACAAGTCGAGCAGAGACGAAAGTCGGGCTTAGTGATCTGGTACCTCCGAGTGGAAGGGGTATCACTCAACGGATAAAAGCTACCCCGGGGATAACAGGCTGATGGTGCCCAAGAGTTCACATCGACGGCACCGTTTGGCACCTCGATGTCGGCTCGTCGCATCCTGGGGCGGAAGTACGTCCCAAGGGTTTGGCTGTTCGCCAATTAAAGCGGCACGCGAGCTGGGTTCAGAACGTCGTGAGACAGTTCGGTCTCTATCCGCCGTGGGCGTAGGGAACTTGACAGGAGCTGCTCCTAGTACGAGAGGACCGGAGTGGACGAACCGCTGGTGTGCCAGTTGTCCCGCCAGGGGCATTGCTGGGTAGCTATGTTCGGCAGGGATAAGCGCTGAAAGCATCTAAGTGCGAAGCTCGCCTGGAGATGAGGTTCCCCACCGGGTTAACCGGGTAAGACCGCAGGTAGACCACCTGCTTGATAGGCCGCATGTGGAAGTCCGGTGACGGATGAAGCTGAGCGGTACTAATGGTCGAGGGCTTGACCACTTCAGCTTCTGACCCAGGGTCAGAGGACTGATCGAATCGGGATATCGGATCCCAAGCAACACAACGAGATCGACGATCGCTTCTCGGCGCCCGCGCTCGAACCGTTCGAGCGCACGGACGCAGCCGATCACATCCAGCAGCAGGATCCTGGTGACGCTAGCGGAGAGGCCATACCCGTTCCCATCCCGAACACGGAAGTCAAGCTCTCCAGCGCCGAAGATACTGAGAGGGCAGCCTTTCGGGAAAATAGGTCGTCGCCAGGATCTTGTGCATTCCGGCGAAGTTTCGCCCGACCAGCCCGGTTGGCTATGCTGCCGCCGATGGATCAGGCCACGCCGGAAGCCGCCAAGGTCGCCGCCGAGCCCCGCCGATCCGCAGAACCGCATGCTTCCGAGGCCGCCTCGTCGACGATCCAGGCGCCCCTGCGCGGGTGTCCGTTCCTCGTCGCGGAGGCGGGTGGCTGGCGCCTCGATGTGCCGTCCCGCGCCCATCGCTGCGGCGCGGTCACCCCGCCGGCGCCGCTCTCGCCGGAGAAGCAGGCGCGCCTGTGCCTGACTGCCGCCCATCTGACCTGCGCGACCCTCCAGGCATCGCTGGCAGCGCGAGGAGCGCGGCTCGGGCCGCTCGCAGGTGGCGGCGATCGAACGACGCGTTGGGGCCTGGCCCGAACGACGACGATCATCGAAGAGTCGGGCGGCATTCGCACCCGGGTCCTCGGGCTCCTGCTCGATCGCAGTCGCTGGCCCGCCATCCCGGCCGTGATCCTCGTGGTGACCCTGCTCGTGCTCGCGGCCAGCGGCCTCCGGCCGACGAGCCCGGCCGCCGTGGAGGGCAGCCCGACCCCGGCCACGGCAACGGCCGCGCCCGCATCGGCCGCGGCCTCATCGCCATCGGCCACCGAGCCGGCCTCGGCGGGCCCGACCTCGACGCCGCCCACGACCGGAGCGACCACTCAGCCGACCGCGCGCTCGAGCGGCACGCCAAGCCCGTCGGTCGCCTACACGAACTACACGGTCAAGTCCGGCGACACCCTCAGCGCGATCGCGGCCAGGTATGGCACGACGTCCCGCGCGATCGCCGACCTCAACGGCATCACTGTCACGACCACGCTCCACATCGGGCAGATCCTGAAGATCCCGACGCGCTAGCGGTTCAGCGCTGGCAGCCCCGGCACCAGGTGGTGACCTCGCCGCGTGAGCTGATCTGGGTCAGCCGCGTGCCGCAACGCGGGCAGGCCTCGCCGCCGCGCAGGTGGACCGCGAGGAAGTCCCGCACCTGCCGTTCGAACGTGGGCGGCACCCGCTCTCGGAGGATCCCGATGGCATTGCCGAGCGTGGAGCGCGTCGCCGTATACAGCGCGTCCACCTCCTCGGGAGCGAGGGACGACCTGCGACGCATCGGGCTCAGCTTGGCGGCATGCAGGATCTCGTCGCTGTAGGCATTGCCGATCCCGGCCACGAAGGCCTGGTTGCGCAGGAGCGACTTCAGCTCGCCCGGATGCCTTCGGACCCGCTGCCGCCAGACGTCCACGGTCAGGTCCAGGGCGTCTGCATCCGGGCCCTGGTCATCCTCGAGGCCCGGAACGGCGCGGGCGACGCCTGCCGGAACGAGGTAGACCTTGCCCATCTGGCTCGGATCGCGGTAGCGGATCTCCGCCTCGGCGTCGTTCGCGGGGAGCCACGCGGCGCCACGGGTCCACGGCGCGGCGTCGCGCGGCACCCGCGCTCGTGCTCCAAATGCGAGGACGACCGCGGTGCTCGCCGGCCGCTTGTCGCCCGGTGCCGCGAGCTGGAACCGCCCGGTCAGCATGGCGTTGACGAGGATCCGATCGCGGTCGAGCTCGAGGCGGATGAACTTGCCCCGGCGGCGAACCTCGCGCAGCTGCTGCCCGACGAGCGCGGCGAGCTCGGCCGGCGTTCCGCGCAGGGCGAGAGGAGCGGGCGCCTCGGCGCGCACGATCGGGCGTCCGGCGAGCGCAGCGTGGAGGGCGTCCGCGACGATCGCCAGGTCGGGCAGCTCGGGCACGGCCGCGAGATTGTAGCCGCGTGCGCGTGCGTGCTAGACTCCGTCGGCCTTTCGGGGCGGAACTGCAGATTGCCACGCTCATCCCGACTCGACTTCGAAGGAGCGGACCGCGGCCCCACCATCCGACGGACCACTTGATCGCAGACCGACGGCCTGAGCGGAGCGCTCGGGCCGTTTCGATTCCGACGGAGCTCGACTGCAGGAGAATCAATTGACCGAAGAGCAACAGGGCGGGTCGATGCCGCCGGCCGAGGCGTCCGCCGGGGCCCCGACATCCGAAGCACCCGTCGGCACGGTGGCCGTCGCCGACGAGCCCGCCACCAGCCCGAGCCTCGAGACCCAGGCACCGGGCAGCGATGCACCCGCGATGACCAGCGACCCCGAGCCCGATCCCGCGCCGGTCGCGGCCGCCGCCGAAGCGCCGGTCGCGGAGGCCGCGGCGCCCGAGGCGGACGTCGCAACCCCCGCGTCCGAGATGGCGCCCCCCGAGGTCGAGCCCGCCGCCGCGGTGGAGCCAGCAAACGCTGGCCCGACGGCCGATCGCGCCGAGCCGGCGCCCGAACCCGCAGAGCCGGAGAGCGTGGCTCCCGCGGCCGAGCACGCGACAGTCGCCACCGAGCCCGAGACATCCCCCACCGAGCCCGAGACATCCCCCACCGAGCCGGAAGCGGCTGCTCCGGCGCCCGCGCCCAAGCCCGCCGCTCCGACCGGACCGGAGCCGACGACGATGGAGGAGCTCCTCGCCGAGCAGGACGCCGACATCAAGAGCTTCAAGCACGGCGACGTGGTCGAAGGCTCCGTCGTGCGCATCGACAAGGACGAGATCCTGGTCGACATCGGCGCGAAGAGCGAGGGCGTCGTCAGCAATCGGGAGCTGTTTGGTCGCAACACCGAGAGCCAGCCGGCGCTGAACGTCGGCGACACGGTCCTCGTCTACGTCCTGCAGCCGGAGTCGCCCGAGGGCCACGTTGTCCTGTCGCTGCGGCGCGCCGGCCTCGAGCGCAAGTGGCGCTCGATGCAGGAGCAGTTCGAGGCGGGCGTCATCATCGAGGCCCCGGTCATCGACCACAACAAGGGCGGCCTCATCGTCGACTGCGGCATCCGCGGCTTCGTACCGATCAGCCAGATCGTCGACTTCCCGCGCCGGCCCCAGAACGACCAGCCGCGTGATGCGGCCCAGGAGATCGCGGAGAAGCTCCAGCCCTTCGTCGGCCGGAAGCTGCGGCTCAAGATCCTCGAGGTCAACCGCAAGGCGAACCGCCTGATCCTGTCCGAGAAGGTGGCGCTGTACGAGGAGCGGCGCGAGAAGCGCGACGAGCTCTTCAGCAGCCTCCAGGTCGGCCAGAAGGTCACCGGCCACGTCCGCTCGATCGCGCCATTCGGCGTCTTCGTCGACCTGGGCGGCATCGACGGCCTGGTCCACAAGAGCGAGCTCTCGTGGAACAAGGTCAACAACCCGGAGGGCGGCTACCGCGTCGGGGAAGAGGTCGAGGCCGAGGTCATCGACATCAACCACGAGCGTGGCCGCATCAGCCTGTCGATCCGCCGGCTCCAGCCGGACCCGTGGCACTCCACGGTGGCCGACTTCAAGGTCGGGGACATCATCGACGGCACGGTCACCAAGCTCGTCAACTTCGGGGCGTTCGTGCGCGTGCGCGACGGCCTCGAGGGCTTGATCCACATCAGCGAGCTCTCGAACGCGCGCGTCGCCCACCCGGGCGACGTCGTCCACGAGGGCCAGTCGCTGAAGCTCCGGATCATCAGCCTGGACTCCGAGCGGCATCGCCTCGGCCTCAGCCTCAAGCAGGCCGAGGAAGGTGCACCAGCGCGGTCCGTGGTCGAGCCGAGCCCGATGGCCGACGGCGCCGCAGCGCCGCGCGCGGATCGCCCCGAGCGGGCCGAGCGCGGCGATCGCCGACCTCGGCCCGACCGTGAGCGCACCCGCACCTACAGCGCGTCGGACGCGGTGCAGGAGCCCGAGGGTGGCATCGACACGACGCTCGCGGCGGCCTTCGCGGGCGTGCGCGAGCAGCTTGCTCGCGCGGAAGCGGGCGACGACGCCGACGCCGGTGCGACCGACGAGCCGGAAGCCAGCACCGCCGAGGTTGCTGACAACGCGCCCGCCGCCGCGGCGGAGCCGGTCACCGAGGAGGCCCCGGTCACCGAGGAGGCCCCGGTCACCGAGGCTGCTCCGGCGGCCGAGGCTGCTCCCGACGCGTCGGCCGAGGCTGCTCCCGACGCGACGGTCAAGGCGGCCCCGGACGACGCTCCTGCGGCCGTCGCGGACGCGCTCGCCGAAAGCGTCGGCGAGGCGGGGGCGGACAAGGCGCCGGAGCCCGAGGCCGTGGCTTCCGGAGAGCTGATGGCGGCCGCCGAGCCGGTGGCCGAGGTCGTCGATCAGGCGCCGGCCGAGGACGAGGCGCCCAAGGCCTAGTTCCCGCGGTTCGCGCGCCACGCTCCGGGAGGGGCTGATCCGCCTGGTCGCGTGCTAGCATGGCCGCGCGCCAGGAAGGCGCAGCAAGGGAACGGGCGTTCGACTTCATGGAGCGATTCGACAAGTTCACGGACCGGGCGCGCAAAGTCCTGACACTGGCGCAGGACGAGGCGCAGCGGTTCAACCACAACTACATCGGCACCGAGCACCTGCTGCTCGGGCTGGTGCGCGAGGGCGAGGGTGTCGCCGCGCGCGTGCTCGAGAACATGAACGTCGAGCTCGCCAAGGTCCGAACCGCCGTCGAGTTCATCATCGGCCGTGGGGACCGCCCCGTCGTCGGTGAGGTCGGGCTGACCCCGCGTGCGAAGCGCGTCATCGAGCTGGCCATCGACGAGGCTCGCCGCCTCGGCCACAACTACATCGGCACCGAGCACCTGCTGCTGGGCCTGGTCCGAGAGGGCGAGGGCATCGCCGCCGGCGTCCTCGAGTCGCTCGGCGTGAACCTCGACAAGGTCCGCCACGAGGTGATCCGGGTCCTGTCGCAGTCGTCCTCGGTCGGGCCGGCGCAGGAGACGAAGCGCTCCTCCAAGACCCCGACGGTCGACGCGCTCGGTATCAACCTGACCGAGGCCGCGCGCGCGGGCAAGCTCGACCCGGTCATCGGGCGCGAGAAGGAGATCGAGCGGGTCATCCAGATCCTCGGTCGCAAGACGAAGAACAACCCGGCGCTGATCGGCGAGCCTGGGGTCGGGAAGACCGCGATCGCGGAGGGACTCGCGCATCGAATCGTCGCCGGCGACGTGCCGGACATCCTGCTCAACAAGCGCGTGCTGACCCTCGACATCGGGTCGCTCGTCGCCGGCACCAAGTACCGCGGCGAGTTCGAGGAGCGCCTCAAGAAGATCATCGAGGAGCTCCGGAACACCAACGACGCCGTGCTCTTCATCGACGAGCTGCACACGCTCGTCGGCGCGGGCGCCGCCGAAGGCGCGATCGACGCCGCCAACATCCTCAAGCCGCCGCTTTCGCGCGGCGAGCTGCAGTGCATCGGCGCCACGACCCTCGACGAGTACCGCAAGTACATCGAGCGCGACGCGGCCCTCGAGCGCCGGTTCCAGCCGGTCATGGTCGAGGAGCCGACGCTCGAGCAGACCGTCGAGATCCTCATGGGCATCCGCGAGCGCTACGAGCAGCACCACAAGGTCTCGATCACCGACGACGCCGTGAAGGCAGCCGCGGACCTGTCGATCCGGTACATCACCGATCGGCACCTCCCGGACAAGGCGATCGACCTGATCGACGAGGCGGCGAGCCGCGTCCGGCTCCGCCATTCGTCGGCTCCGCCGGCCCTGCGCGAGGCCCAGCGCGAGCTGGATCGCCTGAGCAAGGAGAAGGACGGCGCGATCAACTCCCAGGACTACGAGTCCGCCGCGCAGCTGCGCGAGCAGGAGGCGACGCTCCGCGAGAAGGTCGACACGCTCCGGAGCGAGTGGCAGGCGACGATCGCCGGCGACGCCCCGACGGTCGACGAGGAGGAGATCGCCCAGGTCGTCGCCATGTGGACGGGCATCCCGGTGACCCGGATCGCCCAGGAGGAGTCCGAGCGGCTCCTGCACATGGAGGAGGCGCTCCACAAGCGGATCATCGGGCAACACGAGGCGATCGAGACCGTCTCGAAGGCGGTTCGCCGCGCTCGGGCCGGTCTCAAGGACCCGAAGCGCCCGATCGGCTCGTTCATCTTCCTCGGACCGACCGGCGTCGGGAAGACCGAGCTGGCGCGCGCGCTCGCCGAGTTCATGTTCGGCAGCGAGGACACGCTCATCAAGATCGACATGAGCGAGTTCATGGAGCGCCACAACGTCAGCCGACTGGTCGGCGCCCCGCCCGGCTACGTCGGGTTCGACGAGGGCGGCCAGCTGACCGAGGCGGTGCGCCGCAAGAGCTATGCGGTCGTGCTCCTCGACGAGGTCGAGAAGGCCCACCCGGAGGTGTTCAACATCCTCCTCCAGATCCTGGAGGACGGGCAGCTCACCGACGCCAAGGGCCGCCGGGTCGACTTCCGGAACACGATCATCATCATGACCTCCAACCTCGGCGCGCGGCAGCTCCAGACCAACTCCTCGCTCGGCTTCCGACCGGTCGCCGATGACCAGTCCGGTCGCGACCAGCAGTCCTACGACCTCATGAAGGAGAAGGTCCAGGCGGAGCTCAAGAGCAGCTTCCGGCCCGAGTTCCTGAACCGCATCGACGCGACGGTCGTGTTCCGTAGCCTGACGGTCGAGGAGATCCGGGAGATCGTGGACCTGATGCTCAAGCGCGTGCGCGACCAGCTCAAGGCCCAGACGATGGCCCTCGAGGTCACCCAGGCCGCCAAGGACCAGCTCATCAAGCTCGGCTGGGATCCTTCGTTCGGGGCGCGGCCGCTGCGCCGCACGATCCAGAACATGATCGAGGACGTCCTCGCCGAGCACCTCCTGCTCAACAAGTACCCGCCGGGCACCACGATCGAGGTGGATGCGGGCCCGGATGGCGGCATGGTCATCCACGGCGTGGAGCAGAAGACCCCCGTCGAAGTCGCCTAGGCACGCCATGGCGCGGGCCCAGAGCCGGTTCGTCTGCCAGGCGTGCGGCGCCGACTTCCCACGCTGGGAAGGCCAGTGCCGCTCGTGCGCGGCGTGGAACACCCTCGTCGAGACGGTCGTGACCGCGCGCCAGCGACCGTCCCGTGGCGGCGCGCGCGGGAGTGCCGGAACCGGCCCGCAGCCGGTGGCGCTGTCGGCGCCCTCCGAGGGAGCAACCGAGCGGCTGCGCACCGGCCTCGCCGAGCTCGATCGGGTGCTCGGCGGCGGGATCGTGCCGGGATCGCTGCTGCTCATCGGGGGCGAGCCGGGCGTCGGCAAGTCGACGCTGCTGCTCCAGGTGGCGGGTGGCGTTGCGGCGCAGGGCGCCGGGGTGCTGTACGCGACGGGCGAGGAGTCAGCGGGCCAGGTTCGCCTCCGCGCGGCGCGCCTCGGCCTCGGGTCCGGCGCCGCGGCGGACGCGGTCGCCGTGCTGGCGACGAGCGAGGTCGGCGCGATCGTCGAGGCGGCACGTGCCGCACGGCCGGCGCTCGTTGTCGTCGACTCGATCCAGACGATGACCGTCGACGAGCTCGACGGACCGGCTGGCAGCGTCGGCCAGGTGCGCGAGTCCGCGCTCAGGCTGATGGACCTGGCGAAGGGCGACGGGATCGCTGTCGTCCTCGTCGGGCACGTGACCAAGGACGGCTCGATCGCCGGCCCCAAGACGCTCGAGCACCTGGTCGACGCGGTGGTCGACCTCGGCGGCGAGCGCGGCGGCGTCATGCGGCTCGTGCGCGCATCCAAGAACCGGTTCGGCTCGACCGACGAGCTCGGCGTGTTCGAGATGGCCGAGGACGGGCTGCGCGAGGTCGCGGACCCAGGGCGCGCGTTCCTCGCCGACCACGAGGGCGCCGCGCCCGGGAGCGTCGTGGCGGCCACGCTCGAGGGCAGCCGCCCGCTGCTGGTCGAGGTCCAGGCGCTCGTCTCGCCCGCTGGCTACTCGACGCCGGCTCGGCGCGCGTCGGGCATCGACCCGACCCGGCTCGCGTTGCTGCTGGCCGTGCTCGGCCGGCGGGCGGGCGTGGCCCTCGGGACCCAGGACGTGTACGCGAATCTCGCCGGCGGGCTGACCGTGTCGGAGCCCGGCATCGACCTGGCCGTCGCGCTCGCGCTCGCCTCGTCGCTGCGCGACCGCCCCATCGACCGGCGGACGGTCGCGGTCGGCGAGGTCGGGCTGCTCGGCGAGCTCCGGCCGGTGGCGGGCACAGATCGCCGGCTTCGCGAGGCGGCTCGCCTCGGGTTCGAGACCGCGATCGTCCCGACCGGAAGGTCCGCAACGGTGGGGGAGATCCCCGGCCTGCGCATCATCCCCGTCGCGAACCTGCGCGATGCACTCGCGGCGACCCTCGGTAGCGAGCGCGAGGCCACCCGCGCGCGTGTCGCCGTCCCGATCGAGCCCGAACCTCGGGTGCTAGGCTGAAAGCCCCGACGATCGAGCCGCGACGGTCGACGACCGGCATTCGGCCGACACGACCCGATCGTGGCCATTCGAGGCGTCCGTGATCCGTTCCATTCGATTCCTGGGTGCCGCGCTCGGCGGCCTCATCGGAATCGTCCTCGTCATCGCGCAGCTTGCGGTCTTCCAGCCCGTGCCGGGCTCGACCGTGCTCGTCGTTGCCTGGGTGATCGCCTGGATCGTGCTCGGGTTCACGCTGCTTCCGTACCTCACGATCATTCCGGCCCTCGCCGCCCTGCGCGCCGTCCAGCAGCTGTCGACCGCGGAGTTCGTCACCGCGATCATCGGGCTGTTCCTCGGCCTCCTGCTCGGGCTGCTGCTCGGCCTGCCGCTGTCGAACCTGCCGGCGCCAATCGGGACCGTGGCGCCGCTCGGCATCTCGATCTTCCTCGGCCTGGCGATGGTCGGCCTCACCGTCGCCAAGCGGCACGACCTGATCACCGCCGCGGAGTCGATCGGGATCCTGCGCCGCGGTCCGCTCGAGGGCGATGCCGCCATTCCGCACATCCTCGCCGACACCAGCGCGATCATCGACGGCCGGATCGCGGACATCGCCGACTCGGGCTTCCTGTTCGGCGTCCTCGAAGTCCCGCGATTCGTGCTCGACGAGGTCCAGCGTCTCGCCGACAGCTCGGACGCCATGCGCCGCACCCGCGGCCGCCGCGGCCTCGAGATCCTCGCCCGCATGCGCAAGACCGGCGCGACGCCCGTCGTGGTGATCGACGAGGACGTTCCCGGGACGCCCGAGGTCGACTCGAAGCTGGTCGCGCTCGCGAAGCGCAACGGCCGAGCGGTGCTGACCAACGACCTCAACCTCAACCGCATCGCCGACCTCCAGGGCGTGCGCGTCCTCAACGTGAACTCGCTCGCGAATGCGGTGAAGCCCGCGCTCCTGCCGGGCGAGGAGCTCCGCGTACGCGTGATCCAGCCCGGCAAGGACGCCGGCCAGGGTGTCGGCTATCTCGACGACGGCACGATGGTCGTGGTCGAAGGCGGCGCGAAGGCGATCGACTCCGAGGTCGAGGTCACGGTGACCCGCGTGCTCCAGACGGTCGCCGGACGCATGGTCTTCGCCCATCCCCGACAGGGCTGACGCGATGCCCGAGGCGAGGGCCGACGCGACGCTGATTCGGATCGGGTACGGCCGCGACGGCCATCCGTTCGGGCCGGGCGACGACCTGCGGCTGGGCGGCATCGAGATCGCCGGCGCGCCCCGCCTCCACGGCCACTCCGACGGCGATGCCGCCCTCCACGCGATCGCGGGCGCGTTGCTCGGGGCCGCCGCCATGGGTGACCTCGGCACGATCTACCCGGCCGACGAGCGAACGCCGCGAGGCATCCCGAGCGCAGACCTTGTCCGCGACGTCCGGCGCCGCCTCGGCGAGGCGGGCTGGCGACCGGTCGCGGTCGACCTGTCCATCCGGGGCGCTCGCCCGTGGCTCGAGCGCCACCTGCCCTCCATGCGCGCCGCGATCGCCGCGCTGCTCGAGCTCGACGTCGCCGGGGTCAGCGTCAAGGCATCGAGCGGGAACCTCTCCGGCGATGCCGGCGCCGGCCGCACGATCGAGGCCGAGGCCATCGCGACCGTGACCCGGTCGGGTGCCGGGCGATGACGCTCCGGTTGCAGGACACGCTGACCGGGTCCGTCCGGCCGCTCGAGCCGATCGAACCCGACCACGTCCGGATCTACAGCTGCGGCCCGACGGTGTACGGCCCGGCCCACATCGGGAATTTCCGCTCGTTCCTGTTCGCGGACCTGCTGGTGCGCTTCCTGCGCTACCGCGGTCTGCGGGTCACGTGGGTCATGAACGTCACCGACGTCGACGACAAGATCATCCGCGGCGCCGAGGAGGCGAGCGTCTCGATCGCCGAGCTGGCGAACACGTGGCTGGAGCGGTTCCTCGGTGACGTGATCGCGCTCCGCATGACGCCGCCCGACGCCCTGCCGCGGGCGACCGAGCACATCGAGGGGATGGTCGCCCTGATCCAGACGCTGCTCGACGGTGGCCACGCGTACCGGACGGACGACGGGTCGATCTTCTTCCGGATCGCCTCGTGGCCGGGGTACGGCAGGCTCGCGCGCCTGGATCCGAGCCAGCTCCGCTCGACCGAGCGGGTCGAGGCCGACGAGTACGGCAAGACAGACGCCCGCGACTTCGCGCTGTGGAAGGGGCCCAAGCCGGGCGAGCCGTCGTGGGATACGGCGATCGGGCCGGGCCGGCCTGGCTGGCATATCGAGTGCTCGGCGATGAGCATGGCCTACCTCGGGCGCTCGTTCGACATCCACACCGGCGGGGTCGACCTGATCTTCCCGCACCACGAGGACGAGATCGCCCAGAGCGAGGCGGCGACCGGCGAGCCGTTCGTGCGCACGTGGCTGCACTGTGCGCACCTCCGCCTGGGTGGCGCGAAGATGGCGAAGTCCGTCGGCAACATCAGCCGGGTGGTCGACCTGCTCGAGGCGGGCGTCTCCGCCCGGGCACTGCGCTACGCCCTGATCTCCGTCCACTACCGCCAGGGCCTCGAGTACAGCGAGGCCTCGCTCGACGCCGCGACCGCCGCGATCGAGCGGCTCGACGCACTCGTCGTGGGACTCGAGGGCTATCGCGAGGAGCGCGACGATTCCGCGGACCTGTTCGGCGTGCTCAGCCAGGCGCGCACCGCGTTCGAGGCCGCCCTGGACGACGACCTGAACATCTCCGCTGCACTCGCGGCGCTGTTCGACCTGGTACGGGAGCTCAACCGCCGCCTCGCCGACCGGGCGATCTCGACCGGCGATGCGGAGCGGGCATTGGCCTTCCTCCGCGAGCTCGACGCGGTTCTCGCGATTCTGCCCGACCAGGCCGACGATCTGCCGGCCGGCGCCCGCGAGCTGCTCGACGCCAGGGAGGCGGCTCGGGCGGGGCGCGACTGGGCCGCTTCCGATCGCCTCCGCGACGAGCTCCTCGCGCTCGGGGTCGCGGTCGAGGACACGCGGGATGGCCAGCGCTGGCGCCGGCTCGAGGCCGTCCGATGAGCGACGGGCCACGCCGGCCGGGCGGACCCCGGGACCGCCGCCCGAAGGGCGACGGCTCCAGTCACCGCGGTGGCGCCTCCGGTGGGCCCGGACGCGGCGGCGTACCGTTCCGTGGTGGTGCGCCGCACCGTGGTGAGGGCCAGGATCGCCCGATGCCGTACACGGATCGTCCAGCACGGCCGAGCTTCGGCGGCAGGCCGCGACCGCCGGGCGATCGTCCCTCGGGGCCACGACCCGGCGGCCAGCGCGGTGGCGCCGGGGTTCGGCCAAGCGCGGGCTTTCGACCCTGCGCCGGCCCGCGCCCAGGCGGGAGCCCGCGGCCTGGTGGGGGCCCGCCTCCGAGCCCCGGCCTCCAGCCCGGCTCCGGGTTTCGCGGCATTCCACGACCGCCGGACGTCGTCGAGGAGGGCCGCAGCTTCGACGAGCGGCCGCCCAGGTTTCCCGCCGACGTTCCACGACCCGCCCCTCGTCCGCGCTTCCCGGCGGACCAGGCCCATCGGCCGGACCGCTTCGGTCCGAGGACCACGGGCCAGCGCGACTTCCGACCCCGCGACTTCCGAACCCGCGACGCCCGACCGCGCCAGTTCGCGCCGCCGCCCGTCGTCCGTGCCGCGCCCGCGCCTGAGCTCGAGCCGGGTGAGGAGCTGATCGCCGGCCGCCGGCCGGTCGAGGAGGCATTCACCGCCGGCCGGCCACCACGCCGCCTGCTCGTCACGCCGCAACGCCGCCAGGCGCTCGAGCGCATCGTCCTGCACGCCACGACCCTCCGCATCCCGATCGTCGAGGTCGAGGGCGGCTCGCTGACGGCGCTCGCAGGGTTCGACGGCCACCAGGGCGTGGCGGTGGTCGTGGAGGCGCGTCGGTTCGCGTCCCTCGACGACATCCTCGCCCGATCGATCGAGCGCAACGAGGCAGCCTTCGTGCTCGTGCTCGACTCGCTCGAGGACCCTCAGAACGTGGGCACGCTGCTCCGGAGCGCCGAGGCGGCGGGGGTGCACGGCGTGATCTTCCCGACCGAGCGCCAGGCCCCGCTCTCGCCCGCGGCGATCAAGGCCTCCGCCGGCGCGACGGAGCACCTCCTCCTCGCGCCGGTCGACGACCTGGCCGGGGCCCTGACGACGCTTCACCTGCGCGGCCTCCGTGTCGTCGGCTCGGAGGCCGATGCGGCTTTGAGCGCCCGCGAGGCGGACCTCCGCGGCCCGACCGCGATCGTCGTCGGGAGCGAAGGCCACGGCCTCAGCCCGGCGATCCGGCGCCGATGCGACCTGTTCGTGCGCATCCCGATGCGCGGGGTCGTCGGATCGCTCAACGCGGCGGTGGCGGGCTCGATCCTGCTGTTCGAGGCGCTCGGCCAGCGCGATCCGGCGGCGCGCCCGGCCGGCGCGGCTCCGGCCGCGGCGCCCCGTACGGCGGCGACCCCGTCCGCGTCCGCCGGGCCCAAGCGGGCCTCGAAGCGGGCGACAACGGCCAGCCCGGAACCGACCCTCGAGGTACCCTCCGATCCCGTGGCCGATCGGGACACGGCCGCCGCCTCCGACGCCACGGAGGACGCACCCCTCCCGTGACCAGCGGCCGGTGCGCTTGACCGTCCCTCCCGAACCGACCTATCATTCCGCGGCGCCTCGGCCGGCTTCTTTGGCTTGCCGTTCGCTGCCGACGTAGCTCAATTGGTAGAGCAGCGGTTTTGTAAACCGCCGGTTCCGGGTTCGAGTCCCGTCGTCGGCTCCAATCGCGAAGCCCTCGGGCCCACATAGCTCAGTCGGCAGAGCACTTCCTTGGTAAGGAAGAGGTCATAGGTTCGAACCCGATTGTGGGCTCCATGATCTCTGCAAACCCCCGGAAGCGACGATCACTGGCGAAGCCTTGCCTTCCGGAGTGGCATCGCCCCGAACAGATGGAGTGAGACTGGTCCTGTGGCCAAGAAGAAGTTCGAGCGCACCAAGCCGCACGTGAACATCGGCACGATCGGCCACATCGACCATGGCAAGACGAGCCTCACCGCGGCGATCACCAAGTACCTCTCGCTCAAGGGCGAGGCCGAGTACCGCGCCTTCG
>DASQIK010000035.1:0-15622 GCA_035631615.1 Candidatus Dormiibacterota bacterium | reverse complement strand
CCGGCGACAACGTCGAGATGGGCGTCGAGCTGATCACCCCGATCGCGCTCGAGGTCGGCCAGCGCTTCGCCATCCGCGAGGGCGGCCGGACCGTCGGTGCCGGCGCCATCACCAGCATCAGCGCATAACGAGATGGCAAAGGTCGAAGCGCGTCCCACGATCCAGCTCGCCTGCACCGAGTGCAAGGAGCGGACCTACACGACGCGCAAGAACAAGAAGAACGATCCAAACCGGATCGAGCTGATGAAGTACTGCCCCCACGAGCGTCGCCATACCCTCCATCGGGAAGCCAAGTAGCATCCACGCGACACCGCAGGGGTGTAGCTCAATTGGCAGAGCACTGGTCTCCAAAACCAGCGGTTGTAGGTTCGAGTCCTATCGCCCCTGCCACATGCTGAAAGGCAAGAGAACGATCACGTGAAGCGAATTCGCCGGTTCATCGCCGAAGCGATCTCGGAGCTCCGCAAGGTCTCCTGGCCGACGTTCGTCCAGACCCGCAACCTGACCGTGCTGGTGTTCGCCGTGAGCATCGCCATCGGCATCTTCGTCGCGGTCTGGGACCAGCTCATCCAGGGCGTGATCGGCTTCCTCTCGAACAACATCCGATGAGCACCACCGTCGTCTCCGATGTCGAGGCCAAGCGGCCTGACAAGCGCTGGTACGTGATCCACACGTACTCGGGCTACGAGAACAAGGTCAAGGCGAACCTCGAGCACCGCATCGAGTCGATGGGCATGGAGGATCGGATCTTCCAGGTCCTCGTCCCGATGGAGGACGAGATCGAGATCCGCCAGGGCCAGCGGCACACCGTCCAGAAGAAGGTGTACCCGGGCTACGTCCTGGTCGAGATGATCCTCGACCCGGACAGCTGGTTCGTGGTCCGCAACACGCCGGGCGTGACCAGCTTCGTCGGCGGCTCGAACATCCCGGGCGTCCGCAGCGAGCCCGTCCCGCTCGACGAGACCGAGGTCAAGCAGATCCTGCGGCACATGGGCGTGGAGACGCCGAAGTACCGCGTCGCGTTCACGAAGGGCCAGAGCGTCCGCGTGACCGACGGGCCGTTCTCCGAGTTCATCGGGACGGTCGACGAGGTCAACCCAGAGCGCAACAAGGTCAAGGTGCTGGTCAGCATCTTCGGCCGCGAGACGCCCGTCGAGCTCGACTTCCTGCAAGTCGAAAAGCTCTAGGAAGGAAGCCGAGCAACCGTGGCCAAGAAGATCCGCATCGTGCTCACCCTGCAGCTGCCGGCGGGCAAGGCGACGCCCGCGCCGCCCGTCGGGACCGCGCTCGGCCCGCACGGCATCAACATCGTCGAGTTCACCAAGACGTACAACGAGAAGACCGCCGACAAGGCCGGCCAGATCATCCCGGCCCAGATCACGGTCTACGAGGACCGCTCGTTCACGTTCATCCTGAAGACCCCGCCCGCCGCGGACCTGCTCCGGAAGGCGGCCGGCATCGACAAAGGCTCCGGTACGCCGAAGCGCGAGTCGGTCGGGCGCGTTACGCGCGACCAGGTCCGTGACATCGCCGCGATCAAGATGGCCGACCTGTCGGCCAACGACATCGACGCCGCCGCCCGGATGATCGAAGGCACCGCCCGCTCCATGGGCATCGAGGTCGCCGGGTAGGACCGGCCGACGCTCGCGCGGCAGCACCCCGGCTGCGCGGGACCACGAAGGGGGAGGCCGGCGCGCAGCCCGGTCGAAGGAGGACCCGATGGCACACGGCAAGAAGTACGTCGAGGCGGCGAAGCTCGTGGACCCGGGCAAGCTGTACGCCCCCGACGAGGCCGCCAGGCTCGCCAAGGAGACGACGACCGTCAAGTTCGACGCGACGGTGGAGGCGCACCTGCGCCTGGGCGTCGATCCCCGCCACGCCGACCAGATGGTCCGCGGCACGGTCGTGCTCCCGAACGGCACCGGCAAGGTCGTCCGCGTGGCGGTCTTTGCCCAGGGCGAGAAGGCCCAGGAAGCGCTGCGGGCGGGGGCAGACGAGGTCGGCGCCGAGGACCTGGTCAAGAAGATCGAGGCCGGCTGGCTCGAGTTCGACGTCGCGCTCGCGACCCCGGACCTCATGGGCCAGGTCGGACGGCTCGGCAAGATCCTGGGCCGGCGTGGCCTCATGCCGAACCCAAAGGCCGGCACGATCACGTTCGACCTCGACCGCGCGATCCGCGAGGTCAAGGGCGGTCGCGTCGAGTTCAAGGTCGACAAGACCGCGATCGTCCACGTGCCGGTTGGCAAGGCCAGCTTCGAAGCGGATGCGCTCGTCGCGAACCTGGCGGCGCTCGTCGACGCGATCAACCGCGCGAAGCCGGCCGGCGCCAAGGGCACCTACCTGCGCACGCTGACCATCGCCAGCACCATGGGCCCCGGCATCCACGTTGACATTCCGGGCGTCCTTGCGGCCGCCTCCGCATCCTGATCGGTACGGCGGCTTGATCCGCGTCCATCGGCGCGTTGTCGGCTGCGCGGCTCGGCTTACGCACCCTCAGGTGCGTGCGCTTCCCTGCTCGCCTCCGCCTTCCGCTGGGCGCGGCTGAAGCCGCCGACGAATTGCCGGAGGATCGGGCATAATCCGCCTCCGCCAGAAATGGCGGAGCAAGCACATCGACGGATACCAGCCAGAGACAGCCTGCGCCCGCGGACCGCACCCAGCGTGACGGTCGGGGCTTGATCCGCCGGAACGGATCGGGGCACCAGCCCCGGGGACGCCGGCGAGCATGCCGAGGCAGGAACGGATCGTCTGCCCTCACGGGTGGGCGCACCCCCTGCGGTCCAGGTCGCGCCTTCGGGCGCCCGTCGCAGGGGAGCGTCGGCCGAGCAGGCCGGAGCGCCCACCGCCGCGCGCCGGCTGCGCGCCGAAGCCTGGAGGGCAACCATGCCGACCGAGGCCAAGCGGGAGACCGTCGCCGAGCTGCGCCAGCAGCTGGCGAGCAGTCGCACGCTCATCGTCTCGGAGTACCGGGGCCTGACCGTCCGCGAGATCGGCGAGATCCGCCGCGCGCTCCGCAAGCAGGACGTGAGCTACCGGGTCGTCAAGAACCGGCTCATGAAGATCGCTGCGGCGGATGACGTCCGCTCGGCGCTCGACGGGCTCCTCGTCGGACCGACGGCGATCGCCTTCGGCCAGGACGAGGGCCGGACCGCGAAGGCCGTCATCGACACGATGCGGCCGTACAAGCAGGTGCGCGTGACGGGAGCGCTCCTCGGCGATCGAGCGATCGACGCCGACGGGGTCGTCCGACTGGCCGCGCTGCCTGGCCGCGAAGTCCTGCTCGCCCAGCTGGCCGGCGCCTTCGCCGCGCCGCTCGCCACGACCGCCGGCCTGTTCGAGGCACCGCTGCGCGACATCGCCGGCCTGGTCGCCGCGCTCGCCGACAAGCAGGCTGCTGCGGCCTGACCGACTCCGAACCATCACTTCGGCACCAGACACCAGACAGGAGATCGAACCCATGGCAACGATGACCGCCGACCAGCTGCTCGAGGCGTTCGAGAGGATGACCGTCCTCGAGCTGTCCGAGTTCAAGAAGAAGTTCGAGGATCGCTTCGGCGTGACCGCGGTCGTCGCGGCCGGCCCCGCAGCGGCCCCGGCCGCCGGTGGCGGCGCTTCCGCGGAGGCCGCCCCTGCCGCCGAGGAGCAGACCGAGTTCACCGCGACCCTGACCGAGATCGGCCCGAACAAGATCCCGGTGATCAAGGTCGTCCGCGAGCTGACCGGCCTCGGCCTCAAGGAGGCCAAGGACCTCGTCGACGCGGCGCCGAAGGCCGTCAAGGAAGGCGTCACCCGGGAGGAGGCCGAGAAGATCAAGGCTGCCCTCGAAGAGCAGGGCGGCAAGGTCGAGATCAAGTAGCGCAACTCGGACGGCCCGGGCGGGCGTTGTCGCCTGCGCGCGGGAGCACACGCACGATCACGTGCGCTCGGCTCCGCCTTCGCCCGGACCGCCCGGCCGCGCGCCATGTGCCTGGCTGCGAAGCATGTCAGAGAGGTCGGGCTCGGCCGTCCAGCGTCCGTCGATCATTTGACAAACGTGGCCTGCGCGATACACTCTGTCGTTCTGTGAGCGCGGCCCTTTTCCTTCCCCCTTGTCCTCCGCCAAGGAGTGGTCCTTGATGCTGTCTCCCGCTGAGTCGCCGGCTGCGGGCACGTCCGCCGCTGCGCGAAAGCGTTACGCCCGGATCCCCGAGGTCCTGCCCGTCCCCAACCTGATCGAGCTCCAGCTCGAGTCGTTCCGCTGGTTCACCGAGCGTGGCCTGCGCGAGCTGTTCGACGAGATCAGCCCGATCAAGGACTTCACGGGCAAGGTCATGGAGCTCCAGTTCCTGGACTACGAGTTCGGCGAGCCCAAGTACTCCGAGGAGGAGTGCCGGACCAAGGACCTGACGTACAGCCGCCCGCTGTACGTCAACGTCGAGCTCCTGATCAAGGAGACCGGCGAGATCCAGCGGCAGCGCGTGTACATGGGCGACTACCCGTGGATGACCGACCTCGGCACGTTCGTGGTGAACGGAGCCGAGCGCGTCGTCGTCTCCCAGCTCGTCCGCTCACCGGGCGTGTACTACAGCGAGCTCGAGGATCCCGGGTCGGGCCGGATGCTGTTCAGCGCCAAGGTCATCCCGAACCGCGGCGCATGGCTCGAGTTCGAGACCAACAACAAGGACCAGCTCTGGGTCAAGGTCGACCGCAAGCGCAAGATCGCGGCGACGACCCTGCTCCGCGCGGTCGGCTACGAGACCAACGACGAGATCTCGGCCCTGTTCTCGCCGGTCGACATCGATCCCGAGCACCCGTTCATCGCCAACACCCTGGACAAGGACGTCACGCGGACGCCCGCCGAGGCGCTGATCGAGGTCTACAAGAAGCTCCGCCCCGGCGATCCGCCGACCGGTGACAACGCCCGCGCCCTGGTCGAGGGCCTGTTCTTCAACTTCCGCCGCTACGACCTCGGTCGCGTCGGTCGCTACAAGTTCAACAAGAAGCTCGACGGCGCCGCCGCCCGCATGGGCATCGAGCTCGATCGCGAGAGCCGGACGATCACCCGCGAGGACATCGCGGCCATCGTCGGCCACCTGATCGAGTGCAACCGCGGCCTGCACGTCAAGGACGACATCGACCACCTCGGCAACCGCCGCATCCGCGCCAACGGCGAGCTCATCCAGAACGCGTTCCGGATCGGCCTGCTGCGCATGGAGCGCGTCGTGCGCGAGCGCATGACGATCCAGGAGATCGACAAGGCCACGCCCAACGCCCTCATCAACATCCGCCCGGTCGTGGCGGCGATGAAGGAGTTCTTCGGCGGCAGCCAGCTGTCGCAGTTCATGGACCAGACCAACCCGCTCGCCGAGCTCACCTCGAAGCGGCGCCTGTCGGCCCTCGGGCCGGGCGGCCTGTCTCGCGAGCGCGCCGGCTTCGACGTCCGCGACGTCCACCACAGCCACTACGGCCGGATCTGCCCGATCGAGACCCCCGAGGGTCCGAACATCGGCCTGATCGGGTCGCTCGCGACCTACGGCCGGATCAACAGCTACGGCTTCATCGAGACGCCGTACCGCCGCGTCAAGCGGACCGTCGGCTGGGACGACGCCAACGCGGCCGACTTCGAGGCCGGCGTCGATCTCGTCGCGAAAGGCGGCGAGGTCATCGTCAAGAAGGGCGCCGCCCTGACCGCCAGCGGGGTCGCCGAGCTCAAGAAGCAGAAGCTCAACGCGTTCCCCATCCGACCGGTCGTGACCGACCAGATCGAGTACCTCCCGGCGGACGAGGAGGAGGAGCACGTCGTGGCCCAGGCCAACGCCCGCCTCGACGCCGAGCGCCACTTCATGGACGAGCGCATCCCGTCGCGCTTCCGGGACCAGTTCCCCGAGGCTCGTGCGGACCAGATCGAGTACATGGACGTGAGCCCCAAGCAGGTCGTCTCCGTGGCGACCGCGCTCATCCCGTTCCTCGAGCATGACGACGCCAATCGCGCCCTCATGGGCTCGAACATGCAGCGCCAGGCCGTGCCGCTCCTCGAGCCCGAGGCGCCGATCGTCGGCACAGGCATGGAGGAGCGGGCCGCCCGCGACTCCGGCCAGGTCGTGACCGCCCGCCGCGACGGCGTCGTGATCAGCGTCACCGCGGAGCGCATCAGGGTCGAGGCCGACGCCGGCGACCTGGACGAGTACCGCCTCCACAAGTTCGTGCGCAGCAACCAGGGCACGTGCATCAACCAGCGGCCCATCGTCGACCTCGGCCAGCGGGTCTCCGCCGGCCAGGCGATCGCCGACAGCTCGTCGACCAGCCTCGGCGAGCTCGCGCTCGGCCGGAACGTCCTCGTGGCGTTCATGAGCTGGGAGGGCGGCAACTACGAGGACGCGATCGTC
Organism: Candidatus Dormiibacterota bacterium; assembly: GCA_035631615.1. Taxonomy (GTDB): domain Bacteria; phylum Chloroflexota; class Limnocylindria; order Limnocylindrales; family CSP1-4; genus UBA5189. Next base: position 9,257 of record DASQIK010000035.1, on the reverse strand, counting down.
ATCAGCGACCGCCTCGTCCGCGACGACCTGTTCACGAGCATCCACATCGAGAAGCACGAGATCGAGTCCCGGGACACCAAGCTCGGGCCCGAGGAGATCACCCGCGACATCCCGAACGTCGGCGAGGAGTCCCTCAAGGACCTCGACGAGGAGGGCATCGTCTACATCGGCGCGGAGGTCCGCCCCGGCGACATCCTCGTCGGCAAGATCACGCCCAAGGGCGAGACCGAGCTGACCGCGGAGGAGCGCCTCCTGCGGGCGATCTTCGGCGAGAAGGCCCGCGAGGTGAAGGACAGCTCGCTGCGCCTGCCCCACGGCGAGCGCGGCAAGGTGGTCGAGGTCCGCGAGTTCCGGCGCGAGCTCAACGACGACCTCCAGCCCGGCGTCAACCGGCTGGTCCGCGTGTCGGTCGCGCAGAAGCGGAAGATCTCGGTCGGCGACAAGATGGCCGGCCGCCACGGCAACAAGGGCGTGATCGCGAAGATCCTGCCCGCCGAGGACATGCCGTTCCTGCCCGATGGCACCGCCGTCGACATCATCCTGAACCCGCTCGGCGTGCCGAGCCGCATGAACATCGGCCAGATCCTCGAGACGCACCTCGGCTGGGCCCTCCACGCCAAGGGCGAGACCGCCGCCACCGCCGTCTTCGACGGGGCGACGGAGGAGCAGATCCGCGACGAGCTCAAGCAGGCCCGGCACATGGTGTATGGCGTCGAGCAGGCCCTGCCGCAGGACGGCAAGGTCGAGCTGCGCGACGGCCGGACCGGCGAGATCTTCGACCGGGACATCACCGTCGGCTACATCTACATGCTCAAGCTCCACCACCTGGTGGAGGACAAGATCCACGCCCGGTCGACGGGCCCGTACAGCCTCATCACCCAGCAGCCGCTGGGCGGCAAGGCCCAGTTCGGCGGCCAGCGGTTCGGCGAGATGGAGGTGTGGGCCCTCGAGGCCTACGGCGCCGCCAACATCCTCCAGGAGCTCCTGACCGTGAAGTCGGATGATGTCCTCGGTCGCGTGCAGACGTACGAGGCCATCGTCAAGGGCGAGGAGATCCAGCCCCCGCGGGTTCCCGAGTCGTTCAAGGTCCTCATCAAGGAGCTTCGCAGCCTCGGCCTCAACGCCGAGATCCTCGATCAGAACGACGAGGAGATCCCGCTCGCAGAGGACGACGCCTCCGGCTACCTCCTTCCCGATCTCGGCGGGATCAACCTCGCCGGCTTCGAGGACTAGTCACGAACGTTGCTCATACGCGTCATCGCGGCCCGGCCACCGCGCTGATGCTCGCCACAGGTCCGAATCGCGCCGCCGAGCCAGACGGCGGCGCCGAGGAGAACGATGCTCGAAGTCAATAACTTCAACGCGATCCGCATCTCGCTTGCCAGCCCGGACCAGATCCGGGAGTGGTCGAAGGGTGAGGTCACCAAGCCCGAGACCATCAACTACCGCACGCTCAAGCCGGAGAAGGACGGCCTCTTCGACGAGCGCATCTTCGGTCCCACGAAGGACTGGGAGTGCTACTGCGGCAAGTACAAGCGGATTCGGTACAAGGGCATCATCTGCGACAAGTGCGGCGTGGAGGTCACGCGCTCCAAGGTCCGGCGCGAGCGGATGGGCCACATCCAGCTCGCGAGCCCGGTCAGCCACATCTGGTACTTCAAGGGCACGCCCTCGCGCCTGGGCATCCTGCTCGACATCAGCCCGCGCAACCTCGAGCGGATCCTGTACTTCGCCCTGTACATCGTCACGGGCGTCGATGAGGAAGTCCGCAAGCGCTTCGCGGCGAACATCGAGGAAGAGGCCGCCGGCCGCGGCGGGGAGTCCGGCAAGCGCCTGGGCGACCTCGAGGCCGAGCTCAAGGCGGACATCGAGCGCCACCGCGAGGAGCTGACCGCCGCGCTCACCGCGACGAAGGCCGAGCTCGAGACGCAGCGCGCCAACCGGACCGAGGAGATCGTCGCCGCGGCCCAGCAGGTCGAGGCCCGGCTCGCCGAGCTCAAGACGGGCGCCGCCGAGGAGACCATCGTCTTCGGGCCCACCGGCGAGGTCATCGTGGCCGCCGGCGACAAGGGCGGCAAGACGGCCACCGCGCGCCTGCGCGCCGTGGTCGGTGCCGAGACCGAGCGCATCACCGAGGAGATCCAGGCCCGCGAGCGCGACGAGGCGATCGCGGTCGACCAGAAGATCGCCGATCTCCGGGCCGGCATGGACGAGACCCTCGCCGCCGAGAAGGGCCAGCTCAAGGAGCAGGCCCAGGGCCTCAAGGACGAGCTGCGCAAGCTGCGCGACGAGCTCGAGTCGATCAAGCCCATGCTCACGGTCGGCGAGACCGAGCTGCGGACGCTCGACGAGAAGTTCAATCAGGCCGGCCGCGGCCGGCTGTTCACCTCGGGCATGGGCGCCGAGGCCGTCCGCGAGATCATCAGCCGGATGGACCTGGAGACGCTCGCCCGAGCGCTCCACGTCGAGGTCCGGACGAGCTCCGGCCAGCGCCGCAAGAAGGCGATCAAGCGGCTGCGCCTCATCGAGGCATTCCGTCGCTCCGGCACCCGCCCGGAGTGGATGATCCTGTCCGTGCTGCCGGTCATCCCCCCGGATCTCCGGCCGATGGTCCAGCTCGACGGCGGCCGCTTTGCGACCTCCGACCTGAACGACCTGTACCGCCGCGTGATCAACCGGAACAACCGCCTCAAGCGGCTCCTCGAGCTCGGCGCGCCCGAGATCATCATCCGCAACGAGAAGCGGATGCTCCAGGAGGCGTGCGACGCCCTGATCGACAACGGCCGCCGCGGCCGCGCGATCGCGGGCACCGGCAACCACCGGCTCAAGTCCCTCAGCGACATGCTCAAGGGCAAGCAGGGCCGGTTCCGCCAGAACCTGCTCGGCAAGCGCGTCGACTACTCGGGCCGCTCGGTCATCGTGGTCGGCCCGGAGCTCAAGCTCCATCAGTGCGGGCTGCCCAAGAAGATGGCGCTCGAGCTGTTCAAGCCGTTCGTCATGCGCCAGCTCGTCGAGAAGGGCTTCGCCCACAACATCAAGAGCGCCAAGCGCATCGTCGAGCGCGTGCGGCCCGAGGTCTGGGACGTCCTCGAAGAGGTCATCAAGGACCATCCGGTCCTGTTGAACCGCGCCCCGACGCTCCATCGCCTCGGCATCCAGGCGTTCATGCCGGTGCTCGTCGAGGGCTCGGCGATCCAGATCCACCCACTCGTCTGCACCGCGTTCAACGCGGACTTCGACGGCGACCAGATGGCCGTTCACGTGCCGCTGTCGTCGGCCGCCCAGGACGAGGCCCGGACGATGATGCTGTCCACCGCGAACCTGCTGTCGCCCGCCGACGGCACGCCGGTGGTGGCGCCGACCCAGGACATGGTCCTTGGCTGCTACTACCTGACGATGGAGAAGGAGGCCACTCGCGGCAAGCCCGCGAGCCGGATCTTCGGCTCCGAGGACGACGCCATGTACGCCCAGGAGTTGACCGCGCGCGGCCTCGCCAGCGCCAGCGCCAGCTCGAGCCCAGATCCGGAGGACGGCTCCAAGGGCCGCCACGAGGCCGGGCACCTCACGCTCCACGAGCCCATCGAGTGCGTCGTGGCCGCGTGGGACGAGGCCGAGGGCAAGCTCACCCAGCAGCGCCTGCGCACGACCGTCGGCCGGATCATCTTCAACCAGATCGTGCCGGATCGGCTGCGGTTCACCGAGCACACCAACCGCGAGATGAGGCGAACCGACCTCAAGAAGCTCGTCGACGAGTGCTACCGCCTGCTCGGCCCGGCCGACACGGCGCAGCTGGTCGACGGCATCAAGGACGTCGGCTTCAAGTTCGCGACCCGCGGTGGCATGACCATCGGGCTGTGGGACATCGTGACCCCGCCCCAGAAGGCCAAGTCGCTCAAGCTCGCCGACGACCAGGTCATCGACATCGACAAGCAGTTCCAGCGCGGCCTCATCACCGATGAGGAGCGCTACGAGCAGGTCGTCGAGCTCTGGAAGCGGACCACGGACGGCATCTCCGCCGCGATGATGCAGCAGCTCCCTGAGGACAACGCCCTCCGGATGATGACCGACTCCGGCGCCCGCGGGAACAAGGGCAACATCGGCCAGCTCGGCGCGATGCGCGGCCTCATGGCCGACCCGTCGGGCCGGATCATCGACGTGCCCGTGCGGAGCAACTTCCGCGAGGGCATGACGGTCCTCGAGTACTTCATCTCGACCCACGGCGCCCGCAAGGGCCTCGCGGACACGGCCCTCCGCACCGCGGACTCGGGCTACCTGACCCGGCGCCTCGTCGACGTCGCCCAGGACGTCATCACGAAGGAAGAGGACTGCGGCACGGAGGAGGGGAGCTGGATCACGGCGGTCGACACGGCCGACATGACCGGCGCCACCTGGCCCGCGACCGACGACACCACTCGCCGCAACGTCCTCGACGAGTTCCGTCGTCGCCTCGTCGGCCGCCTGTCGGCCGCGCCGATGCACGACCCTCGCCCGAAGGCCGGCGCAAAGAACAAGCCCGCGCCGATCCTGGTCGAGCGCAACGAGATGATCACCGAGGAAGTCGCGCAGCGGCTCGAGGACGCGGGGATCGAGGAGGTCCTCGTTCGCTCACCGCTGACGTGCGAGGCGCGCTATGGCGTCTGCCGCCGCTGCTACGGCCGGAACCTCGCCAGCGGCGAGCCGGTCGGCGTCGGCGAGGCGGTCGGCATCATCGCCGCCCAGTCCATCGGCGAGCCGGGCACCCAGCTGACGATGCGCACGTTCCACACGGGCGGTGTCGCCGGCCTCGACATCACGGCCGGCCTGCCGCGCGTCGAGGAGCTGTTCGAGGCCCGGGTGCCCAAGGGCAAGGCCGAGATCAGCCACATCGACGGCGCCGTGTCCATCCTCCGCGCCGACACCGGCACGAAGGTCAAGGTCACGAGCCGCGAGGCCTACGACTCGACCCTCAACCTGCCGAAGGGCGCCGAGCTGCTGGCTGCTGCCGGCGACTCGGTCGCGCTCGGCCAGGCCATCGCACGGGTCGAGGGTGGCGCCGACGTCGTCGCCCCGGTTGCCGGCTTCCTCATGAAGACGGACGACGGGCTCGTCGTCCGAGCGGAGGACGTCGTCGAGCGCGAGTACGCGATCCCGCACAACGCCCGGCTGCTCGTCGCCGAGAGCCAGGAGGTTCGCGCGGGCGACCCGATCACGGACGGGCCGATCAACCCGCAGGAGTACCTCGAGACCCGCGGCCGCGACGCCGTCCAGCGCTACCTGGTCAAGGAAGTCCAGAAGGTGTACCGCAGCCAGGGCGTCACGATCAACGACAAGCACATCGAGATCATCGTCCGGCAGATGCTCCGCAAGGTCCGCATCGACCAGCCGGGCGACAGCGAGCTGCTCCCGACCGAGCTGATCGACCGGCTCGACTTCGAGGAGGTCAACAACCGCGTCCTGGCGGAGGGCGGCGAGCCGGCAACGGCGCAGACCGTGCTCCTGGGCGTGACGAAGGCCTCGCTCAACACGTCGAGCTTCCTTGCCGCGGCGTCCTTCCAGGAGACGACCCGGGTGCTGACCGAGGCGGCCATCAACGGCGCCAAGGATCACCTGATCGGCCTCAAGGAGAACGTCATCATCGGCAAGCTCATCCCGGCCGGCTCCGGCGCACCGGCGAACCTCGCCGCGCGCAAGGAGCGGGAGCGGCGCGCCGCCCTCGAGGCCCTCGCCGGCGAGGCGCTCGACGACGGCCAGGTCTACAACCCCTTCCTCGAAGGGGGCGAGGCCCGGGCAGAGGACGAGGCGGTGCTCATCGGAGGGCCGGTCGCGGCAGCCGACGAGCCAGCGTTCAACCCGTTCCTGGCGGACGCCGCGAACGACGCGGCGGGCGACAAGGACGACGACCTGGGGTGACCTTCCGGGACCGGGCGAAAGCCCGGTCCCACGTTTGACACCCCGTTTGGCCGATTGATACACTCCGCGTTCGTGGCTTCGGAAGGTCACGGTTCCGGCTGCCAGCCGGGACGCCCATCCGAGCACCCCCATCGAGCTCGCGGAGCCCACGTCCGCGGCCCGATCGACCAGTCTGACAAGCAGGAGTAGCGTTTTCGTGCCGACGATCAACCAGCTCGTGCGCCACGGCCGGCGCGCCAAGATCTCGAAGATCAAGGCGCCCGCCATGCGCAAGAACTGGAACAGCCTCCGCCAGCGCCAGGTGCCGATTCCGGGCGCCCCACAGAAGCGCGGCGTGTGCCTGCAGGTCCGGACGATGACGCCCAAGAAGCCGAACTCCGCGCTCCGCAAGATCGCCCGCGTGCGCCTGACCAATCAGATGGAGGTCACGGCCTACATTCCGGGCATCGGCCACAACCTCCAGGAGCACTCCGTCGTGCTGGTGCGCGGCGGCCGCGTCAAGGACCTCCCGTCGGTCAAGTACCACATCATCCGCGGCACCCTCGACGCCGCCGGCGTGCGCGACCGCAAGCAGGGCCGCAGCAAGTACGGCGCCAAGGCGACTCCGGCCCTGGCAGGGAAGCGCTGAGATGCCGCGCCGAACCGGGATCGCCCGCAAGACCAAGTACGAAGAGGCACCCGCCAACCGAACCACCGTGCGCTTCCACGCGAAGCTCATGAGCGACGGCAAGCGCCGCCTCGCTGAGCGGATCCTCCGCCAGGCGCTCGCGCGCGCGGAGGCGTCCGCGCGCCGGCCCGGCCTCGAGGTCATGGAGACCGCGCTGCGCAACGCCACCCCGATCATCGAGGTCAAGCCCCGCCGCGTCGGTGGCGCGACCTACCAGGTCCCGGTCGAGATCCGCGGCGATCGCCGTCTGTCGCTCGGCGTGCGCTGGCTCGTCCAGGCTGCCCGCAAGCGCAACGGCAAGAGCATGAGCGAGAAGCTCGCCGCCGAGTTCGTGGACGCGTCGAACGGGCTTGGCGCCGCAGTCAAGCGCCGCGAGGACACCCACAAGATGGCCGAGGCCAACAAGGCCTTCAGCCATTTCAAGTGGTAGTCCGGAGCGAGTAGCCCAGATGCCACGAACCATCCCGCTCGCCAGGACGCGGAACATCGGGATCATTGCCCACATCGACGCGGGCAAGACGACCGTGACCGAGCGGATCCTCTTCTACACCAAGAAGATCTACAAGCTCGGCGAAGTCCACGAGGGCGCGGCCACGATGGACTGGATGCCGCAGGAGCAGGAGCGCGGCATCACCATCACCGCCGCGGCCACGACCTGCTTCTGGAACGACCACAAGATCAACATCATCGATACGCCCGGGCACGTGGACTTCACCGTCGAGGTGGAGCGCAGCCTTCGGGTGCTCGACGGCGCGGTCGTCGTCTTCGATGGCGTGGCCGGCGTGGAGCCGCAGTCCGAGACCGTCTGGCGACAGGCCGACAAGTACTCGGTGCCGCGTATCTGCTTCATCAACAAGCTCGATCGGACGGGTGCCGACTTCTGGCGCTGCGTCGACATGATCGTCGACCGCCTCGGCGCGCGACCGGTGCCGATCCAGCTCCCGATCGGCAGCGAGGACCGCTTCGAGGGGGTCATCGACCTCATCGAGATGAAGGCGATCCTGTATCGCGACGACCTTGGCTCGAAGATCGACATCGTCGAGATCCCCGAGGCCCTTCGCGCCGAGGCCGACAAGCACCACGAGCGGATGATCGAGATCGTCGCCGAGGCGGACGACACGCTCACCCACAAGTACCTCGAGGGCGAGACGCTGACGACCGCGGAGGTCCGCCACGGCCTGCGCCTCGGCACCCTGCAGTCGAAGTTCGTGCCCGTGCTCACCGGCTCGGCCCTCAAGAACAAGGGCATCCAGCCGATGCTCGACGCCGTCACCGAGTTCCTGCCCTCGCCGCTCGACGTCCCGCCGACGATCGGTCTTCGGCCCGGCACGGACCAGGAGCTGGTCCGGACCGTCGACGACAAGGAGCCGATGTCGGGGCTCGTGTTCAAGATCGCCACCGACCCGTTCGTCGGCCACCTGGCCTTCTTCCGGGTCTACTCGGGCACGCTCAAGGCGGGCTCGTACGCGCTCAACAGCACGAAGGGCAAGAAGGAGCGCGTCGCGCGCGCCCTCGAGATGCACGCCAACCACCGCGAGGAGATCGGCGAGATCTACGCGGGCGACATCGGGGCCATCGTCGGGCTCAAGGACACCTACACCGGCGACACGCTGTGTGACCCGGACCATCCGATCCTGCTCGAGAACATCACGTTCCCGGAGCCCGTCATCGAGGTCAAGGTCGAGCCGCGCACGAAGGCCGACCAGGACAAGATGGGCATCGCGCTCCAGCGCCTCGCCGAGGAGGACCCGACCTTCCGCGTCCACACCGACCCGGAGAGCGGCGAGACCCTCATCGCCGGCATGGGCGAGCTGCACCTCGACGTGATCGTCGACCGCATGGTTCGCGAGTTCAAGGTCGCGGCGAACGTGGGCAAGCCCCAGGTCTCGTATCGCGAGACGATCCGCCGCGCCGCCGAGGGCAACGGCAGGTTTGTCCGCCAGACGGGCGGCAAGGGCCAGTACGGCCACGTCATCCTCACCGCCGAGCCCAACGAGAAGGGCAAGGGCTACGAGTTCGTCGACAAGATCGTCGGCGGCACCATCCCGCGCGAGTACATGCGCGCGATCAACCAGGGCATCGCCGAGGCGCTCGACACCGGCATCTACGCCGGCTACCCGATGGTCGACGTGAAGGTCACCGTGTTCGATGGGTCGTACCACGAGGTCGACTCGTCGGAGATGGCGTTCAAGATTGCCGCCTCGATGGCCATCAAGGACGCCGTCGAGAAGGCCAGCCCGGCCGTCCTCGAACCCATGATGCGGGTCGAGGTCACGATGCCGGAGCAGTTCATGGGCGACGTCATCGGCGACCTCAACAGCCGGCGCGGCCAGGTCGAGGGCATGGACTCCCGGGGCACGACCCAGGTCGTCCGTGCGTTCGTGCCGCTCGCCGAGATGTTCGGCTACGCCACGGACCTGCGGTCGATGACCCAGGGCCGGGCGAGCTATTCGATGGAGCTATCCCACTACGCCGAGGTCCCGGGCAATCTCGCCCAGGAGCTCGTCGCCAAGTCTCGCGTCAGCCAGTAGCGGCACCAGGAGCCAGGAGCAGCCCACGATGGCCAAGAAGAAGTTCGAGCGCACCAAGCCGCACGTGAACATCGGCACGATCGGCCACATCGACCATGGCAAGACGAGCCTCACCGCGGCGATCACCAAGTACCTCTCGCTCAAGGGCGAGGCCGAGTACCGCGCCTTCG
>DASQIK010000034.1:0-6101 GCA_035631615.1 Candidatus Dormiibacterota bacterium | reverse complement strand
CCGGCGACAACGTCGAGATGGGCGTCGAGCTGATCACCCCGATCGCGCTCGAGGTCGGCCAGCGCTTCGCCATCCGCGAGGGCGGCCGGACCGTCGGTGCCGGCGCCATCACCAGCATCAGCGCATAACGAGATGGCAAAGCAGCGGATCCGGATCCGTCTCAAGGCCTACGACCACCGGCTGCTCGATCAGTCGGCGGCGCAGATCGTCGAGACGGCGCAGCGCACCGGGGCCGACATCGTCGGGCCCGTGCCGCTGCCTACCCGGATCGAGAAGTTCACGGTCCTGCGCTCACCGTTCATCGACAAGGACAGCCGGGAGCAGTTCGAGATCCGCACCCACAAGCGGCTCGTGGACATCCTGGATCCCTCGTCGAAGACCGTCGACGCCCTGATGCGACTCAGCCTCCCGGCTGGCGTCGACATCGAAATCAAGATGTAGGCAGATGATCGGATTGATCGGCCGCAAGGTCGGGATGACGCAGGTGTTCAACGCGGACGGCACGATGGTTGCCGTCTCGGTGCTCCAGGTCGCCCCGAACATGGTGACCCGCCTGCGCACGCCCGACCGCGATGGCTACAGCGCGATCCAGCTCGGGACGGACGAGAAGAAGAAGCTGAACAAGCCGCTCGCCGGCCAGCTCGGCGACCTGCCGAGCCTCGGCACGCTGCGCGAGTTCCGGGTCGACGACCTCGGCGGCTACGAGGTCGGGCAGACCGTCGCCGTGAATGACCTCTTCGCGGAGGGCGACCTGGTCGACGTCAGCGGCGTTTCGAAGGGCAAGGGCTTCGCCGGCCACATCAAGCGCCACAACTTCCATCGCGGGCCCAAGACCCACGGATCCGACCACCACCGCGCGCCGGGCTCGATCGGCCCGGGCACGACGCCGGGCCGCGTCTATCGCGGCCTGCGCATGGCCGGGCACATGGGCGACGCCCAGGTCACGACCAAGAAGGTCCGCGTGGTCCGCGCCGACGCCGAGCACAACCTGCTGATGGTCAAGGGCAGCCTGCCCGGCGGCCGGAACAGCCTGATCCTAGTGAAGAAGGCCCAGTGATGGCCAGGACCACCCTGTTCGATCGGACGGGCAAGGACCTCGGCAGCGTCGAGCTGCACGACGAGCTGTTCGCCGCGCCCGTCAACGAGGCCATCCTGCACCAGGTCGTGACCGCCCAGCTGGCGGGCCGACGGACCGGCACGCACGACACGAAGACCCGCGGCGAGGTCCGCGGCGGCGGCAAGAAGCCGTATCGCCAGAAGGGCACCGGCCGCGCCCGCCAGGGCTCGCGGACCGCGCCCCACTACCGGGGCGGCGGCGCCGTCTTCGGGCCGCACCCGCGCTCGTACGAGCAGCGGCTGCCGCGCAAGATGAAGCGCGCGGCGCTGCGCGGCGCGCTGACCTCGAAGCTCGGTGACGAGGCGATCCGGGTGCTCGACAGCTTCGGGCTCGAGGCCATCAAGACCCAGGACGTCGTCGGCGTGCTGACCGCACTGAACGCGACGGGCCGGGTGCTGGTCGTCGCGCCGTCGGCGGACGAGAAGCTGCGCCTCTCTGCGCGCAACCTCCAGAAGGTCGTCGTCATCCTCGCCGACTCCCTGAACGTCGTCGACGTGCTCAACGCCGACACCGTCGTGATCGAGCAGCCATCGCTCGCGCGGATGGAGGAGGTCTACCTGTGAGCCTCCTGACCGCCCCCGAGATCATCCTGCGCCCCGTCGTGAGCGAGAAGTCGATCGACCAGTCGACCAGGGGCCGCTACACCTTCCGCGTCCACCCGGACGCCAACAAGATCCAGATCAAGGCCGCGATCGAGGAGCTGTACGCCACCGACAAGGTGAGCGTCGTCTCGGTCAACGTCCTGACCACGAAGGCCAAGGAGAAGTCGCGCGGCACGAAGCGCGGCCGGATCAAGGGCTCCACCTCGCCGTGGCGGAAGGCTGTCGTGACCCTGGCGGCCGGCCAGAAGATCCAGTTCTTCGAGGGCGTGTAGTCATGCCGCTGCGGTCCTACAAGCCGACCTCGCCGGGCATGCGCGGCATGACGCGCTCCACGTTCGACGAGATCACGACCACCGAGCCCTACAAGCCGCTGCTCGAACCGCAGAAGCGCGCCTCCGGGCGGAACAACCAGGGCCGCATGACCGTGCGCCACCGCGGCGGCGGCGAGAAGACCAACTACCGCCGGATCGACTTCAAGCGCGACAAGCACGACGTGCCGGCGCGCGTGGCGACCGTCGAGTACGACCCGAACCGTTCGGCCCGCATCGGCCTGCTCCACTACCGCGACGGCGAGAAGCGCTACATGCTCCTGCCGCACGGCGTGAAGGTCGGTGACATCGTGGTCGCGGGCCCCAGCGCCGAGGCGCGGGTCGGCAATGCCCTGCCGATCGCGAACATCCCGCTCGGCACGACGATCCACAACATCGAGCTCATCCCGGGCAAGGGCGGCCAGATCGTCCGCTCGGCCGGGACCGCCGCCCAGCTGCTGGCCAAGGAGGGCGAGTACGCCCAGGTCCGCCTGCCGTCCGGCGAGGTTCGCCGGATCAGCATCCGGTGCATGGCCACCATCGGCCAGGTCGGCAACCTCGACCACGAGAACCAGAACCTCGGCAAGGCCGGGCGCGCCCGCCACATGGGCCAGAGGCCGGAGGTCCGGGGCGTCGTCATGAACCCGCGTGACCATCCGCACGGCGGTGGCGAGGGCAAGTCCCCGACGGGCATGCCGCCCAAGACGCCGTGGGGCAAGCCCGCGATGGGCTACCGGACACGGCGAGCGCACACGAGCGGCCTGATCGTCCGCTCCAGGCACCGGAAGTAGCAGGGGAGGCGAGAGATGTCCCGATCCATCAAGAAGGGGCCGTTCATCGAGCCCCGGCTGCTCGGTCGCATCGAGCTGATGAACAAGAAGAGCGAGAAGAAGGTCGTCAAGACCTGGTCGCGGGCGTCCGTGATCTTCCCGTCGTTCATCGGCCACACGGTCGCCGTCTACAACGGCCGGAAGCATGTGCCGGTCTACGTGACCGAGAACATGGTCGGCCACCGGCTCGGCGAGTTCGCCCCGACCCGCACCTACCGCGGGCACGGGAAGAGCACCGACCGCGCCACGGCGCCGAAGTGAGGCCGGGATGAAAGTGTCGGCAACCGCCAAGTACGTCCGCGGCTCGACCCGCAAGGCCCGCCTCGTCGTCGAGGCGATCCGCGGTCGCTCCGTGGAGGAGGCGTCGAACCTGCTCAAGTTCATGCCCCAGCACGCCGCCAAGGACGTCGCGGGGGTGCTCAAGAGCGCGGCCGCGAACGCCGAGAACAACCTGAACCTGGCCGCGGACGAGCTCCGCGTCCTCGACGCGCGCGCCGATCAGGGTCCGACGATCAAGCGCTGGCGCCCGCGCGCCCAGGGCCGGGCCTTCCCGATCCACAAGGGCGTCACCCACATCACCGTCACCGTCGGCGACCGGGAGGGCTGAGGAAGCATGGGACACAAGGTCCACCCCTACGGGTTCCGTCTCGGGGTGACGCGCACCTGGACCGCCAAGTGGTACCACGACAAGGAGTACACGCAGCTCCTGACCGAGGACATCGCGATCCGGGCGCTCGTCGAGAAGCGGCTCGCCAACGCGAGCGTCAGCGGCCTCGAGATCGAGCGCAACTTCGGCCAGGTCACGGTCACCGTGCACACGGCCAAGCCGGGCATCGTGATCGGCAAGGGCGGCCAGAACGTCGAGATCCTGCGCCAGCAGATCGGCGCGCTCACGAAGCGCAAGGTCAAGCTGGAGATCAAGGAGATCCGCCAGCCGGAGCTCGACGCGTACCTCGTCGCGACCAACATCAGCCAGCAGCTGAGCCGGCGCATCGCCTTCAAGAAGGCGATGAAGCAGTCCATCCAGCGCTCGATGAAGGCCGGCGCGAAGGGCGTCAAGATCATGGTCTCGGGCCGCCTGGGCGGCGCCGAGATGAGCCGCCGCGAATGGGACCGCGAGGGTCGCATCCCGCTCGGCACGCTCCGAGCGGACATCAGCTACGGCCAGGTTCACGCCCACACGACCTACGGCCGCATCGGCGTGAAGGTCTGGATCTACCGCGGCGACATCACGCCGACGCGCACCGCGGCGCGCGACGCCGCTCCGCCGGCGATCGCCGGACAGGTGGCCTGAGCCATGCTGCTGCCGCGACGCGTCAAGCACCGCAAGGTCATGCGTGGCCGCATGTCCGGCGTTGCCAAGGGCGGCCACTACGTCGCCTTCGGTGACTACGGCCTCGCCACGATCGAACCGGCCTGGATCACCAGCCGGCAGATCGAGGCCGCCCGGCGCGCCATGACCCGCTCGGTCAAGCGCGGCGGCAAGATCTGGATCCGGATCTTCCCGGACAAGCCGGTCACCAAGAAGCCGGCCGAGACGCGCATGGGCTCCGGCAAGGGCGCGCCCGACCATTGGGTCGCGGTCGTGAAGCCGGGCCGGATCCTGTTCGAGATGGCCGGCGTCCCGCACGAGGAGGCCACCGAGGCGATGCGCCTGGCCAGCCACAAACTGCCGGTTGCGACCCGCATGGTTGCCCGCGAGGGCGCGGTCGAGGGAGGCGAGCGATGACCGACATCGCCAAGGTCCGCGAGATGAGCGACAAGGAGCTGCTCGAGGCCCTCCAGCAGGCCAAGCAGGAGCTGTGGAGCGCGCGCTTCGCCCTGTCGACCCGCCAGCTCAACGACACCAGCAGCATCCCCCAGACTCGTCGAACCATCGCCCGCATCCTCACCGTCCAGCGCGAGCGCGGGACCGGTCGCGTCGCGGCGAGCACCGGAAAGGGCGCGTAGACCGATGACCATGACCGAGACCACCGCCGCGGTGCAGGGCAAGCGCAAGACCAAGGTCGGGCGCGTGGTGAGCGACAAGATGGACAAGACGATCGTCGTGTCCGTCGAGCAGCTGACCCGCCACCGCCTGTACAAGCGGGTCGTCAAGCTCACGACGCGATTCAAGGCGCATGACGAGGCCAACGAGGCCCACGTCGGCGACACGGTCCTCATCGAGGAGTCGCGCCCGCTCTCGGCGACGAAGCGCTGGCGCCTCATCGAGATCGTCCAGCGTGCGAGTGACCACGGCGGCGGCGGGGCCGAGCTTGTCGGCGAAGAGGCCGAGGTCTCCGAGGCGATCCATGCCGCCGCGCACCCGGGTCGCAAGCACGACGATGACGACACGGCCAGGGACGACGACGCGTGATCCAGGCCCAGACGCGCCTCAAGGTCGCCGACAACACGGGTGCCCGGACCATCCAGTGCATCCGCGTGATGGGGCGCTCGACGAAGACCACCGCCGGGATCGGTGACGTGATCATCGCGAGCGTGAAGGCCGCCATCCCGAACGCCGCCGTGAAGAAGGGCGACGTGGTCCGCGCGGTCGTCGTCCGGACGGCCAAGGAATACGGCCGGCCGGATGGCAGCTACATCCGGTTCGACGAGAACGCGGCCGTGCTCATCAACAACCAGGGCAACCCGCGTGGCACCCGCATCTTCGGGCCCGTCGCGCGCGAGCTCCGCGACCGCAACTACATGAAGATCGTCTCGCTCGCACCGGAGGTGCTGTGATGGCCCTTCGCCGAACCCACGTGCCAGAGATCCGCAAGGGCGACACCGTGATCGTGCTGTCCGGCAAGGACGCCGGCAAGCGCGGCCTCGTCGAGCGGGTCCTGACCAACCCCGCCGCCCTCGAGCGGGTCAGCCACACCGGCTCCGCGAAGGGCCGCGAGAAGGCGCGCACCGGCTACTGGAAGCCGGCCTCGTCGCGCCCGGCCGCGGTCATCGTCGAGGGCCTGAACATCTCGAAGCGCCACACCAAGCCGCGCCAGACCCAGGGTCGCACGGACCGGACGCCGAAGATCCAGCAGGGCGGGATCCTCGACATCGCGCAGCCGCTCGACCTGTCCAAGGTCATGCTCGTCTGCCCGAACTGCAAGGAGCCGACCCGCGTGCGCCACACCGTCCTCGACGACGGGCGCCGCGTGCGCGTCTGCTCGCACTGCGACAAGGCCATCGAGGTGACGGCATGACCGAGCCGACGATGGAGACCGACGTGACCGAGGAGCAGCCGATCGCGGCCGAGGCCGCGAAC
>DASQIK010000033.1:0-60979 GCA_035631615.1 Candidatus Dormiibacterota bacterium | reverse complement strand
GGGGCCGCCGTGACCTGGTCGTACGTCGCCGGGTCGATCGCCACGAGGTGGATCGACGCGCGCTGGTTGGGCGCGCCGGTGAACGCGGCCAGCGGATCGACGATCCCTGGCGCGACCGCCTCGACGCCCGCGACCTTGGTGGGATCCAGCGCGGTCGCCAGGCCGCCGATCTCGGTCTTCTCGATCCGGTAGTCCGCGCCGACGTCCAGGTACGACGCCACGATCTGGCCGTGGTCGAGGCTCGACGCGACGACCGACGCGAACGCCCCGAAGGCCGCGGTCAGCAGCAGCACGAGGATGGGCAGGTTCGCCGACGCGGGCTGGCGCTCGATCGTGCGCAGGCCGAGCACCGGCACGACGTCGCGCCGGCGCGCGGCGAGCCAGCCGAGGGCGCGGATCGGGAGCGGGTACAGGCGCACGGCGACGATGCCCGCGGCGAAGCCGCTGAGCACCGGCACCGAGGCGAGCAGCGGATCGACATTGGCGACGCTGCCGGCCGGCCCGATCGACAGCCCACGCTGCCGGAGCAGGAGGGTCGCGGCGACCGCGACGACGACGGTGGTCGCCTCGATCACCAGCCGGCGCGGCGGGACTCGCAATACCGGGGCGTCATCGCGATCAAGCTGCCCGAGCGGTTGCCTGGCGGTCGGCCAGCTCGCGCCGACGAGCAGCAGCACGGCGACCGCGCCGACCGAGATCGCGAGGAGCCCGGACAGCGGGTCGTCGCGCGCCGGGACCAGCAGGACGGCGAGCAGCAGCCCGAGCAGTGCGCCGCCGCCCGCGATCAGCGTCGACTCCCACAGCTGCGTGCCGAGCACGAGGGCACCCGTCGCGCCGCGGCCGCGCGCAAGCGCCAGCGTGGCGCGCCGACGGCGCGCGAGCAGGATCGCGACCATGCCCATCGCACCGGCAGCCAGCCCGAAGGGCCCGATCGCGGCAATCGAGAGCACGGACTCCGAGAGCGCCCGCTCGGCCGCGTACCGATCGAGGATGGCCGGCAGGCCGGTGAGGACGGTGACCGTCCCCACGGCACCCGTCCCGGCGCCGGAGATCAGGCTCAGCCGGTGCAGGTCGGAGCGGAGCGCGTCGACCTGGCCGGCGTCGAGCCGCTGCGGATCGACCAGGAAGCGCCACTCGTAGTGGAACGGCAGTCCGCTCTGCCAGATCGACGGATAGGCCTGCGGGGCGATGTACGCCGTCGCGTAGATGATGGGTCGGTCCTCGGAGCCGCGCTGCTCCACGTGGAGCAGGCCGGCATCGCCGTACCAGTACTCCGACTGCGGGTCGAGCGGCTCGAACACGCCGACGACATGGAGCTCGGCGGGCCCGATCCGGTACGCGCTGCCATGGACGAAGACGTCGCTCGGCTGGATCGCCGTGCCGAGGAGCGGGTCGCTGCCATCGAGCGTGATCGCCAGCCGGTCGCCAACCTTCACGCCCATCGCCGCGGCTTCCGACGTCGAGAGCGCGATCTCGAGCGGGACTGGCGGCTCCTGTGCCGAGCCGGACCCCGCGGCGCCAGGCGGAACGGAGTGCAGCTGGATTCCGAGGTCGTTTGGCCACCGCCCTGCGACGAGCCGCGTCGCGTCCAGCACGCCGTCCTGGTACCGGAGCGAGATGTGCGTCTCGACAAGGGGCGGGTTGGGCACGTAGAAGCGCACCGTCGTGATCCGCGTCGAACGCGCCGAGATGACCGCCGCGAGCGCCGTCGGGATCTGCTCCGCCAGCTTGTCGCCGTGTGCTCGAACGCTCGCAACGCCCCCGTCGATGCCGGGCGTCAGGCTCGAATTGAGGTCGAGGGCGAGGTTGCGGTCGGCGGGCCGGGCCGCCTGATCGATCGAACGCAGGGCCGCATCGGAGACACGGTTGAACAGGCGCGGCGCCGCAGCGAAGACGAAGCTCGTCGACGCGACCAGGAGCACGATCAGCAGCACGATGCCGCGCTCGTTCCGGAGCCGTCGCAGCAGCAGGCCGGCAGCCCACAGGGAGCGCACGGCTCAGTCCTCGCCCATCCGAAGCACGCTGCCCACGCCGAGTCGCCGGAGGACCGCACCGATCACCACGACGGCCATCCCGAGCGCAAGGGCGCTCACGCCATCGAGCAGCAGGATGCGATCCCATGGGATCTCCACGAGCACGGGCGGCACCGGCGCAGTGGCCTGCTGCGTGACGGTCACGAACGGCAGGACCAGCCACCCGATCAGCAGGCCGAGGCCGGTTCCCGCGAGGAGGCTCACCAGCACGAGGCTGCCGTTCTCGAGCCACAGCGAGGCGGAGAGCTGGCGCGCCGAGAAGCCGAGCGCCCGGAGGAGCGCGAACTCGGTTCGCCGCTGGCGCGCCGACACGGCGGCACTGACCGTCAGCCCCACGATCGCGAACAGCCCGGTCGCGATGAAGCCGAGCGTCAGCGCGCCGATGATCCCGAGCGCCACGGGATCCGTGCTCAGGCTGCGCGCCCGATCGGTCGCGGTCACGACCTCGGCGCTGTCGAACGGGCGCGCGCCAAGGGCGTCGCGGAGGTTCACCGCCGCCCCAGGCTTGGTGGACAGCCACCACTCGTCGGCGACGCGGGTCAGCCCCGTGGCCTGGAGACGCAGCAGGCCGAGCGTGGGCTCGTCGAAGATCGCGATCGGGATGGCGGGATCCGTCGTGGGGAAGCTGTCGACGACGCCGGAGATCTCGAGGCGCCGCGAGGCGCTGTCCAGCGTCGCGGTGATGGTGTCGCCCGGTGCGGAGGTGGTTGCCGCCAGGAATGCGCGATTCACGATCACCGGGATTGGGCCGGCAGGCGCAACCGAGGCGGGCACCATGGTCATGTGCGCGGCCGCAATGCCTGGTCCGTTACCGAACAGGGGCTTCCCCGTGTCGCCGCCGATCTGGACGCTGGTCCCGTCCGCCTGGGTCGCCTGCGCGTCGCCGAGTGCCCCCTGTCCCTGGCCCATCTTTGCGGACCATGGCCCCGCACCACTGAGCTGGAGGTCCGTCCAGGGACCGGTCGTGCTCGCGCCGCCCGCCACGGCGCCGATCCCGAGCACCCCGGACGTGGTCGTCGTGTCCTGCGGCAGCCAGACCGCCACGTTCAGCCCGGCGAGCGTCAGCGGCCCGTCCAGCCGGGCGCCCACCTGGGCGAAGCTCGCGGCGTTGCGCTCCCTGGTGGGCGTGAGCGCGACGATGATCGGTGCGGGCGCGGCGGTGACGTCCACCGGGCCGACCTCCAGGTCGTACAGCTGCCCGTGCGCGTCCCGCACCACGGCACCGACGCTGAGCAGGACGCCGGTCACCATGTCCGGAGCGATCGGGACGTCGGTGGCCGTCTGCGTCTGCTCGTCGACCACGAGCTGGCTGATCGCGGTGATGTGGAAGCGTGGCGTGATCCGGAGGTAGGTCGTGCCATCGGGCAGCTGGGCGAGCGTCGGCGTCGGGCGGCCCGCGGTGAGCGGGTGCAGCAGCGTGTCGAGCGACGCGGTCGCCTCGTCGCCGCGGAAGTGGACGATGCCCGCACCGGTGCCGGCGTCGAGGGCCAGCAGATCCGCCGAGCCGCCGGCGGCAAAGTTGATCCCGCCGGAGATCCGCTCGACCGGGGTGACGTCGGCGACGCCGGCCACGCCCCGGTAGGCGCTGGGCAGCGCCCACGCCGGCAGGCTGTCGAGCGTGTTCCCGGGCAGCACGCGAGCGTCGGCGCCGGCCTGGTACGCGGCCTGGTCGCGCTGCGAGATCGACCACGTCGCCGCGTACGACAGCGCGAACACGCCCATCGACATCGCGAGCATCAGCAGCAGCGCGGACCGCGTGTAGCGGAGCGGGCGCCGGGCCATCTGGCGCGAGCCGAGCGAGGCGACCAGGTCGCGCCCCCGAGAGATCGCCGCCTCGGCGGCCTCGGCGAGCAGCGGCAGCAGGCGGAGCGCGAGCACTCCGCCGGCCATGAGCCCGATCGCGGGCGCCGCAACGAGCAGCGGATCCAGCCCGAGCGCGCCCTGCACGCTCCGCGTGAGCGGGGCGCCGTAGAGCCGGAGCTGCCAGATGGCGATCCCGGTGATCGCGAGCAGGGCGATGTCAAGGCCCATGCGCTGTCCGAACGTCCGCGTCTCCTGGCGCGACAGCCCGCCGTGCTCCGCGGCGAACCCGCGCGCGGCCAGCACCGCCGGCAGCACGAGCAGCGCCACGCAGGCGAGACCCGCCGCTCCCGCGGCAACGTAGCCGTCCGTGGTGACGCGCGGGTCGATGTGCAGGCCGACGTCCGCGAGCGGGCCGACGACATTGAGCAGGTTGAGCGCCGCGACCGCGAGCCATGGCGCGA
This sequence comes from Candidatus Dormiibacterota bacterium, assembly GCA_035631615.1. Lineage (GTDB taxonomy): Bacteria > Chloroflexota > Limnocylindria > Limnocylindrales > CSP1-4 > UBA5189. Next base: position 56,682 of record DASQIK010000033.1, on the reverse strand, counting down.
CCAGCACGGCGGGGATCGCGAGGAGGACGCCCTCCGCGGCGCCGAGCAGGGCGAGCTGGGGCAAGCCGGCGCCCCGCGACCGCAGCAGGGCGGTATCGACTCGCCGGTGATCGACCAGGAGTGACGCCGTCAGCACGATCGCATACGCCGCCAGGATCGAGAGCTGGGCCATGAGCAGGAGCACGCCGGTCCGGCTCACGAGCAGCGAGCGCTCGGCATCGCGCAGGATCGCGGGCAACCCCGTCGTGACGGAGAAGGGCTGCCCGGTGTCCACGCCGAGGCGCTCGCCGAGGCCCTCGACGCGCGTGCGGAGCTGGCCGGCGTCGTCCAGTGAGAGGTCCTCGAACCTCGGAAACACGCGCCACTGCAGCCGCACCTGCGTCAGGCCGGCGTGCTGGAGCAGGTCGTCCTGCGTCGTGAGGAACGGGCCCAGGTTGCGATAGGTGCCGTTCTCGTGGATCCCGGTGGCGAGCTGGTCGTCGGCGCTCCAGTACGGGTCGGCGGCGGAGGTCACCGAGAAGATGCCGACCAGGCGGGCCGGCACGGCCAGGGGCTGCTCGGACGGGTGGGCCACGAGGGGCACCGAATCGCCGACTCGAAGGTGGAGGGCGGTCGCGACCGCGTCCACGACGACGACCTGGATCGGCCCGGAGCTGCCTCGTTCGGCGGGCCACGCGCCGCCGACGAGCGTGGCGTGGCTGGCGAGGTCGTCGAGGTAGCCGACGACGGCCTGGTCGCCAGGCTCGCTGCCCGGCAGACCCGCAATCCCGAACGTCGAGCTCCCCCGCCAGTCCCGCAGGATGCTGCCGCCCAGCGGGGTGATCACGGCCTGCAGGTCGGCCTCGGCAGGGCCATCGACGGCCTGCGCATTCGCGGCCGGCTGGTAGATCGACGCAACGACGTTCGTCTGTCCGACCGGGGCATCGGTCAGCGCTCGGCGCAGGCCGGCCTCCGAGGCCGCTGCCGGGTAGATGAAGCCTGCGGCGAGAAGGACGGCGGCGAGCAGCGTGATCAGCCATGCCGCCGCGACGATCGGCCAATCGGCGCGCGTCCGCTGCAGGCTCACCCGCCACCCCGCAAGCAGTGAGCGCACCGGCGAGGCGCCTCCGACTATCAGATTCGGGCCATTGTGGCATCTCCGCCGCGACGCACCGCGGCTGCGGGCCTCCTGCGTCCTGGCGCGCCCTTGACGCGCCGGCGGGTCACTCGTCGGACGACCGCACTGTGGTCCGAGCCTCAGGCGTTGGCCGGGGTGATCACCAGCGGCGGACCCTTCTCGGTGAACACCGGCCCATATGCGAGGGTGGCCGTCGCACCCTGCGCCGCGGCGACCCGCTCCCCTGCCCTGCCGATGGCGCGCCGCGTCGCCGCCGAAAACCGATGGAACGCATCGACGGTGATCGTGAGCCGGTCGCCGGACCGCTTCGCATCCCACACCCCCGCGGCGCGACCGTCGACGAGCACGACCGGCGAGATCCAGCCGGCGGTCCGTGAAACGCGCTTGAGGTGGGCGGCGGGGAGCAGCCGGTCGCGCAGCCCGGCACCGACGATGAACGGATCGAAGCCCCCGACGAGGACGACGTCGTCATCCGTCGCCGGCGTCGCGGCGATCGCGTCGAGATCCTCGGTGCGGACGAGGGCGCGCGTGCCATCGACGTCGACCTCGGCGAGCCGATGCGCGAGCCGGGCGATCGCCGGCCGGATATCGGCCAGCGTCGCGACGCCCCACCAGCGGCGGATCTCCCGGACCGTCGCCGGCCCGTAGGCGGCGAGATAGCGCTCGATGAGGGTCGCGAGGGCGGCGTCCTCGTCCTCTTCGCGCCATGCCTCGACCCAGCGCGATGCGCGCACGAAGCGGACGCCTGCCTCGTCCTCCGCGGACTGGACCAGGTAGTGCCGGGCCGAGGCGACCTTGAGCGCGCTCCCCCAGCTCCCGAGGAGGAGCTTGCCGGCCCTCGGGCCGAGCCGGCCCCCGATCTCGTCGGCCAGCTCCGCCCGGGTGCGGGGCCGGCCGTCGTCGAGCACCTCGCCGATGGTGTCGATGAGGGCCTCCATCGCCGGCTCGTCGACCCCGAACCAGCGCAGCCACGCAGGCCGGCGCCAGTGCTCCTTCCTGCCGAGCGCCGCCGCGACCGTCGGGACATCCTCGGCGGCAAAGAGATGGAGCGTGCCGCGCATCGCCCACGATCGGACGAGGCGGCGCTCGCGGAGGGCGCGTGCGGTCTGCTCGGTGGGTGCGGGTGCGCCCATGCCCGCGAGCGCCCTGGCGCGCAGGGCGATCGCGAGCGCGGCCGATGACGTGACCTGCGCCTGCACGCCGACCAGCCGTTGCGCGACCTCGACCGGGGACGGTGCCCTCGCCGAGCCGAGGAGCTGGCGCTCCATTCGCCAGGCGTCGGCCCGCGCCCCGGGCAACGAGGCGACCGGCGCGCTCAACCAGCCACCAGGGCGCGAGCGATCGCGATCGCGCGGTCGACTGTCGCGGCGGGGTCGGTCGTTGCCCCATCGAGCCACTCGATGCCCGGCTCAGACCGGAACCAGGTGGCCTGGCGCTTCGCGAACGCAACGTTGCGCTGGGCGTCGAGCTCAATCGCCCGGTCCCGCGTCAACGTCCCGTCGAGGACCGCCCACGCCTCGCGGTAGCCGATCGCCGAGAAGGCCGGCAGCGCCGGGTCGAACCGGTCGCGGAGCGCTCGCGCCTCGTCGATCAGGCCGGCATCGAACTGCTCGCGGGCGCGATTCGCGATCCATTCGCGATGGGTCGGCGACGCCACCCGCAGCCCGATCCAGGCGATCGGGCCCGCATAGCCGAGCGCCGGCGGCGGTGCTGCATCGCCCCGCAGCTCGGCGATCTCGAGCGCGCGCGCGACGCGTCTCGGATTCGCCAGGTCGATGCGCGACGCGATCGTCGGCGCGATCGCGCGAAGTCGGGCGACCGCCGGTGCCAGCCCGTCGGCGGCGAGGCCCGCCTCGATCCGCGCTCGGACCCCGGCATCGAATGGCAGCGCGTCGGCATCGAGCCCGCGCCCGACCGCGCGCAGGTACAGCCCGGTCCCGCCCACCAGGACCGCCACGCCCCCGCGCGCCGCGATCTCCGCCAGCCCTTCCCGCGCGTGGCGCACGTAATCGACGACGGAGAAGGGCTCGTCGGGATCGGCGAGATCGAGGCCGTGATGCGGGATCCCTGCGCGCGCATTCGCGGGCACCTTTGCCGTTCCGATGTCCATGCCGCGAAAGACCTGGCGCGAATCGGCCGAGATGATCTCGACGGGAATGCCGTCAGCCAGAAGCGCCGCCCCGACCGCGATCGACAGCCCGGTCTTGCCGGTCGCCGTCGCGCCGGCGATGACGAGGAGCGGCGGCGCAGTTCGGCCGGGCGCGGGCATCCCCGCGCCCTCAGGCTGACCTGGCGGCGCCTTCGACCGGTCCGTCGGCGAGCGCGGGCGCTCCGACCGGAGCCCCCCGAAGCGCGTAGGCGCCAGCATGCTCGACGCGCACGTCGGTGAGCGAGCCCAGCCAACGTGCCGGTCCGGTCAGGTGGACCAGCTTGTTCTGGCGAGAACGACCAGACAGGTGGCTGAGCTCGCCCGACCGTCCCGCGTCCGTCGCGGCATAGATCCCGTGGCTCGCGGCGTCGTCGTCGTGCTCGTGGGTTCGCGGTGGGACTATGGTGTCGACGAGGACCTCGACGGTCCGGCCGAGCCAGGCGCGATTGCGCTCGAGCCCGATCGGCTCCTGAAGCGCGAGGAGCGTGTTGAGCCGGCGGCGCTTGTCGTCGGCGGGCACGTCGTCGGCGAGCCTGGTCGCGGGTGTCCCGGGCCGCTCCGAGTACGCAGCCGCGAAGACCTGGTCGTAGCCGACCCGCTCGAGCAACCGCAGCGTCGACTCGAACTGGGCCTCGGTCTCGCCGCAGAAGCCCACGATCACGTCCGTGCTGATCGCGATCTCCGGGACGGCCGCGCGGATCCGCTCGAGTCGCTCGAGGTAGTGCTCGATCGTGTACTGGCGGCCCATCCGTCGCAGGACGGCGTCGTCACCGGACTGGACCGGCAGGTGGAGCGCCTCGCACACCGACGGGCACTCGGCCATCGCGTCGATCAGCCGGTCGGATAGGTCCCACGGGTGCGAGGTGATGAATCGAAGGCGCGGGATCGCCGGCGACCCGTCCGCCGTCCGCAGGCGGTCGATCGCGCGAATGAGCTCGGCGAGATCCGGCCGTGACCCAAGGTCCAGCTGGCGACCCGCCCAGCGCGCCGTCCGGACATGCCCGAACCGCGCCTCCGGGGCGAGGTCGTGGCCATATGAGTTCACGTTCTGGCCGAGGAGCGTGACCTCGCGGTAGCCGTGCGCAGCGATCGAGCGCGCCTCATCGACGATGTCGTCGAATGGCCGGCTGCGCTCCGGGCCGCGGCTGAACGGCACGATGCAGTAGGTGCAGGTCTTGTCGCAGCCGTAGATGATCGGAAGCCAGGCGGACACGGTAGAGCCTCGGTGGACGGCACCACGCTCGACCGCTCCGGCGCGCGTGCCGGAAAGCCGATCGGCAACCCCGACGACCGTTCGACCGACGACGGTTGTCGCCCCGATGAGGCCGACGGGCCCCTGCGCCGACGCCAGGCCGAGTCGATCGACGAGCTCGGGCTCCTGGTCAGGCCGGAGGAAGAGGTCGACGGCCGGGAACCGGTGATCGAGCCGCTCGCGATCCATCTCGCGAACGGCGCAGCCGGTCATCACGACGCGCATCGAGGGATTGGCCTGCTTCATCTTCGCCAGCTCGCCCTGGCGCCCGATGACCTTCGCCTCGGCCGCCTCCCGAATCGCGCAGGTGTTGATGACCACGAGATCCGCGGCGTCCATCGACGAGGCCTCGGCACAGCCCGCCGCGAGCAGCCTGCCGGCCATCTCCTCCGAATCGCTGCGGTTCATCTGGCAGCCGAGCGTCCACACGTAGAAGCGCGGCAGGGCCCGGGTCTCGGGCCGGAACTCGGCGACGCGGACGTCGTCGGCATCGGCGGCCGACCGCGCGGCACTCGCCGGCGGCGGGGCGACCTCGAGCATTGGCAGCAGCCGACTGGTCGTCATGGCCGTGCCATGCTAGTGGCAATGCACGGGCGGGGGCCAGATGGGCAAACGTCGACCAGCCAGGCGTTCGAACCGGGCCGGCTACGCGGCGACCTCCAGCGCCTCGCGGAACGCGGCCGCGGCGGGGGTCGGGAACCAGAGCTCGGCGTGGGCCTCCGGGTACGTCTCGCGGTCGCCGTGGTAGTCCGTGCCGCCGGTGGCGACAAGCCGCAGCTCCTCCGCGACCTTGCGTAGCCCTGCCACGGCGGGTGCCTCGTACGAGCGGTAGTAGACCTCGAGGCCATTCAGGCCCGCCGCCATGAGCTCGCGGATGAAGGCAACGTGGCTCGGCGCCTCGGCGAAGTGCGCCAGCGATGCAATCCCGCCGGCGGCGCGAATGGCGCGAATGGCCTCGATCGGCCCGAGGCCCTGACGGGGCACGTACGCGGGGCGGCCGCGCGACAGGTGGTGCACGAACGCGTCCTCGATGCTCGTCGCATAGCCGCACGCGATCAGCGCTCGGGCCAGTCGCGGCCGACCGAGCGCATCATCGTCGGTCGTTGACGGCTGGTCCTCGAGCGCTCGTTCAATCGGCATGCCGAGCTCCCGGAATCGCGCGACCATCCGGTCGAACCGGACCCTGCGCGAATCGCGCTGGCGCGACAGCGCCGCCTCCAGCGCGTCGTCATCCGGGTCGACGCCGAGCCCGAGGACGTGCACCTCGCCCTCGCCGGATTTCGAGGGCGCCTCGAGCACGCTGTTGAGCTCGATCCCCGGGAGCACTTCGAGGCCCGCCGGGACGGCGCCCGAGCGGCGCAGCTCGCGGACCCCCGCAAGCGTGTCGTGGTCCGTGATTGCTAGGAGCGTCACGCCGGCTGCCCCGGCTGCGGCGACGAGCGCCTCGGGCGACAGGACACCGTCGGACCGCAGCGTGTGCGTATGGAGGTCGAGCGCGGCCGGATATGGGACGAGGCGGCGCCCGGTCGGCGACTGGTGCCGTTCCCTCGAGGGAGTCGCCTTCGTCACCCGTCCCAGACCCGCTGGATCCGCTCGATCGCGAGCGCCCGGCCGGTCGCCGGATCGACGTCGACCTGCGTTGCATTCAGCAGGACCGGCCCCTCCCCCACCTCGAACCGCGTCGGCAGCCCGGTCAGGAAGCGAGGCAGCACCGTGGCCGGGTTGAACCCGATCACGCTGTACACCGGGCCGGTCATCCCGAGGTCGCTCTGGTAGGCCGTGCCCCCCGGGAGGATCCGGTCGTCGGCCGTGGGCACGTGCGTGTGCGTCCCGACGACCGCGGACGCGCGACCATCCAGGTGGATGCCCATCGCGTTCTTCTCGGACGTGATCTCGCAGTGGAAGTCGACGAGACGGACCGGGGGCAGCGGCTCGCCTGCCTCCTCGAGCAGCCGGTCGGCCTCGAGGAACGGGTTCTCGATCGGCTGCATGTACGTGCGGCCCTGGAGGTTGATCACGGCGAGCTCCGTCCCGTCGTGCGCGTGGTAGACGCCCCAGCCGCGGCCGGGAACACCGGTCGTGCCGTAGTTGAGCGGCCGCAGGATCCGCTCGTTGCCCTCGAGCGCGGGGTAGATCTCGCGCTTGTCCCAGATGTGGTTGCCCGAGGTGATCACGTCGACGCCGTGCGCAAAGAGCGCGTCCGCGGTCGAGATCGTGAGGCCCATCCCGCCCGCGAGGTTCTCCCCGTTCGCGGTCACGAAGTCGATGCCGCGCTCATGGCGCAGTGCCGGCAAGAGATCCTCCACCGCTACGCGGCCCGGCTTGCCGATCACGTCGCCGATCATCAGGACGCGACACGCTCCGCTCGGGCGCGGGGCATTGCCGTTCGGCGGATTGCCGAGCTGCACGCGGCCGGCGGCTCGCTGGTCCTGGGAGGGGTCGGGCATCGGCGGGAGGCTATCACCCGGCGCCGTCGATCGGTGATAGCCCGCATTCGTCGATGGCCGTCATCCACGTTTGACGCATCGACGCTCCGGGGCGTACGGTCCCGTCACGCAAAGGACACCCGATTGCCCATCCTTCCTCGATCCCCGCGGCGACTGCTCCTGATCGGGCTGCTTGTCGTGCTCGCGCAGGTCGCGCTCGCCGGCAGCGCGTTCGCGGCCGTCCCGGACCCCGATGGGCTCGCAGCCGTGTCAGGTGGCCCATCGGGCCACAGCGGGGGTGGTGGCCAGGCGCGCGCAGGCTTTGACATCTCCTATCCGCAATGCGGCGGTGCGTACCCGGTGAACCCACTCTTCGGGATCGTCGGCGTCAACGGCGGCAAGGTCTTCAGCGCCAACCCGTGCCTCGCGAGCCAGATCATCTGGGCCGGCGGGGCAGCCGGCCAGCTGTACGCGAATACGGGCAATCCGGGTCCCGCGTTGTCCAGCTTCTGGCCGTCTGGGCAGGTGGCGCCACGCTTCTGCGATCCGGCGAACCTCGACACCGCCGATTGCGCGTACGACTACGGCTACAACGCCGCCCAGGACTCGTACTCGACGGCGAGCTCCGCGTATGCGCAGCTCGGGCTGACCGGCAGCCCGTCCACCACGCGCTGGTGGCTCGACGTCGAGACCGAGAACAGCTGGCGCAGCGACACGAGCCTGAACATCGCCGCGCTCCAGGGCGAGATCACCTACCTGCGCGACGTGGCGGGCGTCGCGCGGATCGGGTTCTACTCGACCCAGCTCCAGTGGAACACGATCACCGGCGGCTCCCTGGCCTTCAACGCCAATCCGAGCTGGGTCGCCGGCGCATCGAGCCTCAAGGCCGCGCGCGACCGCTGCACGCGGCCGTCGTTCACCGGCAACGTGAACGTCTACACGCAGTACCCGTACCTGGGCTTCGACGCGAACAACGTCTGCTGAGCGGGCGGGGCCGCCTCGGAGGCTCCCGGTCGCCACCTACCATCGCGTCGTGGACGATCGGCGAAGCCCCCTCCTCGGCAGCTTCACGGTCGTCGTCGCAGCCTGCCTGTTCGCGATGCTCGGCGTCCTCTCACGGATCGCCTACGACCAGGGGCTGACCCCGTATGCATTCGTGACGTGGCGGTCCGGCGTCGCCGCGCTCGCGGTGGCGGTGCTCGTGCTCGTCTCCCTGCGGCGCGGCCGCCGCCTCGTCGGCTGGCGCTCGCTCACGAGTCGCGACCGTGTCGCGCTCGGGGTCGCGGCGCTCATGGGCGCATCGCTCGACGTCACGATGTTCCTCGCCTTCGCCCGGGTTCCCGTCGCGATCGTCCTGCTCTGCTTCTACCTGTTCCCGGCAATGGTCGCGGTCGGCTCGGCGCTCCTCGGCTGGGAGCGCATCGACCGCCCGCGTGCGATGGCCCTCGTGATCGCGCTCGTCGGCATGGTCGCGGTCGTGATCGGGGGTGAAGGTGCGGGCGCGCTCGGCGGGCTCGATCCCGTCGGCGTGTTGCTGGCGATCGGATCCGCGCTCAGCCAGGCGGTCTTCGTGCTCGTCGCACGGCGCGGCTATCGCGAGGTGCCGACGGACCAGGCAATGACCTTCATCCTGACCGTGTCGGCTTCCATCGCGACGCTCCTCGCGTTCGCTGCGGGCGCGCTGTCCTCGGTCTGGCTGCCCTTCTCGTCGCCGAGCCTCCTCGGGCTACTCGTGTTCACCGGGGTCGTCGCGGCCGGAGTCCCGAGCTTTCTGTTCCTCGCGGGCATCCGCTGGATCGGCGGCGTCAAGGCCGGGATCCTGATGCTGGCGCAGGCGCCCCTGGCCGTCGCCCTCGCCGCGATCTTCCTGCACGAGTCGATCGGGCCGGTCCAGATTGCCGGCGGCGTCGGCATTCTGGCCGCCGCCTTCATCATCCAGCGTGCCCCGGCGCCGGATGCTTCGGCGGTCGCTGCGGCCGCAAGCTAGTCGAGCGCCACCAACCTACTTCGCGTATTCGACCGCGCGCGTCTCGCGGATGACCGTCACCTTGATCTGGCCCGGGTAGGTCAGCTGCTCCTCGATCTTCCTGACGATGTCGCGCGCCAGCCTTGTCGCCGACAGGTCGTCGATCTCCTCCGGCCGGACGAGGATCCGGACCTCGCGGCCCGCCTGGACGGCGAACGACTTCTCGACGCCGGTGAAGCTGTCGGCGATGCCCTGGAGATCCTCGAGCCGCTTGACGTACGTCTCCATCGTTTCGCCGCGCGCGCCCGGTCGCGATGCGCTGATCGCGTCGGAGACCTGCACGATCGGCGCCTCAAGGCAGGCGTACTCGACCTCCTGGTGATGCGCCGCGATGCAGTTGACGACCTTGAACGGCAGGTCGTGCTTCTGCGCGATCGACGCGCCGATGGCGGCGTGCGGCCCCTCGACCTCGTGGTCGACGGCCTTGCCGATGTCGTGGAGCAGGCCGCCCATCTTGGCGGCCATCACGTCGGCCCCGATCTCTGACGCGATCATCGCGCCGAGGAAGCTGGTCTCGATCGAGTGCTGGAGCACATTCTGGCCGTAGCTCGTGCGGTACTTGAGCCGTCCGAGCAGCTTGAGGAGGTCCGGCGGAATGCCCGGCACGCCGCAGTCGTAGGCGGCCTGCTCGCCGGCCTGGCGGATCACGAGGTCGACCTCGGCGCGGGATTTCGCCACGACCTCCTCGATCCGGCCGGGGTGGATGCGGCCGTCGCCCATGAGCTTCATGAGGGAGAGTCGGGCGATCTCGCGGCGGACCGGGTCGAAGCCCGAGAGCACCACCGTCTCCGGAGTGTCATCGATGATCAGGTCGATCCCCGTCGCCTGCTCGAGGGCGCGGATGTTGCGGCCCTCGCGGCCGATGATCCGGCCCTTCATCTCGTCGTTGGGCAGGTGCACGACCGTCACGGTGTGCTCGGCGGTGTGGTCGGCCGCGACCCGCTGCATCGCGGTGACGATGATGTCGCGCGCCTTCTCGGTGGCCTCGTCGCGGGCGCGCCGCTCGATCGAACGAGCCAGCTTGACGGCGTCGTGCTCGGCCTCCTCGCGGATGGCCTCGAGGAGGATCGCCTTGGCATCCTCCGCGGACAGGTGCGCCACCTGCTCGAGCGCGACGATGCGCTCCTGGTTCAGCTTCTCGAGCTCGTCGCGGCCGCGGTCGAGCTCGATCTGCTTCTCGAGCAGCTTCCGATCGCGCTGCTCGAGCATGTCGGCGCGCTGGTCGAGCTGCTCGTCGCGGGCGTGGAGCCGGCGCTCCAGGTTGGTGAGCTCGCCGCGGCGCTCGCGGGCGTCGTCCTCGGCCTCGCGCTGGAGACGGATCTTCTCCTCCTTCGCCTCGAGGATCAGGTCCTTCTGCTGGGCGCGGGCGTCGCTGACGATGCGCGCCGCCTTCTCCGTGGCGGCCTTGATCGACTGGTTGGCCCATTGGCTGCGTGCGGCAAAGCCCAGGCCGATGCCTACGGCAAGGCCGACCAGCGCCACAAGGGCGACGGCGACAGGATCCATCTTCTTCCTCCCATCCGACCGGGGCCGGTCGGACGCGTTGTGTGCATCGGTTCCGGGGGCTTGATCGGTCCGCCGGAGCTGACGCGTAGCCTACTCCAACGGCTGCGCGCGTCGGTCAGGAAGGGCTGGCCTTGGTCTCGCTCGAACCGCCGATGGCTGCCTCGAGCATCGCCTTCGCGCCGATCGCCGCTCCGACCGCGCGCTCTCGCTCCAGGACATCTGGCCCGAGCCGGTGCGCCGCCTCCTCGAGCGGCACGACCAGCGGTCCGATGCCCGGCAGGTCCGCCCCGACGGCGCGAGCCCCCGAGCGCGCCGCCGACTCCATCCGAATCGCTGTGATGTCGTCGCCGCGGCGGGCGGCGATCGCTGCCAGCCCGAGGAGGCCGACCTGCTCGCCCGCGACGTCGCCGTCGCGCGTGAACAGCCGCGTCGCACGCAGGACGCCCTCCTCGGCCAGGTCGAGGCGGCCCTCCAACGCATCGGCCATGCCGATGCTGACGATGGCCCAGCCCGTCCCCTGCGCGTCGCCCAGCTCCTCGAGCATCGGGAGTGCCTCTGCGAGGATGGCACGGGCCCGAGCCGGGTCGGTGAGCATCATGAGGGCATTGCCACCCATCGCCCAGAGGGACTCGGCGATTCCCAGGCGGTCGTCGAGCTCGCGAAACAGCGCCAGCGCTTCGGTCCGGAGCGCGTCGGCTCGTTCAGCGCTCAGCGGCTCCGAATCGCTGCTCGGGATGAAGTCGAAGACGAACGCGAGGTTGTACCGAGCCCAGGCTTCGCGCCGGCGATCGCCCGACGCGATCGCATGCTCGAGGGCCCGTTCGTAGAGCGGCCGCGGGTGCGTCCGGTCGCTCGACATCCAGTAGCGGATGCTCCCTGCCGCCTCCTCCGCGCGGCTGAGCGCCAGCAGGTCGACGGCCGGGGCTCCGGGTCGCTCCGCTGCGGCCAGCAGCGCATCGAGCCGTTCGCGACCCTCGATGAGATGCCCGCGTTGCTGCCAGAACCGCCACAGATCCGAGGCAAGATCCAACGCCTGCGTGAGGGATCCGGCGGCCGCGAGCTCGTCCAGGGCCGCCCGGAGGTTGTCGTGCTCCGCCGCAATCCGATCGAGCCAGAGGCGTCGCGACGACGTGTAGTACGCCGGCTCTCCCTGCCGGGCCAGGTCGCGATACAGCTGCGCGTGGGCTGCCTGGATCGCTTCGAGCTCACCCGCCTCGCCGAGCACCTCGCGTCCGAAGTCGCGCATGGTCTCGAGCAGGGCGATGCGCGAATCATCGTTCGTCCGGACCACCCTGACGAGGCTTCGGTCGACGAGGGTCTCGAGCACGTCGATCGCGTCCGGCACCGGCGGCGCGGCGCGCGCGATCCCCTCGACCTCGGTGAGTCGCGCGCCGCCCGCGAACACCGCGAGCCGGCGGAAGAGCCGCCGCTCCTCGTCTCCGAGAAGGTCGTAGCTCCACGCGACCGTCGCCCGAAGCGTCCGCTGGCGTTCGGGCAGGTCGGTCCGGCGACTCGCGAGTGCGCCAAGCCGATCCTCGATGCGCTCGAGAATCGCGGCCGGCGACAGGAGCTTCACCTGGGCGGCGGCAAGCTCGATCGCCAGCGGCAGCCCGTCGACGCGTGCGCAGATCGCGGCGACCGTCGCGACATTGGAGGAATCGAGCTCGAAATCGGCGCGCACGGCGCGCGCCCGCTCGACGAACAGCCGCACGGCCGGGCTCGCAGCCTCCCCGACCGCCTCGCCGGGTGCGGCTCCCTGCACGCCGTCATTAAGCGCCAATGGCTGCAGCGCGTACTCCTGCTCCCCCGCGACGTGGAGCGCCGCCTGGCTTGCCACGAGGACCGACAGCGTCGGGACTCGGTCGAGCAGGGTTCGGATGACCGGACCCGCGACGGCCAGCTGCTCGAGGTTGTCGAGCACGAGCCGCGTCCGCCGCGCACGCATCGCCTCGACCAGGCGCTCGACCGGGTCTTTCGCCGCCGCAACGTCCATGCCGAGCGCTCGCAGGATCTCGACCGGAATCAGGGTCGCGTCGGTGAGCGCCGCGAGCGGGACGAATACGACGTCGATCGGTCCGGACCCGACGACCGTGCGCGCCACCTCCTGTACGAGGCGGGTCTTGCCGGTGCCGCCAGGCCCCGTCACCGTCACGATCGGCGACTGCTCGAGCAGGCGCGCGACGGCCTCGACGTCACGCTCCCGACCGACGATGGTCGGCAGCTGTGCGGGAAGGTTCCGCACCGACGGCGCCAGCGATCGGATCGGCGGGAAGTCAGTCGGCTGACCCTCGATGGCGAGCTGGTACAGGTGCTCCGGCGCGGGAAGGTCCTTCAGCGGGTGCTCGCCCATGTCGCGGATCTGCACGCCGGCGGGCAGGCTCCGCTCGACGAGGATCCGCGTCGACTCCGACAGGAGGACCTGCCCGCCGTGCGCCGCGCCGGCGATCCGCGCGGCGCGATGGACGTCGATCCCGACGTAGTCATCGTCGACGAGGCGGCCCTGGCCGGTGTGCAGTCCGACACGGACACGGATCGTCGCGCCGTCCGGCCATGCCGCGGATGCGAGGCCGCGCGTCGCATCTGCAGCCGCGGCAACTGCACCGGCAGCGTCGGGGAACGCGACGAAGAACGAATCGCCCTCCGTGCCCCGCTCGATGCCGCCGTGCGCGGCGAATGCCGCGCGCAGGATGGAGCGATGGCGGCCCAGCACCTCGTCGTAGCGCGGCCCGAGCGTCTCCAGGATGCGTGTCGAGCCCTCGATGTCCGAGAACAGGAACGTCACCGTTCCGGTCGGTGAGGCCAGGACGCCTTTCGCGTGCTCGCTCGCGCTCATCGCGGCGATCATCGCACCATCGATTGACCCCGGCTCAGGAAAGCGACTGCTCCCACGCCCGAATCGAGCTCGTCGCGGTCTCCGAATCGAAGCCGTTGCGAGCGAGGAGGGCGTATGCGCGGTTTCGGCGGGCGCGCGGGTCGGCCACGCGGGCGAGCGCCCGCGCATTCCGCTCGAGGAGCCGCGCGGCCGCGGCCGCGTCGGCTTCGGGCTCGCTGGCCTCGCGGTCAGCGATCACGTCATCCGTCGTCTGCCGCTCGATGCCCTTCCGCGCGAGCTCCATCCGCAGCGCGCGCTCCCCTCGTGGCCGCGCGCGATCGCGAGATTCGATCCAGGTTCGTGCGAACGCCTGGTCGTCGAGCATCCCGAGCTCGACCAGGCGCGCGATGGCACGCTCGACCAGGTCGTCCCGATAGCCAACGCGCGTCAGCTGCCGCCGGACCTCGCCGATCGACCGCTGCCTCGGCTCGAGGAACCGCAGGGCGGCCTCCAGCACGACCGCAGGGTCATCGATGTTCCCCAGCCGCTCCCGCTTCTCGTTGAAGCCTTCACGCCGCCGACCGGAAACCACCTGGCTCGCCGTCAGCCGGTGCGATCGCAAGGCCGCGGCGAACACGATCGCCAGCGCACTCGAAGGTCCGTGAGCGACCGCGCGGAGCCGCGAACGCCGCGAGCGTGCCGCATGGCGTGCGCTACTCCGCTTCTTCGATGCCCTCAACCGGGACTGCGGCATCGCCGCCGGCGACCTTCGCGCGAATGCGCGACTCGATCTCCGTGGCGATCGGCGGATTGCCCTTGAGGAACTCCTTGGATGCCTCGCGGCCCTGGCCGAGGCGTGTCTCCGCGAACGTGAACCAGGCGCCGGTCTTGTCGACGACCGCCATCGCGACGCCGACGTCGAGCAGGCCGCCCTCCTTGGAGATGCCCTCGCCGTACATCACGTCGAACTCGGCGACGCGGAACGGCGGCGCGACCTTGTTCTTCACGACCTTGACCCGGACCCGGTTGCCGACCGAGTCCTGGCCGCTCTTGATCGTCTCGACGCGCCGGATGTCGAGCCGGACGCTGGCGTAGAACTTGAGCGCGCGGCCGCCCGGCGTGGTCTCCGGGTTGCCGAACATCACGCCGATCTTCTCGCGCAGCTGGTTCGTGAACACGAGCGAGGTGTTCGATCGGCTCACGGCGCCGGTGAGCTTGCGGAGCGCCTGGCTCATGAGCCGGGCCTGGATGCCGACGAACGAGTCGCCCATCTCGCCCTCGATCTCGGCGCGCGGCACGAGGGCCGCGACGGAGTCGACGACGACGACGTCGATTCCGCCGGAGCGGATCAGCGTCTCGGTGATCTCGAGCGCCTGCTCGCCGGTGTCCGGCTGGCTGACGAGCAGCTCGTCGACGTTGACGCCGCACGCCCGGGCGTACCCGGGATCGAGCGCGTGCTCGACGTCGATGAACGCTGCCACGCCGCCCTTGCGCTGCGCCTCGGCGATGACGTGCTGGCAGACCGTCGTCTTGCCCGACGACTCGGGGCCGAAGATCTCCGTGATCCGCCCGCGCGGGATGCCGCCGACACCGAGCGCCAGATCAAGCGCGATCGAGCCGGTGGGGATGAAGTCGACCTGCTGCCGCGCGGTCGCGCCAAGCTTCATGATCGAGCCGGTTCCGAACTGCTTCTCGATCGAGAGGATCGCCGCGTCCACTGCGCGGCCCCGTTCGGCGACCGCCTTCTCGCCGTTTCGCTCCATCACCGCCATCTTCGCGTCACGCTCCTGTCCATGCGGGGGCGTGACCGATCAGGCCTCGTCCCGATTCTCGCCTTCGTCCCAGCGCGGCTTGCGCTGCTTGCGGATCAGCTCGACGTTCATCGGCGGCTCCGCCATCGGCTGCACCTTGGGCGCCGCCGACCGGTCCTTGGGCTTCTTCTTGGCTTCGCGGCCGGGTCGATCTCGAGATGCCATCGAGGCTTCCTCCGCGGTGCGTGGACGGTACCCGGCGCCGCTTCATTGCGGATCACCTGCCGGTTCATCGGCCATTGTCGCATCCTCGGCACGCGAGGTCCGGCCCGCTCGGAGCCGCAGCTCCGCCATCGAATCCGGCAACCGACCGGCCCCGATCGCCGCGCGAATCCTGGCCATGAAGTCCAGGGTGAACGTGAGGTTGTGGCACGTCGCAAGGCGGTACGCGAGGAGCTCCTTCGCGCGGAAGAGATGCGCGATGTAGGCGCGCGAGAACTGCCGGCAGGCGACGCACGGACAGCCCTCCTCGATCGGCTCGGGGTCGTCCAGGTGGACTGCGTTGCGCAGGTTGAGGCGGCCGCCCGGCACCCAGACCTGGCCCGTCCGCGCGACGCGCGACGGCAGGACCGAGTCGAACAGGTCGATGCCCTGGTCGACGGCATCGAGCAGGTCCGCCGGCGAGCCGAGGCCCATGAGGTAGCGCGGCCGCGGATCGTCGGCGAGCAGCGGCACGACGACGTCGAGGGTCGCGCGTCGCTGCGCCGGCGTCTCGTCCCCGGCAAGGCCCCCGATGTTGATGCCGTCGAATGGCAGGCTGGCGATGAACCGGGTCGAGCGCTCGCGCAGCTCCGGGTCGAGACCACCCTGGATCACCCCGAACAGCGCCTGGTCGCCGGCGTGGCCGCCACGCTGGTGTGAGGCCAGCGACCGCTCGGCCCAGCGATGCGTCCGCTCGGTCGCGTCCTCGACGACCGCCCGCTCGGATGATGGATAGACCGGGTGGTCGAGCGCGACCGCGATGTCGGCCCCCAGCGCCTCCTGGATGGCGATCGCCGTCTCGGGCGTCAGCTGGTGCAGCGAGCCGTCGATATGGCTGCGAAACGTCGCACCGTCGTCATCGATGACCCGGGAATCCGCGAGCGAGACGACCTGGAAGCCGCCCGAATCGGTGAGGATCGGCCGCTCCCAGGCCATGAACCGGTGCAGCCCGCCCAACCGCTCGATCCGCTGGTGCCCCGGGCGCAGGTACAGGTGATAGGTGTTGGCAAGGACGATCGAGGCGCCGACCGTCCGCAGGTCGTCGGGGTCGAGCGCCTTGACGGTCGCATTCGTCCCGACCGGCATGAACTGCGGCGTCTCGACGACGCCGTTCGGCAATGTCAGCCGGCCGAGCCGCGCCCGCGTTCGACTATCGGCGGGCGGTGCTGCGACGACCTCGAACGACGCCGGGCCTGCAACGGCGACGGCGGTCACGCGCCCCCGACGCTCGAGCTCGGCTCGTCCCAGAGCGGCAGGACCTCGGGCTCCGCTCGCCGCGGCGGCGGGATCTCGTAGCCGAGGGCGGCAAGGTGGTTGCGTGCCGCCTCCGTGGCGATCCGGCCCTGCGGCGTGCGATCCAGGAACCCGAGCCGCAGCAGATAGGGCTCGTACACGTCCTCGATCGTCTCGATCTCCTCGGACAGCACGGCGGCGAGCGCCTGCACGCCGACCGGGCCCGAGGCAAACTTCTGGATGATCGCGGCCAGGAGCTTGCGATCGGTCGAGTCCAGGCCCGCGTCGTCGATCTCGAGGAGGCGCATCGCCTCGATGGCTGCCGGCTCGTCGACGCGGCCGTCGCCGTGAACCTCGGCATGGTCACGGACCCGCTTGAGGAGCCGGTTCACGATCCTTGGCGTGCCGCGCCCGCGCCTCGCGATGGCGATCGCCGCCGCGCCGTCGATCTCGACGCCGAGGATCCGCGCCGACCGCTGGACGATCTCGGTGAGCTCGGCCTCCTCATAGAAGTCGAGCCGGTAGGTTGCTCCGAACCGGTCCCGCAGCGGCGACGAGATGCGGCCCGCCCGCGTCGTGGCGCCGATCACCGTGAACGGCTTCAGGCTGAGGCGCAGCGACCGCGCGCTCGGGCCCTTCCCGATCATGACGTCCAGCGCGTAGTCCTCCATCGCCGGGTAGAGGATCTCCTCGACGGCGCGATTGAGCCGGTGGATCTCGTCGATGAACAGGACGTCGCGCTCCTCGAGGCTCGTGAGCACGGCGGCGAGGTCGCCCGGTCGCTCCACCGCCGGCCCGGACGTGTAGCGGACGTTCACCCCGAGCTCTCGGGCGATGATCGTTGCCAGCGTCGTCTTGCCCAGGCCGGGCGGGCCGTAGAGGAGGACGTGATCCGCTGCCTCTCCCCTCGCCCGGGCGGCCGTCAGCAGGATCGAGAGGTTGGCCTTGACCTCGCGTTGCCCGATGTATTCATCGAGGCTCCGCGGGCGCAGCGAGCTCTCGACGACGACGTCCGCTTCGTGCAGATCGGCCGCGAGGATGTGGGACCGGTCGTCGTCCACCATTGGCTGCGAGGATAGCAGGTTCGTGCGCTATTCGTACAGATGTTCGATTGCGAATGGACCACGATGACGGCCCTCGAATCGACGATCGGAGACCCCGCGTGCAACCACTCGCCTTCGCCGCGCTGGCGGTCGTCACGGTCCTGAGCGTGGTGCTGTTCGTCCTCGGTCGACGGTTCATGCACGCCTACTACGCCAAGCACCGCGTGATGCCGCCGATGACCTGGATGTTCCACGGCACGAACGACCCGGAGCTCGAGGCGTCGCGGCGGCTGGCCCTCGCCCTCCTGCCGATCTACCTCGTCGCCCTGGTCCTCTACCTGTTCCGACCCTGACGGGGCGACGGCGATCCGGGCGCGATCCGCGACGCGATCGAGCTCGGGTCGGGCCGAACGGTCGACGGCGTCGACGGGCCCGTGGTACCGCCCGATTGTGGACGCCGCGCCATCCGGATTCAGTCCCGGGCGAGCACCCGCAACGCAGCCTTGACGCGTTCCTCGAGCGACGCGCCGACGCCGGCCAGGCTCAGCCCGACCCTCGCCGCCTCGCGTGCCTCCGGGAGCGAGTAGCCGAGCGCCTGCAGCGCGCCCACCACGTCGCCCTCGGCGACGGGTCCGCCGAGGACGCTCACGCCGGCGGCGACGCCTGCCGCCGCGACCTTCTCCTTGAGCTCGAAGATCACCCGCTCCGCGAGCCGCTTGCCGATGCCCGGGATCGAGACGAGCACCGCCTGGTCCTGCTGCATGATTGCGAGCTGGAGCTCGGCGGTCGGGCGCGAACCGACGATCGCCATCGCCACCTTCGGTCCGACGCCGGTCACCGTCAGCAGCAGCCCGAAGAATCCGAGCTCCTCGGCCGTTCGGAAGCCGTACAGCGCCAGCAGGTCCTCGCGCACGACGTGGTGGGTGAACAGCTTGAGCCGGCTGCCCGGCGCGGCCGATGCGAGCGCCGACGGCGAGGCGTAGACGCGGTATCCCACGCCACCGACCTCGACGATGAGCGAGTCGAAGGCGACCGCCGCCACGGTTCCGTCGAGCGAGGCGATCACGCGCGCACGCGGGCGCTCAGCACTTGCGCCGGCCGGTGCCCTGGGCGGCCTTGTCGCGCGCGAGCGCCTCGCGCACGGCGCGTTCGTAGCTGTTGCCGGCGCCCGTGTTCGAGGTCATCGGATTGACGGACGCCCGATCGAGGACGGACGAGCGGCCCTCCTCGGTGCCAGGGCGCTCGGCGTTGGCGGCCCAGATGGCGATCGCCAGCGCATCGGCTGTGTCGTCCGGGTGTGGCGGCTCCCTGAGCCCGAGGCAGACCGCGACCATCCGCCCGACCTGCTCCTTGTCCGCCGCCCCGTAGCCGGTGACCGCGACCTTGACCTCGTTCGGCGTGGCCTCACGCACCGGCACCTCGGCCTGCGCCGCGGCGAGCAGCACGACGCCCCGCGCCTGCCCGACCGCGAACGCGGTCTGCGCGTTGCGGGAGAAGAACAGCCGCTCGACGGCGAGCAGGTCCGGCCGATGCAGCGCGATCAGCTCGTCGAGGAGGCCGTGGATCGCGAGGAGCCGCTTCGGGAGCGAGGCGTCGGGCCTGGTGACCAGCGTCCCCGCGTCGACCATCCGGACGCGGCCGCTCTTCGCCTCGACGACGCCGTAGCCGAGGGCTGCCGTTCCGGGATCGATGCCGAGAACGATCATTGCGCGCCCCGCGCCGGCACGCGAGGCCGCGATGTCAACCTGCGACCTCGGCGAACAGCTCCTCGGGAATGTCGAAGTTGGCCGTGACACGCTGGACGTCGTCGAGGTCTTCGAGCGACTCGACCAGTCGCAGGTTCTGGCGTGCGCGGTGCTCGTCGACCTCGACCGTGTTCTTCGCGATCATCGCGCTCTCGGCGGAGTCGACCGCGACGCCGGCCTTGTCGAGCGCCCTGCGAACCGCCTCGAGCGCGCCGGGCGTGGTGTAGACCTCGACGACCTCGCCGCCTGAGGTGTCGACGTCGTCGGCACCCGCATCGATCGCCGTCAGCGCGACGTCGTCCGGGTCGTGGCCGTTGGCCGGGATGGTGATCAGCCCGCGCGGCTCGAACTGCCAGGCAACCGCGCCGGATCCAGCGAGCGCTCCGCCGGCCTTCGTGAACAGTGCTCGGACATCGGCCGCCGTGCGGTTCCGGTTGTCGGTCGCCGCCTCGACGAGGATCGCGACGCCGCCCGGGCCATAGCCCTCGTACACGATCTCCTCGTACTGCTCGGCCTCACCCCCGCCGGTCGCCTTGTCGATGGTTCGCTTGATGTTGTCCGCGGGCATGTTCACCGAGCGCGCCTTCTCGATCGCGAGGCGGAGCCGGTAGTTCGCGTCGGGGTCACCGCCCCCCTGGCGCGCGGCGACGCTGATCTCGCGTGCGACCTTGGTGAAGACGGCGCTGCGCTTGGCGTCGGTGACGCCCTTCGCGCGCTTGATCGTCGACCATTTCGAGTGTCCGGACATCGGGCGGGAGTATACCGGACTAGAATGGCCGAACCCCCTTTCGACCCGCCCTTCTGAACGAGGATCGAACGGCCCATGACTGCGAAGAGCGTCGATCTCCCCCACCTTCGGAGCGTCGTCCTGGCCGGCCACGCGGGTGCGGGCAAGACGACGCTCGGCGAGCAGCTGCTGTTCAAGTCGGGTGCCGTGGGCCGGGTCGGCAGGGTGGAGGACGGGACGTCCCACCTGGACTTCGAGCCCGAGGAGCAGAAGCGGCGTGAGTCGCTCAGCCTCGCGGTTGCCACGTTCGAGACCGATGGGACCCGGGTCACGATCGTGGACACGCCGGGCTACCTGGACTTCGTCGCGGAGGTCATCTCCGGCTTCGAGGCGGCCGACGGCGCCATCCTGGTCACCGACGCGACGGGCGGGGTCGAGGCAGGCCTCGAGCAGGCCGTGTCCCTCGCGCGGTCGACGGGCACCGCGGCGTGCTTCTTCATCAACAAGTGCGACAAGGAGAACGCCGACCCGCTGCGCGCCCTCGACGCCCTGCGCGCGACCTTCGGCAACAAGATCGCGCCGCTCCAGCTGGCAATCGGGGCGGCGCACGACTTCAGCGGCTACGTCGACCTGGTCCACCGCAAGGCGTACACGTTCCAGGGCGGCAAGGAGGTCGAGACCGCGATTCCGGACGGCCTGGCCGACGAGGTCTCCCGCCGCCGCGACCAGCTGCTCGAGGCCGCGGCGGAGGCCGACGACGACGTCCTGACCAAGTACCTCGAGGGCGAGGAGATCTCCGACCCGGAGCTCGAGGCATGCCTTCGCAAGGGCGTCAAGGAATCGATCCTCGCGCCCGTGCTGGTCGGCAGCTCGGCGACGGGGATCGGCTTGCAAGCGCTTCTCGACGCGATCGTCCGCTACCTCCCCTCGCCCGCGGACGAGGGCGCGGCGAAGGCCGCCGACAAGAGCGGCTCGAGCGTCGATATCCTCCCCGACCCGAACGGCCCGCTGCTCGTGCGCGTGTTCAAGACCGCGGCCGATCCGTTCGTCGGCCGGCTGACGTACGTCCGCGTGCTGTCAGGGACGCTGCACTCGCAGGGCCACGCCTGGAACGCGGCACATGGCGGCGTCGAGGAGCGGATCGGGCAGCTGCTCCTCCTGCACGGCAAGGAGCAGGAGCCGATCGGCGAGCTCACCGCGGGCGAGATCGGCGCGGTCGCGAAGCTCGCGGTGACCGCGACGGGCGACACGCTCTCGTCGAAGGACAGGCCGCTCACGCTCCCGCCGCTCACGTTCCCCGAGCCGACGCTGATCATGGCCATCGAGCCCCAGACCAAGCTCGACCTCGACAAGATGGGGCCCGCGCTGCAGCGGATGCTCGAGGAGGAACCCTCGGCCAGGGTCGAGCGCAGCGATGCCGGCGAGCAGATCCTGCGGACCCTCGGCGACGCGCAGGCCGCGGTGATCATCGAGCGGCTCAAGCGCAAGTTCGGCGCCGCGATCGTGACCCACACGCCGCGGGTCCCGTACCGCGAGTCGATCCGGGGCAAGGCGAACGCCCACGGCCGGTACAAGAAGCAGACCGGCGGCCACGGCATGTTCGGCGACGTCTGGATCGAGATCGAGCCCAACCCGGGTGGCGGGGTCGAGTTCGCGGAGAAGGTCGTCGGCGGCTCGGTGCCGCGCAACTTCTTCCCGGGCGTCGAGAAGGGCATCCGCGAGACCGCGGCAGAGGGCGTCTTTGCCGGCTATCCCCTGTCGGACTTCAAGGCGACGCTCTACGACGGCTCGTTCCACACCGTCGACTCGAACGAGCTGTCGTTCAAGATCGCGGCTTCGATGGCGCTGAAGGACGGCGTGCTCCAGGCCAAGCCGGTCCTCCTCGAGCCGATCATGACCGTCGAGATCCGCGTTCCCGAGGCATTCATGGGCGAGGTCAACCGCGACCTCAACGGACGCCGCGGCCGTGTCCTCGGCATGGACACCCGGGACGGGATGCAGGTCATCAGCGCCCACGTCCCCCAGTCGGAGCTGTTCACCTACGCGACCGAGCTGAAGTCGATCACCGGCGGGCGCGGCACCTTCAGCTCGACGCTCGATCGCTACGACGAGATGCCGGCCCACCTCGCCGACAAGGTCGTCGAGGCGCATCGCAAGGATCACGACACCGACGGCTCGTCCAGCCACTGAGCCG
The DNA here is from genome assembly GCA_035631615.1 of Candidatus Dormiibacterota bacterium. GTDB lineage: Bacteria > Chloroflexota > Limnocylindria > Limnocylindrales > CSP1-4 > UBA5189. The sequence continues at coordinate 34,440 of DASQIK010000033.1, read as the reverse complement.
CACGGCATCCCCCGCGTGCCCAAGACCACCCCGGTGACGTTCGCGTCGCCCACCAGGCCCGCCGGTTGGACCTGGGAGGCGACGAACCAGGAAGTCGCAGCGCGATATGGCCTGCCGATCGAACAGGTCGTCCGGTTCGACCAGAACACTGCCCCGGCGCCACCCGGCGCCGTCCGCGAGCTGCTCATCGGCGGCGAGTTCGAGGTCGCGCTCTCGGAGTACCCGCCGTCCGACTACGGCCGCCTGATCTCGGCGGCCGCCGCCCGATACGGCGTCGCGCGCGAGGAGCTGCTCGTCGGAGCGGGCGCGGACGAGATCCTCGACCTCGTGGCGAAGACCTTCATCCCGCACGATGGCGCCGCGGTCGTCCCGATCCCGACCTACCCGATGTACGGGATCCTCACCGAGCAGCGGCGCGCCCGCGTGGTGCGGGTCCCTCGCCTCGGCCTCGACGCCGGCTACGCGCTCGACGTCGAGGCCGTTCGCGCGGGCGTCCGGTCGATCGACGGCGGCGCGAACCTCGTCTGGCTGTGCAACCCGAACAACCCGACCGGCACGTTCGAGCCGGCGGGAGCGATCGAGGCCCTGCTCGCCGGTCTGTTGGCGGATGCCGACGCCGATGCTCGTGTCGCGCCGATCGTGATGCTCGACGAGGCCTACATCGAGTTCGCGGGCGACAGCCACCACAACCTGCGCGCCACCTACCCGCGGCTGATCGTCGTGCGGACGATGAGCAAGGCGTACGCGATCGCCGGGCTGCGCGTCGGCTTCGCCATCGCGACCCCGGAGCTCATCGACGAGATCTCCACCTACCGACCGCCCGGCTCCGTCTCGATCGTCTCCGTCGAGGTTGCGGCAGCGCTCCTTCCGGATGACGACCTGCTTCGCTCCCGGGTCGCCGACGTCGCCGCCGAGCGGGCACGCTTCGCGGCCGGGCTCACCGATGCGGGCTGGACGGTCCAGCCCTCGGCCACGAACTTCCTCCTCGTGAGCTTCGACTCGCCCGAGATCGCCGACAGGCTCGCCGAGGCGCTCCTCGAGCGCGGCCTGATCCCGCGCACGTTCCCAGCAGGCCACCCGCTCGACCACTGCATCCGCTTGACCGTCCGAAACCGCGCCCAGGACGATCGACTCATCGAGGCCGCCCGCGAGATCAGCGCAACGGCATAGGGCGCGGACGCGGCGCGGCGCCGGGATCCGGAGTGCTGACCGGCGCGCACGAAATCCCCCGGAATGTTCGCCTGCTGACCATTCCTGGGCATTTGCCACCGGTTTGCCCCTGGAAAGCGCCTCGTGTCAGCTGGCGCGTGCGTCGCGCGCCGACCTGTGAGCGTGAAATCGCCCCCTGCGGCCGTCGCCGCTCACGAATTGGCCCGGAAACGCGGGGAAAAGGTCACCACGGGAACATTTCCGGCCAACCCCCGGAGCAACGAGGCGGCGCCGGGGCAGCTCGGCTCGCGCCGCGACCGGGGCAGCTCGGCTCGCGCCGCAACGGCGCGGCTCGCCTCGCGCCGCACCCCGGCGCAACTCGGGTTACGCCTCGCCCACCCGGCGTGGCTCAGCTCGTGCGACGGCCCACGCGCACGCGACGCTTGCCGATGCGAACGACATACCACGCCCCGCCGATCGGTTCGGGCAGCGCCGTATCCGCATCGGAGAGCCGGCGATCATTGATCGTGATCCCGCCACCGGCGATCGCGCGGCGAGCCTCACCCCTCGACGACGACGTGCCGCTCGCGACGAGGAAGCCGATCGGGCCATCGGCGACGTCGGCCGGCGTCCACGAAAACCCGTCTGCTGCCTCGTGCAGCGTGGCGAGGATCGCCGGATCCACGATCGGCGAGCCCGAGAACGCCGCCTCGGACGCTGCGACCGCGCGCGCCGCAACGTCGGGGCCGTGGACCCGCGACGTGACATCGAGCGCCAGCGCCCGCTGCGCCTCTCGCCGCTCGGGATGCGCCGCCATCGCCGCCTCGAACGCCTCGATCTCGGCCGGTGAGAACAGCGTGAACCAGCGCAGGTAGACCGGCACGTCCCGGTCGTCGGTGTTCAGCCAGTGCTGGTAGAAGGCATATGGCGACGTCGCGTCGGCGTGCAGCCAGACCGAGTCGCCGCTCTCCGACTTCCCGAACTTCGCGCCCGAAGGAGTCAGCAGCAGCGGGTATGCCAGCGCGAATGCCTGCCCGCCGGCGCCCTCATTGCCTGTCCCAGGCGCGCCGCATGTCCGCCGGATCAGCTCCAGCCCCGCGGTGATGTTCCCCCACTGATCGGCGCCGCCCATCTGCAGCTCGCATCCGAGCGACCGGTACAGGTGCTGGAAGTCGGCCGACTGGATGAGCATGTAGCTGAACTCGGTGAACGACAGGCCGCCATCGAGCCGCAGCTGGACCGAGTCCTTGGCGAGCATGTACGGGATCGTGAAGTGCTTGCCGACGTCACGGAGGAAGTCGAGCAGGTGGATCCGCTCGAGCCAGTCGAGGTTGTTCGCCATCCGGGCGCCTCGAGGCCCCGAGAAGTCGAGGAAGCGCTCGAGCTGCGGCCGCATCGCGTCGACGTTGGCCTGCAGCCGCTCGCGCGAGAGCAGGTTGCGCTCGCTGGATCGGCCGGACGGATCGCCGATCATGCCCGTCCCGCCACCGACCAGCGCGATCGGCACGCCGCCATGGCGCTGCAGGTGGATGAGCCCGAAGATCGGCACCAGGTGCCCGATATGGAGCCACGGGCCCGACGGATCGAAGCCGTTGTAGCCGGTGATCGAGCGGCCGCTCGCGAGGCGCGCCTCGAGCCCGTCCGAGGCGGCATGGAACATGCCCCGCCAGCGCAGCTCGGGGATGAGCCCGCCGAGGCCGGGATCGAACGTCGGCGGCACCGCGTCGGGCGTCACAGGCTTGTAACGAGAGCCGTCGACACCGCAACCCGATGGGGGGAATTGGCCCTCACGGACCCTATGGTATCGTCGGCCGCACATGCAGACTGCCCTCCAGAGGCGTCAGCGGCACCGCCGGAGCGGAGCCGCAAGGCGCGGACGAGGAGGTGGCTCCGCCCGACGCGCGGCGCTCGCCATCCCGCTCCTCCTGTTCTCGAGCTTCCTCGTCCTCGGTGGCGTCGGCTTCATCGGGACGGTCACCGCGTACAGCTACTACAGCCGCGACCTGCCGGATCCGAAGGCGCTCCTCGACAACATCGGCTTCGAGCAGCCCTCGATCGTGTACGACCGTACGGGCAAGATCGAGCTCGCGCGGTTCGGCGTCCTCCGCCGCCAGCTCGTCACCTTCGACCAGATCCCGCCGGAGATGATCGATGCGACCACCTCCGTCGAGGACAAGGACTTCTGGACGAACCCCGGCTTCGACGTCACCGCAGTCGTGTCGGCCGGGCTGGACACGCTGTCCGGCCACCCGCGCGGCGCCTCGACGATCACCCAACAGCTCGTCCGCGCTCGGCTGCTCCCCTCCGACGCGTTCACCGGGACGGTCTATGACCGGAAGATCCGCGAGATCATCCAGTCGATCCGGCTCACCCAGGAGTTCCCGGGCGACGCCGGCAAGAAAGTCATCATGCAGGCGTATCTGAACCAGAACTTCTACGGGAACCAGAGCTACGGGGTCCAGGCTGCCGCCCTCGGCTACTTCGGCAAGGACCTCAACCAGCTCGATCTCGCACAGTTCGCGGTCCTTGCCGCCATCCCGCAGTCCCCGACCCAGTACGACCTCCTCAAGAACGCCGTGCGCGAGTGCAGCGTGACCATCCAGGAAGGCCAGGTCTGCCCGGCGGACAAGGTCACCCTGCTCGTCCCCGCGACGACGGACATCGTCAAGCGCCGGAACTTCGTCCTGGAGCAGATGAAGACGCGCAGCGTCCTGTCACACCACAGCGTCGCCGAGTTCGACGCCGCCGAGCAGGAGCCGCTGATCCTGACGCCACAGGCAGCGCCGCAATGGAAGGCGCCCCAGTTCGTGTGGCAGATCCGGAGCCAGCTCGCCGCGATCCTGTGCGGCGCGGGCAGCGCCGACAACTGTCCGGCCGTCGACACCGGCGGCTACCAGGTCGTGACCTCGCTCGACTGGACGATGCAGCAGACGGTCGAGAAGTGGCTGTATGCGTCGACCCGCGTGACCCAGCTCAAGTCCCCGAACCCGGTCTGGAAGGCACTCGGGATCTCGTCGGCCGATCAGACCTGGCTGCGCAACCTGAAGGGCGCCAACATCCACAACGGCGCCGCCGCAATCGAGGACTACCGGACCGGGCAGATCCTCGCCTATGCGGGCAGCGGCCAGTACTACGCGGATGGCAACGCCAAGTTCCAGCCCCAGTTCGACGTCATGTCGGTCGGGTACCGGCAGCCCGGGTCGGCGATCAAGCCGCTCAGCTACGTCATCGGGATCGACGATCACACGCTGACCGCCTCGACCATGTTCATGGACGTCGTCACAGAGTTCGGCCGGAAGGGTGCCTCGTATACGCCGAGCCAGGACGATGGCGTCGAGCGTGGTCCCGTCCGCCTCCGATCAGCGCTCCAGTTCTCGCTGAACGTCCCGGCGATCAAGGCGGGCCTGATCCAGGGCATCGATCACGTCTTCAACCGCGAGCAGGACTTCGGCATCCACTTCACGCCGGGCGCCACCCCGGTCGTCTCGCAATCGATCGGAACGATCGAGCTGCACCCGATCGACCTGCTCGGCGCGTACGGCTCGATCGCCGACGGCGGCGTGCTCATGCCGCGCCAGATGATCCTCGAGGTGCGCGACAAGGACGGCAACGTCAAGTACCCGACGGCCAATGACACACCGGTCGGCAAGCGGATCGTCTCGCCGCAGGCGGCCTACATCATCACGGACATCCTGAGCGGCAACACCAACAAGAGCATCAACCCGGTCTGGGGCGAGTGGCAGATCCTGGCGAAGACCGGCACCGGCACGACTCGCCGGCCGGCCGCCTACAAGACGGGCACCACGAACGACCACAAGGACACCCTTGCCTTCGGGTTCCTCGCGCCACCCGATGACCCGAATGCGCCCGCCCTCGCGGTCGGCGTCTGGATGGGCAACTCGGACTCGTCGCCGAACACCGACGCGCTCTCCCTCCAGTCGTCGGCGCCCCTGTGGTCGCGCATCCTGACCGAGGTCAGCCAGAAGATGCCGATTGCGAATTTCTCGCCGCCCGACGGGCTGGTCAACGTCACGGTCGATGCGTTCAGCGGCATGCTCCCCGGCCCGGGCACGGTCTCGACGGTCAAGGAGATATTCATCAAGGGCACCCAGCCGACGCGCCCGGACAACCTCCACGTCGACGTCCAGATCGACCAGGCCACCGGCAAGCTGTGGGCGAACGGCTGCACCGGCCCGATGGTGACCAAGACCGTACTCGACTTCAGCCAGGCCGAGACCCGCTTCCCGCAGTGGCAGCCCTACACCCAGGAATGGGCGCAACGCGCGGCCAGGGGCCCCGGCGTTCGCGGTGGCCCGAAGGGGACCCGGACGATGTACTTCTACAGCCTCGGGTTCCATCCGTTCGGGGCGACCTGGGGCGGTGCGTTCAAGCCGACCGAGGTCTGCCAGCCCCTCGTCAGCTGCGGACCGGGCGGCGGGCCGCCGACACCCCAGCCGTCGAGCATCGTCCCGTGCATCACGCCGCCGCCGACCCCCAGCCAAAGCCACGGCAATCCGCACAACACGCCATCTCCGAGCGCCGGCAAGGGAAAGTTCACGTTGCCCGTCCCCGGACCAGGAGCCCAGGCGACTGGGGCGCCAGCCGCTCCGACCGGGGTTCTGCCCATCGCGCTGTTCCCGCTGCTGGCCCCGCTGTTCACGATGCTGATCGGCCGCCGGTTCAAGCCGGTTCGCCCGAAGCGGCGGCGCCGCTAGGCATCCGCGGCCGCCTCGCCCGGCCGCCTCGCCCGGCCGCGGGCGCTACAGCTCGACGACCGTGACCCCGTCGCCGCCCTCACCGCGCTCGCCTGCCCGCACCGTGCGCACGAGCGGATGGGCCGCCGAGTCCGTTCGGACAGCGTCCCGCAGCGCACCCGTCCCCAGACCGTGGATCACCGTGACCTTCGCGAGGCCCGCCAGCGAGGCATCCTCGAGGTAGCGATCGAGCGCCGCCAACGCCTCGTCCACTCGCGCACCGCGCAGGTCCAATGACATCGGCACGCTCCGGGCGCGGCTGAGCCGCAGCTCTGCGACGGTGGAGCCGGCCGGCCCGGCGTCGCTCGCGGCGCCGCTGCCGTTGTCGCTCGCCGCACCAGGCGCCGACCATTCGACCGGCTCGAGATCGGCCACCTCCACGCTCACGCGCATTGCCCCGGTCTCGATGGTGGCGCGCCGCTTCGCGCGGTCGAGCTCGGCGATGCGGCCGGTCCAGCCGCCGGAGCGGCTGCGTGCCTCGTCGCCCACGTGCCACGCCGGCGGCGCGACGGCGCCCGCCGCGGCCTTCGCGGGCGCGGCGACGGCCGGCGCCGGCGCCTTCGCCAGGCGATCCTCCGCCCGCTCGAGCACGTTGTCGATGGCTGGTGCGGTCAATGCCCCGCGCTCGAGCGACCGGCGGGCAGCCTCTAGCTCCGAGCGCAGATCCCCGACCAGGCGGGCGGCCTCCTCGCGGGCGCGCCGCTCCGTGTCGGCACGGGACTGCTGGGCCTTGCGTCGCTCGTCGGCGGCGGCGCGCAACGCTTCGCCGGCGCGCAGCTCGGCCTCGCGGGTGCGGTCCTTCGCCTCGGCCGTCTCCGTCTCGACCTCGCGGATGCGGGCGAGCGTCGCCTCGAACGTGCGCTGCGCCTCGCTCAGCCGCGAGCGCGCGTCGGCCACCAGCGCCGGCGGCAGCCCGAGCCGTTCGGCGATCGCGAAGGCCTGGGAGCCGCCGGGCAGGCCGATGGTCAGCCGGTACGTCGGGCTGAGCGTCTCGAGGTCGAACTCGACCGACGCGTTCGTCGCCCCCGGTGTCGTATGCGCGTATGCCTTCAGCTCCGCGTAATGGGTGGTGGCGGCGACGAGCGCGCCTGCCTTGATGAAGTGGTCCAGGAGCGACTGCGCCAGGGCGGAGCCCTCGGTCGGGTCGGTGCCGGCGCCGAGCTCATCGAGCAGGACGAGCGTCCCCGGGCCCGCCGCCTCGACGATCCGGATGATCGAGCGCAGATGCCCCGAGAACGTCGACAGCGACTGGGCGATCGACTGCTCGTCGCCGATGTCGGCAAAGACGTCGCGGAAGGTCGGCAGGCGACTCCCCGGCGACGCGGGAATGTGCAGGCCCGCCTGGTGCATGAGGGCGAGCAGCCCGAGCGTTCGGAGCGTGACCGTCTTGCCGCCGGTGTTCGGGCCGGTAACGACCAGCGCCGTGAACCCGTCGCCGAGGCGCACGTCGATGGGGACGACTCGCCCGGTCAAGCCGGGATGGCGCGCCGAGAGGAGGGTCACCTCGGAGCGCTTCGTGGTCTCCGCGCGGGATGCGCCCATCTCGCCCGCGAGCTGCGCCTTGGCCGCCCAGAAGTCGAACTGGGCGAGGGCGCCGAGGGTCTCGCGCAAGGGCCCCGCGTTGGCGCCGACCAGCGCCGACAGCTCGTCGAGGATCCGCTCGATCTCGGCCTGCTCCGCGGCCTGTGCCTCCCGCCACGTGTTCCCGAGCTCGACCACCACCAGCGGCTCGATGAACAGCGTCTGACCGCTGCCCGACGCGTCGTGGACGATGCCCTTGACCCGTCCCTTGGCGTCGGCTCGGACCGGGACCACGTAGCGGCCGTTCCGGAGCGTGACGAGCGGCTCCTGGAGGGCGTTGCCGAGCTCGGAGGCGACGAGCGTGTCGAGCCGACGCCGGAGACGGTCGAAGGCGACGCGAACGGCCGCCCGGAGGCCCCCGAGCCGCGGCGACGCGGTGTCGAGGAGCTCGCCGGCGGGGTCGAACGAACGCGCCAGGGTTGACGTGATCGCCGGCAACGGGTGCAGCTGGCGGCCCAGCTCGCGCTGGAGCGGCCGGCGGGCGTCGGCGAGGTGCGGCTTGAGGCCGGCGGCCGCGTCGAGGGTCGCCCAGATGTCCAGGAACTGCTCGGGATCGAGGCGGCCCCCGCGCGCTGCGCGCTCGATCGCGGGCCCGATGTCGCGCGCGCCGGCGATGCCAACGCCGGCCCGCTCCTCCACGAGGGCGCGGGCCTCGTCGGTCTCGTCCAGCCCGCGGGCGACGAGGACCGGGTCGGACTGCGGCGCGAGCTGCTCCGCGAGCCGGCGGCTCGGGCCGAACGAGGTCTTGTCGGCCAGGCGCTCGCGGACGAGCGGAAACTCGAGGATCGCGACGGAGCGTTGATCCATCGTGCCTAGCGAGCTTCCACGAAGCGCCAGTGCGTGCTGCGCCACGGCTCCGGTGCATAGTCGATGCCGATTCGTGGCGTCGCGACGACGCGCGTCGGCGGCGAGCCCGGCTCCAGGCGCAGCGGCGACGCTCGATCGAGCAGGTCGCGGCCCGTGTCGTCCCGCGTGATGTCGAATGCCGCCCCGACCAGGCCCGGGCCGGACGCCAGCCGCGCTGCCGGGATCGCGCCGATCCGGGCAGCGGCTCGCGCTCGCCCCTCGTCGGTCCGGGCACGGCGCAGGGCGTGGACAAAACGCGCCGCCCGCAAAGCGGCCTCGCCCGAGACCGGCGCGACGGCGCGAATCAGCACGGCGGCGGGCCGGCCAGCAGGCTCCGTGACCACGTTCAGGCACTCGTACATCCCGTAGACAAGGTACACGTAGGCCACTCCCGGAGGCCCGTACATGACCGCGTTCCGCGCCGTGCGGCCGAACCGGGCGTGGGATGCCCGGTCGTCCTCGCCGATGTACGCCTCGACCTCCACGATGCGACCGACCCGGCGCTCGACGGGATCGCCGGAGGGTGCCTCGCGCACCAGGTTGGCGCCGAGCAGCGCACGAGCTGCGTCAAGGGTGGCCCCGGTGAGCGTCTCGCGGGAGAGCGTCATGGGTCGCAGCGTCCCGCGCGGGACGGGCTGCACCAGATCAGGCGAGGGCGGTCAGCGCCCTGGCGAACACGGACCTCACGTCCTGCGGAATCAGGATCCCGAACACGACGAGGAACCCGGGGATGACGTTGTGGCGCAGGATCGACGCGGTCAGCGTGTTGTCCAGCAGGTCGTGGAGCGACCGCAGGAGCCCGAACTCCCCGATGCCGGCCTTGTCCCGGATGTCCGGCTGGGTGAAGTACGGATCGAGGATCAGCAGGATCGCGACGAGGATCAGGAACCCCTCGACCACGCCGAGGAGCCCACCGAGGGTCTCGTCGAGCACCGGGTAGCGCGGGAAAAGCGGCGCGGGACGATACGAGATCTGGATGCCGATGCTGAGCGTGACCGCGGCCGCGACGAAGACCGCGCCGAAGGCCACCATGTAGCTGTAGGTGGGGACGATCGTCGTCCACTGGTGCGACAGGTAGTCCCCGAGGGGCTGGCGGAGCTGGGCACCGAGGATGAGCGAGAACAGGATCGCCGCGATGCCGAGAAGCCGCCGAACGACTCCCTGTGCGTACCCGACGATGAACATCGCCAGGAGGATCAGGGCAATGACCAGATCGAACGGCTGGATCTGCTCCACGGCGGGAGCGTAACAGGCTCAGGAGCGGATTCGCGCTCCGATGTTCTCCCGGAGCGCGTCGCTGATCGTACCGATTGCCGCGTCGATCTCGGCCTCGCCGATGGCCCGATCCGCCGCGCCGAAGCGGAGCCGGAACGTGAGGCTGCGCTCGTCGGGGCCGAGTGGTTGACCGCGATAGGTGCCGACGAGCGCAGCTTCCTCGAGGGTCGCGCCGCCCGCGGCGTGGACCGCATCGGCGACGGCAGATGCGGCGGCGCGATCCGGCACGTCGACGGTGAGGTCGCGCTCGATCGGTTGGAAGCGCGGGAGCGGAACGGAGCTCACGGCGGCGAGACTGCCGCCACCGAGGCCGGCGACCGACAGCTCCCCTACGACGATTCGCCGCGCCCGGAGATCCCACGCCTCCCCCAGGCGCGGATGGAGCTCGCCGACGAAACCGCCGATCGCGAGCGAGCCGTCGTCGAAGCGCGACTCGACGGTAGCGCTGCGGCCCGGGTGCAGGATTGGCTCGTCGGCCAGCGCGGTGTACACCGGCGCACTCGACCCGAGCACGCGTGCGACGTGCTCCACGGCACCCTTTGCGTCCTCCACGTCCGCCTCGCGGCGGGCGCGATTCCAGGCGGGCGGCTCGAACGCGCCGGCGAACGCGAGCCCGAGGCGCCACCACTCCCGCGAGTCGTTTGCGACGCGCCCGTAGCCCTTGCCCACCTCGAACACCGCCAGGTCCGCCTGACCGTGCCGGGTGTTCGAGTCGAGGACCTCGACGAGGCTCCCGACCAGCGACTGGCGGAGGATCGAGTGGTCCATGGAGAGCGGATTCGTCACGGTCACGGGCGTTCCTTCCCGACCGGCCTCGCCCGCCGCCGGCCGGTCCGGCGCCGTCCACCGGAACGACTCGATCATCCGCGCGGAGACGAGCGCGTAGCTGACGACCTCGGTCAGCCCGGCGCCGGCCAGCGCTGCCCGTATGGCATCGCGAGCGGCAAGCGGCGTCTCGCGCCAGCCCGGCATCTGGGTCGAAGGCCGGCGCGGCGGCACCGCCTCGTAGCCGTGGACGCGGGCGATCTCCTCGGCAAGGTCCGCCTCGATCTCGAGGTCGCGCCGCCACGTCGGGATCGTGGCGAGGACGGCGTGGCCCGCGCCCGCGGGCACCGTCTCCGGCGTCGTCCCCGCGGCGATCTCGACGCCGATCGGGCCCGCGGAGACCGCCGTCTCGATACCGACCCGGGCAAGCACCGCGCGCTGCGCCTCGACGCCGAGCGACGTCCCGAGCAACCGATCGACACGGGCCGGCCGGAACGCGACCCGTCGCGGCGTCGGTTCCTCCGGATGGGTGTCGGCGACGCCGCGCGCGGCCGAGCCTCCCGCCCAGTCGAGAATCAGCTGGGCCGTACGATCCGCACCGACACGCGCGAGCCGGAACTCCTGGCCCTTCTCGAAGCGCAGGCTTGCCTCGGACCGCAGCGCGTAGCGGAATGCGGTCCGGCGGATGCTGACCGGATCGAAGATCGCCGACTCCACGATGACCGCCGTCGTCGCGTCGGACACCTCCGACGCGGCGCCGCCCATGACTCCGGCGATGCCCAGCGGCCCGTTCGCGTCGGCAATCAGGAGGGCCTCGGGGTCCAGGACGCGGTCGACGTGGTCGAGGGTCTCGATGCGCTCACCTGCCGCGGCCCGTCGGACGACGATCCCAGCGTGCCCGCCGGCGTCGCGGGCGACGGCGGCGGCGTCGAAGGTGTGGATCGGCTTGCCCAGCTCGACCATGACGTAGTTCGAGGCGTCGACGACGTTGCTGATCGGTCGGATGCCCGCCGCGAGCAGCCGCATCTGGACCCAGTCGGGCGAGGACCCGACGCGCACCCCGTCGATCCAGCGGCCGACGAAGCGCGGGCACAGCCGCGCGTCCGCGACCTGGACCGTCAGGCGGCTCTCAATCGGCTCCCCGGGCTCGGCGACCTCGATCGTCGGCATCCGCACGGTGCCCCCGGTGACCGCCGCGACCTCGCGTGCGATGCCCAGGATCGACAGTGCGTCACCCCGGTTGGGCTTGACGTCGACGTCGAGCACGACGTCGCCGTACAGGTTGGTCAGCTTCGCGCCGAGCGGCGTCCCGGGGGCGAGAATCAGGATCCCATCCGCGTCGGCGGTGAGGCCGAGCTCGTCGCCCGAGCAGAGCATCCCGTTCGAGACGACGCCCATCTTCTCCGTGCGCTCGATCCGCCGATTGCCCGGGAGCACCGCGCCCGGCAACGCGACCGGCACGCGTTGTCCGACCGCGATGTTCGTGGCGCCGCAGACGATCTCAAGCGGCTCACCGCTCCCGGTGTTGACTCTCGTGAGCGAGAGGCGATCCGCGTTCGGATGCTTCTCCACGGCAAGCAGCTCGCCGACCACGACGTTTGCCCAGTCGGCGCCGCGGCGGTCGATGCCCTTGACCTCCATGCCGAGCAGCGTCAGACGCGCCGCCAGGTCCTCCGGCGTCAGGTCGACGTCGACGAACTCGCGCAGCCACGAAAGCGGGACTCTCATCGGAGCGCGCTCATCGGAACTGGCCCAGGAAGCGCACGTCGTTCTCGAGGAAGAGGCGCAGGTCCGTGATCCGGTGCCGCAGCATCGAGATCCGCTCCGGGCCCATCCCGAACGCGAAGCCCTGGTAGCGCTCCGGGTCGAGCCCGCCGCGGCGCAGGACGACCGGGTGGATCATCCCGGCGCCGAGGATCGTCATCCAGCCGCTTCGGCCGCACGCCGGGCAGCCGGGGCCGCCGCACACCAGGCACTCGACGTCGAACGCGACCGACGGCTCGGTGAACGGGTAGTAGCCCGGCCGGAAGCGCGTGCGCTTGCCGGCGCCGAACATGGCGTGGGCGAACTCGTCGAGCAGGCCGCGCAGGTCACCCATGGTGGTGCCCTCGTCGACCATGATCCCCTCGACCTGGAAGAACTCCGAGCCGTGCGAGGCGTCGATCGCCTCGTATCGGAAGCACCGGCCCGGGAGCAGTGCCCGGATCGGGGGCTGCATCGTCCGCATCACGTGGAGCTGGCCCGGCGAGGTGTGGGTCCGGAGCAGGTGGCCCGGGATGTCGACGTACAGCGTGTCCCACAGGTCGCGCGCCGGGTGGTCTGGCGGGATGTTCAGGTCCTGGAAGTTCGTCAGGTCGTCCTCGATCTCCGGGCTCTCGTGGACCACGAACCCGAACTGCCCGAAGATCCGGGCGATCTCGGCCATCGACTCGATGCTCGGATGGAGCGAGCCGTGCCGGAACGGGCGACCGGGCATCGTCACGTCGATGGTCTCCGCGGCGATCCGCGCGTCCAGCTCCGCCGACCCGAGGACGCCTCGCCGTTCCGCGATGGCGCCCTCGATCTCGCCCCGAACCCGGTTGGCGATCGCGCCGACCTTGGGCCGGTCCTCGACCGGCAGGGCGCCGATGCCGCGCAGGATGCCCGTGAGCCGGCCCTTCTTGCCCAGGACGTCGAGCTCCAGCGCGTCGATCGCCGCCACGTCGGGCGCGCCGGCGAGCGCCGACGCGGTCTCCGCGGCCAGCTTCTCGAGATCCTGCGTCAGATGAGCGAGATCCACGCGGGTCCTTCCTGTTCGGTGCTTCGATGGTACGGGCTGGCTGCTCCGTGAATCACGAGCCCCCGATCATCCGGGGATGTCGAGGGCTCGTCGAGCGGTGCATCGGCAACCTCAGGCGGGAGTCGATCCTCGCTCTCCGAGGACCGAGGTAAAGCTCCGCGGGCCCTCGGTCCGAGGATTGCCCTTCGCCGCTTCGACGATCTGGGTAAACGTGCCGGCGTCGCGCACGGCGAGGTCGGCCAGGATCTTGCGATCGATCTGGATGTCTGACTTCTTCAGGCCCTCGATGAACCGGCCGTAGGTCCAGCCCTCCTTGCGGACGGCCGCGTTGATGCGGACGATCCACAGGCCGCGGAAATCTCGCTTGCGCTGCTTGCGGTCGCGCGTCGCGTAGGCGAGGGCGTGGAGCAGGGCCTCGCGCGCCGGCTTGACCAGCCGCGAGCGCGTGCCCTTCCGACCCTCGGCGTCGTCGAGGAGGCGCTTGTGCCGGGCGTGCGCGGTGACGCCGCGCTTGACTCGTGCCATTCGCTATCGGGCTCCTAGAGGTACGGCAGCAGGCGCTTGACCTGCTTGGCGTGGGTCGCGTCCATGACCGAGACGCCGGCGTAGCGGCGCGTCCGGCGGGACGACTTGATCTCGAGGTGGTGGCCTCGCCACGCGTTGACGCGGATGACCTTGCCGCTCCCGGACACGCCGATGCGCTTCTGGGCCGCCTTGTGGCTCTTCATCTTCGGCATGTTCGTCGTCAGTCTCCCGTTGTCGGCGCTGCGACCGGCTCCGCGACCGGGGCGGGCGCCGGTGGCGTCACCGGTGCTGCTGTCGCGGTCGCCGGCTGCGCTGCTGGCGTAGCTTCCTGGCCGTTGCCGTTGGCGTCGTCTCCGTCGCCGCGATGGGCCCTGGGACCCGGTTCGACCACCTTCGGCTTGTGCGTCGAGGCCAGGACGATGAACATCGACTTGCCCTCGAGCACCGGCTGGCGCTCGATGATTCCGTGCTCTTCGACCTGCTTCGAGAACTTCTCGAGCAGCACCCGCCCCAGCTCGGGGTGGCTGAGCTCGCGCCCCCTGAAGCGGACCGTGACCTTGATCCGATCGCCGTCCGAGAGGAACTCGACCGCGCGATGGACCTTCGTGTCGAAGTCGCCCGTGCCGATCTTCGGCGAGAGCCGCACTTCCTTGAAGGTCACCGACCGCTGCCGGCGCTTGTTCTCCTTCTCTCGCTTCGTCAGCTCGTACTTGTACTGGCCGAAGTCGAGAAAACGAGCCACCGGCGGGGCCGCCATCGGGGCCACCTCGACGAGATCGAGGCCCCGCTCCTGCGCCATCTGAAGGGCTTGCGGCGTGGGCATCACGCCCAGCTGGTTCTGCTCCTCATCGATCACTCGGACCTGTGGGATCCGGATCATCTCGTTGACGCGCAGGTCTCGGCTGATGGTTGCTTCCCTCTCGAACGTTTTGCCTGGTGTTTCCGGTCAGGCAACGGCAAAGCCGCGGCCGTCCCGGTCGCCGCGGGATAGTAGCACAGGGGTGTTCAGGCTCCCCTCGCGGCCGCCTCCGCGGCGAGGCGGTCCGCCAGCGAATCCCAGGCCTCCGCGGGCTGTTGCTCTCCGGCCCTGGTCCGGGGAGCCGCCGTCTTCGCCTCGATCTCGCGATCGCCGAGGACGAGCATGTACGGCACCTTCTGCTCCTGGGCGAGCCGGATCTTGTTCTGCATGCGGTTGTCCGATCGGTCCACCTCCACCCGGAGACCGCGGCCGCGAAGGACCGTGGCGAGCTCCTCGGCGGGCTCGATGTGCCGGTCGGCGATCGGGATGACCATCGCCTGCACCGGCGCGATCCACAGCGGAAACGCCCCGGCGAAGTGCTCGATCAGGATCCCGATGAAGCGCTCGATGCTGCCGTAGATCGCGCGGTGGAGCGCGATCGGGCGAACGGCGGCGCCGGTCTCGTCGTCGTACCTGAGGTCGAAGCGCTCGGGCAGCATCGTCAGGTCGATCTGGATCGTCGCCATCTGCCACTCGCGCCCGAGGGCATCGTCGATGTAGATGTCGATCTTGGGCGCGTAGAACGTGCCGTCCTTGGGCTTCAGCTCGTAGCTGATGTCGGACGCGGCGAACGCCTCCATCGTCAGGCGCTCTGCCTTCTCCCACAGTGCGGGATCGCCGATCGCCTTGTCCGGCTTCGTGGCGAAGCTGAACCGCGGCCGGAGCCCGAACCAGCCGTACGCCTCGCGAACCTCCCCGAGCAGCGCCTGGATCTCCTCCATGAGCTGGTCCGGGCGGACGTAGATGTGGGCGTCGTCCTGGACGAACTGGCGGACGCGCGTCAGGCCGCTCAGCGCGCCGGACAGCTCGTTCCGGTGCAGCCGCCCGTACTCCGCATAGCGCAGCGGCAGGTCGCGATACGAGCGCTTCCTCGAGCGGTAGATGAACGTCGACTCGGGGCAGTTCATCGGCTTGAGGCTGAACGTCTGGTTCTCGGACTCGACCAGGAACATGTGCTCCTTGTACAGGTCCCAGTGGCCGGATTGCTGCCAGAGTCGCTCGCTGACGACGATCGGCGTGGCCACCTCGAGATAGTTGCGGCGCGCCTGGAGCTCGCGCATGGCGGCCTCCAGCGTGAGCCAGATGCGCTGGCCCTTCGGGTGGAAGAAGGGGGCGCCGGGGCTGACGTCGTGGAAGCTGAACAGGTCGAGCTGGACGCCGAGCTTGCGGTGGTCGCGCTTCTTCGCCTCCGCCCGGCGCCAGAGGAATGCGTCGAGCGCCTCCTGGTCCGGCCAGACCGTCCCGTAGATCCGCTGCAGCGCGGGTCGTTTCGCGTCGCCCCGCCAGTACGCGCCGGCGACGGACAGGAGCTTGAACGGGCCGATCCTGCCCGTCGCGGCCACGTGCGGGCCCTTGCACAGGTCGGTGAACGGACCGTGCTCGTAGAACGTGATCGGTGGATTCCCCTCCCCGGCCGCCTGCGACCTGGCGGCAAGATCGTCGAGGATCTCGACCTTGTACGACTGGCCAGCGCCTTCGACGGTGGCGCGGCCATCATCGAACGCGACCTCCCTACGCACGAACGGGTGGTTCGCGGCAACGCTCTCCCGCATCCGTGCCTCGATCGACCCGAGGTCGTCCGGCGTCAGCGGGCGGGGCAGCTCGAAGTCGTAGTAGAAGCCGTCGGCGACGGCCGGACCGATGCCGAGCTTCGTGCCCGGGAACAGGTCGAGCACGGCCTCGGCCATGACATGGGCGGTCGAGTGGCGCATCGCGTCGAGCTCGTCGTGCGCACCGGCGTCGAGCAGCTCGTCGACCGAGCCGCGCTCCGGCGCCTCGAGGACGTCCTCGTCCGCGACATTGGCCGCCGGTGACGCCGCGTCGGCTGCCGGAGCCGCCACGTTGGCGGGCGGCGCCACTCCCTTGTCGTTCGCTTTGTCCACCATCTCCGTCGACCTCCCGAGAATCGAAACGACCCCTCGTCCAGTGCAGGACGAGAGGTCGATGGCTCGACTTCCCGCGGTTCCACCCGCCTTCCCGACCCGCACCTCCGAGGAGGCACGCGAGCCGGGCGCTCGCGCCGCGCTAACGGGCGGATCCCGGGCCGGTTCACCGGCCGCTCACGGGTGGTGCGGGTTCGAAGGTCGATCTGCCGGCTTCCACCAGCTCCGGCTCGCTGCGAGACCTGCCTTCGATCGCGTGTCCCGATCGATGCGTTGGCGCGGACTATAGCGCAGCCTCGCAATCGTCTCCCTAGACTCCGACCCCGTGCGCCGACCTGCCAGCCTCGAGATCCTTCGCGAGCGGAACTTCGCGCGCTACCTCAGCGCCGTCATCGTCTCCAACCTCGGGTCCGGAATGGCCAATGTCGCGCTCGCGTTCGCGGTGCTGGGATTCGGGACGCCGACGGACCTCGGGATCGTGCTGCTGGCACGCGAGATCCCGATGGTCATCTTCCTCCTGCTCGGTGGCGTGTTCGCGGACCGAATCCCGCGCCGGACGATCCTCATCAGCACCGACCTCGTGAAGGGTTCGGCCCAGGTCGCGACGGCAGCGCTGCTGGTCACAGACGCGGCGAATGTCTGGACGGTCGCCCTCCTCCAGATCGCCTTCGGTGTCGCGAATGCGTTCTCGCGCCCCGTGTCGATCGGCCTCGTCCGAGAGACCGTGAGCGACGAGCGGCTCCAGCCCGCGAACGCCCTCGTCCAGCTGTCGCGCAGCACGCTGTCCATCGCCTCACCGGCGCTCGGCGCGCTCATCGTCACGCTCGGCAGCCCGGCCATCGCGGTCGCGATCGATGCGGCAACCTTCTTCGCATCCGCGACGCTGATCGCCTCGATGCGGATCTCGCCGACTGCCCGGGTCGCGGCCAGCTCGGTCGTGGCCGATCTCCGGCAGGGCTGGCGCGAGCTCATCTCGCGGCCGTGGGTCGTCGCCATCATTGCCTCTTTCGGGCTGTTCCAGCTGACCTACTTCCCTGCCCTGCTCGTGCTGGGCCCGACGGTCGCCAGGGACCATCTCGGCGGTGCGGCCGGCTGGGGCACGATCCTCGCCGTCGAGTCCCTTGGAGCCGTCATCGGGGGCGTCTTCGCGTTGCGCCTCAGGGTCAGGCGACCGCTCGTCTGGAGCGAGCTGCTGGTCATGCCGGCAGGGCTCTTCATCGCGTCGCTGGCGGTGCCCCTCCCGCTTGCTGCGGTCGCACTGGTCGGGCTGCTGACGGGCATCGGGTTTGCGCTCGGCGAGACGCTCTACGTCACCGCGTTCCAGCGCAACATCCCGGCGCATGCGCTCTCTCGGATCAGCTCGTTCGACTGGTTCGGCTCGGTTGCCCTCAATCCGATCGGCTACGCCCTCATCGGCCCGATCGCGGCCACGCTTGGCACGTCGCAGACGCTGTACATCGCCGCGGTGCTGAACGTCCTGGTCTGCCTCAGCGTCGTCCTCGTGCCGTCCGTGCGGCACATCACGATGACCGCTCCGGCGCCAGCGCCAGTCGAGGCGACGTAGACCGAGGAGGCGGGATAGGCACATCTCCTCATGGCGGAGCGTGCGCACCGCCACCTACCGTCCGCCGTCCTCGGCGCATGACTGGTGATGCAGGGGGATCCGGGAATGCAGCAGGATCGACGGCGCCTGGTGACGGGGTCCGCGGCGGCCATCGTGGCCTGGGTCGTGTTCCTCGCCGTCCTGTGGTGGGGCATCTCGCCGCGCTGAGCCCGCGGTGGTCGGGCCGGGATCGAGCGCCGAGGCGAGCCGGCCAACGCCGCGATGGCGGATGATCATCGGGCGAGTGATGGTGGGCGACACTGGGCTCGAACCAGTGACCTCTTGCATGTCAAGCAATTGCTCTAACCAACTGAGCTAGCCGCCCGAGTGCGACGCGAGTTCCGTCGCGCCGCCGGCGCATTCTAGCGCAGGGCAGTCAGGCGCCCGCGAATGGGCCTATGCGCAAGAACCCGGAATCACCACGTGGACGGTGATGTCCTCGCCGACCTGTCCCGTACCCCGGCCGAGGACGTCGCCGGTGGCGGGGGGCTTCTGGCCGGCGACCTTGGCGACGCTGACCGCGACCTGCTTGCCGGTCCCCGTCAGAGGTGTCACTCGGTACGTGACGTTGGCCTCGATTCCGTTCGCATCACAGGTCAGGCTGGCGCTTCGATTCAGGACCACGGTCTCATTCGGAGCCTTCTTGCTGACACTGGCGGCCGCACGCTGCGGCAGCGTGAGGGTGATCACGGTTGCATAGGCTGTCACGCCGCCGGACACGTCGTCGGTGACCCCCCACCCCAGGCCCACCTTGGCGTTCTCCACGTTGACGTGAGCATTCCACTTGATCTCCATCTCGCCCTCCTCCGTACCGCGACCCGTGGGTGTGGCCAGCTTGAGTCTGCGCGCGATCGATGGCCGCAGCAAGGCAAAACACGCTCCTGCGGGCCGTCCAGCTGGCTTCGCCGAGGCACCGGAGCGTAGTATCTGTGCATGCGGGCCTGCCCAAAGTGTGGCGAGCCGAATGCGGAACTGGCGCGCTTCTGCCTGAACTGCGGCACGCCGCTCTCCCCGGATGGCACGAGCGTCCGGGCGCATGAGACCCGACGCCGGGTGACCGTCCTGTTCGCCGACCTGGTCGGCTCCACCACGATCGGTGAGCGCCTCGATCCGGAGGCGCTGCGCGAGGTCCAGCAGCGGTATTTCGATGCCGTGCGGGTCGCGATCGAACGGCATGAGGGGACCGTCGAGAAGTTCATCGGCGACGCGGTCATGGCCGTCTTCGGGATCCCGCAGGTCCACGAGGACGACGCCCTGCGCGCCGTCCGGTCCGCGTTCGACATGCAGCGCTCGCTCGGGGCCCTCAATCGCGACCTCGAGGCACGCTGGGGGGTTCGCCTGGTGATCCGCGTGGGCATCAATACCGGCGTGGTCGTGGCCGGCGATGCGACCACGCGGCAGTCGTTGGCGACCGGCGACGTCGTGAATATCGCCCAACGGCTCGAGGTAGCGGCCGCCGCCGGCGGGGTACTGGCCGGCGCGCTGACGTATCGGCTCGTGCGCCATGCCGTCATCGCGGAGCCATTGGCGCCGCTCGCCGTGAAGGGCAAGGCCGACCCGTTGACCGCATGGCGCCTGACTGCGGTCCATCCGACGGCCGAAGCGGTGCCGCGCCACATGGACAGCGAGATGGTCGGGCGAGACCCGCAGCTGCGGATCCTGACCGATGCGGCCGCGCGCAGCCGCGACGAGCGCGCCCCGCAGCTGGTCACGGTCCTGGGCCTGGCCGGAGTCGGGAAGTCGCGCCTCGTCCACGAATTCCTCAGTCGGGTGCGCGCCGACGTCACGGTCATCCGCGGCCACTGCCTCTCATACGGCGACGCCATCAGCTACTGGCCCCTCGCCGAGGCGCTTCGCGCCGTGGCCGGCATCCAGCTCGACGACAGCCCGGACATCGCGATCCAGCGTCTGAGCGCGCTCACGACGGGAATGCCCCAGGCACGAGTCGTGACGGAGCGTGTGGCAGCCGCCATCGGACTGGGTACGACCGATCGACCTTCGGCCAGCGGCCGTCAAGAGACCTCCTGGGCGTTCCGCCGCTTGTTCGAGAGCCTCGCCCGGCGCCGTCCCCTGGTGGCAATCTTCGACGACGTGCAATGGGGCACGCCAACGTTCCTCGACCTGCTCGAGCACATCGTCGACCGGGCGCGCGACGCTCCCATGCTGGTGGTAGCCATCGCCCGGCCAGAGCTGCTCGAAGTCCGGCCCACCTGGGGGGCAGGCAAGCCGAGGGCGACCACCGTGTTGCTCGAGCCGCTCGACGACGCCTCGGTTGCTCAGATCCTCAACAACCTCGTAGGTCATCCGCTGCCCGACGAATTGATGCGGACGATCGAGGACGCCGCCGAGGGCAATCCGCTCTTCGTCGAAGAGCTCCTGTCGGTGCTCGTGGACGACGGGACCCTGGACCGGGACGGGGATGCCTACCGCTTGACGCGCACGCCGAGCCAGATCACGGTTCCAGCCACGATCG
The DNA here is from genome assembly GCA_035631615.1 of Candidatus Dormiibacterota bacterium. Taxonomy (GTDB): domain Bacteria; phylum Chloroflexota; class Limnocylindria; order Limnocylindrales; family CSP1-4; genus UBA5189. Next base: position 13,789 of record DASQIK010000033.1, on the reverse strand, counting down.
AAGGGCTTCTGGCGGCTCGCCTGGATCGCCTGCCGCCCGAGGAGCTGGACGTGCTCGGCAGGGCGGCGGTCATCGGCAAACGGTTCGGCGCGTCGGAAGTGGTGGAGCTGAGCCCGCGAGACGAGCAGCCGGCGGTTCTGGACCGCCTGATGGTGCTGGTGCGCAAGGAGCTGCTGCGGATCGACGAGGACGCGGCGCCGGACATCGACGACCTCGAAGGGGATGTCCGCTTCCGGTTCCGGCATCAGCTCATGCGCGATGCTGCCTACGAGGGACTCGCCAAGCACGAGCGAGCGCGCCTTCACGAGGAGTTTGCCGACTGGATGGAGCGCACGCTGGGGGATCGCCTTGAGCAGCTGCGCGAGGTGATCGGGTACCACCTCGAGCAGGCGGCCGTCTATCGCGAGCAGGTGTCAGGCGAGGACGAATCCGTCAAACGCCTCGGTCAGCGGGCTGCGGGACACCTGGAAGCAGCTGCACGGCGTGCTGACGCAATCTTCGACGAAGTGGCGGTCCTGCGACTGCTCAGCCGAGCGAACGACCTGCGCGGACCCGATGATCCCGAACGGCTCGCCAACTTGCCGAAGCTGGCGAGGGCTCTCTGGGGGACCGGCCGGCTCGATGAGGCGAGGGCGGCCCTCGGCGAGGTCCTCGCGTCGCCGGAGGCCGATGCTCCGACTCGGGCGCAGGCGCTCGAAGCGACCTGGGTGGGGAGCGCGGCTGGGCAGAGTGCCGCCGAGATGCGACGAGGGATCGAAGAGGCACTCCGCATCCGCCGCGAGCTCGGCGAACCGGCGGGGATCGCGCGGGCGTTGCTGGCCCTGTCCGAGGTGGCAGGGTTCACCGGCCAGCTCAAGAACGCCTACGAGCTTGCGGAGCAGGCCCTCGGCTACGCCGTCAAGGCGGAAGACGTCGAGCTGCAGGGCCGGGCCCGCCATTACCGGACCAGCTCCTACCTGGACAGCGTGGACGCAACGCCAGATCAGGCGATGTTGATGCTCGAGGAGGATCTCACCTTCGCGCGCGGGCACGGGCAGCGCGCCATGGAGTCGGTGACGTTGCTGCTGATGGGCCGGCTCAGCGGCGAACGGGGCGCCCGCACGGAGGCCCATGAGCTCTTCGAACGCGGTCTCGCCCTGCAGCGTGACCTGGGCTGGGAGCTCACGGTGCTCTCCGACGACAGCGACGCGCGCCTCGACTACTGGGCGGGAGATGCCAGGCTGGCCGCTGACCGGTTGCGAACCATCTGCCGTCACCTGAGCGCCACCGGTGAACGAGGTTACCTCTCGACGGCCGCGACCCGCCTCGCCCAGTGCCTCATCGACCTGGGCGAGACCGAGGAAGCCGAGAACGCGCTCCGCACCGCGGCGGAAACCGGCGCGCCTGACGACGTCGTGACCCAGGTTCCACTCAAGGCTGCCCGCGCACGGCTGCTCGCCCGCGGTGGCGCGCTCGCCGACGCCGAGTCGATGGCACGCGAGGCGGTAGGTGAGGCGGAAGCACTCGAGTACGGCGTCCTCGTCCCATCCGCGCATCTCGCGCTCGGCGACGTGCTGCGCCTTGCCGGCCGGCCCGCCGAGGCAGCAGCTGAGTGGCGCGCGATGATCGCCTTCGTGGAGGCCCGTGGCAATCGGCTCTACGCCGGTCGACTTCGTCGGGAGCTGGAGGAGCTCGAGCAGACTGCCACCCGCGTCACGGCCGGGTAGCCGCGGACCCGGATGCCCGTCGCTAGCCGGTCCCCTGGAGCGCCGCCGAGAGGCCGCTGATGGTCAGCGCGATGAGCGACCGGAGCACGGACAGCGTGGCGTCCGCCGGATCGCGCGCTTCCCGCTCGCGCAGCGTGCGCAGGAGCTCCAGCTGCACGACGGACAGCGTGTCGACGTACGGCGCGCGCAGCGTCGCCGACTGCGGCAGCCCGACGGCGCGACCCGGCAGGCGATCCAGCGCGCCGCGCGTCCGCTCGAACTCCTGCTCGATTCGCGCCCAGCGTTCCGAATCGCCCGGGCTGGCTGCGAGCGACGCGTAGCCACGGGCAAGGGCCAGATCGGCTCGGCCGACGGCGAGCCGCGCGTGATCGATCAGGGATCGGAAGAACGGCCAGCTGTCGTACAGGTCCGCGAGGCGCGCGGCGCGAGGGCGCCGATCGAACGCCTCCAATGCGGTCCCAAGTCCGTACCAGCCCGGTAGCTCGACACGCGCCTGCGACCAGGCGAAGACCCACGGGATCGCGCGGAGATCGTCGATCGCGAGCTGTCGACCGACCACTCCTCGTCGCGCGGGCCGCGACCCGAGCTGCAGCCCCGAGATCTCGCGAATCGGCGTCATCCGGGCGAAGAACCCGGCGAAGCCCGGGTCGTCGTAGACGAGGGCGCGATATGCCCGTCGAGCATCGGCAGCAAGCGCGTCGAGCACCGCCGTCCCGGCCTCCGGGTCGTGCGCCGTGGCGGGATCGGGCGGCCCGAGCGATTCGAGGGCGGCCGCGGTCAGGATCTCGAGGTGCTGGAGCGCCAGGTCGGGGTCGCCGTACCTCGTCCAGACCACTTCGCCCTGCTCGGTGAGCTTCAGCCTGCCCTCGACCGAGCCCGCCGGCTGCGCAGCCACCGCGAGCTCGACCAGGCCGCCGCCGCGACCGATGGCGCCGCCGCGACCGTGGAACAGGGTCAACTCGACATCGTGGCGCCGGGCGACGTCCACGAGCTCCGCCTGGGACTGGTGGAGCATCCAGTTCGCGGCGACATAGCCCGACTCCTTGTTCGAATCGGAGTAGCCGAGCATCACTTCCTGCCGGTCGCCGCGCCGCCGCAGGTGGGCCCGGTAGTTCGACTCCGCGAACAGCGCCTCGAGCAGCCGGCCCGCGCCGGTGAGCGCGTCGGACGATTCCAGGAGCGGCACGACGTCGAGCGCCGGCGCTTCGCCGCACCCCGCTTGCCGGGCGAGCTCGAGGACGTTGGTGACGTCCTGCGCGCTCGCCGTGAACGACACGACGTACCGCGAGATGGCGTCCTCGCCGAATGCGTCCTGCGCGTGCCGGATCGCGCGAAACGTCTCGAGCACCTCGGTGCGCGACGGTGGCTCAGGCTCGGCGGTCCCCTCGGTCGTTGCGAGTGCTCGCCGATGCACGGCCGAATGCTGTCTGACCTCGAGATTGGCGAGGTGGAAGCCGAACGTCTCGACCTGCCAAACGAAGTCCTGGACCACGCCCCAGGCGGACCGCGGCAAGCCGACGGCCACGAGCGCACCCTGCAGCTCGCGCAGCTCTTCCACCAACTCGGCTGCGGTCGCGTACCGGGCCGTCGCCTCGCCCGAGGCAGGCGACGGCGCAACGAGGTGCGCCCGCGTTCGCCGGAGTCGCTGCGCGATGAACTCCAGCCGCTGCCGGAACGGCTCGTCCGGGTATCGCTCCAGCAACGATCGTGCGAGGACCGGAAACACGTCGGCATCCGCGGTGAGTCGCCCGGCGAGCGCGGGCGGCACATCGGGATCCCTGATCTTGGCCGCGATTGTCTGCGACAGCCGCGTTGCGACGGCCTCGTGGCCCCGGAGGACGTGATCGGAATGGATCCTGAGCGTCTCGGCGGTGACCTCGGACGTGACCGCCGGATGCCCGTCGCGGTCGCCGCCGATCCACGAGCCGAAGCGAAGGAAGGGCTGTACCACCGGCGGCTGGAGATCACGAAGGCGCGGCGGGCGCTTCCCCGCGACGACCGCGCCCAGCAGGCGGTAGTGCCGCGGCGCGATGCGGTAGAGCGTCTCGTCGAAGACCACCATGGCGGTGCGGACCTCGTCGATCGGCCGGGGAACGCGGCGCCGGAGCTCGGCAGTCCGCCACAGCACGGCGATCTCCTCGCGCAGCTCGCGCCGCAGCTCGCGATCGGCGGCGGGCGTCAGGCGCGGGTCGTCGGCCTGGGCGAGGAGTCCGGCGACCCGGCGGAGGGCGACGAGGAGCGTCCGGCGGCGAGCCTCCGTCGGGTGTGCCGTCAACACGGGCGCGACGCGCAGGCCCCGGAGGGCGGCGGGGTCATCGAGTCGTCGCAATGCCGCACGGAGCTTCGCGCCCTCCGACGCGCCCGAGGTCGCTCGGGCTCGACGGGCCGCCTGGCGCACACGGTCGCGCGCCTCCGCAAGATTCACCAGCTGGAAGTACAGCCCGAAGGCACGCACGACGCCTTCGAGCGTGCCCGCATCGACGGGTAGCACGTCGAACGTGACCCGTGCTTCGGCGCCGCTCCGGCGGGCGGCGATCGCGCGCAGGCGAGTCGCCTCCACCAGCTCGAACACATCCCGTCCGGCCTGCTCGACGATGACCTCGCCGAGCAGCGCGCCCAGCAGCCGGACCTCGCGAGCCAGGACGTTCCCCGTGCCCGAGGTTCCGATGCTGCGCGGCTCGGCCCGCGATGGATCCTGCGTCGAGCTCACGGCCGGCGCCGGGCGGTGCCGGGAGCGCGTCAGTCGATCTCGATCGTCTCCCGGGGCGAATCGCCGCTCGCGACGGTCGACTCCATCTCGTCGATCCGGCGAAGCCAGAAGTCGACGATCGCGCGGATGCCGAGCAGCTGCTCGCGCCCGGCATTGAAGAAGTGGCTCGTCGCCTCGGGCGGCATGACCCGGTCCATCATCCGGCGACCACGCTCCCTGAGGCCCGGCGAGCCCTCGAGACGGGCAAGACGATCCTCGAGCTCGGCGATGCGCAGGTCGGCGGCGCTGTCGGGCAGGCCCGCCGAGGACCGGGCCCGCGAGGCGCTTTTCGGGACAGCCACGTGGTCAGCCTCCTCGTTTCGACGACTTCGATGACTTCGCTCCCTGGAACCGGATCCGAAGGACGCCGTCCTCCATTTTCGCGCCGATCGTCGGCGCGTCGACGAGCGCCCGCGGAAGGACGATCGTGCGACGAAGACCGTCGACCTGCAAGAGCAGCTCGTCGCCGTCGCGTGTCAGCTGCACCGCATCCCGGGACGTGAACGGCAGCGCCACCTCCAGCACGTGCCCGCCGGCCTCCGTGACGACGCGGTACGGGCGGCCGCGGTAGAAGAACGACGTCGGGTCGTCCTCGCCGAAGAGGGCGCGGCCGATCTCGGCCAACCGCTCGACGCCGATCATCTCCCGGTCGAACTGGGGCACGGTCCGGACCGGCACCGGTGCGTACTGGGCCTCCACCTCGGGGAGGTAGCGCTGCTGCGTCGCCCGCAACGTGCCGAACGAGCCGTCGCCATCGAGGCCGGCCGGCAGCACGCGGTTGCAGACGACGAGGTCGCTGGGATAGCCGAACAGGTGGAAGTACGTGAACGAGCGCTGCGCCTCGACGATCGACAGCTTCTCCAGCGCCAGCGCGATTCGCACGGACGAGTGTTCCGGGTCGGCGAGCAGGCGATGGACCTTGTCGAGCCGGTTGAGCAGGCGCTCGGCGGCCGCGAACACCTCGTCGCGCGGCATCGGGACGCCGATCATCCGCTCGAGCATCGGGCGCCCGATCCGGCTGACCCGGCGCCCGATCGGCGCGATCCGTTCGATCCACCAGCGGCTCGCCTCGGGCAGCGACAGCAGGCGGAGCGTCTCGCCGGTCGGCGCAGCGTCGACGACGATCACGTCGTAATCGCCCGATTCGACGTGGTCCGCGATCCACAGCAGGTTGCCCAGCTCGTCCATCCCGGGGAGGACGGTCATCTCCTCGGCGAGCACCGCATCGAGGCCGCGCCAGCTGAACAGCTCGGCCATGTATCGCTGGATCGTCGCCCAGTACCGCGCGATGTTGTGGTAGACGTCCGGTTCCTGGCCCCACAGGTTGTGCTCGATCGCGGTGGGCTCGGGCCCGAGCGCGATGTCGAACGCGTCCGCGAGGCTGTGGGCGATGTCGGTCGAGAGCACGATCGTCCGATATCCGCGCCGAGCGCTCAGCAGGGCCGTAGCGGCCGCGATGCTGGTCTTGCCGACGCCGCCTTTGCCGGTGTACAGGAGGATACGGGTCATCGGGACCATCATTGCAGGGATGAGCAAATCGGCCATTCCCGGAATCGGGTACGAGCTGCTGGACGCCGGCGTTCGGCGCCGGCTCGAGCGATTCGGCGGGCTGACGATCGATCGGCCAGCGCCGATGGCAGACGGGTTCCGGTTGGCGCCCGATGCGTGGGCGTCGGCCGACCTCCGCTTCGATGTCGGCCCGGGCTGGTCGGGAGCGTGGTGGCCGGCCGACCCTTGGCCGATCGAGCTCGCGGGCCTGACGCTGGAGCTCCGGCCGACCTCCTCCGGGGGCGTGGGGCTGTACCCGGAGCACGTGGCGAATCTCGCGTGGCTGGAGGCCGCCGTCGCGGCGCGGGTGGCCGCGATCCGGGCCGACCCCGAGCCGCCGCAGGTGCTGAACCTGTTCGCCCACACTGGGCTGGCGACGCTTGCGCTCGCTCGGGCCGGCGCGGCGGTCGCGCACGTGGACGGCGCGAAGGCCGCAGTCGCATGGGCACGGCGCAATGCCGAGCTGTCGGGCCTCGCCGATCGCCCGATCCGCTGGCTCGTCGACGATGCTGCATCGTTCGTCGCCAGGGAGGCCCGGCGCGGTCGCCGATATGACGGGATCGTGCTCGACCCGCCCGCCTTCGGACGAGGCGCCGGGCGCGAATGGCACATCGAGGCCGACCTCCCTCCCCTGCTCGGCGCGTGCCGGGAGATCGCGGCTCCGGGTGCCTTCGTCCTGCTCACCGCGCACTCCGAGGAGATCGACGGATCGAGCCTGCGGGCGCTGGCACGCGACGCCCTCCAGGCACGGACGGTTGAGGTCGTCCGCCTCGAGCAGGTTGCGGCCTCCGGCGCGCAGCTTGCACTGGGTTGGGCGGTCCGTATCGACCGTGGTGTCCAGGTCGGCGCGTGAGCGCGCACCATGCGCGCATGGCGGCACCCGTCGTGATCGAGAGCGCAGCAAACCCGCGACTGCGTGCCGCGCTGGCACTTCGGGAGCGGCGCGAGCGCGAGGCGACGGGGCGAACGCTCGTCGACGGGGCGCGGGAGTCGCTGCGGGCCATCGAGGCCGGGGCCGAGATCGTCGAGGCGTTCGTCTGCCGGCCGATGCTCGAGAGCGAGGAGGCCCGCCTCGCGCTCGAGCGGATCGATCGCCTGCCGGAGCGGCACCGCATCGAGGTGAGCCAACGCGCGTTCGCGCGCCTTGCCTACGGCGACCGCGCGGACGGGGTCGTGCTGGTCGTCACGACGCCGCCGACGCGGCTCGAGGATCTCAAGCTACCTGCGAACCCGCTCGTCGTCGTCACCGAGGACGTCGAGAAGCCCGGCAACGTGGGCGCGATTCTCCGCTCCGCCGACGCGGTGGGTGCGTCCGCGGTGATCGCCGCCGGCGGCACGGACCTGTTCAACCCGAACGTGATCCGGGCCAGCATCGGCACGATCTTCAAGGTTCCCGTCGCCACGGGCTCCGCGCGCGAGGTCATCGACTGGCTCCTCGGCGCGGGCATCCGCGTCGTCGCCTCGCGCGTTGACGCCGCCACGCTCCACGTGGACGCCGACCTCACTGGGGCCGTCGCGGTCGTGCTCGGCAGCGAGGCGGAAGGGCTGTCGGAGATGTGGCGATCCCCGGCCGTCGAGGGGATCCGGCTGCCGATGCTCGGCGCGGCCGACAGCCTCAACGTCTCGGCAGCCGCCGCGGTCCTCCTGTACGAGGCCTGGCGGCAGCGCCGCGCCGCGGCAGAATCGAGCTGACATGTTCGACTTCGTGATCGTCGGGGCGGGACCGGCCGGCGAATCGGCCGCGTTCGAGGCGCGCCACCGGGACGCGACGGTCGCGATCGTCGACCGGCGCTGGTTCGGCGGGAGCTGCCCGCACATCGGCTGCATCCCGTCGAAGTCGCTGCTGAACTCGGCGGAGCGGCACCACCAGAACGCCGCGACGTGGACGTGGCAGCAGACCTCGGAACGGCGCGACTGGATGATCAATCGGCTCCCGGATGCGGACGAGCCCGACGACGCGCACCACGTCGATCCGTTGCGCAGGGCAGGGGCGGTCATCTACCGCGGCGAGGCCGAGGTCGCCACGCGCGGCGTGGTCGACGTCCGCCACGACGGCCGGAGCCATCGGCTGGAAGCGAAGCACGTCGTGATCGCCGTCGGGTCGCAGTCGAAGGTGCCGCCGATCCCGGGGCTCGATGGCATCCCGGTCTGGACCAATCGCGAGGCGACGCTCGCTCGCCAGCTGCCGAAGAGCCTGCTCGTGCTCGGCGGCGGCCCGACCGGCTGCGAGCTTGCCCAGGCGTACGTCCGGTTCGGCGTGCCGGTCACGATCGTCCAGTCGGGCGACCGGCTGATGCCGACGGACCACCCACGCAACTCGGCGACCGTCACCGATGCGCTCCGCGAGGACGGCGTAGTCGTGCGCCTCGGCGCGCGCGCCGTTCGGGCGAGGGCCGGCGCCGGCAGCGACGGCGCACACGTGATCGACCTGTCCGACGGCTCGACGGCCGAGGGCCACGCCATCCTGCTCGCCGTCGGGCGCGAATTCCCGATCGAGGACCTCGGCCTCGAGTGCTACGGCATCGACCTGACCGGCCGCTCCCAGTTTCCCCACGACGGCCGGCTCCGCGTCGCCGAGGGGCTGTGGATCATCGGCGACCCGGCCGGCCCCGAGCTGCACACGCACCAGGCGCACTACCAGGGCGAGATGGCGGTGCGGATGGCGCTGGGCGACGCGGTCGTGCCGGACTACCGCGCCCTGCCCCGAGCGTCGTACACCGACCCGGAGGCCGCCTTCGTCGGGGTCAGCCTCGAGCAGGCGACGGACCAGGGCATCGATGCGATCGAGTTCGTCGCCGACTTTGCGACATCAACGCGCGGCTACGGCATCCAGGCCAGGCGCGGCCACGTGACGATCATCGTCGACCGGGCGTCGCGGACCCTGGTCGGCGCCGCGATGGCCTGCCCGGATGCCTCCGCCGCGATTCACGAGTGCGTCCTCGCGATCCGGGCCCGCGTCCCGATCGAGATCCTGGCGGACACGATCCACGCCTTCCCGTCCACCTCGCGCATCCTCAACGGTCTCTTCGCCGACGCCCGCCGCGCGTTGACGTAGGTGATGACGCGCAGCTGGCGCGTTCCCGCCGCCCTCGCGAAGGCAAGGAGGGCGTCGACGCCCCGGCATTAGCGCTCGACCACGACCTCGCCATCGAGCATGACGGTGCGGGGACGCACCTCCGCGAACGCCGCTGCGCGCTCTCCGCCCTCGCGGGGCGCGGCCGGGAGCACCACCAGGTCTGCCTTCGAGCCGGGCACGAGGCGGCCTCCGAGCTTGTCCCTCGCGGCCAGGTGCGGCCCGACCGTCGCGGCGCGGAGGGCCTGCTCGAGCGTCAGCGTCTCGTAAGGGCCGAACGGCAAGGCGTCCGCACCCCACGACGGATCCCGGCGCAGGACCGCCATCGCGATGCCGGGCCATGGGTCGATGGGCTCGACAGGGGCGTCCGTCCCGAACGCCACGACAGCGCCTGCATCGAGCAGGCTCCGCCACGTGTAGCCGCTCGCCTCGGCGCGGTCGCCCCAGTGCAGGCGCGCCGTCGCGGCATCGTCGCGCAGGTGGACGGGTTGGACGGAGGCGGCAATGCCGAGCGCCCCGAACCTCGCGCGATCCGTGGCGGCGCACAGCTGGACGTGCTCGAGGCGGGGCATGAACGCGACCTGGGAGACGGTGGGTGCGAGGACGTCGAGGGCCGTGCGAACGGCCGCATCCCCGATCGCGTGGATCTTCGTCGCGATGCCCGCGGCCGCAGCGCGTGCGGCGAGCTTTGCCATCTCCTCCGGCGGCGTCGTGAACATGCCCATGTCGGCGCCGCCCTCGACCGGCTCGAGGAGCGCGGCGGTCCGGGACGCGAGCGTCCCGTCGGCGAACAGCTTCAGCCAGCCCATCGTCAGCCGGCCGTCGCGCCTGGCGTCGCGGCCGCCAAGGAGGTCGCCGCTCTTGAAGCCCCGGGCGATCGCATCGTCGAGGCCCTCGGCCCGGACGCCGACGTGGACCCGGAACGGCAGGTCGCCATCCTCGGCAAGCGCCATGTATATGTCGAATGCGGTGTTGGCCGGGTCCGGGGCGAGGAACCGTGGATCGTGCGCGCCGACGACACCGAGCGCGAGCAGCTCGCGCCCGAGCTCCTGGATCGAGCGCGCCGCGACCGCGGCATCCGGGGTCGGGATGCTGTGCTCGAGGAGGCCGGTCGCGTTCTCGAGCAGCACGCCTTCCGGGTCGCCGACGGCGTCATGGCGGATCACGCCGCCGTCCGGGTCCGGGGTGGACCGATCGATCCCTGCGGCGGCGAGCGCGGCGCGACTGGCCCACAGGCAGTGGTGATCGAACGAGTGCAGGGCGACGAGGCGGCCCGGTGCCGCCCGCTCGAGCGCCTCGGCCGTCGGCCACGCTCCCCAGCGCCGCTGGTCCCAGCCGCCGCCGAAGACCCAGCCAGGTGGCGCAACCCGGCGCGCGCCGGCCGCGATTCGCTCCAGGCCGTCATCGAGCGTGGGCGCGGTCGACAGGTCGACCTGGGACATCGCCAGCGCCGCATCGACGACGTGGAGGTGCGCGTCGGTCAGCCCAGGGATCGCGATCTCGCCCGGCTCGAGCTCGACCCGGAGCGTGTGCGGATCGGCGCGGGTCTCGAGCTCGACGGCCGAGCCGGCGAACGCGACCTTCCGGTCGCGAATCCCGATCGCCTCGACCCAGCCGAACCCGGATTCGCCGGCGAACGTGGCGATGCGGCCGGTGACGAGGGCGTCGAGCGGCACGTCAGGCGGCTCCGACGGCCCCGAGCGCCGGCCTGGGCGCCAGCTCGGTCGGGGGGCCCCAGCCAGGTGGGTCCGCGAGCAGCGCCGCGAGCGCCGCGCGATCCATGCCCGCGCCGAGGCCGGCTGCGAGCGCGATGCGCGCCTTGGGCCCGGTCAGATGGCCGGTGAGCAGCGCGCCCGCCCGAACCCACGTGGCGCCACCTCCCGGGAACGCATACGCGTCCGAGGCTGCACCGGCCGGGCAGCGCGTCGCGAGCGCGACCACGATCCCCTGCCCGATCGCGCGCGCTGCGGCGTCGACGACGGAGGCGGCCGTGTTCCCGGCGCCCGTTGCCTCGACCACGATCGCCGGCGGATTTAGCGCGGCGGCTGCGTCGACGAGCGAGCCGTCCATCGCGACATGGGCGATCAGGAGCACGACGCCTTCGGCGGCGCGGTCGGTGGCGACGTGGCGGCGCGGGCCGCGTGCGCGATGCAGCGTGATCCGCCCGTCTCGCACGTGTCCGAGTGGCCCGGTGTCCAGGCACTGAAACGTGTCGAGCGCAACGGCGTGCGTCTTCGTGACCGCGTCGGCGGCGTTGATCGTGCCGTCGAGGACGACGAGGACGCCCCCGCCGCGAAGGAGCGGCGACGCGGCGCAATGGACCGCGTTCCGGAGGTTCTCCGGCCCATCGTCATTCGGATCGGAGGCGGCGCGCATCGCCCCGGTGACGATCACAGGCGCCTCGCCATCGAGGACGAGGTCCCACAGGAATGCCGTTTCCTCGATCACGTCGGTGCCCTGCACGACGACGACGCCGTCGATGGCCGGATCCCCCTGCCAGCGTCGAATCTCGCCTGCGAGCTCGAACAGCTTCGAAAAGGTGAAGTGGCTCGCCGGCGTGCGCCCGAGGTCGACCGGCACGAGGTCCGCGATCGCGTCGATGCCCGGCGCGCGAGCGAGAATCGCCGCTCCGTCGAGCGTCGGGACCTTTCCGCCCGCCGCCGCGTCGACGACCATGCTGATCGTCCCGCCCGTGAACAGCATGGCGACCCGGCTCACCGGAGCGGCACGTTGCTCACAGGCCGACGTCGCCGTCGCGATGGTCGTCGAGCTCGCCGGGCCGACCGCCGTGCGCCTCACCGTGGCGGTGCGCCTCGCGGTGGGAGTGGCCGTGCGGCTCGCGGCGCTGCATCGGCAGGTTGGCGCCCGTCGGGTCGAGCTGCGCGCCCGGTACGATCTCGGACACGAGGTCGCGGCCCTCGGACTCCTGGATCGGCCCGCGGCTCACGATCGAGACCACCCCGGAGATCCCGACGAACGCCGCCACGCCGAGGATCACCGCCGTGGTCCCGACCCAATCCGCGATCTGCCCGACGACGATGATCGGCAGGATGCTGGCCACCGAGATGAGCATGTTCAGGACCCCGAAGACGCGGCCGCGGCCGTCCGGCGGGATGTCCTCCTGGAGCTGGACCTGCGCCGAGATCGCGACGATCCCGTAGCACACCCCCGCCAGGAATGCGATCGCCACGACCACCGAGACCAGGGACGTGAGGGAAGACAGGTCGACCACCGGTACGTGCTGGCCGACGCCCGTCAGGAGGCGGCTCACCGGCCCGGCGACGGTCAGGACGACGAGCAGGACACCGAGGATCACCAGCCCGATCTCGATCGCGCGTCGCCGGGCGATGTACTTGCCGTAGTTGTTGAGCAGCAGCACGCCCATCACGATCCCGATCCCGAGCGGCAGCACCACGACGATCAGGTCCTTCGGGCTCAGGCCGAGCGTGTCGCGCGCAAACGACGGCCCGAGGACGGCGACGACCCCGATGAGCGACGCGGAGATCCCGAGGTAGGCCAGCGACCACGCGATCGTGCGGTTGTCGCGGATGATCTGGATGCCCTCGCGGAGCTGGCTGAACACGCCACCGACGGCCTGCCCCGCCTCGCTGACCGCCCCCGTGACCGCCCCCGTGACAGCGCTGATCGAGCCGGGTCGCGGCCGCTTGATGGGCGGATCCGACGGGAGGGTGAGGCAGAACACCGCCGCCAGGGCGAACAGCGACGCCACGATGATGATCAGTGGCTGGGGCCCGCCCCCGATCGTGACCACGAGCGGGGCGAGGAGCGCGTAGCCGAGCGCGAACGCCCCGTTCAGCGTCAGCGTGAAGATTCCGTTCGCCGCCAGGAGCTGCTCGCGCGGGACGAGGACCGGGATCATCGCGGCCTCGGCGGGCGCGAAGAAGACGGTCACGACCGAGAACACCGTGTTGAGCAGCAGGAGCATCCCGACGTCGTTGCCGGCGGCGAAGATCGCGACGAGGATCGCGGCGCGGAGCGCATTCGAGACGACGAGGACCGTCCGCCGGTCGATCCGGTCGACGTACACGCCGGCAAGCGCCGACAGCAGGACCGAGGGCACGAGGAAGGTCAGGAACAGCCCGCTGACGGCCGCGGTCAGATTGCTCGCCGAAAGGACGATGACCGTGAGGCCGTACAGGACCATGTTGACCCCGATCTGGGTCGACACCTGCGACAGCCACAGCAGCAGGAACGGCCGGTTGCGCAGGACCGCGGCCGCGGAGCTGCCCGTCTCGGGCGCCGCGCCATCGCCGTTTGGAGCGGTCGTCACCCCTCCAGCGCCGGACGAGGTGCGATCGCGGCGCTGAGCGCCGGGTCGCCGCGGGTCACGAAGCCGTCGAGCCGGTGCTCGAGCTGGCGCCGGTCGAGGAGGACGTGCCGGCCGCAGCCCTGGCAGCGGAGCCCGATGTCGGCGCCGAGGCGATCGACGAGCCACTCGCCGGCGCCACACGGATGGGCGCGGCGGAGCCGGACGACATCGCCCAGGAACAGCTCGAGCGCGGGCCGGGCTGGCATCGGCGGGACTGTATCAGAGGCTGGGCTGTGCATCGGTCAGGTCGAGGCTGCGCTCGGTCGGCGCCAGCGTCATCGAGTCGAGCGGCGTGACGGTGAGCCTCGCGCCCGGGTACGTCGCCCCGATCTGGGCGATGACGCCGCCCGTCCGGGTCAGGGTGCCCGTCAGGATCTGGGGGC
>DASQIK010000032.1:0-5480 GCA_035631615.1 Candidatus Dormiibacterota bacterium | reverse complement strand
CGAGATCGATGTACACGATCCCCGCCGCGACGAGGACGAGCACCTGCCCGAGCGATACCGAGTCCGACACCAGCTCCCCGAGTCGGAGGCCAGGACGGCCACGCACCTTCTCGCGCGCGGCCATGACGATCAAAGGCGCAGGCAGCGGCGCCCGGAAGGCGGCCCCGAGGGTTTCGATGTTGCGGATGCGGGTGGCCGAGTAGGAGGTCGCGGTCACGTACTCGAACTCGATCCCGAAGGGCGCGAGGTACGCCTCGAACGAGGGATTCCGCCAGCGCCCTGCGCCGGCGTCCCGGACGACGAACCCCGGCCGCTCGTTCGCGAGTTCGGCCAGGGCCTCCTCGGTCTTGACCTCGACGAGCACGACCCGCTTCTGCCGAATGACGAGCCGGTCGAGCGTGGCCGTGACCGGGACGATCCTGCCAGTGGCACTGAGGTAGCGACCTTTGACCGGGAAGTCGGGCTGATGCGCGTACGCCAAGACGTCGTCGTCGTGCTCGAGCAGGCGGTCGTACGGCAGCTCGCCCGTGCGTGATTCGGACTCGATGGCGGCCATGTTCTTGTAGCTCGGGAACAGCCCGGGGCTGCTGAAGGGCGTCGGCCGCACAGCTCGGGCCGCATCGCGCTCGAGGACGTCGACGAGATCGGCGGCGTTGCTGGCAGTGAGGCCGACGCCATCGACGAGATGCCTGCGGAGGAATTCGCGTCGGTCTTGCTGCATCAGGGCATCCGGTTCCGGGCCGCCCGATTCCCCGTGGGCCCGGGCACGATCGGCCAGTCGCGGTCGTTGAGGAGCAACAACGGGGACTCGGCTCGACAGCGACCAACCACCGGACCCGACCGGCGCGACTCAATTCCTTCCGCCGGTAGCCTGGGCCTCAAGAACGTCCCGTTCACCTTCGCCTCCTCGGGGCCGTCGTCATCGGCGGCGTCTTGGCAGAAAACACACGGCGGCCCGTACGTCCGGATTCGTGTTCAAGCGCTCGAGCGCCTCGAGACTCCGAATGGACACCAGGTGCGCTTCGAGGCCGGGGTCGACGCTCCCCGCAGTACCCCTGTATCGCCTCGAGGCCTACGACGTCGCCGATCCCGGCCAAGGTCGACGCGACGCGCGAGGTCTCTCCGTCCCCGCTCCGCAGCCGTCGAGCCCGAAGTCCGCCTCATCAGAGAGGCCGGCCTTGGGGTCCGGATCAGAGCCTTCGGCTAGGGCATCGATGGCGCGAGCCACCAGGACAAGGGCCCCGTCGGCGCGGTCATGGGAGAGGCGCGTGATGCGGCCCTCGTAGCGGGCTTCGTATTCGTGCTGGCCATCGCCGCCCAAGCCGACGTTGACGATGCCGAGGATCGCGATCTGGCGCAATGGGCGAGGATCGCCTCCGGGCCACAACTCGATGCGAACGATCAACAAGCCGGGTCATCCCGCGGAGTGCCTGGCTCGAGCTCCTCGGCCCACGAGCCGCCGGGCTTCGTAAGGCTGAACTCGGCCCCGCAGGGACACCACCACTCGGGCGCGTTCTCGCCCCACTGGTGACGCTCGGCCCAGTTGTGCGGGCAGCCACCGGGCTTGGCCGGCAACCACTTGTCGCCCGGGAGCACGATCACGCGAACGCGCTCGCCATCGTGCCTGCTGCCGGGATGGCCGATCAGGCCGTTGATCTCGGAGAGCATCAGCCAGGCCGCCGTGACCTCGTTGTCCTCGGCCACGACAGACGTCTCGAATTCGGCCTCATCGCGGATGATGTAGCCATTGCGGACGCGCTCGATCGTGACCTTGGACATCAGCTCACCTCCTCTTCGTGGATGAGGAAGCTGCCCGTGATCCCAAACTGCGGGCCCCAACCGATCTCCTCGTCCACCTCAACCCCACTGTCGCGGTCGAACTTCCAGCCGTCTTCGCCGCAGTAGATGAAGCTGTCGTCGACGCTGGTCACAACGAGAGCCATCGCGATCGAGCCACCGAGCAGCCGAGTGACGCTGTCGCCGACGCTCACATCGCGAAACGAACGCCGCGCCGGTGCCTTCTGAGGAGCGGACTCGCCTCCCGGCTCGCGCTCGAGAATGGCCACAACCACGCTCGTGAAGACCGTGCGCGGGAATGGTGGAGTGAACGGCTCCGAGAGGAGCGAGCAGCGCTCACCGACCCGGACCTCGGGCCAGCTGAGCAGGTCGGCCCCGTCATTCCGGAGGGGCCCGGACGCGAGGGTGGCCGTGAGGCGTCGCCAACGCATCCCGCGGGTGTCTCGGACGATCTCGTAGACGCTCCCCGTCTCGGTCTGGAAGCGGACGCGCTCATCGGCTGATGGGCTTGCCCGGGGTTTCCGCGTCTTCGATCTCTCACCCATGGTCATCTGCCCGCGAGCCATCGACGGCACTCTCCGCTCGGGGCCGCTCGTGAGCGATTAGCGTTGGCACGAGCGGTGAGGGGAGCTCGCCGGAGGGGACGTGGAACGCCCCGGGCGCTACAAACCCAACCGATTCGATGGTCTGTCGAAGCTGGCTTCCGGCTAGCTCGCCCTCGCGTTCGATGATCTCGGCCAACCGCGCGATAGCGTCGACGTTGGCGGCCACAATGGCGATCGCCTGTTGACGAGCCTGTTCGATCGCCTCGCGGACAGCGGCCGCCGCCGCCTCCCGCACCGAGTCCGGAGGGTCGCCGAACAACTCGCCGTCCATGGGTGCCGGGTCGCGTGAGAGCCCAGCGTGATAGCGACTCAACGCGATCCCGGTGGCCGAGCTCACGTCCTCTTCACCGCCGAACCCGGCGGATCCAAGCAGGGCTTGCTCGGCCGCGATCCCACCGAACTTGGTCGCGATAAGGTCGAGCATCTCGTCGTCGGGCTGATCGATCTTCTGGCGGTCCTCATCCCCGATCGAGGTCGCGCCGCCCTTGTCGGTGAGACGAACTGCCCGTACCCATGACGGGCCGCGGAGGACGGTGGCCACCGCGACGTGGCCAGCTTCGTGAATGGCAGAGCGCCGCCAGTCGCGGTGGGGCGAACTCGATTCGGGTCCGAGCTCCCCAGCCCGCCGAACGGCCGTCGCCAGATCCAGCTGCGTTAGCTGCTCTCGACTGGCGGCAACGGCCAGCCCGGCGGCGTCGGCCACCATCTGACGTAGGTCAGCCGGAGTCGAGCCCCGGGTCAGACCGGCAAGGTCGGCCCAGCCGATGGCGGGATCCTGCGGGATATGGCGGGCAAAGAGACGGAGCAGCTGCTCGCGCTCAACCTCGTCCGGTTCGCTGAAGCGAACCTTGAAGCCGATGCGGCCGGCCCGAACGAGAGCCGGGGCGAGGTGACGGGGTGCTCGGTTCGAGCTGGCGATCAGGAGTGGACCGCCCCTTGCTGCCAAGCCGTCGAGGGCGGCAAGGGTCGCGGTCAGCAGGAGCCGCGTGGCCCCTTCGTGCCCCTCGTAGTCGCGGCTCATGCCAAAGGTGTCGATCTCGTCGATGTACAGCACGGACCTTGGATGGGCGGCCGACAGGTACGAGAGGGCGCCGCGGATGCGAGCCGGAGTCAGCTCATCAGCCGAAACCTCGTAGAACGGGACGGTGTCGCCGAGGGCGCGGGCCACGGAGCGAGCGACCAGCGTTTTGCCAAGTCCTGGCCCGCCATAGAAGAGAATGCCGCGTGGGACTTCTGCCCCCATTCGCTCCGCCCGGAGCGGATCTCGCAAGCGCGCGACCAGGCCGGCCACTTCGGCCGTCACGTGACCGATGCCAATGACGTTCTCGGGCTGCAGCGCTGAGACGTCGACTCGATGCGCTTTCAGCCAGCGCTCGACGCTGGCCTCGCGATCGCGACGGCCGCTCAAGCCGCCGCCTCCACTTCGGCTGGGCGGGGAGCGGGCACGAACTCAAGCCCGCAACTGCAGGCCCACACGCCCGAGACGCCGTACGAAATGTTGAGAACTCGGTCGTGCAAGCACTCATCCGGGTTGGCTGCCACCCAACGCTCACCAGGCTCGACCACCACCTTGACCCGGCGCTCGTCATAGCTGTCACCGGAGCTGCCAAGTCGGTCGTTGATCTCTGTCAAGAGTTCGGCTGCCGCTTCGAACCAGTCGTCGTGGGCGATCAGCCAGACCTCGCCGGCGCCGGCGTCCCGGACCAGGTAGCCATTGGCGGCTCGCTCGATGGCCAGCCATGGGGTGGGGCCTACCTGCCGAGACGAGCGAGGGCCGCTGCTCTGTGCTTTCGTCGTCGAGACGAGCATCAGGCGACCCGCCGGCCGCAGAAATCGCCGAAGTCGTCCTCGATGTCGGCATCGGCCACGGCGACTGGCCATTGCCAGTCCCCCTCGGGTTCCGGTCGGTCGAAGCGCCACGCCGCCGCTCGATCCCGGCCGAGGGCGCGGGCTGGGGCGGCCCCGGCCGGATCGCCGTCCGTGACCGTAGGGTCAAGCCCGAGCGGTAGGTCGTTTTCCGGGTCGGTGCAGATCGCCGCCCCATGAGCCAGTTCGAGCCTTGCCATGTTCATCGCTGACCTCCTGATACCAAGTTGGTATCGACCCTAACCGGAGGAATCGACAGAAGTCAAGACATCTGGGCCACCGAGGCGCCCGTACACCGGGAACCCCGATCAGAGCTGGAATCAGACGGCAGGCGCCCGCACCCGAGCAGCCTTCGTCGATACCAAACCGGTATCAACGAGGGTGAGCTTGCCGGCTACGCTGGGGCCATGCCGCGAACCCGCTCGAGCCTACTCAACGAACGGGCCGAGGCGGCTCGCAGGCTGGGCATCCGGTTGGCGGCCGCCCGCGGGCAGGCCGGCCTGTCGCAGCTAAGTGCGGCCAAGTCCATGGGCGTAGCCAAGTCGACCATCGCCAAGCTCGAACTCGGAAAGCGTCAGCTTCTGTTTCTAGAAGGCATGCTGCTGGCCGAGCTCTACGGGGTCGATTGCCGGCAGCTCAGCCCAAGCGATCGAGAAAACGATCCAAACGCTCGCGAATCGAAGTCTTGACGACCTCCAAGCCTGAACCCGCCCGACTGGCGCCCTCGGTCGTGAGTGCTGGGCGTTCGAAGGAAAGCCCCAAAGTCCCCACATTGCGGCGGACCCAGATCAAGCGGTCTTGATCGCGCCGGTACGGGGGGCGCGGAGTTTCGACGATGGCTCGTCGAACTGGAGACGACCGTTGCTGAGTCGATCGTCGTGGCCGGTGACTTCCTAGAAACTGCGGCACTCGCGCGCAGGGCGAGAGCTGCTCGCCAAGCATCCCCGGCTCGCAGCTTCTTATGAAATCTCGAAGCTCCAAATCCCAGCAGCATTCGACGACCGAGAGAGAGTCCTGGCGCCGGCCACCGCGACACCAAAAGCGATCAGCGCTCGGGCATCTCGTCGCCTGGAGCGGGTCTGCCGGGTGCGTTGACCCGAACCGTCGTATTGGTAGGCGGTAGTGACGTCCTCGACCTGGCCGTTGGTCCCACCGGCGGTCCCGTCGACATAGTTCTCGATCGTCGAGCGCAGAAGCAGGTCGGTGGCGCCG
>DASQIK010000031.1:0-35854 GCA_035631615.1 Candidatus Dormiibacterota bacterium | reverse complement strand
TCGACATCGACAAGAACAAGGTCGGCAAGGACCTGTCCGAAGCGATCTACACGAAGCCGAACAACACCTACGTCTTCAAGAAGGTCCCGCACCTCGGCGTCCCCGTCGAGCGCGGCATGACCCACGATGGCCTCGGCAAGTACCTCAGCCAGGTCATCGAGAAGGCGCCTGGCCCGACGGCCGACATCGTCAGCATCCTCAAGGAGCGCGAGGTCGACGTCATGGTCTCGTACCTGCCGGTCGGCTCCGAGGAGGCGACCAAGTGGTACGTCGAGCAGGCGCTCCGCGCCGGCGTCGGGTTCGTGAACGCAATCCCGGTGTTCATCGGGCGTGAGCCGTACTGGCAGCGCCGCTTCGCCGAGGAGGGCCTGCCGGTCATCGGCGACGACATCAAGAGCCAGGTCGGGGCGACGATCGCCCATCGCGTGCTGACCCGCCTGTTCATGGATCGGGGCGTCCGCCTCGATCGAACCTACCAGCTCAACTTCGGCGGCAACACCGACTTCCTGAACATGCTCGAGCGCGAGCGCCTCGAGTCGAAGAAGATCAGCAAGACCAACGCCGTCACCTCGATGCTCGACTACGAGCTGGAGGATGGCGACGTCCACGTCGGCCCGAGCGACCACGTGCCGTGGCTGCTCGACCGCAAGTGGTGCTACATCCGGATGGAGGGCACGACCTACGGCGACGTGCCGCTCAACGCGGAGCTCAAGCTCGAGGTCTGGGACAGCCCCAACAGCGCCGGCGTCATCACCGACGCCATCCGCTGCCTCAAGCTGGGCCTCGATCGTGGCCTCAAGGGCACGCTCGTCGCGCCCTCGAGCTACTTCATGAAGAGCCCGCCGATGCAGATCCACGACGACATCGCGTACAACCGGGTCGAGGCGTTCATCCGCGGCGAGGACAACGAGACGCTCGTCGGGACCGAGACGCCGGTCAAGCGCAAGCTTCGCAAGCTCGCGAGCCGGGGGCCCAGCGCGGCCCAGATCGCGGCCGGCGGGGCCAAGGTGGCGGCCAACGCGTGAGCCCGGCTGCCGACGGTCCTCGGCAGGGGCGGAAGGGGCTCGCCGCGCCGCACACGCGGAATGCCAGGGGCAGCTTCCGGCCGGTCGAGAAGGCCGCGATCTACGGGTACCGAGCGGGCATGTGGCTGATGAGCCGCCTGCCCGTTCCGGTTGCCCGCGGCATCGTCAGCTTCATGCTCCAGCTGTCGTTCGTGCTGTGGCCGAGGAAGCGGCGCTATGTGAACGACAACTTCGCGCACGTGCTCGGGCGTCCCCCGGGCAGCCTCGAGGTCAAGCGCAAGGCGCTGGCGGCGTACCGCTCGTATGCGCGCTATGTCGTCGAGCTCCTGCGGCTGCCACGGCTGACACCGGACGAGGCGGCGGCGCTCGTGGATACGTCGACGCTGCTGCCGCTCGAGGCGTACTGGAAGGCGAGCGGCAAGGGCCTCATCCTGACGAGCCCGCACATCGGCAACCTGGAGGGCGTCGCCCGCGGCATCGCCCGCCACGGCTGGCCGATCGCCGCGATCGCCGACGACACGAGCTTTCCCGAGCTGTTCGACCTGCTCATGCGCCAGCGCAAGGAATGGGGCGTGACGCTCATCCCGTGGCGCAATCTGCGCGACCTGTTCGGCGTGCTCCGCAGGAACGAGATCCTGGCCCTGATCATCGACTGGGGCTACCGCGCCGATGACATCCCGGTCCGCATGTTCGGGGCGTGGACGACGCTTCCTGCGGGACCGGCTGCACTCGCCGCCAAGACCGGCGCGCCGATCGTCCACATCGCGATCCGCCGCTCGGCGGACGGCCGGACGTACGAGGTCCAGCACGGCGAGCCGATCGAGGTCCGCTCCTCCGACCCGGCGGAGCTGCGGCGCGCGACCCAGGCCATCGCCGACGCGCTCGCCGCCACGATCGCCGCCGCGCCGGAGCAGTGGTACAGCTTCAAGCCGATCTGGCCCTCGACTCCCGAGGAGCAGGCCGCGCTCGCGAGACGCGCGGAGCAGCCGGGCGCCCTCGCGCCGGCGGGCTCATGACCGAGGCCACGCCGGCGACGGCACCATTGCGCGAACCGGCGCCACCGACCGTGCCGGCAGCCTCGGCCGTGGCGGCCCGCGGCATCGCACGTCGCCTCCGAGGCCGCGCCCTGGTGGCCGCCTCGTGGGTCGCGTGCCGGCTCCCGGAGCCCCCGCTCCTCGCCCTTGCGGACCTCGTTGGCCGCCTCTGGTACCGCCTCGCTCCCGAGCGCAGGCGACGAGCTCGCCGCAACCTCACGCGGGTCACGCGCTGGCTCGCGGATCACGACATGGGCTCGCCCGAGGCGCGCCTCGCCGCCTGCGATGGGCGCGCGCTGAACCGCCTCGTGCGTGACGCGTTCCGGAATTCGGCCCGCTACTACGTCCAGCTCTCGCGGACGGCGATCGTCGATCGGGCGTACCTGGACCGCTGGCTCGTGCTCGACAACCCGGACGTCACGAACGCGGGCCTGGACGATCCCGACGGGTCCCTGTTCGTGGGCCTGCACATGAGCTGGTACGAGCTGCCCGCGCTGGTGGCGAGCATCCGCATCGGGCGGCGCACCGTCGTGCCCTCGGAGACGATCGCGGACCCGGAGCTGCAGGCCTACCTCGTCGCCTCGCGGCGGCGCCTCGGGCTGGAGCTCATCGACCTGGCCTCGGCGAAGCGCCGACTCAAGGAGGCGCTGCTGCGCGGTGAGACCGTCGGGCTCCTCGGCGATCGCGACATCACCGGCGGCGGGATCGCGGTCGACTTCTTCGGCGCCCCGGCCCCGCTGGCCGCCGGCCCGGCGCTCCTGGCGATGGACACGGGTATCACCCCACACGTCTTCGGGGTCTGGCGCGACGACGCGACCGGCGTCTACCACGCGAGCGCCGAGCGCATACCGATGCCGGCCGCGGGCACGCGGCGCGAGCGCGTGACGGGCTATCTCGAAGCCGAGGCGCGCGCGTTCGAACGATTCGTCGCGGCCGCGCCGGAGCAGTGGCTGGCCGTCTTCCACCCGATCTGGCCCGATCTCGAGGCCGCGGCATGACGGAACGCGCGACATGACCGAGCGGCTCGGGCGGGCGGACCTGCACATCCACACGCTCGCCTCGGACGGCACCGCCGGCGTCGTCGAGATCCTCGACCACGTCGAGCGCAGCACCGAGCTCGACGTCATCGCCATCACCGACCACGAGCGGATCGACGCCGCCATCGCGGGCCGGGCGATGGCGCTCGATCGCGGGCTCTCGTTCGAGGTGGTCGTCGGGGAGGAGGTCACGACCCTGGGCGGCCATCTGCTTGCGCTGTGGATCGAGCGGCCGATCAAGCCGTTCCGGTCGATGCGCTCGACGATCGCCGAGATCCACGACCAGGGCGGCCTCGCGATCCCGGCCCACCCGCTCGTGCCCTACCCGCTGTGCGCGCAGGGCTTCGTGCTCCGCCGGCTCCTCGCGGACCTCCCGCGCTACCGCCCGGACGCCCTCGAGGCGTTCAATCCGACGACGCTCGGCCGGCCGTGGCACGACCGCGTGGTCCGCTTCGCCAACGAGCACGGCCTCGCCCGCGTCGGCAACTCGGACGCACACTCGCTCGACGCGATCGGCGTCGGCTACACCACGTACCCCGGCCACGACGGCGAGGCGCTGCGCGCCGCGATCGCCGCCCGGACCACCCACCACCACGGCGCCTTCCTGCCGACCGGCGCGCTGATCGGCACGTTCGGCGAGCAGCTGCGCAAGTACGGGCGCGACGCAAGGGCGAACATCGGCGGGCGGCTCCGCGGCGAAGGCCCGGCGCGGGACCTCGGCTTCCCGCGTGACGGCGGTGAGCTCGAGGGCGAGCGTGCGGCCCTCCTGACCGAGCGTCGGGCGCGGTCATGAAGATCGGCCTCGTCACGCCGTACGTGTACCCGCTCCCGGGCGGCGTCAACCAGCACGTCCGGTACCTGTACGAGAACCTGCGCCTGCGCGGCCACGACGTCCGGATCCTGACCAGCAGCCATGGCCTCCAGCGTGCCTCGGAGGGCGACATCATCCGGATCGGCAAGGGCTTCTCGATGCCCGCCAACGGATCGGTCGGGACGATCACGGTCTCGCCGCGGTTCCTGTCCCAGGTCCACGATGTCCTCGATCGCGAGCAGTTCGACCTGCTCCACTTCCACGAGCCGTTCGTGCCGTTCCTGTCCCTCGTCGTCCTGGGGCTGTCGAGCAGCGTGAACGTGGCGACCTTCCACGCCTTCGGCGGCTTCTCGCCCGCGTACCAGATCGGGTCGCGGCTCATGCGCCCGTCGGTGGGGCGGATCCACGGCCGGATCGCGGTGTCGGCCGCGGCACGCCACTTCGTCGAGCGCTTCTTTCCGGGCGACTACAAGGTGATCCCGAACGGCGTCGACGTCGCCCGCTTCCAGCGCGCCGTGCCGATCGCCCGCTGGCAGGATGGGACCAAGAACATCCTGTTCGTGGGCCGGTTCGAGGCGCGGAAAGGCCTGCTCGACCTGCTCAAGGCGTACCGGATCCTGCGCAAGACCGGCTGCCAGTGCCGGCTCCTCGTGGTCGGCGGCGGGCCGCAGGAGAGGGAGATGCGCCGCTACCTCATGACCCGCAAGCTCGGTGGCGTGGAGTTCCTGGGCCGGGTCAGCGACGACGAGCGGGACGCGCTGTTCAAGACCGCCGACGTGTACTGCTCCCCGGCGACGGGCCGCGAGTCGTTCGGGATCGTGCTGCTCGAGGCCATGGCCGCGGGCACCTCGATCGTGTGCAGCGACATCCACGGCTACAAGGGCGTCGTCCGGCGCGACCGCGAGGCGCTCCTCGTGCCGCCCGGGAAGCCGAAGCTGATCGCCGGCGCGCTCGCGCAGCTGCTCGGCGACGACGAGAGGCGCGAGGCAATGGCCCGCTCCGGCCTCGAGCGCGCCGAGGAGTTCAGCTGGCCGCGCGTCACCGCCAAGGTCGAGGATTACTACGGGTTCGTGATCCGGCGCCTGGCCGCCCAGGGCCAGCTGCCCGAGGGCTTCCACGCCGACGTGCCGCCGTCACCGCGGACGCCGCTGCTCCTCGCCTAGTCTGCCCCGGCGGCCGCGCCGGGCCGGTCGTCCGGGGCCGCGAGGGCATCGAGCCGGCGCTCCGCCAGCGCGACCCGCCACGACCACGCGCTGTACCCGACGACGACGGCCATGAAGGTCAGCGACGCGAGCATGAACGCCGGGCCGATCGCGAACAGCGGCGGCGCCGCCGCCCGCGTGCCCTGGAGTACCCAGAACTGGAACGGGTACAGGTAGGTCGGCAGGAAGCCCTGGTACGCGTTGTGGAGCGCGGCCGGCAACGGCAGCGCCGAGATGTTCGGGTACCAGACGACGAACCAGACCGCCATCGCGGCCAGCGCACCGAGCACGAAGCGACGTGAATCGCGCGCCGTGGCGACGTACGCCGCCACGGGCGTGAGGGCAACCAGCACGATCAGCGCGATCGGCTCCACCGGGATGTTGGTGAGGGTGAAGCCCCTCGCGTCCGGGATCAGGGCGGAGGCGGCGATGAACGCGATCGTCGTCACGATGCTGATCGCCGCGGCGTTCGCCCACCGGCTCCCGAGCCCGAGGCGCGCCAGGAGGCCGCGCCAGCCGCCGGCGGCGCGCTCGTCGTCGAGCTCGGCCGGCTCGTCCTCCTCGCCCACGGACAGGAGCTCGCGCAGGAGCAGCAGGACCCCGACGCCGATGATCACCGCGATGGCAATCGCCCGCGGCTGGATGGTCACGTCCGGAATCATCGCCGGGCATGCCTGCGAGTTGGGAACGATGTCGGTGACCCGCACCACCGCACACAGCGGCCGATCGAGCACCCACAGGGCGGACGGCAGCAGCACGAGCCCGGCGCCGGAAAGCCGGGCGAACAGCCAGATCCTGCGCGATGTGCCGTGCCAGAGCTCGGCGAGAAAGTACGCCAGGGCCAGGAACACGAACGGCAGTGACGTGTAGTAGTGGTACTGGAACGCCGCCCTGTCGATGCGTGCCCACGAGAGCCATTGCGCCGCGAACCCGATCGCGATCAGCGTCAGCGCCGCGCTGCGGCGCTTGAATGCCTGCCAGACGACGAACGCCAGGGCGGGCACGCCGAGCCACCAGGACACGAGGTTGCCGGCGTCGTAGATCGACGCCGAGGTGCCGCCGGCGAAGCCCTCCTCGTAGAACCAGACGGGCTTGAGGTCGAACGTCCACGCCCACCACGGCGATGAGGCGGGGTGCGCGCTCGACAGGTTGTTGTGGTAGTCGTACATCGCCTGGGTGAGCTGGACCAGCGTCTGGCCCGTGTGCCCCACCGGCCAGCTGTCGAACAGCTGATGGTTCTCGACGTAGGCCCACGGCACGTACGACAGGATGTACAGGCCGATCGGGATCACCAGCAGGCCCACGACCAGCCAGATCGCGGGCAGCCCGAAGCCCGTCCCGAGCCGCAGCCAGCCGACCGGCGCCTCGGCCGGAGCGTCGAGGATCGCGGTCGGGTCATCCGGGGTCCGCAGCGGCGCGAGCGGCCCGAATCCGAGCCGCCCGACGAGGTAGAACGCGACGTACGCGACCGCGCTCACCAGGAAGCCGAGGAGCCCGAGCACGATCGGGGAGACCGCCACGGAGCCGAGCGTGAGCAGGACCGTCGCGTCGCCGGCGCGGAGACCCCACAGGACCGCCAGGAGCCCGAGGGCGATGGGCGTGCCAACCGCGAAGCGCAGCTCCTCGAGCGTCCAGGCGATCGGGTGGATGACGTTGGCGAGCACCGCCACGAGCACGAGGCCGATCATGATCGCGAGGAAGACGTAGTTGCCCCCGTCCTGGCCCGCGGGGACCGAGATCGCGACGTAGCCCAGCGCGGTCGTGAGCCCAAGCAACCCGATGATCAGCAGCAGCCGCCCGAGCGCGCTCCGGGTCAGGACGAGCAGCCCGAGGCCGCCGATCGCATAGGCGGCGACCCACTTCGACGCCAGCGCGAAGCCGAGGAAGGCACCCATCAGGGGCACCCCGATCGCGAACGCCACCCAGTGGCGCCGCGAGTTGCCGGGATGGAGCCACAGCCACGTGAAGATCGTGTACGCGGCGACGATCCCGAGCCCGACGTACGAATCGTTCATCCCGATCCGGCTCTGGGCGAAGAGCATCCCGTCGACCAGGACGACGAGCCCGAGGATCACGGCGATCGAGCGACGCCGGAACAGCAGCCGGGCGAGGATGTACAGGAAGATGAACATCAGCACCCCGGCGACCACCCCGGGCACGCGCCAGGCGTACGCGTGCCGCCCGATCTCGATCGCCGCCACACCACCACCAGCGTCGAAGGCGAGCAGCTGCTCCCGATCGGACGATGGGTAGTCCTGGTTCTGGTCGAGGACCATCGCGACGGGCACCGGGCTGCCCTGGCCAAGCGTCGCGTCCGCGTAGACGGCGTTGCCGTGCGGCTCGATCACGTAGATCGTGTCCGCGCCGGGGGTGCCGTCGGATGTCTGCACGGCGCCCTCGATGTGGACCATCTCCGACGCGAGGTCGTAGTACGCGCGCCCCGCGGTCTCCCCGGGGAGCGTGAACGACTGGGACAGGTGTGTCGGCGGGGTGTCGCCGGTCTTGGCGATGACGACCGCGACCTTCGGGCCGTCCTTCGTCGCCACCGACGCGTACAGCGGGTCGTCCTGGATGTTGTTGATGCCGACGAGGCCCTTGACCGCGCCACCGACGTCGAACGTCTCGCTGACCGTCCCGGAGGTCTCGTCGATGAACGCGATGCCGTTCGATGTCCCGACGGCGATTCGATGGTCGCTGAAGCCTGCCGTCAGCTGGGTCACGCCGTCGAGCGCGGGCCGGCCCAGCTCCGCCGCGGCGCCCGTGTCGATGACGACGATCGTGCTCCGGCTCGCGTCCGTCGAGCCGAAGCCCGGGGCGAGCACCGCGGCGAGCCGGGTCCCGTCGCGGGTCACGTACAGCTGCTGGATCGGGCCGCCGACGTTCATGAACGCGCGCGAATCGACCGCGCCCGGCGGGCCGCGCCGGCTCGCGTCGAGGTTGCCGACGTCCACGATCCGGATCTCGCCGGTGCGGGTGCCGACGTACAGCGCGTGACCGGAAGGGTCGTACGCAACCGCGACCGCACCCGACAGTGCAAGCGTGCCGGCGAGGTCCCGAGTGGCGAGGTCGTAGGCGCGGACCTCGGTCCCGGTCGCCACCCACAGCCGGTCGCCCTGGACCTGGGTCGGATCGAGCCCGTCGTCACGGCGTGGCTCGATCACTGCATCGACGACGGGCGCGCCGAGCTGGCTGCGCGAGCTGACATGGTCCTCGCCGAGGGTGACCAGCCCGAGCGCCATGGCGTACTTGGCGAGGTGCGGGTGGGTCCACTCGTAGATGTCGTGCGAGATGCCGTACTTCCAGTACTGCAGGAACTCCGTCGCCGTCCGCGGGTGGTAGACCTCGTCGAAGTGCATCTGGTAGGGCTCGTCCAGGCGCCACATCCGGACGGTGAACATCGCGATCGCCAGGACGACGAGGACCCACAGGTCGAGCTTGTCGAGGCGGCCGCCCCGCTCGCGTTCGAGGAGCCTCGTCCGGTCCGCTCGGACCGGGGTGTCGTTGAGGCGCGCGCGGAACCAGGCCCACGGACCGAGCGCCCCGGCGTCCCGGGTCGTCTCCCAGGCAGGCAGCAGCGTGACGGCGCCTGCGGCCCCGGCTTCCGCGGCGGCCGGGGCAGGTGCGGGCCCGATCGAGGTGTTCGTCCAGCCGGCGGGGGCGCTTGACGCCGCGGGCAGGGCGTCATGGGCCGCGTCGAGCTCGTCGAAGTCGTGGAAGTCGGCCGCCGCCGATGCGATCGCCGGACGCCGGAACCAGTTGCGCAGCAACGGTCGTCCGACACCGCCGCGACCGGCGAGCTCGACGTCCTCGGCCAGCCCCTCGGTCGCCTCGTCGCGCAGCTGGAAGAAGGCCCAGCCGAGGATCGCGGCCTGGATGACCGACGCGATCGCGACGCCCCACGGCAATGCCAGCTCCTGCCCGATCCCGAGCCAGTCGCTGATCTGGGGGTTGTTCGGGTAGTAGGTCGTGAGGACGACGTACATGTTCGCGAACGTCGCCGCTGCCGACAGCACGTACGCGATCCGCCACCGCAGCGACACGGCGGCGAGGATGGCCCCGATCGCGGCGAGCGGGAACAGGTACCGCTCGTGGACCCGCGTCGGCAGGTCGAAGAAGGCCAGGGCGAGCACGGCGAGGGCGACGAGCATGGTGATTCGATCCGGCCGCCGGCCCACCAGCCAGACCACGATCGCCGCCGCGATCACGAACAGGACCGATCCGACGAGCACGGCCGGAAACGCACCGATGTCCACGCCGACCGGGCACGTCGTCGTGCTCGCCGGCCAGCTCCAGATGACCCAGTCGCCGATTCGGAAGTCGCCGGGCGGCGAGGGCGTGATCGTCGCGTCGCAGACCCACGTGCGCGTCAGCGCGATGCTCTGGTCGTGGCCGTCGGAGGCCGCCTGGGTCAGGAGCGCCCAGGGGTTGAACGCGTTGACGGACAGGTACGGATAGCCTGCCGCGGCCTTGAAGATCTGGGCGACGAGCCCCGGGAAGCTGAGCCCGAACGGCAGCGACACGAGGATCGCGGTCAGGAGGCCGGCCAGCGCGGTGGTCACGACGCGGATCGGTCCGCGGACGCGCCGCTCCCAGGCGGTCGTCGTCCTGCGCGGCTCCGGCTCGCCATCGGCGCCGTAGCCGCCCTCGGGCCAGAATGCGCGGCGGATGACCACGATGGCCACCAGCGGGATGAGGATGCCCAGCTGCGGCTTGATCAGGGCGGCGAGCGTCGCGAGGACGGCGGCCCGCTCGGGCCGGTCGCGCCACAGCTCGCGCAGCGCGAGAAGCAGGACGACCACGCCGACCGAGTCCACCTGGCCCCAGACCGTGCTGTCGAACCACGTGACCGGGTTGAAGATCACGAGCGCTGCCCCGATCCGGGCGGCGCGCTCGCTGCCGCCGAGCTCGCGCGTCATCGACCAGACGAGGTAGCCGAGGGCGAGATCCGCGAGGATCGGGGGGATCTTGATCAGGTCACCGACGCCACCCACCAGGTTGCCGATGCCGCCGACGATCCACAGCACGTACAGGTAGCCCGGCGTGTAGTCGTGGAAGAAGTCGCGCCCGTAGAACCCGGACAGCCCGTCGTGGGCCAGGTTGCTCGCCCAGAACTGGAACGACGCGAGGTCGACACCGAACCCGGAGCCGGGAATGAGGCGTAGGATGATGATCCGAAGGGCGAGCCCCAGGCCCAGCAGGACGAGGATGCCGGCCGCGGCGTCCCCGAACCCGGTCCGCGATGGCTCCGCCCTGTGCGGGTCGGGCTCACCGATTGCGGGGACACTCAAGACGCGTTCGGTCTCCAGCGAGCGATGAGGTGCTTGGGAGCGTAGCAGAGGGCGCCGCGGGCTCCCGTGGCCTCGACGTCCTGTTCGGCTGGGTCGACCGCCTACCCGCGCTCCTCATCGGGGGTGGGCTGATGGCGGCTGCGCTCGCCGCCTACTGGCTCCCGGGCAGCGACCGCTTCTACAACCATTTCGTCTGGCAGGCGCTCGCGTTCCTCCACGGCAGGGCGGTCATCGACTATCCGGTCAACGCGGGCGGGTTTCCGCGGGGCAACGACTGGATGCAGGACATCTACCCCCTGGCCCAGCTGACCGGTGACCCCACGACGACCGGCGGCCTCCTGCCGTTCCCGCCGCTGCCGGCGATCGTGCTCGTGCCGTTCGTCGCCATGTGGGGGCTGGCGACCGACATCCGGGCCGTGTCCGTCCTCGTCGGAGCCATCGACGTCGGGGTCGCGTGGTGGGCGCTCGGCCGCCTGCCCGTCTCGCGCCGGATCCGGCTTGCGACCACGGTCTTCTTCGCGTTCGGGACGGTGCTCTGGTACGCGGCACAGCTGGGCACGACGTGGTTCTTCGCCCATGTGGTCGCGGTCGGGTTCATCCTCGGCGCGGTGGGCGTGGCGCTCGGGGCCGACCGGGGCGCCGACGCCGAGGTCGACCAGCTGTCGCCGCCCAGGGTGCTTGCACGGTCCCTGGCGGACCAGCTGCGGCGTCCCCTGGCCCTCCTCAACCGGCCCCAGGTCATCGCCGGCCTGCTCTTCGGGCTCGCCTGCACGGCGCGCCTGTCAGTGCTGTTCGGGGCGCCGTTCTTCATGCTCGTCGGCGGCGGCGGGACGTGGGTGCGGCGCTCCGTGTCGGCCGGGCTCGGCACGGCGCTGCCGGTCGGGCTGCTGCTCCTCTACAACGTCGCGACGACCGGGCACGTCTTCCATCCCGGCTACGACTGGCAGTACCAGCGCGAGGCCAACGGCTACCCGACCCTCGACTACCACGCCGACTGGGGCATCGAGGATCCGCGCTATCTCATCCAGAACCTGGGCATCATGTTCCTCTCGACCCCGGCGATCGCCCCGGCCAACGACAGCGCGTACATCACCTTCGGCAGCCAGGCCCTGTGCACGGGCGGCGACACGGAGCGTGGCCTGTTCGACAAGCAATGCCCGCTCGCGGCACCGCGACAGATCGGGATGAGCATCCTCCTGACGAGCCCGGCCTACCTGCTGGCGTTCTTCGCGCTCCGGTCGCGTCGCTCCCGACTGGTCGCGGGCTCGTACCTCGCGGTCATCGCGATCGCGTTCATCAACCTGATGCACTTCAGCCAGGGCTGGGTCCAGTTCGGCTACCGGTTCAGCAACGACTTCGTGGTCTTCGCGCTGCCCCTCGTCGCCCTCGGCATGGCGCGCCGGGGCGGTGTCCGGTGGCTCGGATTCGGATTGGTGGCCGCGTCGGTCGCGATCAACCTGTGGGGCGTGATCTGGGGCAACATTCTCGGATGGTGACCGCGCGGCGCCTGGCCCTCGCGGCGCCCTTCGTCGTGGCCGCGCTCGTGGTCGTGAATGCCTGGTCCGGGCTGATGCCGGGCGTCGCGTTCTGGGACACCGGCGAGTTCCAGACGGTCCTGCCGATCATGGGCACGGCCCATCCGACCGGCTATCCGACATACGTGCTGCTGGGCTTCCTGGGCAACATCCTGCTCACCCCGATCGGCGAGCCGGCGTTCCGCGTCACGGTCCTGTCACTGATCGCCGTGGCGGTCGCGGCGGCGGCCACGGTCGCCCTGGTCCGGCGCCTGACGGGCTCGACGATCATCGGCGTCGCCACGGGCCTCGGCCTGGCGTTGACCCCGGTCGTCTGGCTCAACGCGACGCGGGCCGATCCCCACCCGATCCACCTCATGTTCGTTGCCCTGCTGCTCCTCGCGCTCGCCTGGTGGGAGCAGGGTCGCCGGGAGCTGCGCGAACGCGAACGTGCGGGCCCGCCGGCGGGGACCCCCGAGACGGCGGCGGCGCCCGCGGTGCCGCCAACCCCGGCTGATCGCCGCCGTGTCGATCGGCGGCTGATCGTCGCCGCGATCCTGTTCGGCCTGGCGGCGGGCAACCACTCGCTGACCCTGCTGCTCATCCCGCCGATCGGCCTGTACGTCCTGTCGGTGGAGCCGGACATCTGGCGCCGGCCGCGGTTCCTCCTCACCGGTGCCGCGGCGGTCGTCGCGACGGTCGTGCTCGTGTTTCTGGAGCTGCCGATCCGCGGCGGGATCTTGCCGGCACCCCTGATCTACGGCCGGCCGGCCACGTGGGACGGGTTCTGGTACATCGCGCTCGCCGAGCAGTTCCGGGGCTCACTGGGCGACCCGCTCGCCGGTCTCCCGACGAAGCTCGACCACCTCGTGACCCTCGCCAATGCGCAGTTCGGCCTGCTGGCGCTCGCGATCCCACCGGCGTTCATCGTCGCGGCGAAGCGAGCGCCGCGGTTCACACTGCTGACCGGCCTCGCGCTGGTCATCACCGTCCTGTTCAACCAGGCGTACGCGAACGCCGACATCGAGCGCTACTACCTCGGGCCCGTGCTGTGGGCCTGGCTGTGGCTGGGGATCCTCGCAGCGGAGCTCGCGGACCTCGCGGCCGATGCGGTCGCCGTGATGGCCCGCGGCGGAGCGACTGCCGCGGACGCCCGCCTTGCCATCCCGGGGTTCCGCGCCGCGCCCGCCCTCGCCGCCGCGATCATCGGCGCCGTGATCCTGGTGCCGACCCTCGCGGGCCTGGATGCCCGTCGGCACGCCGCGGACCGGTCGCGCGCGACGGAGGCCCAAGTGTGGCTGAACGAGGCCCTGCCGGCCGTCGCGCAGGGCGCGGTCCTCGTCAGCTGGTGGAGCACCTCGACGCCGCTGTGGTACGCCCAGAAGGTGGAGGGCCTGCGGCCCGACATCGACATCATCGACGACCGGACCATGCTCGACCTCGGCCTCGGGCGGGCGCCCGACGTCATCAATCGCTACCTTGGCACCCGGCCCGTCTACGTCATCCGGCTCGCCGGCGGCGACACGGATGAGCTCACGCGCCAGTTCGACATGACCGTCGTCGCGAGCGGAGGCAACACTGCGGTGTGGAAGGTCAACGGGCGACTGGCGGCGGCCAGGTGACCCCCCCGACCGCGACGGCGCCCGCTCCCCGCGCGAGCGCGGCGAACGAAGCGGGCTCGAGGCTGCCCTCGCTGTCGTACTTCTTCCCGGCCCACGACGAGGAGGCGAACCTCCAGGGGCTCGTGGCGGAGGCGCTGGACACGCTGCCATCGCTGGCCGAGACGTTCGAGATCGTCATCGTCGATGACGGGTCGAGGGACGCGACGCCGGCGCTCGCCGACGCGCTCGCCGCGGCTCACCCTGAGGTCCGCGCCGTCCACCACGCCACCAACCTCGGATACGGCGCCGCGCTCCGGACGGGCTTCGCTGCCGCCCGGTTCGATCACCTCGCGTTCACCGACGGCGATCGCCAGTTCAAGGTCGTCGACCTCGGCCGGCTGATCGGCCGGCTGCAGGCCGGCTCGGCCGATGCGGTCGTGGGCTATCGCATCCGGCGCGCCGATCCGCTGATCCGCACGCTGTACGCGCGCGCCTATCGCTGGGCCAACCGGCTGTTCTTCGGGCTCAAGGTCCGCGACGTCGACTGCGCCTGCAAGCTGTTCACGCGCCGTTCGCTCGAGGGCGTGTCGGTGGAGTCCGGCGGCGCGTTCTTCTCGGCGGAGCTCCTGATCAAGCTCAGCGCCCGCGGCCGGCGAGTCGACGAGGTGGGCGTGCCGCACTACCCGCGCACCGCCGGCAGCGCCACCGGCGCGAGGCCGCACGTCGTCTTCCGTGCCGTGCGCGACTTCTGGGCGCTGCGCCTCCGCCTCTGGGCCGCCCCTCGCAAAGCCCTGGCCCGAGGCACGCCGATCCTGGGCTGACGCGCGCCGCGAACGCACGCCTCGCGCGGCTCCCGAGGGTCAGCTTCGGCGGTCGCCGCTTTCGGGGGGGCCGGCGCCCTGATCGTGCTCCAGGGAGTTGACGAAGTCCCGGAACATCGCGAGCCGCGGATCGGCGGGGGCGTTGCCGACCGACTCGAGCGGGAGCCGTCCGGATCGGGAGCGCTCGACGGCGCCGCCACCCGGCGCATCGTCCGGCCCGGAGCCGGGATCCTCCGCGATCGCCTCGTCCGGGTCGGCCGCCAGGGCGGCCTGCGCGAGGACGTCTTCATCGGCCAGGATCGGGACCTCGACGCGCACCGCCAGCGCGATCGCGTCGGACGGGCGCGCATCGACCTCGACGCGGTTGCCGTCGTGCTCGAGGTGGATCCGTGCGTGGTATGTCTCGTCGGCGAGCTCGGAGATCACCACGCGCTCGACGCGAACGCCGAGCTGGTCGAGCGCCGCGGCAAACAGGTCGTGGGTGAGTGGCCGCTCCGCGGTCAGGCCCTGCAGCCGCATCGCGATCGCGCTCGCCTCCCAGGCGCCGATCCAGATCGGGAGGTAGCGGTCATCCTCGGTGTCCTTCAGGATGACGACGTGCCGGTTCGAGAGCATGTGCACGCGAACGCTCTCGATGACCATCTCGACGAGCCGGCCCATGGCGGGATTATCCCATCGGGCCGAGCGCGGGGTTGAGCGGGGGCCCCCGGCGCGCGGACCCCGCCCCGCTGAGGCGCAGGATCAGGCCCACCAGCATGCCCAGCGCAAACCCGCCGATGTGCGCGAAAAAGGCCACGCTGCCGTTCGCCGTCTCCGCCCCGAGCGCGGTCACGCCGCTCAGCAGCTGGAGCGCGAACCAGTACCCGAGGACCACCAGCGCGGGCACCTCGAGGAGCTGGTAGAAGAAGCCGAGGAAGACGAGCGACAGGATCCGGGCTCCCGGGAACAGCACGATGTAGGCACCGAGTGCCGCGGCGATCGCCCCCGAGGCGCCGACGAGCGGGACCGTCGCGTGCGGATCGATGACCACCTGGCTGAGCGCCGCCGCGATGCCCCCGATGAGGTAGAACAGCAGGAACGGGAGCCGCCCGATGCGATCCTCGACGTTGTTCCCGAAGATCCACAGGAACAGCATGTTGCCGAGCAGGTGCAGCCAGCCGCCGTGCAGGAACATGCTCGTGATCACCCCGAGCATCGCCTGCCCGAAGTAGTTGCGCGATTCGAGCGCACGGGTGATGTCCGCCGGGACGGCGCCCCACTGCTCGAAGAAGCGCTCGAGGCCCGCGTCGCCGTTCGCCGCCGTGATCAACAGCTCGCCCGCGAACGCGACGACGCACAGGCCGATCAGGGAGTACGTGACAACCGGTGTCCGACGCGTCGGGTTCCGATCGCGAAGCGGGATCACCGACTGGCGGCTGGCGACGCCGCTGCTGGCGACGCCGCCGAGCTCGGCGACGGCGATCCGCCCGGCCCGGTGCCCGCCGGCTGGAGGAGGGCGCTCTGGATCCCCTTGGCGCTGAGCCAGACGATCGTGTCCGGCGCGCCAGCGACGCCCTGCTGCACGTAGAACCCGCGGATGTCACTCCAGCCGGTCGCCCCGTCGGCGAGCCGGTACTGCCCGATGAACGAGCCACTCGCCTTCGAGAAGGCGACCAGGCGCTGGTGAGCGGGGTCGTAGCCGTAGAGGGTCCCGGTTCGTCGATCGGATGCCGACGAGATGATCCGGTAGGCGGGCGTGCCACGGATCACCGAGTCGCCCGGTGCCGCGGCTGTCCAGCCCGCGCTGTTGCCGCTGACCAGCCGGAGGATCTGGCCGCCGTCGGCAAGCCAGACGTCCCCGTCGATGTACATCGAGGTGACGCCACTCACGTCGCGGGCGGCCGTCAGCCAGGGGTTCGGCGCCCCCGGGAAGCCGCCGCCGTCGGCGGCAGGGGAGTAGCGCAGGATCTGCTGCTGGGACGGGTCGACGACGTACAGGTTGTACAGGTTCTGCTCGGCGTCGCGGATGAACGTCCCGATCGCAAGCACGTCGTTGCCCCATGACGCGGCACCGGTGACGGGTTGGACGCGGGTGATGGTGCCCTTCCCGGTCGCGTTCGCCGGGCGCCAGCGCCAGACGACGTTCTTGTCGTCGACCATCAGCAGGTCGCGACCGCCGACGGCGAGGAGCATCGGCGTGCCCTCGGTGCCGCCGGTCGACGGCTTGCTGCCGGCCCGGAAGATCGCGCTGGCCTTCCGGTTCGCGAGGTCGATCCGGTACACGGTCTTCGTCGCCGCATCGAGCACGAACGGCGCGCCGTCCGGACCCTGGACCAGCGCCTTCAGGTCGACGGCCGGCGTGTCCGGGAACGTGAAGATCGGCGAGGAGGCGACATCGGTCATCCTGTACAGCCGATCGAGCGCGGCCACGATCTGGGTCTTGATCGGGCTGGTGGTCGAGGTGGGGATCCCGCCCGAGCTGGCCGTCTGGATGCTCGTATAGGCCTCCGTCAGGAGGCGCGCGGCCGTGGTCGGATCGTTCACGACGAGGTCGACGCCCGGGCCGACGACTCGGCTGAGGTCGCCGCGCGCGGTCTCAAGGGCTCCCTGCGCCGCGTCGAGGGTCGCGATCGCAGACCCGGTCGGGTGCCGGCCGCCGAGGAGGAACGCGGCGGCGCCCAGGCCGCCGACGACGACCACGAGCGCGAGCAGTGCCATGGCCGCCCGGCGCTGCATCTCCCGGCGCGTGCTCAGCGGGGTGACGCGCCGGTTCGGGACGCCACGGCTCGGCAGGCGATCCTGGATGCCGGTCAGCAGGCGATAGAGCACCCCGCCCGCCGCGCCGCGCGCGCGCCGCGCGCCGTGCTGGGCTGCTGCGAGGCCACCTGCGACGGAGTCCGCGAGCGGGATCGGCGATCGATCGGGCATGCCCGCGAGCGGCTCGGCGGGTCGCACCGGAACCGGCACGACGCCCGAGCGGGTGACCGCGATCTCCGCGGCCTCGATGATCAGCGTCCCGTCGCTGCCGGTCCCGCCGCCGGCGTGGAACCTCGCGGTCAGCGATTCCACGGCCGACTGCGGGTGGAGCGTGACCAGCGCGTCCTTGAGCACGTCGGCGCCGAGCGCCCCGACCACCGACGGGGACACGAGGACCAGCTGATCGCCGACGTTGATCTCGCCGCGCCAGACGTCCGGCTCCACGTCGGGCGAGGGCAGGCCTCGATCGCGATGCGGGTCGGGGAGTGTCGACAGGCGCGCGCCGCGGTTCAGGTATGCCTCGGCCGGCCCGACGGTGCACACATACAGCTCGTTGTCACGGACCACCGCCAGCCCGACCCCGATCGGGCCAGGGTCAGCGCTGCCGAGGGCGCTCCGCTCGCGGGCATGGCTGAGCCGCTTGTTCGCGACCTGGATCGCCTTGACCAGGCACACCCGGATCCCCGCCGATTCGTCGTAGTAGTACTCGCTCCGGATCGCGTCGGCGACGAGGCGTGTGGCGTCGCGGGCGCGCGCCCCGGGCACGCGCGAGGTCACGAGGAGATAGAGATGGCCCTTCGTCCGCGTCTGGGCGCCGACGCGCGGCTCGATATGGAGCGCGGTGTCCGGCGAATCGGGGGCGCGCTCAGCGTCGGGGACGACGCCGAGCTTCATCTGGATCCGGTGGGCCACTGCGGTCCTCTGCCAGGTTGCTGGGGCGGGCGGGGATTATCGCACGGGGTGCCGCGGGTTCCGAGGTGACGCCTAACGGCGGCGCACCGTTACGCGCAGCTGACGTACGTCGGCGCCGCCCGGTGCCCTGCGGAACGCGGCGGCCAGCTCGTCGGCGTGGAGCAGCAGCTCCTGGCCCACGATCGGCGCGTCGGCCTCGACGAGCAGCGTCTCGCCATCCATGCGCACGGCGCGGCACGCGCCATGGGCCGCGGGGGCGAGCTCGGCCACGATCGCCTCGAATGTCGCCAGGAGCCGGGCTCGGCGGAGCTCGTCCTGCAGCCCGAGGCGGGCAGCGGCCACCGGCACGAGGTCGCCGATCCGCGACATCGGGCGGCGGCGGCGCGGCTGGTCCTCGTCGTCGGTCATGCCCAGTGCGCTCCGGATGCCGTCGTGAAGGCCGCACCCACGAGCTGGGCGCCCGCGTCGCCCGCGCGAACCTCCCAGGGCGTCGCGATGGCGCGGAGAGCCGGGTCGAGGTCGTCGAGCGTCGTCGTCGTCACGAACGCCTGCGGGAGATCGGCGATCCGGCGGACCAGGTGCGCCCGGCGACCGGGATCGAGCTCGCTGAACACGTCGTCGAGCAGGAGGAGCGGCGGCCGCGCGTCGTGGGCCGTCACCAGGTCCAGCTCGGCGAGCTTGAGGGCGAGGATCGCCGTGCGCTGCTGGCCGCGCGAGGCGAAGGCGGCGAGGTCGCGGCCCTCCATGACGAACGCGAGGTCGTCGCGGTGCGGTCCCACGAGGGTCGTCCCGTTCCAGAGCTCCTTCTCGGCGGTCTCTGCCAGCCGGCGGGCGAGCGCATCGCGCGGGCTCTCACCGGGAAACAGCGGCGCGTTCGTGACGTACTCCAGGGCCAGCGCTCCGGCCGCGGCCTCCTCGGGCGCGATCTCTGCGTGGGCCGCGGCAAGCGGACCGGCCAGCTGTGCCAGCAGGTCGTGGCGCGTCGCCACCACTGCGCCACCCGAGTCGAGGAGCGGCCGATCCCAATACCGGAGCTCCTCCCGCGAGGCGGCCTCGTCCCGAATCGCCCGGAGCAGCCCGTTGCGCTGCTGGAGCGCGCGACCGTACGTCGCGAGGTCGCTCGCGTAGCCCGGAAACAGTGTCGCGGCGAGGTGGTCCAGCGTGCCCCGGCGCAGGGCCGGCGAGCCCGCCACCAGGAGCATGTCCTCGGGCGCGAACAGGACCACGCGCAGCCGCTCCGAGAGCGCGGTCGCCCGCCGGGCGACGCCGTTCACCCGGACCCGCTTGCGCGCGCCGCCGGCCGCCGCCGCGGAGCCGGGGCGAACCAGCCCGACCTCGATCTCGTCGCCCGCCGACAGCCCGACGATCCGCGTCACGTCGGAGCCCCACCGGATCAGCTCGACGTCGGCCGTCGTTCGGTGCGATGCGCCACGCGCGAGGATGACCATCGCCTCGAGCAGGCTCGTCTTGCCCGCTGCGTTCGGGCCCCAGACGAGCTGCGGGCCCGGCCCGAACTCGGCCACGAGGCTCGCATACGCCCTGAGATCCGTGAGCCTGAGCGACTCGAGCAGTCCCGCCATGTGATCCGGCCGCCCGCAGCCGGGTTACGACGTCGTGCGGACGGGCATCACCACGTGCACGTACAGGTCGTCGCCGATGGGCTTGAACACGCCGGGCGCGAGCGGGCCCTGCAGCTCGAGGGCGAACTGGTCCGCGGTCACCTTCTCGAGCACGTCCGCGAGGTACTTCGCGTTGAACGCGATCGATGTGCCGTCGCCCTCGACCTTCGCCTCCACCTGGCCGACGTGATCGCCGACCTCCGCGTTGGCGCTCACGGTGATCCCGGACTCGCCGTTCGCCGAGATCTGGAGCTTCACGATGTTCGCCGACTCGTGGGCGATGAGCGCCGCGGGCCGGACCGCTCGCAGGAGCTCCTCGCGATCGAGGACCGCCCGCGTGGTGTGGCCCTTCGGCAGGACGGACTGATAGTTGGGGAATTGCCCGTCGATCAGGCGGCTGACCAGGTCGATCCCCTCGAGGTGGAACAGGATCTGGTTGCGCGCCTGGGCGAGGACCACGTCGACCGGGTCGTCCGTGTCGGTGAGCACCCGCATCAGCTCGGTGAGCGCTCGCGCCGGGACGACGACGCTGGTCTCGCTGACCGGGTCGAGGATCGGGATCGTCTTCACCGCGATGCGGTAGTTATCCGCTGCGGCGAGCGTCACGGTCTCGCCGTCGAAGCGGCACAGGACGCCGGTCAGGATCGGGCGGGCCTCGTCGGTCGCGGCCGCGAAGGCCGTCTCCTCGAGGGCGCGCTTGAGGACGTTCTGCGCGATGCGCGTGGTCGGTCGCTCGCCGGTCGGCTGGATCGACGGGAACTCGTCGGCATCGATGCCCTTGACGTGCGACTCGAAGCGACCGGAGGTGAGGTGAAGTGTCTCGCCGGCGCCGGTCTCGAGGTCGATGCGGTCGCCACCCGAGAGCGAGCTCACGAGGTCGGCGAGGAGCCGCGCCGGCACCGTCGTCGACCCGTCCATCTCTACCTTGCCCGGTACCCAGTACACGAGCCCGATCTCGAGGTTCGTCGTCGTGAGGCGGAGGCCGCCGTCCTCGGTCTTGAGGAGGACGTTCGCCAGCACGGGCAGCGTGCTCCTGTTGGAGACCGCTCGGCTCACGACGGCAAGGCCGCGGGCCAGGTTCTCCTGCATGACCGAGAGCTTCACGTCAGGTCCACTCCATGGGCGGGGTCGATCCAGGATTCACACACGAGGGCTGCGTCGCGCAGGGTTCCCGGCTCCCGCGAAGCCGCGTCATTCGAGGTGTGTATCTTCCTTCATTCTTCCAGGTCCGTCATCATCATCATCATGGTGTGGACCGGGTGGAGCGTCGTGCTCGGCTCCGTTCGGATCCACGGTGCACGGCCCAGGGCCCACGGTGGGCGGTTGACCCGGGACTGGGGATGCGACACCGGGAAGCCGGTGGGCAACTGAGCGTCCGGCCCCATCCGCGCGGCGCCGGTCGCGCCGCCTTCCACGGACCCCAGGTGGCTTCTCCCCATTGCGTCGACATAACAGTGCGTCCACGCGCGTTGCGAATACACCGGGTTCCCACAGGCTGGGCGGGAACGGTGGACAACTTCCCTGCCTGGCAGATTCCACCGTGGGTGGCGCAGCGGAGCGTCGCTCCGCCTAGTCGGCGTAGATGAGCTCGCGAACCGCCGCGATCTCCCGTCGGAGCTCGTCGTTGCCGGCCGACTCGCGGGTGATCTTGTCGCAGGCGTGGAGGACTGTGGAGTGGTCGCGATTGCCCAGCTCCGCGCCGATCCGGAGCAGCGAGACGTCGGTCTCCTCGCGCATGAGAAACATCGCGATCTGGCGGGGCACGACGATCGCCTTGTCGCGCTTCTGGCCCTTCAGCGCATCGAGCCCGACGCCGTAGTACTCCGACACGGCCTTGGCGATCCGCTCGGGCGTGATCTGGCGCTTCTTCGGGTTGTACAGGACGTTCGAGAGCACGGCCTGGGCCAGCTCGATCGAGATCGGCATGGCGCCCATGGACGCGTACGCGACGATCCGGTTCAGCGCACCCTCGAGCTCGCGGATGTTGCTGACGACCTTGCGGGCGATGAACTCGATCACGTCGGACGAGATCGGGACCGCTCCCTCCTCCGCCTTGGCGCGCAGGATCGCGATTCGCGTCTCGAGGTCCGGGGCGGTGAGGTCGGCGATGAGCCCCCATTCGAACCGGCTCCGGAGGCGCTCCTCGAGCGTCAGGATCGCCTTGGGCGGTCGATCCGAGCTCAGGACGATCTGCTTGCCATCCTCGTGGATCGCGTTGAACGTGTGGAAGAACTCCTCCTGGGTCCGCTCCTTGTCGGCGATGAACTGGATGTCGTCGATGAGGAGCAGGTCGATCCGGCGGTAGCGGGCGCGGAACTCGTCGATCTTGCCCTGCTGGATCGAGGTGATGAACTCGTTGGTGAACTTCTCGGAGGTCGCGTACACCACGCGCTTGCGCGGGAACTTCGCGGCGACCTGGTTCCCGATCGCGTGCATCAGGTGGGTCTTGCCGAGGCCCACGCCGCCGTACAGGAAGAGCGGGTTGTAGGCGTGCCCCGGACGCTCCGCCACCGACAGGCTCGCCGCGTGGGCGAGGCGGTTGGCCGACCCGACGATGAAGTTCGAGAACGTGTAGCGGGTGTTGATGTTGCTGGTCCCACCCTCGCCGCCCACGCGACCGGCCTCGACCCGGACCTGCTGTGCCGGCTGGGGCACCCGCATCGGCGCGTCGTGCGTCCCTGGCAGCAGGCCCGGCCCGACGGCCACGGGCGCGCCAGGGTCGCCGCGGGTGGGCTCGCGCGCTGCGTCGCCCCCCGCGGGTGACTCCGAGCCATCGCCGGCGTCATCCGCCGATAGGTCCACCGGCCCGACGACGAAGTCCACCTGGACGCCGTAGCCGACGATGCGGCCGAGGGTCTGGGAGATCAGCGAGCGGTAGCGACTCTCCAGCCAGTCCTTGGCGAAGCCGTTCGGGACCGAGATCCGGAAGCGGGTGTCATCGACCTCGACGAGCGCGGTGTCGCGCAGCCAGGTCTCGAAGTTCGCGGGCGATAGGGTGACCTGGAGCTCGCCAAGGGCTGCGCGCCAGACCTGCTTCGCGTCCATAGGTCGATGTGGACTCTCGTGTGTCGGGGACGTGGGGACTGCTTTGCCGCGGGGTCGAAGGGCACGCGACCGAGGCTCGGCGCGGAGCGGAAATGCCGGTCGCCGGGGCTTCGGGTGGCGAAACATAGCACCGCCACCGGGGAGCCGCAAGGCGAATCCGCGATACTCCCCCGGAGTATCCGGACGCCGCCGCCGACGTGCCACCGAGCCGCCACCAAGGCATCGCCGAACGGCGCCCGAGCGTGGCTTCGTTTGACGGTGCGGAGGCCCGCGACCTATCATCCGCCGGACGTTGACGCGCCCCACCCGTGCATCGGGTGATCGGCGCGTTTGCGTGCCTTCTGGGGTCGAAGATCGACGAGCCCCGAGGCCGGATGGAGAGGATCCCGCGCAGGCACGATGAAGCAGACCTACCAGCCCAAGAAGCGCCACCGCGCCAAGGA
This sequence comes from Candidatus Dormiibacterota bacterium, assembly GCA_035631615.1. Classification (GTDB taxonomy): domain Bacteria; phylum Chloroflexota; class Limnocylindria; order Limnocylindrales; family CSP1-4; genus UBA5189. Next base: position 12,766 of record DASQIK010000031.1, on the reverse strand, counting down.
ACACGGCTTCCGCGCCCGAATGAAGACGACGGGCGGACGCCGCGTCCTGGCCGCACGCCGGGCCCGCGGTCGCAAGCGCCTGTCGGCCTGACGGCCGAGCGCGGCCCGCGGCCGCGGCTCGAGATGCTCAACCGCCCGCAGGATTTCGCGGCGCTCCAGGAACACGGGACGATCCGTTCGCACCCGCTCCTTGCCGCCCGGGTCCTTCGGACCGAGCTCGGGACCACGCGATTCGGACTCGCGACAAGTCGAGCCCTTGGCTCGGCGGTCGTCCGGAATCGCGTTCGACGCAGGCTTCGGGAGGCGATCCGGTCAATGCTTCCGTCGCTGCGACCGGGCTGGGACGTGCTGGTGATCGCCCGGCCGGCGATCGTCGGCGCCGACCATCGAGCGATCGGAGCGGCGCTGCGCCGGCTCCTCGCCCGAGCGGGCGTCCTGGCCGAGCCCGGCGGTGACATGCACATGGGGCGAGGTTGACGCACGTCGGACTCCTGGAACGGATCGGCATCGCGATGATCCATGCCTATCGGTTTGCGTTCTCGTGGCTGCCTTCCAGCTGCCGGTATGAGCCAACGTGCTCCGTCTACACCGAGCAGGCCATCGCCCGCTACGGCCTGATCCGGGGCTCGTGGATGGGCGCCCGTCGCATCGCGCGCTGCCATCCCGGGCATCCCGGCGGCTTCGACCCCGTTCGATGAGCCGCCCGATCGCCCGCCTCGCCATCGTCCTGGGCCTCGTGGTCCTGGTCATGCTCATCGTGGCGGCGTGCTCGCCGATCCAGCCAAGCGCCGCACCGAGCGCCAGCATCGTCCCCGGCGCCAGCGCGGTCGCAGGGGCAACCGCGGCGCCGACGCTCGCGCCGACCGCGACCGTCGCGCCGACGCCGCTCATCGTCGCGCCCGCCGAGCTCAAGGCGGATCCGGTCAGCGTCCTCGCCTGGCTGTTCAACCCGATCTTCCAGCTCTTCCTGATCATGCTCGTCGGGATCCACAGCTTCGTCGGCGACATGGGCATCTCGATCATCGTGACCACGCTCATCGTGCGGACCGCGCTCGTGCCGCTCATGCGCCGCCAGATGGTCTCGATGCGGCGGATGCAGGCGATCGCGCCCGAGATCAAGGAGATCCAGCGCCGGTACAAGAGCGACCGCCTCAAGCAGCAGCAGGCGACCTCGGAGCTGTACAAGGAGCGCGGCATCAGCCAGGCCGGCTGCCTCGTGGCACTCCTCCCGATCCTGCTGATCCTGCCGATGTACCAGGTCGTGCGCGAGGGCCTGCAGGCTGCCGATCTCACCGCCTCGCTCAAGGTCTTCGGGTTCCAGGTCGTGCCGCTGACCTGCCCGCCGCCGGTCCTCGTGCCCGCCGCCAACGGTGCCCTCCACTACGCGCCGTGCATCGACTCTGCGATCCCGTGGCTCGGGGGGATCCATGCGAGCGGCTTCGAGGGCCTCATCAACCTGCCCTTCTCGCTGCCCCTGATCGGCGCGGGCATCTCGCTCTTCGCACTGTTCTACACCGGCCTCCAGCTGATCGCCTCGAGGATGGCCCTGCCGCCGCACAACCCGGACGTCCCGATCGATTCGCAGGCCCGGACACAGCGCTCGCTGTCGCTCTGGCTGCCGCTCATCACCGTGCTCTACGGCAGCGCAATCCCGGTAGGTGTATTCCTCTACCTGATCGTGTCGACGATGTACCAGATCGTGCAGCAGTTCCTGACCACCGGCTGGGGCGGCATGTTCCCGCTCTTCGGCCGGACCCCGGCATTTGCCGTGGCCCATACCCCGCGCTTCCCGGTCGCCGTGCCCTCGGCGGCTGCATCCACCTCGCGCACGGCGGGAGCGCCTGCGCGGCCCAATCCTGAAAAGTCGGCCCTCGACCGGGCAGCGTCGGCGAACGCAACGATTCGCCAGCGCGGTCGACAGGGCCGGCGTGGGAGACGTCGATGAGCAACACGAGCGCGTACAAAGAGTTCACCGGCAAGTCCGTCGAGGAGGCGCTGCGCCTTGCGCGCGAGGAGTTCGGCGTCGGGCTCGACGGGCTCGACTTCGAGATCCTGACCCCCGGCAGCCGGGGCGTGCTCGGCATGGGGGCCGAGCCGGCCCGCATCCTGGCCGCGCCGCGCTCCGAGCTGGGCGGTGCCGCCCCGAAGCTCGAGGCCGCAGCGTCCCGCCCGCTCCCGCCACCGCCGCCGCGTGACCGCGACGACGACCGCGGCGGCGGCCGCGGGTTCGACCGCGACCGTGGACGGGGCGGCTTCGATCGCGACCGTGGCCCGCGCCGCGACGACCGCGGTGGCGGCTTCCGCGACGACCGCGGCCCGCGTCGCGACGACCGCGGCGGCCCGTTCGATCGCGACCGTGGACCCCGTCGCGACGATCGCGCCGGTGCCCCGCGCAGCGACGCGCCGCGACCGTTCGAGGGTGCGCCGCGAGAGCCGCGCGAGGCACGTCCCCCGCGCGATGAGCGCGAGCCCATGGGCGACACGCCCGTGCCGACGATGGATCGCCCGGAGCGCGAGTTCCGGCCGCGCGAGGACCGAGGTCCGCGGCGCGATGATCGAGGCCCGCGCCGGTACGACAACGATCGGCCGCCCCGACGCGTCAGCGCCGACCTGACCGAGGGCGAGGCCGCCGAGGTTGCCGCGGCGCGCGGCTCCGTGGCCTCCGAGCGCGCGGAGCTCGAGGCTGCCGAGGCGTCGCCCGAAGCGCTCGCCGCCGGCAAGGTCATCCTCGAGCAGCTGCTCGCGCACATCGGCTTCGCCGCCCGCGTCGACGTCGAGACCGGCGAGACGAGCCGGCTCAACGTGATCGGCGAGGCGAGCGAGCGCGAGGAGCTCGGCGCCCTCATCGGGCGCAAGGGCGAGCGCCTGTCGGCACTCCAGCACCTGGTCAACCTGATGCTGTCGCGCCAGATGGGCACCTGGACCCGCGTCCTGGTGGACGTCGAGGACTATCGCGGCCGCCGCGAGCGCCAGCTCCGGGAGATCGCCGAACGCGCCGCGAGGCGCGTCCTCGAGACGGGCAAGATGCTCCAGCTCGAGCCGATGCCGGCCCTGGAGCGCCGCTGGATCCACCTCGCGCTCAAGAGCAACCCGGACGTCGCGACGCAGTCGATCGGCGAAGAGCCGAACCGCCGGATCGTCGTCCTGCCGAGGGCGTAGCCCCGCCCGCCGGGGCGAAGGCGGCGCGAGCACGGCAGGCGAGCGCACTTGAACGTGCGTGAGCCGACGCGCACAGCGCCAACGCCCGCATTGGCGGGCGGTCAGGCGGCGCGGAAGCCGCGGAACGAGAGGCGCGAGCCGGCTTCGTAGAACGCAAGCGTGCGCCGCAGCGGTTCGTCGCGGCGCTCGTCGCCAGCGGCGACACGCCAGACGACGCGCGCCAGCTCCTCGGCGCGCTGGAGCAGCTCGGCCTCCGAATGGGGGACCGGGATGTCCGCGTAGCTGCGGTGGTGGTGTCGAGGAGATGGTCGAACGCGGAGAACGAGGTCGGCTCGGGGAGCGGCTGGTCCGAGGGACCGTCGACCATGGCGGGAGGATACGGCCCGTGTCCAGCCCGACAATCGCCCAGGTGGCCGGATCTGGGCGAAAATCGGCGGATGACGACGAACGACGACCTCGCAACCTGGGCCGACCTCGAAACCGCCGCGCCCGCCCTCGCGGCGACCGGCAAAGGCGTGCTGGCGGGCGGTGGAGAAGCCGGCGCGCTGCTCGCCACGATCCGCGGCGATGCGCCGCCGCGCATCCACCCGGTGACCGTCTCCATCGTGGCTGGCGGGCTGTACGTGTTCCTCCTCGACTCGGCAAAGCGCCGCGACCTGGCCGAGGACGGTCGCTATGCGCTGCACGGCCACCAGGATCCGGCGCTCCCCTCCGAGTTCTCCGTGCGCGGTCGCGCCCGCCTCGTTCCCGCCGGCGCTGTTCGCGATCGCGTGGCCTCGGGCTGGGCGTTCGAGGTCGACGACTCCTACTGGCTGTTCGAGCTCCGGATCGAGTCGGCGATCCTCGGCGAGCGCGCGGCCGACGAGTGGCCGCCCCGCTACACCCGCTGGTCCGTCACGCAGCGCTGACCGCTCGAGGCGGGCGCCCCGCCCTACCCGGCCTGGGGAACCAGCAGGATCGTCCCGGTCGCGGCATCGATGACCAAGGGCAGCGACGTCAACGGGGTCGGCGCCGGCCCCTGCAGGACCGCCGCGGCGTGCTCAGGATCGAAGGCCGCACCATGGCATGGGCAGAGCAGGACCCGGTCGGCCTGGTCCCATTCGACGGTGCAGCCCGCGTGGGTGCACACGGCATCAAAGGCCACGAACGTCCCGTTCGCCAGCTCGACGATCACGGCGGGATCGCCGGCAGGCAGCGGTGAGGGCGCGTTGAAGGGAACGGTGAACGCAGCGGACCCCGCACCCTTGACGTCGGCGACCTTCGCAACGGGCACGGCTCCGGCCGACACGGTCGCTTCCGGGGTCGGAAGGGGTGGCGGAGCACTGCTTGGCACGGGGCGTTCGCTGAGCAGGCCCGCCGCACGCAGCGGGAGCGTGAATGAAGCAACGATCGCTGCCAGTCCCGCGAGCGTGACGGTCTGGAGGAACAGTCGTCGCTCGGGTGACGGCACCGAGTTCGGTTCCCGTTGCACGGCCCGCCGCCGGGCCCGGCGCTGCGCACGCGTCAGCGCCTCGGGCGTCGTCCCTCGCATTGCCACCGCCGCCACGGGCGGGTCTGCACCTGAGAACCGCGCCGGGACGAGATAGCCGGAGTGACCGGCGATCGCCAACGCCAGCCAGCCGAATGCGTAGGGCAGGTCGGCGCCGAAGTAGTACGGGTGCGTCGCCCACGAGGCAGTCAGCCAGAACAGCAGCGACAGGAGCATCCCGCCGACCGACGCCACGCGAAACGCAAGCCCGCTGAGCGCGCCGATCCCGACCCCGAGCTCGGCGACCGCGATCAGGAGCCCGATGATCGAGCTGAACGGCAGCGTGGCCTGGATCAGGCCGCCGAGCGGCGAGAATCGGGCGAACGCCACGAGCTGGGCGTGCAGGGAGGTCGACGCCGTCGGGTCGAGGAAGGCGGGGTCGAGCAGCTTGTCGAGCCCTGCCCACAGGAAGGTCGCCCCGAAGAAGATCCGGACCGGCAGGAGCGCGATCGTCTGGAGGCTGGGTCTGGTCACCCGGGGGCGGAAACCTCGTCGGGGAGCAACGGCCGAACGTAGAGCGCATACAGATTGCCACCGGACGAGAAAGTCGTCAGCGCGTTGGCCGCGGCGAGCACGGGACCAAGGGTCGCCGCGTCAGCGCCGAGCACCGCACCCTGGCGCAGCCCGGTGATCCCGCGATCGGGAACGGCCGCCGCGCCGAACCGATCGAGCGGCGTCGCGAGCGGCCAGGCGACCGCAGGCTGGCTCGTGGGCAGGTCGCCGACCGGCGCCCCGGAAGCGACGAAGATGCGGTAGCCGGTCGGCGCGAGCGTGCCGGTGACGGGGTTCGTCGCGCCCCACGTCTCGCTCGGGTCGGTGAGTCGGTTGAGGAGGTCGCCGGCGGCGGCGATGCTCGGGTCCGGGCTGGCGGCGCCCGGCAGCTCTGGCCCGCCCGGGCCGCCTCCGAGGTGGAAGCGCGACGTCATCGCCGTGCCGTCGACGTTGACCACGAACACGGTCGTGGCCGCGTCCGGGTTCCCGACGCCGCCGGCTGCCCGCCCTAGAATCGGGCCGTGAAGAAGATCGGGTTCCTCTCGTTCGGCCACTGGTCGACATCCGCGTTCTCGCAGGTCCGCTCGGCCTCGGATGCGCTCATCCAGTCGATCGAGCTTGCCGAGGCCGTCGAGGACCTGGGCGGCGACGGCGCGTACTTCCGCGTCCACCACTTTGCCCAGCAGCTTGCCTCGCCGTTCCCGCTGCTTGCGGCGATCGGCGCTCGCACCAAGCGCATCGAGATCGGGACCGCCGTCATCGACATGCGCTACGAGAACCCGCTGTACATGGCCGAGGACGCGGGTGCCGCCGATCTCATCGCCGGGGGTCGGTTGCAGCTCGGGATCAGTCGCGGCTCGCCGGAGCAGGTGATCGATGGCTTCCGGTACTTCGGCTACCAGCCCGCGGAAGGCGATGCACCCGGCGCCGACCTGGCTCGGCAGCATGCGGACGTCTTCCTGCAGGTACTCACCGGCGCCGGCTTCGCCGAGCCGAACCCGACGCCGATGTTCGCGAACCCGCCCGGCCTTCTCCGCCCGGAGCCGCACTCACCCGGCCTGCGCGACCGCATCTGGTGGGGCGCCGGCTCGCGGGCGACCGCGGAGTGGGCCGCGAAGCAGGGCCTGAACATGATGTCGTCGACGCTCATGACCGAGGACGCGGGCGTGCCCTTCCACGAGCTGCAGGCCGAGCAGATCCGGCGCTTCCGCGACGCCTGGAAGGCTGCCGGTCACGCGCGCGAGCCGCGCGTCTCGGTCAGTCGCAGCATCTTCGCGCTCGTCGACGATCGGGACCGGGCATATTTCGGGGGCGGCAACCAGGATGCCGACCAGGTCGGCTACCTCGACCAGCAGACCAAGGCGATCTTCGGCCGCTCCTACGCGGCCGAGCCGGACGTGCTCGTCCGGGAGCTCGCGAAGGACACCGCCATCCAGGCCGCCGACACACTGCTGCTCACGGTCCCGAACCAGCTCGGCGTCGACTACAACGCCCACGCCATCGAGTCGATCCTGAAGCACGTCGCCCCGGGCCTGGGCTGGCGGTAGGCGCGCCGAACCGGCGCGCAGCGATCGGAAGTGGTGGAGATGGGGGAGAGTCGAACTCCCCGTCCAGAACCCTTCGCCAGTGTCCACTACGAGCGTTTCCGATCGTTTTCGTCAACCCCGGGGCCGAAGATCGGCACCCTGCCCTGGGGTCCAGTCACGTGTCTCTAGATCGAGCTTGTTCCCGGACTACGCGACGCTCATCCGGTCTGCAACCCCGCTGCATGACGCTTCCACAGCCCGCGAGGTGGAGGCTGCTTCCACGCTCACCCTACGGCCTAAGCCGCGAGAGCGAGAGTCGACTGCTTGTTGGCAGGTACTTCGTTTTGCTGCCGGTTTAACGAGGCCTGACAGCACCTCGGCTCGCGTCCGCTGACAACCAGACCCTGTCGAGACCACGCATCCCCACGGGTCGAACGCGCGTTCGGCGTTCGTGGCTAGTCTAGCGCATGCCCTCGAGGCCACCCGCCGACTCGATCCCGCCCGAGGTGTTCCTGCACGGCTATCCGCCCCCGATCATGGCCCTGGGCCAGCGGCTGCGATGGGTCGTCAAGCGCGCCGCGCCCGACGCCATCGAGCGCGTCCGCCCGGGCTGGGCGCTCATCGGCTACGACCTGCCGGTCCCGCGCCACGGTGCCTTCTTCGCCTGGGTCTGGCCCGAGCTCGAGCACGTCCACCTCGGATTCCCCCGCGGGAAGTACATGGACGATCCGCACGGCGTCCTTCGCGGCGATGGCGTCACGCTCAAGGCGCGGTGGCTGACCTACCAGCCGGGCGACGTGATCGACGAGCCACTCGCGGTCGGATTGGTCGAGGAGGCCGCCAGGGTCGCGCTCATCCCCCGTTCCGTCCTGGGCTGATCGCGCCGCTACGATCTCGCGCATGCGACTGACGCCGTGGGAGGAGGAGCGGCTGCTGATCTTCAGCGCCGCCGAGCTGGCGCGCCGGCACCGGGCGGCCGGGATCGCGCTGAACGCGCCCGAGGCCATCGCACTGATGTGCGACGCCATGCTGGAGGCCGCGCGCGCCGGGGCGGGCTACGCGGCAGTGGAGGCAGCCGGGCTCGCCGCCGTGTCGCCGTCGGAGGTGATGTCCGGCGTCCGCGAGCTCATCGACGAGGTCCGGCTCGAGGTGCTCCTCGACGACGGCACCCGGCTCATCGTCCTGGTCGACCCGCTCGGCCGCGGCACCCCGCGCGACGCGGCCGGCCCGGGAGCCGTCATCGCCGGCTTCACCGACGAGCGCGGCGCGAACGGCTCCGTCGCAGCCCCAGCCCTCGAGCGCCGCGAGCTCGAGGTCACGAGCACGTCCCGGCGCGTGATCCGCGTCTCGTCGCACTTCCCGTTCCACCTGGTCAACCCGCGGCTCGAGTTCGATCGCGAGCGGGCGGCGGGCTTCCGGCTCGACATCGAGGCGGGCTCCTCGGAGCGCTGGGCGCCCGGCGAGAGGCGCACGGTGGCGCTCGTCCGGTTCGGCGGCGGTGGGGCCACGGAGGCGTGAATCGCCTCTTACCCGAAGAGCATCGTGCCCGCTTCGGGCCGTCGGCGGGCGACAGGATCCGGCTCGGCGACACGGACATGTGGATCCGGGTCGACGAGGATCGCCAGGCGCTCGGCGACGAGCCGATCTGGGGGTACGCGAAGGACCTTCGCCTCGGCATGGCACAGGCCCAATCCGCTGGCCCCAGCGAGCTCGACGCGGTCGTCGTGGGCGCGGTCATCGTCGATCCGTTGCTCGGCGTGATCAAGGCCGACATCGGGATCAAGGACGGCCGGGTCGCCGGGATCGGGCGTGCGGGCAATCCCGCGATCACCGATGGAATCGACCTGCGAATCGGCCCGCACACCCGCCCAATCTCCGGCTATGGGCTGATCGCGACGGCGGGCGCCGTCGACAGCCACGTCCACTTCGTGAGCCCGAACCTGATCCCGGCGGCGCTCGCGGGCGGCGTCACCACCCTCATCAGCGCCGGCTTCACCGAGCCGCCCGCGCGCATGGAGCGGATCCTTCGTGGGCTCGAGGGCTACCCGGTGAACGTCGGGCTCCAGGCGAACGCCCGTTCGACCGAGCATGCCTCCCTCGAGGTCCTCCTCGACGCGGGCGCCATCGGCTTCAAGGTCCACGAGGATTACGGCGCGTCACCGGAGCTCATCGATGCGACCCTCCGCTTCGCCGACGCGCGCGACGTCTCGGTCAGCCTCCATACCGATGGCCTCCACGAGACGGCGGAGCTCGAGGACACCATCGCGGCCATCGCCGGCCGGACCGTCCACGCCTATCACGTGGAGGGCTCGGGCGGCGGCCACGTGCCAGACCTCATCGGCATCGTCCGCGAGGCGAACGTCATCTGCTCCTCGACCACGCCGACGATCCCGTGGGGCGTCTCCGCGGTGGACGAGGGCGTCCCCATGACCGTGCTGAATCACGGCGCGGCGTTCGGCGTCGCCGAGGACCTCGCGCTCATCCGAGAGCGCACCCACCCGGCCACGATGGCCGCAGAGGGCCCGCTCCACGAGCTCGGCGCGATCCAGATCGTCAACTCCGACTCCCAGGGCATGGGCCGGATCATGGAGACGCTCCGTCGGACGATCCAGCTGGCCGACGCGATGAAGGCCTGGCGCGCGACCGACGCTGGTCGAGGGCATCCAGGCCTGCCGGACGACGGGTGGGCGCCGAGCGCTACCGGCTCGGCAGACGATAACGCGCGGGTCCTCCGCTACCTCGCGAAGGTCACGATCGAACCGGCGATCACGCACGGGGTCGCGGCGCACGTCGGGAGCCTCGATGCCGGCCACCTCGCCGACATCGTGCTGTGGAAGCCCGCCTACTTCGGCGTCAAGCCGGAGCTCGTGATCAAGGGCGGCTTCGCCGCGTGGTCGCCGCTGGGCGAGGGCAACGCCACCGTCCAGGGCGCGGAGCCCACCCGCTACGGACCGGACTGGGCCGGCCGCTCCCATGGCGCCGCGTCCGTGTCGGCGTTGTTCGTCTCGGGGTCCGCCGACCACGGCGCACTCCGGCACAGGCTCGGCACGGGTCGGGAGCTCCTCACGATCGCAGGCTGTCGGGGTCTCACCCGTGCCGCACTCGCGCTGAACCGCGCGACAGCGCCGATCGACGTCGATCCGGTCGACGGCCGGGTGACGCTGGCAGGCCGCCCGCTCGCCGCCGCGCCCGTCGCCGAGGTCCCGCTCAGCCGCCGCTACCTCTTCCGGTAGGTGCCTCCCACGCGGACCGGCAGCGAGCCCTACCGCCTGCCCGAGTCGGCCAGCTCGCGCTCGATATCGCGCTTCGCGTCGCGGTCCTGGATCTCGCGACGGCGGTCGTGGAGCTGCTTGCCCTTGCCCAGCCCCAGCTCCAGCTTGGCCTTGCCGCGCGCCGTGATGTATAGCTTCAGCGGGACGAGCGTCAGCCCCTTCGCCTTCGTCTTGCCGAGGAGCTGGTCGATCTGGTCACGGTGAAGGAGCAGCTTCCGGTCCCGCTTCGGCTCGTGGTTTTCGCGTGATGCCTGCTCCCACGGCGCGATGTGCGCGCCGACGAGCCAGGCCTCACCTCGCTCGATCCGGGCGAACGAGTCGGCCAGGTTCACCTTGCCGGCCCGGATCGACTTGATCTCGGTTCCGGACAGCACGATGCCGGCCTCCATCGAATCGTCGATCGAGAACTCGTGGCGGGCCCGCCGGTTCACGGCAATGGTCTTCTCGGGAATGGGGGCGCTCCTCCGGAGATGAAAGCAAGAACGCCGGCCCCGAAGGGCCGGCGTCCAGTTGCAGGCTCACCACCCGCAGTGGGTGACCGGTTAGACGGCCATCTCCTGCGAGGTGGTGCAGCGACCGTGTTCTGACACTGCACATCACCTCCTTTCGTTCTCGCGAACCGTAGCCGAACGTGCGCTCGGACGCAAGAGAACGGAGGTCAGGCCGCCATCAGGAGCGCCGCCGGTGCTGCGGCCGACCCGGCGAGAACCGCCAGCGCCCTGTCGAGCACCGGGTCGCTGCCGGGCGGCGTGTTCGTCGGGACGGTCACCGCCACGTCCGGCGTGAGCCCGATCTTGTGGATCCAGCGCTTGTTCGGCGTGAGCCACTTCTCGACCGTCAGCTTCACGCCGCCGAGGTCGCCCAGCTCGATCCACTCCTGGACCGTGCCCTTCCCGAAGGACGTCTCGCCGATGAGCTTCGCCCGACCCCGATCCTGGAGTGCGCCGGCGACGATCTCGCTGGCCGACGCGGAACCCTTGTCGATCAGGACGACGACCTGGATCTTCGGGTGGGTGGCGACGCTGCCGCCCGACGCGTCGGTCTCGGTCAGGACGCCGTTGGCATCCTGGCGCCACAGAACCGGCCCGGAGGCGATGAAGTCGCTTGCGACGTCGACGGCATCGGTGACGAACCCGCCGGGATTGCCGCGCAGGTCGAGCACGATCTTGGTGATGCCCTTGTTGACGTCGGTCGTGAGCTCGTTCTTGACCTCCTTGGCCCCCTCGTCCGAGAAGCCGGTCAGCTGGATGTAGCCGACCGTGCCGTTCGCCAGCTCGCGAGCGGTCGTCTCGCGGCGCTGGATCTTGGCGCGCACGAGCGTGACGTCGAACTCCTTCAGCAGCTGCCGGGGCGCGGGTGACGCGCCCGGCGCCGGCGTCGCCGCCGCTGGCGCGGAGAACCGCTGGATGTGGAGCACGACCGAGGTGCCGGCCGGGCCACGGACCTTGTTGCGCGCCTGGTCGGGAGTCAGGCCGTCGAGCGAGACGCCGTCGACCATGGAGATGATGTCGCCGGCGAGCAGGCCCGCGGCCTCCGTCGGCGAGCCCGGGATCGGGGACACGATCACCAGGTGGCAGTTCGGGCCGAACGTGGCGCAGGCGCTCGTCTTGCCCGCGTCGTCGACCGCGCCGATCTCGGCCCCGATGCCCTCGAACTGGCCCGAGATGTCGTTGAGGGTCCCGACGTAGTCGGTCGGCGTCAGGTACGTCGAGTACGGATCGCCGATCGCCTCGACCATGCCCCGGATGGCGCCCTCGATGAGGGTCGTCCGATCGAGCTTGGCGAGCGGGTAGCGCGTCGTGACCGCGTTGTAGACGTCCCACAGCGGCTGCCACGCCGCCGTGTCGGAGATGGAGCTGCCGGGTGCCTTGCCGACATCGCGTCCGACCGCGAATCCGGACATGAACAGGGCGCTGCCGCCCAGGACGGCGACGAGCACGATCGCCACCGCGAACGGCCAGCCGCGACGGCGGGGCGGCTCGGGAGCAGCGAAGAGGGCGGTCGTGGGGACGGCAGGTGTGGCGTCGGGGACGGAACTGGGGGCGGAATCGGTCGGCTCGGCCTCGCGTGTCGAGGCAGGATCGTTGGGGAGCATCTTGTCGCGAGGTCCTCTCAGGTCGTGGAGCGTGCGGGCAAGCCTATCGCGAGTACGTTCGGGCAGCCCTCAGCGGATCAGGTATGTCCGCACCGACACCCACGCGCCGACCACGCCGAGGCCCATGCCCGCGCCGAGGACGAGGACCGTGACGTCGCGCGAGATCGACCCGATGCTGATCGGCAGGATCTGGAAGAAGCCGGTCATGAACCGCGACAAGGGTTCGGCTGCCCCGACGAGCACGGCCAGCGTCAGACCCGCCCCGAACAGCCCCACGAGCGCCCCCTCGAACACGAACGGCCAGCGGATGAACGCGTCGGAGGCGCCGACGAGGCGCATGACCTCGATCTCCTCCGCGCGCCCGAGGACGGCGAGCCGGATCGTGTTGATCACGATGAACAGCACGATCGAGCCGATGACCGCCAGCAGCAGCACTCCGAAGGTCCGCAGGAAGTTCGTGAGCGAGACCAGGCGGTCGGTCGTGTCCTGGATGTTCTGGACCTTGTCGACGATCGGCTCCGCTCCGAGCAGTGTGGCGATGGTCTTGTAGTCGTCGGGTTTGCGCAGCTTGACCTCGAGGCTGGCCGGCAACGGGTTGTTGGGCAGGAACTCGGTCAGGTCGGGCTGGCCCTGTGCCGCGCGCGCCTGGCGATACCGGCGCAGCGCCTCGTCCTTGGACACGTACTCGATCGAC
>DASQIK010000030.1:0-14490 GCA_035631615.1 Candidatus Dormiibacterota bacterium | reverse complement strand
CGCCATTGTCGTCGCTGGCGAGGGCTTCCGCCAGCCCCGGACGGAAGGCCGCGATGCCGACGACGCGATCGCCCTCGTTCAGTCGCATCACGATCACGCCGCGCGCGTTCGGGGAGTACCGGTTCACCGAGTCGAGCTCGGTACGCACCACCTGGCCCTGGGCGGAGATGAGCACGAGCTCCTCGTCGAGCTCGGTCACCTGCTGGACGGCAGCGACGACCCCCGTCTTGCGCCCTTCGAGCGAGATCAGGCGCACGCCCTGGCCGCCGCGGTGCTTGACCCGGAAGTCCTCGATCGGGACGCGCTTGCCGTAGCCGGTCTCGCTGAGCACGAGGAGATCTGCCCCGGGCTGGACGACGCTCATCGATACGACCTCGTCGCCGGCCTTCTTCAGCAGCCGGATGCCGATCACCCCACCGGCGTCCCGGCCCATCGCGCGGACCTCGCCCTCGGAGAAGCGCGCGATCATGCCCTGGGCCGTGGCGATGATCACGTCGTCCTCGCCGGAGGAGACGTCGACCCAGGCGAGCTCGTCCTTCTCGTCGAGCGTGATCGCGCGGATGCCGGTGGAGCGCACGCGCTCGAACTGCTCCAGCGGCGTCTTCTTGATGATCCCGCGCCGCGTCGCGAGCACGAGGTACGAGCCGGCGGCGAACTCCGGCAGCGTGATCGTCGCCATCGGGACCTCGCCGGCCTCGACCTGGACGCCCGGCATGTTGATGATCGGCAGGCCCTTGGCCTGGCGCGAGGCGTCCGGGATCGCGTGGACCTTCGCCGAGAAGACGCGGCCGCGGTTCGTGAAGAACAGCGCCCAGTCGTGCGTGTTCGCGACGAGGAGGTGCTCGACGGCGTCCTCCTCGCGGGTGACGTGCCCGATGATGCCCTTGCCGCCACGGGCCTGGCGCCGGTACGTCGCGACGGGCTGCCGCTTGATGTAGCCGCGGCCGCTGATCGTGATGACGACATCCTCGTCGGCGATCAGGTCCTCGTCGGTCAGCTCGCGCGACTCGCCGTCCTCGACGCGCGTTCGACGCTCGCCGGCGTACTTGCGCTTCAGCTCGCGGAGCTCGTCCTTGATGATCGCCAGCACGCGGGCGGGATTCGCGAGGATGTCCTCGAGCTCGGCGATGAGCTGGATGACCTCGAGGTACTCGTCCTCGATCTTCTTGCGCTCGAGCGCGGCCAGTCGCGCCAGCCGCATGTCGAGGATCGCCTGGGCCTGCCGCTCGGACAGGTCGAACTTCGCCATGAGGTTCGTCTTCGCGACCTCGGTGTCCGCAGAGGCGCGGATGGTGGCGATGACTGCGTCGAGGTTGTCGAGCGCCTTCTTGAGGCCCTCGAGGATGTGCGCCCGGTCGCGGGCCTTGGCCAGGTCGAACTCGGTTCGGCGGCGGACGATCTCCTGTCGGTGCTCGACGTGGTACTGGAGCACCGACTTGAGCGGCAGCGTCTGGGGCTGCCCGTCGACCAGGGCCAGCATGTTCATGTTGAACGTGGCCTGGAGCGCGGTGTGCTTGAACAGGTTGTTCAGCACCTTGTGCGGGTTGGCGTCGCGCTTGATCTCGATGTACATGCGCATGCCGTCGCGATCCGACTCGTCGCGCAGGTCGGCGATGCCGTCGATCTTCTTGTCCTTGACCAGGTCCGCGATCTTCTCGAGCAGGGCGGACTTGTTCACTTGGTACGGTAGCTCGGTGACGATGATCGCCATGCGATCGCCCTTGGCCTCCTCGAACGCGACCTGCGCCCGCATGACCACGCGGCCGCGGCCGTGCGCGTACATCTGGCGGATCGCGTCGACCGTCTCCCAGTCGCCCGTGATGCTGTTGCGCTGGCGCTCGTAGCGGAAGATCGTGCCGCCGGTCGGGAAATCCGGGCCGGTGACGTGCCGGCACAGGTCGTCGTTGGTGATCTCGGGGTCGTCGATGATCGCGATGGTCGCCTCGACCACCTCGCCAAGATGGTGCGGCGGGATGTTGGTCGCCATGCCGACCGCGATCCCCGACGAGCCGTTGATCAGCAGGTTCGGCAGCTTCGACGGCAGGACCGTGGGCTGGCGCTGCGTGCCGTCGTAGTTGTCCTCGTAGTCGACGGTCTCCTTGTCGATGTCGGCGAGCATCTCGCCGGCGATCGCCGTCAGGCGGGCCTCCGTGTACCGCATCGCGGCAGGGGCGTCGCCGTCGACCGAGCCGAAGTTGCCCTGCCCGTCGACGAGCGGGTAGCGCATCGAGAAGTCCTGCGCGAGCCGGACCAGGGCGTCGTACAGCGCGACGTCGCCGTGCGGGTGGTACTTGCCCATCACCTCGCCGACGATCGCGGCGCACTTGCGATAGGAGCTCGTGGCCGAGAGCCCCATCTCGCCCATCGTGTACAGGATCCGGCGGTGGACCGGCTTGAGGCCGTCGCGGACGTCGGGCAGCGCGCGCGACACGATGACGCTCATCGCGTAGTCGAGGTACGAGACCTTCATCTCGTCCTCGATGCGGATCGTCCGGATGTTGCCGGGGTTGTCGATCATCGGATCAGGGGCGGCTGCGGCATGGGGCGACCGAGGCCGATGTCAGCGAAGCGGGCCGCCAGCTCGGCCGCCTGCGAGGTCGAGGGCGCCTCCGGGTGGCGGCGGATTCCGGCCAGGCGCTCGCGGATCGCCGCGGCGTCGGCGGGTTCGAGCTTCGAGAGCGCGTCGCGGACGACCCAGGCGCGGTGTCCATCGCCGCGGCCCTCGCCGGCCGTACCGTGAGGCGCGGCTTCGGCCGCCTCCCGTGCGAGCGCCGCGGTCGTCGCGGGCAGGTCGACCAGCGCCATCGATCGGTAGGCCCACGAGAGCGCCTTCTGGACATCCGGCTCCCGGTCGCCGATGAGCACCGCGAGGAGCGCGAGCCCGCGTTCGGCCACGACCCGCTCCCGCCCGAGCCGGCGATTGACGAAGGGGATGGTCGCGATCGTCGACCCCACGAGCCGCCGCTCCCAACGTGACGGCGAGACGGTGAGCTGCTCGAGCTCCGCCCAGCGGTACGGCTCGGCGAGGATGCCCTTGCCGTACGGATGGGCGAGCGTGTCGACGGTGATCCAGTCGTCCGCATCGGCCGCTGCGCGGCGCAGCAGCTGCCAGGCCCGCTCGGGGTCGGCGCCGAGGGTCTGCTGCAGCGTCGAGATGGCGAACCACCGTGCCTCGCGCTCGGGCTCCCGCAGGAGCCGATCGGCGACGACCAGGAGCTCCGAGTTGGAGGCCCCGCGCGTCTTCCGCCCGAAGCCGCGTCGGAGCGCGACCTGGAGTGGCGTGCGCACCCCGTGCGTCGGGCCGATGCCCGGCGCGACGAACGCCTGCCCGGCCCTGTACCCGGGATCGGCCAGCTCCCGGAAGGCGCTCGAGAGCGCCTCGGCGAAGGCATTCGGGTCCGACAGCTCCCCTGCAAGTGCCGCGCCCAGCTCGGCGGCGCGCGCCTGTCGGGCAGCGATCGTCGTTGCGCCGTGATCCGGCGCCGAGCGGGTCGGCCAGCCGCTCGCGCGGGGGCGCCCGGCCAGGGTGGCGCCGGTGGTGCCGGTCACGACGCCGCCCCCGTGTCGGTGGTATCGGTTGAGACGCGACGCATCCCGTAGCGCGCCTTGAGTCGCTCGAGCTGGTCCTCGGGAACTGCGATGAACATGCCTTCGGCCGTGGCGAGGACCTCACCGGTGCGGGAATCCTTCACGCGTCCGGCGGTCCGGCTCCCCCGTCGCGTCCCGTCGACGACCCAGCCTTCGGCCCGGACCGTGCGGCCGGTGCGGATCGGTCGCCGGAAGGCGACGTTGAGTCGTGCCGTGACGCCCCACGTGCCTCGCCCGATCACCGACCAGGCCATCACCTCGTCGAGGATCGTGCACACGATCCCGCCGTGGGCGACGGCGTCCCAACCCTGGAATGCCGGATCGACCGTGAGCTCTGTCCAGGCGCCCGCTGGATCGACGTGCAGGTCGAGGTGCAGGCCGTGCTCGTTCAGCTCACCACACGCGAAGCAGTGGTGCGGCTCGAACTCGAATGGGCCGTCCGGGTCGCGTCGCTGCGGGTCGGCCGTCACGAACTCAGATGTCAAGGTTGCGGACCTTGCGCGCCTCGGACTTGATGAAGTCCCGGCGGGGCTCGACCTTCTCGCCCATGAGCTTCGTGAAGATCGCGTCGGCCTCGCCGGCGTCGTCGATCTCGGCCCGGACCAGGACGCGCGTATCGGGGTTCATGGTCGTGTCCCACAGCTGGTCCGCGTTCATCTCGCCGAGGCCCTTGAACCGCTGGACCGAGATGTTCTTGACGTTGAACTCCTTGACGATCCGGTCGCGCTCCTTCTCGGACTGCGCGTACTTGGTGACCTTGCCCGTCGACACGCGGTACAGCGGCGGCTGGGCGATGTACAGGTAGCCCGCGTCGATGACCTGCGGCATGTGCCGGTAGAACAGCGTCAGCAGGAGGGTCCGGATGTGGGCGCCGTCCACGTCGGCGTCGGTCATGATGATGATCCGGTGGTATCGCAGCTTGGACAGGTCGAAGCTGTCGTCGATGCCCTCGATCCCGGCGCCGAGGGCGATGATCAGCGGCCGGACGTTCTCGCTGGCCACGATCTTGTCGAGGCGCGCCTTCTCGACGTTGAGGACCTTGCCGCGGAGGGGCAGGACGGCCTGGAACCGCCGGTCACGGCCCTGCTTCGCCGAGCCGCCGGCGGAGTCGCCCTCGACGATGAACAGCTCGCTGCGGGCCGGATCGCGCTCCTGGCAGTCGGCCAGCTTGCCGGGCAGCGACAGGCCGTCGAGCGCGCCCTTGCGGATCACGAGGTCGCGGGCCTTGCGCGCCGCCTCTCGGGCGCGTGACGCGGTCAGGCACTTGTCGATGATCCGGCGGCCGTCGCCGGGGTTCTCCTCGAGGTACTGCATGAGGCTGTCGGCCACGGCGGCCTGGACCTGGCCCTTCACCTCCGCGTTGCCGAGCTTCGCCTTCGTCTGGCCCTCGAACTGCGGGTCGGTCAGCTTGACGCTGATGACCGCGGTCAGGCCCTCGCGGACGTCGTCGCCGGACAGGTTGCCGTCGGACGCCTTGAGGATGCCGGCCTTCCTCGCCCAGTCGTTCAGGGAGCTCGTCAGCGCGGCGCGGAAGCCGGTGACGTGGGTCCCGCCATCGACGGTGTTGATGTTGTTGGCGAATGCCAGGACGTTCTCGGTGTACGTGTCGTTGTACTGGAGGGCGACCTCGACCATCGTGTCGCCCTCGCGCCGCTCGACGTAGATCGGGCGCGAGTGGAGCGCCTCCTTGTTCCGGTTGAGGTGCCGAACGAACGACTGGAGCCCGCCTTCGAAGTAGAACGACCGCTCGCGGCCCTCCCGCTCGTCGATGTACGTGATCCAGACGCCCTTCGTGAGGTACGCCGACTCGCGCAGGCGCTGCGAGACGGTCTCGAACGAGTAGTCCGTGGTCTCGAACATCTCGGGGTCGGCCCGGAACAGCGTCCTGGTCCCGCGCCGATCGCCCTGCGGCCCGACCTTCGTCACCGGGCCCGTCGGCTTGCCGCGCACGTACTCCTGCGCCCAGATGCTGCCGTCGCGCGCGGACTCGACCCGCAGCCATTCGGACAGCGCGTTCACGACGCTCACGCCGACGCCGTGGAGGCCGCCGGACACCTTGTAGCCGCCTCCGCCGAACTTGCCGCCGGCGTGCAGGACCGTGTGGACGACCTCGAGCGCGTCCTTGCCGGTCGCATGCTTGCCGACGGGCACGCCGCGGCCGTCGTCGACCACCTCGACCGTGCCGTCCCTGGCGATCGTCACGCGAATGTTGCGGGCGTGGCCGGCCATCGCCTCGTCGATCGAGTTGTCGACGACCTCCCAGACGAGGTGGTGCAGGCCGCGGACGTCGGTCGAGCCGATGTACATGCCCGGCCGACGCCGGACGGCCTCGAGCCCCTCGAGGACCTGGATGCTCGCCGCGGTGTAGTCCGAGCCCGGCTTCGCAGCCCTGGCGCCCTTGCGCCCGGCACCATTGGTCGGCGCGATCGGGGCAGCAGGCGGTGTCGCTCGAGGACGGGCCTCGGTCACGCGCCGCCTCCCACGAGGCGCTGGTAGATGCGCGTGAGCTCGTCATCGCCGTAGTACTCGATCACGATGCGGCCACCCCGCCGCGTCCGGGTGAGGCGGACCTTCGTGCCCAGCGACTGGCGGAGGTCCTCCTCGAAGCGCTCGACGTCGGGATCCGCGATGGCGGGAGCCGCCGGGGCATGTGCCAGGCGTGGCTCGCGAAGACGCCGGACAAGCTCCTCGGTCTGACGAACGGACAGGTCCTCGCCGACCACCGTGTCGAGGACGCGCGCCTGGCCGTGTGTGTCGAGGCCGCCGAGCGCTCGTGCGTGACCTTCGCTGATCCGCCGGTCGGCCACGGCGTCCTGGACAGCCTGGTGGAGCTCCAGCAGCCGGAGCGTGTTCGCCACCGTCGATCGTGCGCGGCCGACCCGGGTCGCGAGGTCTTCCTGCGTGAACGCGAACTCGTCGATCAGCTGGCGGTAGCCATGCGCGGCCTCGATCGCGTCGAGGTCCTCGCGCTGGAGGTTCTCGACGAGGGCGAGCTCGAGCTGCTGTCGATCGGCGAGCTGTCGAACGATCGCCGGGATCCGCTCGAGACCGGCCAGTCGGGCAGCGCGCACGCGGCGCTCGCCGGCGACGAGCTGATAGCCGTCGATCGTCTCGGTCACGAGGATCGGTTGGAGCACGCCGTGCTCGCGGATGCTGGTGGCGAGGCCCTCGAGCGCCGCATCGTCCATGCGCAGCCGAGGCTGGCGCGGATTCTCGACGATGCGGGCAAGCGGGATCTCGATCGAGCCCGTGGTCGTGCTCGATCGCTGCGGGATGAGGGCCGCGAGGCCTCGCCCGAGACCGTGCGGGCGGTCGCTCTGCACGGTCATGCCAGGATCGCCTCGGCTTCGCGGACCACGGTCGTGCCGGCCGGACGGTTGATGGTCGGCCGCTCGTCGCGGGCCCGGATCTCATCGGCGAGATCGCGATACGCGTCCGCACCGCGGGTGCCGGGGGCATAGAGGTGGATCGGCAGTCCGTGGCTCGGCGCCTCCGACAGACGGACCGCGCGCGGGATCACGGTGTCGTAGACGCGGTCGCCGAGGTGCTTCCTGACCTCATCGCCGACTTCGGCGCTCAGCCGCGTTCGAGTGTCGAACATCGTGAGCACCGCGCCCTTGACCTCGAGGCGCGGGTTGAGGTGGTCGGTCACGAGCCTGATCGTGGCGAGCAGCTGGCCGAGCCCTTCGAGCGCGAAGTACTCGCACTGGATCGGGACCAGGGTCGAGTCGGCGGCCGTCAGCGCGTTGATCGTGAGGAGGCCGAGCGAAGGCGGGCAGTCGATCAGGATGTAGTCGAAGCGGTCGCGCACCGGGTCGAGGAGGCCCGCCAGGCGGCGCTCGCGCTGCTCCAGCGGGGTGAGCTCGACCTCCGCGCCGGCGAGTGCGATCGAGGATGGGATCAGCTCTACGCCTTCCACCTTCGTGGGGATCGTGAGATCCTCGAGCCGGACCTGATCGATGACGGCGTCGTAGACCGACCGATCGCGCGTGCGGTCGATTCCGAACCCGCTCGTGGCATTGCCTTGGGGGTCGAGGTCGACGACGAGCACACGATCACCCGCCAAGGCCAGGTAGCTGGCCAGGTTGACAACCGTCGTGGTCTTGCCGACGCCGCCCTTCTGGTTTGCACAGGCGATCGTCTCGCCCACTCAGATGGTCATCCGGCGTTCATTCACAGGACACGATTCTAGCATCGGGGGCCGCCTTCCTCCCCCGACGCCACGCTTCCGGCGGGGTCCTGCCAGTGTCGTCCGGAGCACTTCACGCCGGCTCACTCGCGGGTTATCGGGCCGTCGCGGCCGGCGCCGATGTTTCACGTGCAACGTCGGGTCCAAGCGCCTTGACGACGACGCTGCGAGCGTTCTGCGCAGGGGTTTGTTGCACGTGCAACGCCCGGCCAATCGGTGCAGGCGAATAGCCCATCGTTGCCATTGCCCGGCTTCTCGCGAGCGTGGGATACTTCGCACCACGAGGCGAGAGTGCCGACCGCTCGTCGCCGCGAGGGCTCAATTTCGCGCGCCATCCCTCCGCTCGCCGAGGACCGATCGCCGTCTCATGAGCCTCTTGTTCGCGGCGATCGGCGCAACCGTCATCGCGCTCGTCGAAGTCACAGTCGTGCCGCACATCAGGGTCGGAGACGTCGGGCCGCATCCCGTCCTCGTCGGAGGCGTGATCTGGACCATCGCAGCGGGTATCGACCGGGGGATCGCGTGGGCGTTCGTCGGAGGGTTGGTGCTTGACTCGCTGCTTGGGCGCTCCCTCGGCACCTCGGCCCTCGCCCTCCTCCTTGCCGTCGGCGCGGCCGCGCTCGTCGCGCGACCGTTCCCCCGGCTCCGTCTCGTAGCGCCGCTGATCGCCGTGCCCATCCTCAGTCTCGTCTACTCACTGGTCGTTGCCGGCGTGACGACGGCGACACAACCGGGCGTCTCGTTGTCCGCGCCGGTCGGCCTGTTTGCGCCCGGCGCCATGTACGACGCCCTCATCGCCATGTTCCTCGGTCCGATCGTGGTGACGCTCCATGATCGGCGCGCCGCCACCGAGCGAGTCGACTGGTGAACCCGTACCTCGACGGACGCCCTGTCCCGGCGCCATCGCGTCTCCGCTTTCTCGTGTTCGGCCTCGCGGTCGTGCTTTCGGCCGGCGCACTTTCGGCGCGCCTGTTCGCGATCCAGCTCGGTGGCTCGACGCCGTACACGGCACTCGCCGCGACCACGCGGACCGTCGTCGAGCCGTTGCCCTCGACGCGCGGCGTGATCTTCGACCGGAACGGCAACCCGCTGGTCTCGAACGCGGCTTCGTACAGCGTCAAGATCCGGCCCGCGGACCTGCCCGAATCCCGCCGCGCGGACGTCGTGAACAAGCTCGCTGCGCTGGTCGGCGAGGACCCCGCGAGCATCAACGTGGCGCTCGACTCGAACACCGGGTCGAGCTTCGACCTCGTCCGTGTTGCCCAGGACGTGGATCCGCGCGTCGCCGGCCTCATCGCCGAGTCGAGCGGCGATCTGCCGGGTGTGCAGGTGGTCGTCGATACGCGACGCGACTACGTCCTCGGGCCGCTCCTCTCGCAGGTGCTCGGGTACACGGCCCCGATCAGCGGCACCGAGCTGGCGTCACTGAAGGACCAGGGGTACCTGCCCGACGACCTGCTCGGCCGCACCGGCGTGGAGTCCGTGTACGAGCAATTGCTGCGCGGGCAATATGGCCTCGAGACGGTCCAGCGCGACGCCGCCGGGCGTGACATCCAGGTCCTGCGCACCGACCAGCCAGCCATCGCCGGCAGCTCGCTCAAGCTGAGCATCGACGTGCACCAGCAGGAGCTGGCCCAGCAGGCGTTGCAATGGGGCATGAAGACCGCCGGTCTCAAGCGCGGGGTCGTGATCGTGATGAACCCGCAAACCGGCGAGATCCTCGCACTGGTCAGCCTCCCGACGTATGACGACAACCTGTTCAGCCAGGGGATCAGCCCGTCGCAGTACCAGGCGCTCCTCAACAACCCGCAGAAGCCGCTCGTCAACCACGCGATCAGCGATCAGTACCCGCCCGGATCCACCTACAAGCTCGTGGCCGGGACCGGGGTGCTGGCCGACGGCAAGATCACCGCCTCGACGAGGATCCGGACGGCCGGCTCCCTGAGCCTCGGCGGCTTCCGGTTCAACGACTGGAACGGGGCTGGGTTTGGCCTCTGCGACATCTACTGCGGGTTCGGGAACTCGAGCGACACGTTCTTCTACCAGGCGGCCGCAATGCTCGGCATCGACCGGCACGGCTATTGGGGCAAGCAGTACGGTTTCGGGGCGCCCACCCAGATCGATCTGCCGAACGAGGCGAGCGGGACAGTGCCCACGAACCAGTGGAAGCTCGACACGCTCGGCCTGCCGATCTACCCAGGCGAGGTGTACCTGGCCGGTATCGGCCAGGGCTACGTCCAGGTCACGCCGATGCAGCTGCTCAACGCCTATTGCGCCCTCGCAAACGGCGGAACCCTGTACAAGCCGCACGTCGTCGACCAGATCATCGGGCCGGACGGCACCGTCACGAACATCGACCCGCAGGTGCTCGGCCAGGTCGACGCCAGCCAGAAGGTGCTCGCGATCATGCGGCGCGCCGCCCGCAACACCGTGGTGATCCGACACACCTACAACCTCGTCGACCTTCCGATCGTGATCGCGGGCAAGACCGGTACCGCGGAGTTCGGGTCGGGGCCCCGCGGCCACCTTGCGTTCCACACCTGGTTCGTCGGCTGGGTCCCAAAGGACCCCTGGAAGACCGCTTCGGATCCGAACGGCTGGAAGGCCGTCGCCCGGACGGATTCGCAGCTGGCCGTGCTCGTCCTCGCCTACGACTCGAACACGCGGGGCAACGCGGCAACGGAGATCGCGAAGTACTTCTTCCAGCTCCACTTCGACATCAAGAAGGACTACCGCCGCCCCGACCTGCTCAAGAAGGTCAGCAACTGATGCCCGCATGAGCATCGTCAGCACCGGCGCGGCGCGACCCGACCGCTGGACCGCCGCGCGGGTCAGCGTCGTATGGCGGGCGTTCGACCTCCAGCTGGCGGTGTACGCGGCCCTGCTCCTGGTGTTCGGCCTTGCCATGGCCTACAGCAACACGGCGACGTCCGGGGTCGGGATCCTGGACGGCGCATCGGTGTTCCTGCGGGCCCTGATGTGGACCGCGATCGCCCTTGCGGTCTTCCTCGTCGCGACCGTCTTCGACTACCACTGGCTCAAGACCTTCGCCTGGCCGCTGTACCTCATGCAGCTCGGCCTGTTGGTCATCACGCTCGCGATCGG
This sequence comes from Candidatus Dormiibacterota bacterium, assembly GCA_035631615.1. Lineage (GTDB taxonomy): Bacteria > Chloroflexota > Limnocylindria > Limnocylindrales > CSP1-4 > UBA5189. The sequence continues at coordinate 3,608 of DASQIK010000030.1, read as the reverse complement.
TGGGGGGGTCGGTGGCAGCTCGCGCTGGGTCTCGATCTTCGGGCTCCAGTTCCAGTTCAGCGAGCTGGCGAAGGTCCTGATGATCGTGGTCCTGGCGAACTACCTCGGGAGCCGGATCGGCCGCCTTGGATCGTTCTGGGCGTTCGTCGGCGCGGGGATCCTGGCGGGGCCACCGTTCGTACTCGTCCTGCTCCAGCCGGATCTCGGCACGGCGCTCGTCTTCGGCGCCATCGTGGTTGCGACCCTGTTCATGTCGGGGGCCAGCCTCCGCTGGATGGGGATCTTCGCCGCAACCGCAGTGGCCGCGTTTCCGATCGTGTGGACGTACGTCCTGGCCGACTACCAGAAGGCACGCCTCACAGCCTTCCTCAACCCGCTCGCCGATCTGCAGGGCACCGGGTATCAACTCGCCCAGGCACAGATCGCGATCAGCTCGGGTGGCTGGTTCGGCAGGGGCCTCACAAACGGCCTGCAGAACACGCTCGGGCTGCTGCCCGTGCAGGACACCGACTTCGTGTTCGCGATCCTCGCCGAGGAGCTCGGCTTCCTCGGCGCGATCGTGGTCATGGCGCTGTTCGTCGTGCTGCTCTGGCGGGTCCTCGTCGCCGGCTGGCGCTCCAAGGATCCGTTCGGGACGATCTTCGCCTGCGGCGTTGCCGCGATGCTCCTGTTCCAGCTCGTCGTGAACGTGGGCATGGTCATCGGGATCATGCCGATCACCGGCATCCCCCTCCCCTTCATCAGCCACGGCGGCGCGTCACTGATCAGCATCGCCCTGGCGCTCGGCATCCTCGAGAGCATCAACATCCGGCAGGGCCGCGCCGAGTGGTGAATGCACGCCCGATCGGCTCGATCTGATCACCTACCATCCAGACGTGCGGGGGTTGGACGGGGACACCGTGTACCGGGCCGTGAGCACGATGCTCGCCGCCATCGCGTTGCTCGTCGTGATCGGCCTCGTCTGGTGGGGCCTCACGCCCAACTGAGCCCGACGCCCGATCGGCATCGAGGTGCATGCCCGGAGCTCGAACGTGGCCTATCCTCCCGATCCGGGGAGCTGGGTCGCATTGGAGGGATCGTTGCAGCGGCTATTGCAGGTTGTCCTGAGCGCGTGGCGCGAGGCCGAGCGCGTGGCCACCGAGCGACCGGAGGGCTCGCAGGAGCACAAGGCAGCGCTTGTCGCCGCGGACCGCCTCCGGAGCCTCTATGGCGAGCTGGTCGAGTCTGCGAAGGCCGACAACGACACGCAGGCGCTCGAGAGCGCGCCACTTCCCGAAGGGCTCTGAGCCGCCCACCGACCGAGCGCGGCGGGCACATGGCCAAATTGACGGTCACGCACGCTGGCCGTACAATCCCCGATCTTGCCTCGGTCGCCCGAGGCGTCCTTTCCTGATCAATCGAATGCGGCACCGTGCCGCGCCCGTCAGCCAGCCCAGGGGTTCCATGTACGCAGTCATCGAGACCGGCGGAAAGCAATATCGCGTCGAGGTCGGCACGGAGCTCGAGATCGAGCTTCTCGCGGCCGGGCCCGGCGAGTCGATCGCCTTCGACCGTGTCCTGCTCGTCGCCGACGGCGCCGCCGCCTCGATCGGGCGCCCGGTCGTCTCGAACGCGACGGTTTCGGCCGAGGTCGTCCGCCGTGATCGCGGCGACAAGGTCATCAGCTTCAAGTACCGGCCCAAGGCACGCAGCAGGGTCAAGAAGGGCCACCGCCAGGAGCTGACGGTCGTCCGGATCAGCGACATCGTGCTCGACGGCAGGAGCGCCGCCAGCGACATCGCGAAGGTCGAGGAGCAGCGCCGCACCGAGCGCCAGAAGCTCGAGGACGCCGCGCGCAAGCAGGCCGAGCAGGACAGGGCCCTCGCCGCGAGGCTCGCCGCCGACAAGCCCGCGAAGGCGGAGGCGAAGACGAAGCCCACGAAGACGAAGCCCACGAAGACCGAGGCCAAGAAGGCGAGCGCCAAGCCGGCGGCCAAAGCGAGCGCGACGAAGGCGGGCGCGACGAAGGCGGGCGCCACGAAGGCGACTCCCACCAAGACGTCCGCGAAGGCAGATACCACCGATAAGGGGGCCAGGGCTCCCACCAAGGCGAAGGCGACCGGTGCTGCTAGGGCGCCGCGATCGCGCACGAGTGGCAAGGACTGACCGATGGCACACAAGAAGGCAGGCGGCTCCGTCAGGAACGGCCGGGACAGCGTCGGGCAGCGGCTCGGCATCAAGGCCGGCGACGGCCAGGCGGTCAGCGCCGGCACGATCATCGTTCGCCAGCGCGGGATGACCTTCCTTGCCGGTCCGGGCACCGACCTCGGCGGCGACTACACGCTGTTCGCCACCACCGCCGGCAAGGTGATGTTCGAGTTCGCCACCAAGTCCAAGAAGCGCGTCCGGGTCGTCCCGGCGCAGGAAGCATCCGCGGAGACCGCATGAAGCCCGACATCCATCCCAAGTACTTCGAATCCAAGGTGCACTGCGGCTCCTGCGGCCGGGAGTGGACCGTCGGGTCCACGCGCCCGGAGCTCCGCGTCGACGTCTGCGGCAACTGCCACCCGTTCTACACGGGCACCCAGAACATCATCGACACGGCCGGCCAGGTCGAGCGCTTCCAGAAGCGCCTGGAGCGCCAGGTCCGGGCCTAGAGGCCATCCGCCCGACGGCTAGACTGCCCGGGTCATGGCACGTTTCAACTACGGGGGCCAGGCGCTCATCGAGGGCGTCCTCATGCGCGGCCGCGATGCGATCGCGGTTGCGTTCCGGCATCCCGACGGCCACATCGTGTGGGCCGCCGAGCCGCTCGACAGCGGGCCGCACGCGTGGCGGCTCGCGCGAGCGCCGCTGGTTCGCGGCCTCGTGGTCCTGTACGAGACCCTGGTCGTCGGTACCCGCTGGCTGATCCGCAGCGCGAACATCCAGGCTGCCCAGGACGATGTCGAGATCGGGCGCGGGATGGTGGCGGTGATGCTCGGGATCACGGCGGTTGCGGGTATCGGCGTGTTCTTCCTCGTGCCGCTGTTCGTGGCGCAGGCCGTGACCTCGAACAGCGGGAGCATCGTCCAGCACCTGATCGAGGGCCTCGTCAAGGTCGGGCTGCTCCTCGGCTACCTCGCGGTGATCTCGCGCACGCCGGACATCCGCCGGGTGTTCATGTATCACGGCGCGGAGCACATGACGATCCACGCCCTCGAGGCGGGCGATCCGCTGACGACCGACAACGTCCGGCGCTATCCGACGGCGCACCCGCGCTGCGGGACCGAGTTCCTGGTCGTCCTGATCGCGCTCTCGATCGTTGCCTTCGCCCTGATCGGGCGGCAGGACATCGTGGTCGGGTCGGTCACGCGGGTCCTGCTGATCCCGGTCCTCGCAGCCGTCGGCTACGAGGTTCTGCGCTGGGGCGCGAAGCACCGCGCCAACCCGATCGTGAAGGCGATCATGGCGCCCGGGATCCTCGTCCAGATGATCACCACGAAGCGGCCCACGGACGATCAGATCGAGGTCGCGATCGTCTCGATGGAGCAGGCGCTCGAGGCGGACGGCGAATCGGTGCCGGCCGGCTCGGACCTTCCCGAGCGCGAGCGCCTCGATCCGGAGCGAGCCGCCGCCGCCCCCCCCGG
>DASQIK010000029.1:0-22452 GCA_035631615.1 Candidatus Dormiibacterota bacterium | reverse complement strand
CCGGATCCCCGGCCCCGTAACCAGGTAGCCGCGTCTGCGCCACGCAGGCGCCACGATGGCCCATCGGCCGCCGACATCGTCCCAGCCGCGCGCTTCGGTCAAGTGAGGACAACTGGTCGCCACCAGGACCGAGTTTGACGAGGTTTCCGCACGGACCTCCAAACCTCGGCCGGATGGTCGGTGGCATGCTCAATAACGACGACATTTGGCCGGGCACAGCGGGTTCAAGGCGCATTTCGTGCTTGGTCCAGATGAACCTCGTCGAACTCGTGCATGTAGGCGACCAGCCGCTGTCTATCACGCGTAGATCGGCCGGTGAGACCTGGCTGGCAGCCTTGTGGACATGCCAACGGCCCTCCGCGCAGTCGACCGCGGAACACAACTTGCGGCGCGCCATGCTCGCAACATTGGCGACGATTTCCTGGAGCGGCGCCTAATTCTCGGACAGAGTCAGCAGCACGTCGCTTCCAGCTCTCGCATGTCGCGGGGCCGGTACGGGCTGATCGAACGCGGCCAAGCGACATCCACGACCATCCTCGAGCTGGACCGGATCGCCGCCGTCCTCGGGCTCACGCCGAGCCTCCGCCTGTACGCCGATGCCGTACCTGTTCGCGACGCTGGACAGGCACGCCGCCTGCTCCGATTCCTCGAGGCTGCTCGAGATCCACTGGCGTATCGGATCGAGGTACCACTCCCTGTCGGAGTGGATCGGCTTGAGCGCCGCGCCTGGGACGCGGTTCTTTTCGGGCTCGATGAACGGACTGCGGTCGAGCTGGAGATGCGACTCCGCGACGTCCAGGCCCTCTGGCGACGCGTCGATCTCAAGCGACGGGATGACCCAACGGACTACTTCCTGCTCCTGGTTGCCGACACGCGAAACAACCGGCGGGTCCTGGCGGAGTTCGAGGGGCTGTTTGCCGGCCTCCGGCGGCTGCGGCCGACCATCGTTCGTGCCGCGCTTGCGGCGGGGCGGCATCCGGGAACCGGGATCGTCCTGGTCTAGGCGCCGGGATCCGGGGCCGGCATCCCCGTGGCAGCGAACCATGCGGCGATGACGCGGTGGCGGGCGGCGGCCCGCGGGCCGGACGTGTCGAGGATGCGGGTAGCGCGTGGCGTCAGGCGCGCTGCGAGGTCCGATTGCGCGGCGATTCTCGCTTCCGAGTCGGCGGGATTCGCGCCGCGACCGGCGAGGCGGGCACGCTGCTCGGCGGGGTCGCAGGTCAGGAGCCAGACCTCGTCGCACAGGTCGGCGAGGCCGCCTTCGACGAGCTTGATCGCCTCGATGACGACACCCGGCGCCGCCGCTCGCTCGGCGTCCGCGATCCCGGCGAGGATCAGCGGTCGGACCGCGGGGTGGATGATCGATTCGAGCCGGGCGAGCGCATCGGCGTCGTCGAACACGATTCGGCCGAGCGCCGCGCGATCGAGGCTCCCGTCGGCACGCACCACGCCGCGCCCGAATTCGGCAACGACCGCAGCCAGCGCCGCGCTCCCGGGCGGCGTGACGTCGCGCGAGACGCGATCGGCATCGACCACGAAGGCGCCGAGCTCCGCCAGCCAGCCGGCGACGGTCGACTTGCCGCAGCCGATCGGACCGGTGATCCCGATGCGGACGGTGCCGCCATTGTCGCGACGGCCGCCAGCGCCAGGACCGCCAGGGCCGCCGCCGTTGCCGCCGCGGTCGACGCCTCCGCGGTCGACGACGTCGCTCACGGCGCGCGCTCCTCGAGCGACAGCCAGGCATCCTCGGCCGCGGCAAGGGCGACGTTGACGTCGGCGAGCTCGCTCGACACGCGCCGAAGCTCGATGAAGTTCGCCTGCACCGCCGGCCTCGACAGCTCGAGCTCGAGGTGGTTCTTGCGCAGGTTCAGGCGCGTGAGCTCCGCGTCCATCGCCTCGCGCTGGCGCCGGTAGGCGTCCTTGGACAGCTTCGGCGCCTTTGGCCGCGCCGCGACGGGAACGGCCGCGGCGGGCGACGCTCCCGCCATGGACCCGTGGCCATTCGTCGCGGTGGCGCGCCCGGATGCCGGGGCAGCCGTGGTGCGCGCCGACGCGGCCGCGGGCGCGGACGCGGGCGCAACGTGGCGCTCGCTCGGCCGCGGACCACCGGGCTGCAGCCGCCGCGCCTCCTGCTCGAGGGCATTCGCGACCGTCCAACCGTCGGAGACCGCGGCGCGCCAGGCGCGATAGCCGCCGTCGAATGGGGCGACGGCGCCGCCGTCGACCACCCACAGGCGCTCGCAGACCGTATCGAGGAATCGCCGGTCGTGCGAGACGACCAGCATGGTCGCGGGCGTCTCGAGCAGGAACGTCTCGATGGCCTCGCGCGCGACGACGTCGAGGTGGTTGGTCGGCTCGTCGAGGAGGTACACGTTCGACGGCATGACCCCGAGCAGCGCGAGCTCCAGGCGCGAGCGCTCACCGCCGGACAGGAGCCGCACCTCCTTGAACGCGTCGTCGCCACGGAACAGGAACCGGGCCAGGTAGCCGCGCGCCTCGCCGGGGGTGACGGGAACCGTCTCGAGGAGCGCGTCGAGCACGGTCGCGCCGGGGATGCCGGCCGCCCGGAGCTGCGCGAGGTATCCGAGCTGGACGCCGTGGCCGAACGAGATCGCGCCATCGAGCGGCGGCAGCTCTCCGGCGATGGTCCGAAGGAGCGTCGTCTTCCCGGCCCCGTTCGGCCCGACGATCCCGATCCGGTCGCCGCGACGGGCAGCCAGGAATGGCGCGCGGGCGACGAGCGTGTCGGGCAGGTAGCCGACGGCGAGGCCCTCGACTCGGACGACGATCTCTCCGGATCGGATCGCGCCGCCGCCGACGAGCCCGGTGCCGGGCAGCTTGAGCTTCCGGCTCGACTTCGGCGCCTCGACCTGCTCTCCCTGGAGCCGCTCGAGCCGGGCCTCGTGCTCGTGCATCTTCGAGAACTTGCGGTGGCTGCGATACCGCTGGACCAGCTCGCGCTCGCGGGCGACCTGCTCGGCGTGCGTATCCGCCGACTTGACGGCGAGCGCGTCGCGCTCCTCGCGCTGCCGGTGGTACGCGCTGTAGTCGCCACGGAACGCAGTCAGCTTCCGATCGCGAAGCTCCCAGATCCGCGTCACGCTCGCGTCGAGGAAGGCTCGATCGTGAGAGGCCACGAGCAGCGACCCCGCGCGGCGGCGGAGGTGGTCCTCGAGCCACTCGAGCGCACCGAGATCCAGGTGGTTCGTCGGCTCGTCCAGCAGCAGCAGGTCCGGAGAGGCGATCACGAGTCTCGCCAACGTGGCGCGCGTCTGCTCCCCGCCCGACAGCGACGTCGGCGGTCGCGCGACGTCCGCGAGGCTGAAGCCGAGGCCGGAGAGCGCCTCGTCGACGCGCTGGTCGAGCGTGTAGCCCCCGAGGCTCTCGAATCGATGCTGGAGCGCCTCGTAGGCCGGTTCGGTCGCGCGATGAGCGTGCTCCATCGCCTCGAGCTCGACCGCCATCGACTCGAGGTCCGCCGCACCGTGCCGGACGGCAGTGCGCACGTCCGGGGCGGCCATGAAGCGCTCGTCGAGGTGCGCCTCCTGGGACAGCATCCCGATGGACAGGTCGCGCTTGCGCGAGACCTTGCCCGCGTCCGGCTCGTCGATCCCGGCAGCGATCCGGAGCAGTGTCGTCTTCCCGGCCCCGTTCGGCCCGACCAGGCCGATGCGGTCGCCGAGCGCGATCGCGGCATCGATCGAGTCGAGGATCACGAACGTGCCGACCTCGCGGTGGACCGCCTCGAGTCGGAGGATCGACATCAGCCCGGCTCGGCAGTTGCGGGCGGCTCGGCCGAGCGCACATCGGGTCTCGCTCCCGTGGCCGCTCGCGCCGCCGCGCGCCTCGTGGCCGCCGCGCGCTTGGTGCGTTCCGCGCGGGAGGCCTGGCTCCCGGCGGCACGCCGGGTCGAGCCTGTTGGCGTCCCGAGCGACCCGTCGCCGCCCCCGATCTCGGTCCAGCGCGGCCCGGTTCGAATAACCGGCGCGGTGCCCGGCCGCGGCTCCATCCCCCGCAGGATCGTGGCCGCGCCGGCCTTGTCCCGCGCAGGCAGGCGCTGGCACCACGAGCAGAAATGCGTCGACCGGGCGCCGACGACGATCCGCCGGACCGGACGGCCGCACCGGAAGCATGGCTCGCCGGCGCGCTGGTAGACCTTCAGCTGCTCCTGCATCGAGCCGTCGCCGTCGGGCGCCGTGTAGTCGTCGATCGACGATCCGCGCCGCTCGACCGCCTCGGCGAGGATGCGGCGGATCTCGCGGTAGAGCCGGCCTTCGTCGGCGGGCCGCAGCGACGATGCCGATCGAAGCGGGTGCAGCCGAGCCGCCCACAGCGCCTCGTCGGCATAGATGTTGCCGACGCCCGCGAGGAATCCCTGATCGAGCAGCAACGGCTTGAGCCGGCCCTTCCGGCCGCGGATCCCCTTCCGGAACACGCGCGCCGTGAACCTCACGTCCAGCGGCTCCGGCCCGAAGCCCTTGAACCCCTTGCTGCCGCCGAGCTCGCCCCGCAGGTCGCCGTCGGGCCCGTCGCGCCGCGCCACGCCCACCCGCCCGAACTTGCGGATGTCGCGGAACCACAGCTCGCGCCCATCGGCGAAGGCCAGGACGAGACGGATGTACGGATCCTCCATGACGCCGGCGCTCACCACGAACAGCTGGCCGGTCATCTTGAGATGGATCGTGATCGCGCCACCGTCGTCGAGGTCCAGGACGACAAGCTTCGCGCGCCGCGATGTCCCGACGATCGTCCGCCCGACCACCGCCGAGGCAAACCCCTCCGGGTCCTGCGATCGAAGCGTCTTCAGCCACGACACGCGCACGCCCGTGATCCGGGCGCCGACAACCAGCCCGCGCAGATCGCGGGCCACGGTTTCGACCTCGGGCAGCTCCGGCACGGATCAGGCCCCGCCGGCGACCACGGGATCGGGCGCCTCGTCGGCCTCGGCGAGGATTGCGTCCTGGCGCGTCACGGGCGTCATCGACTCCCAGTCGCGCCCGACCTTGACGTCGACCGTCAGCGGGACCGACAGCGGGAGCGCACCCTCCATCGTCTCGCGCAGGACCGGGATCAGCCGGTCGACCTCGTCGAGCGGCACCTCGAGCAGGAGCTCGTCGTGGACCTGGAGGAGCATGCGCGCCTTGAAGCCGTCCGCCGAGAGGCGGTCGGCGAGGCGGATCATCGCGATCTTGACGATGTCCGCGGCCGTGCCCTGGATCGGCATGTTGATCGCCATCCGCTCGCCGGCCCCGCGCAGCGCGCCGTTGGCCGCGTGCAGCTCCGGGATGTACCGCTTCCTGCCGAGCAGGGTCGTGACGAACCCCTGCCGTCGCGCGGTGTCCTTGATGTGGAGCATGTAGTAGCTGATGCCCGAGTACGCCGCGAAGTACGAGTTGATGAAGCTCTGGGCGGCCTCCCGGCTGATCCCGGCGCGGGTCGACAGGCCGTAATCGGACATGCCATAGGCGAGCCCGAAGTTGACCATCTTGGCCATCGATCGCTCGTCCGCAGTGATCTCGCCGGGCGGCTTGCCGAGCACAGTCGCCGCGGTCTCGCGATGGATGTCGACCTTCCGCGCGAACGCGTCCTTGAGGTGCACGTCGTCCGCCACGTGGGCGATGATCCTTAGCTCGATCTGGGAGTAGTCCGCGGCGACCAGCGTCGTCTCCGGCGAGCCGGCGACGAACGCGCGCCGGATCCGCCGCCCGAGCGGTGTCCGGATCGGGATGTTCTGGAGGTTCGGGTCGGACGACGAGAGGCGGCCCGTCGCCGCCACGGCCTGGTGGAACGTCGTGTGCAGGCGGCCGTCGTCGGCGATCAGCGTCGGCAGCGCCTCGACGTAGGTCGAGCGCAGCTTGGTGTAGATCCGCCAGTCGAGCACCGGCTGGATCACCGGGTGGACGCCGGCCAGCTCCTCGAGCACGGATGCATCGGTCGAGTAGCCGGTCTTCGTCCGCTTGCCCTTCGGCAGCTTCAGCTCCTCGAACAGGATGTCACCGAGCTGCTTGGGCGAGCCGATCGTGAACTGGTGCCCGACGCTGGCATAGATCTCGTCCTCCAGGCGCGCGATCTCGGTGCCGAACTCGCGGTCGAGCACCGCCAGCGCGTCGAGGTCGACGCCGACACCGTCGGCCTCCATGCGAGCCAGCACCGGAATCAGGGGCAGCTCGATCTTGCGATACAGCCGCTCGAGGCCCTCCTCCTGGAGCGACCGCGCCAGCCCGTCGCGAACCGCCAGCGCGGACAGTGCCTCGAGGCCTGCCCGGTGGACCGGCTCGAGCTCCTTCGGCGGCGGCAGCACGAGGTCGAGCCGCTCCGCGACCACGTCCGCGATCGACTGCGACCGAAGGGCGGCGTTCAGGATGTACGCCGCGATCTGGGTATCGAAGTCGACGGGCGTGACCGCCGCGGCCGCATCGGTCGCGAACCGGGTCTCGAGGATCGGCTTCGCCTCGTGGGCGACGATCGGGATGCCGCGCGACTCGACCATGCGCCGGAGACCGTCGGCTGCCTCCGCGCCCCAGCCCACCACGACGCGGCCGTCCCGTCCCGCGACCGCGAACGCCTGCGCGGTTCCTCGCCGCGGCCGCGGGTCGTCGGACACGATCGATGCGCCGACGACGGTCTGCTCGGCAAGCCAGCTCTCGATGCCCGCCAGCTCGCCCGCATCCACCACGCCGATCAATCCCGGGTTCTCGATCGTCGCGGCGAGCGCGGTCGGGAGGTCGTCGAAGCGATCCGGCCCGATGCCGCCGGGGCCCGGCGCGGCGCCCGCCGGAGTGGCCAGGGAACCAGCGCCAGGCGGCGCATGCCCGCCCGCGTTCACCGTGTCGAAGTCGAGCGACAGCTGCAGCCCCTCGCCGCCGAGCGACCCGGCGCGGATCGGACGCCCGGAGCCCCAGCCGGCGGGTCGCTCGGTGCCGACCCGTGCGGCGCCGACGGATCCGCTCGTCGCCACCTCCCGCAGCGCCTGCACCTTCTCGACCGCGCTCTCGCCGGTCATCGCGGGCAGCCGCTCGATCAGGGTCCGGAACTCGTATTCGCGGAACAGCCGGATCACGGTCTCGCGGTCGTAGTCGGCCAGGCGAGCAGCCTCGAGGTCGAGCGAGATGTCCGGCAGGTCGCGCACGATCGTCGACAGGTCCTGGCCGCGGTAGACCGCCTCGCGGTGGTCGATGAGCTTCTCGCGCAGCTTGTCGGGCTTGACCTGGTCGATCCGCTCGTACAGCTGATCGAGGCTGCCGTACTCGGCGATCAGCTTGGCCGCGGTCTTCTCCCCCACCCCGGGCACGCCCGGGATGTTGTCAGTTGGGTCGCCCTTCAGCGCCTTGTAGTCGATCATCTGGTCAGGCCGCAGGCCGTAGCGCTCCCAGATCCGGGCCGGGTCGTAGATCACCGTGTTCTCGACACCCGACCGCGTCGTCATCAGCCGGGTCTTGTCGGTGACGAGCTGGAGCATGTCCAGGTCGACGGTCACGATCGTGGTCTCGACGTCCCTTGCCTCCGCCTGCACGGTCAGCGCGCCAATGACGTCGTCGGCCTCGAAGCCCTGCTGCTCGTAGACCGGGATGCGCAGCGCCTTGACGACCTCGCGGACCTTCGGAAACTGGGCGGCGAGGTCGTCGGGCATCCGCGAGCGGGTCGCTTTGTACTCGGCGTACTGCTCGTGCCGGAAGGTCGGGCCCGACAGGTCGAACGCGACCGCGACGTAGTCCGGCTTCAGGTCGGCGAAGCCGCGCAGGACGATGCTGCAGAAGCCGAAGACGCCATTGACGAGCTCGCCCTTCGAGGTCGTGAGCGGTGGCAGGGCGTAGTAGCCGCGGTACACGAGCCCGAAGCCGTCGAGCAGCATCAGGCGTTCCATGGACGGCCTCGTGGGATGGCGTCGGACCCGATTGGGCGGGCTCGCCGCGGGGCTGGTCGGTCAGCCCGAATTGTACCGGCGGGGTCAGCGAACCCGGCGTCCCGCGAACCGGAGCCCGAACAGGAGCAGGCCGATGACGAGCAGCGCCAGCGACCCGACCAGGAGGAGGTTCGGCGAGCCGCTCGTCGCCACCACGGACGGCTGGCCCGGTTCACTCGCGTCACCGACGAACGTCCCGCGGCCCGCGAGCGTCCCGATCGCGACTGGCCCCCCGATTGCAGATTGCGACGATCCGGCCTTGCCTGCGATTGCACTTGCCGCGGGTGCGCCGGACGCGTGCTGGTTGGCGTTGAAGTCGGCTGGATTCGAGGTCGACCCGCCTGCCTCCGGCGCAGGGACGCTGCCCGTCGAAGCTGCGGGCGCCTGCGCGGGTGCGGCACTCGCGGCGGCTGCGCCGGCAACCGTGTCGCGCTGTGGCGCTCTGGTCGCCGCGCCGCCGGCCAGGCCAGGCAGCGCAGTGGCCACGAGCAATCCCGCGACGCCGAGCGTGGTGAGCGCGGCTGCGAGCGGTCGTGCAGGCGATCCCACGGTGCCGAACGGGCGGAGCGCCCGCCGGAGCCAGCTGCCGCGACGGAGGCGATCCGCCTGCGCTGGCTCGAGCTGGAAGTCGCGGCCGCGCGCAAAGGGTGCGGGAAGGGAGTGGGTCGCCTCGGCGATGGCGATGAGATCGCGGCGGAGGTCGGCGCACTGGGAGCACGAAGCGAGGAGTGCCTCGGCCCTGGAGCGGTCGGCTTCGGGGAGGTCGCCTGCCGCATGGGCTGCGACGAGGGTCAGGTCGTGGGTCGGGTGAGCAGCGTTCGGCTGGTGCATGTCGCCGGTGGGACGAGATCGGGAGCCCGGTGGTTCCCTCAACCCCGCCGCGTGGCGACCACGATGAGCCCGACGCCACCCGCGATCGCGACAAGGGACAGTGCGAGCAGCCACGTAGCCGGCCCGGGCGCCGGCGTCTCGCTTGGTGCCGTCGAGCCGGTTGATCCCAGCGTCGATGCGTACGGACCTGCGCTCGCACCGGCGCCGCCGCGATATGCATCCTGACTGGTGTCGGTCGACTTCGGTCCTGGTCCCGTTCCACCGCTCGCCGACGTGGCGGCGGGCACGTTGCCGGCCGCGCCGCCCTCGCCGCCCGGCGCCGGGGCAGCGGTGGCGAGGTGGTCCGCCGCGACCGGCGCGCTCGTCGCGGACGCGGCGCTTCGACCGGGCACGCCAAGGGAGCTCGTGCCGACCAGGAGCCCGACGAGCCCGAGCGTGGCGAGGGACACGCCGACCGGCTTGCCGAGGGCGGCCACGGCAGCGACGAGCCGGTCCGTCCACCGGACGAGCGGAGCGCTCGGGTGGAGGCGCGCGGCCTGCTCCGGCGTCAGCCGGAAGTCGCGCGGCGCGGGCGGGAGCGCGGGCATCGCGTCGACCGCGGGCAGCTCCTGCAGGGCCAGGGTGATGAGCCGCAGGTCGCGGCTGATGGAGACGCACCGGTCGCAGGCGTCGAGGAGTCGCTCGGCGCGCTCGAGGTCGGCACCGGTCGCCTCACCCGCGGCCCACGCCGCGACGAGCTCGAGGTCGTGCTGCGGGTGGTTGACGCGGCTGTCAGCCACGGAACAGGTCCATCCGGTCGTGGAGGAGCTCGCGGAGCGCAAGCCTGCCCCGATGGATCCGGGACTTCACCGTCCCGACCGAGACATTGGTGAGCTCGGCGATCTCGGCGTAGTCGTAGCCCTCGACGTCGTACAGGACGATGGCATTCCGCTGGTCGCCGGTGATCTTCGCGAGCGCCGCGTTCAGCGCGTGATGGCGCTCCGACGTCAGCGAGGTGGTGACCGGGTCGGCGGACGCGTCTGCGGGCGGCTGCCACGTGTCGTCCTCGAGCTCCGGGTACGGATCGGCGGGACGGCGCTTCTTCAGGCGCTGGGCGTCCATCGCCGCGTTGATCGCGATGCGGCTCAGCCACGACTTCACGCTGCCGCCGCGGAACCCGGCCATGTTCCGGTACGCGCTGAAGAACGCCTCCTGGACCGCGTCCGACGCGGAATCGCGGTCCGGGACCATGCGCACGATCAGCGCGAAGAGCATGTCCTGGTAGACCACGACGAGGTCGTTGAAGGCGTTGAGGTCGCCTTCCCGCGCTCGATCCATGAGGATCATGTCGCGTCGCTGCACGGGATCGTCGACGACCGTCGTCGGGCGAACGTCCTCCACGGTCGGGGGTGTCCTCCGGACGGCAAGTGGCAGGCGGCGCGAGTCTAGCATCGGTCCGCCGCTGGACGGCGACCCTGGATCGATGGTTCCCGGGTCGGGCGTGGGCGCCCCGGTAGCGCTCAGGCGGGCTTCGCGAGGAACCGCCGCGGGTTGTCGACGAGCATCCGATCGATGTCCGGTGCCGCGGCGCCTGCGTCGCGGAGCGCCGGCACCACGATTCGGAGGATGTGGTCGTACCCGACGCCGCCCAGCCGATGCAGCTGCAGCCGGCTGCAGATGTCGTGCGAGACGAGGAGCTGCGCGGCCCGGCCGGCGTCGAGCAGGCGCCGCAGGCAATCGATGCGCTCGACGTCCAGCGGCTCCCGGCTGCCGTCGCTCTCGTAGGTGAACTCGGCGCCGAAGGTGTCGAACGAGAGGAAGACGCCGCGCTCCGCGATGCGGGCATGCCAGTCCGGCTCGATCAGCTGGTCGCAGTGGCTGAGGGCGACCTTGCCAAGGTCGGCGCCCGCATCCTCGAGGATGTCGAGGATGTGCAGGTGCTCGTGTTCGTGCAGCTGCGGGTGCACGTTGATCGCGACGCCGGTCGATCGCTGGACCAGTGCCGCGGCACGCAGCTGGCGCTCCTCGAACGGATGGATCGGCGAAGCAGTCCCGAGCTCGCCGAGGAGCCCGGCGCGAACATCCGTGCCGTCCATGCCCTCGCGGACCCAGCCCTCGAGCTGGTCGGCGAGCGCCTCGACCGACAGATCGAGGTCGTCGGCGGGGAGCGTCTTCGCGCGGTAGTAGCCGGCGCCGGCGACCACGTTGAGACCCGTCGCCTCCGAGATGCTGACCAACGCCTCCGGGTCCGGCACCAGGCCGATCGTGGTCAGGTCGACGATCGAGCTTCCGCCCGCGTCCCTGAAACGCGACGCCTCCTCGATCGCGATCGCAGGATCGTCGAGGAACAGCGTTGGACGCGAGTAGTACAGGTCACGGACGATCTCGGCCCGGTTCTCGAGCGTTGGTTCGGTGTCCGCGATCCAGGCGCGCTCCGGCGGCGGCTGCTCCCACAGGGCGCGCAGGTCGAAGAGCAGGTGCTCGTGGCTGAGCGTCGTGCCCAGCTCCTCCGGCGCAATCGGGCCGAGGACGGTGACGATCTGGTCGGGCATCGCGCTCGAACGATAGCGGCGCTCCAGTGGCGCCTGCCGATGGCCCGGAGGCGGGACGGCTGCTTAGCGCTTCATCCCGATGATCGATTCGAGGATCTCGACGCTCGGGCGTCGGGCGACAGAAACCGAGTACCGATTGTTGTGGCGGGCCTCAACGCCGATCTGCCCACAAGTCTCGATGAATAGGCCTCGAATCTCGGCCGAGTGATTCGCGAAGAAATAGCGCGGATACTCGTAGGTGCGCACCGTGTTCGACCAGCTCCTGGTCACTCGGTTGATCGTTCGACATCCATCCGAATGGATCAGACCCCGGATGAGCTCCGAAGGCTCTGCGGCGACGATTTCCTTCTGCCAAGGGGTTAGCTTGATGGCCCGGAGGTGCTTCGGACCGGGCGCGTGCTGCGGAAACACGCAGAGCCAATGTTTCCAATTGCTGTAGATCTCGAAGCATCCTTGTCGGCGAATCCTGCCCGGGTGTCGCGACGCCACCTCGGTGATCGCCTGCTCGATTTGCTCGATGATCTTGGGGTAGCTCGCATCCTGTGAGATGCGGAGCCGCCAAACGTTTCCATGCGCAAGTGTCAAACAGCCATCGCCGAGGTAGATCCCGAGGAGGTAGGCGTAGGGCGCGAATTGGTCACGGAGGTCCGCGCAAGCCGTCACGTCGGGTGGCCTTGCGGCACACTCGATCGTGTTCATCCTGAAGCTTGGTGCGGCGGGTGGGATTCGAACCCACATGCCCTTTCGGACAGCAGAGTTTGAGTCTGCCCTGTAAACCGTTCCAGCACCGCCGCGCACCCCCAAGTCTACTGAGCGGCGTGCCCGTGGCCAGTCTCGCGAGTATAGAACATCCGTTCTCATACGTCAGTCGGGCACGGCACTAGACTCGAGCCATGGATTCCCGATCCCTGCAGGAGCGGTATGCGCCGAAGGGGCGGTGCTTCGGGTGCGGGCCGGCGAATGACCTCGGCCTGCGCATCCAGAGCTTCGAGCAACCGGACGGGTCGGTGGTCGCGACCTGGCAGGCGCGGCCCGAGCACGAGGCGTTCGACGGGTTCGTGAACGGCGGCATCCTCGGCACGCTGATCGACTGCCATTCGAACTGGACCGCGGTCGCCGCGCTGCTGGCGCGTGACGGCGGCGACGTCGCGCCGTCGTCGGTGACCGCGGACCTGTCGATCCGGTTCCGCCGACCCACGCCGTCGGATCGGCCGCTGCGGCTCGTCGGGCGCGTCGTCGAGCTCGCAGTCGACCGGGCGACCGTGGAGACATCGATCGAGGCCGGTGGCGAGGTGACGGCTCGCGGGCGGGCGACCTTCGTCGTCGTCGAGGAGGACCACCCGGCCTTCGGGCGCTGGTGACTCCGGACCCGAGCCCGGCGGTGCTGGCCGGACGCCGGGCGCTGGTGACTCCGGACCCGAGCCCCGCGCCGCGCCTCACAGGCTCAGGCGGGCGGCGCCACCGAGAGCTGGACGATCCCCTGCCCCAGCCGGCGCTGGACCTCGGCGAGGAGGTCCGTGTCATAGGCGATTCCGGCGCGCAGCTCCATGGGGAGCACGCCGCCGCCGACGGCGGGCACGTGGACGACGACGCGAGTCTCGCCCGGGCGCTCGCGGATGAGCCCGCGAATCGCCTCCATCGCGCCGACGAGCTGGGCCGCCGGCACGGTCGCGAACCGGACATGCAGCACGCTCCCGATCGGTGTCGCCTCGACCGGGGCCGTCGCCGCCTCGGCATCCGCGGCGACTCGGGCGCGGGCCTCGTCGGGCAGTGCCGGCTCCGCGTCACGCTCCGGGGCCGAGGTTGCACCAGGGAGCTCCTCGTAGGTGGGAACCGGTTCCGCCGGCGTGATCCGGGGCAGCGTGGAGACCGGCGTCGCCGCGGCCGCACTCGCCAGCTCGAGCGGCCCCTCATCCGGGATGGCGCCGCCGCGCAGCGGCGAGACGTAGGGGATCTCCGGGCGGCGCCCGATGCCCACCACGCGTGGATCGAACGATGCGGGCCCGTGCATATTGCCGTTCGACGCGGCCACGGAGGCGGGCGTCATCGATGGACCCGGTCCGGCCGGAACGGGCTGCCGGCGCCGCGGGGCGCCACGATCGCCCTGCGCCACCTCCCGTGCGAACGCGTCCGCGCCCTTCGCGACCGCCTCGTCCCACGGGACGACGACGTCGGCCAGGAGCGAGACCTCCTCGCCCCGATGGTCGACCCGGCCGGCGACGAGCAGGATCGCGCCCTCCTGCCAGATCGGACCGGTGGTCTCGTACAGGCGCGGGAACACGACGACCTCGATCGAGCCCTGGAGGTCCTCGAGCGTCACCACGGACATCGTCGAGCGCGTCCGCGTCACGACCGTCCTCGATGCCACGACGATCCCGCCGACGACCGGGCGCTGCCCGTCGAGCGTCTCGTCCGACTTGAGGTCGCCCGAGTACGCCGTCACGAATGCGCCGACCTGGTCCGCGACCTCGCCCATCGGGTGCTCCGACAGGTACAGCCCGAGCAGCTCCTTCTCCCAGCGCAGCCGCTCGCGGACCGGCGCCTCGGCGGTCTGCGGCAGCGGTCGTTCGAGGACCATCGACTCCGTCGCGCCGACGTCGAACAGCGAGGTCTGGCCCGTGGCGAGGTCGCGCTGCGTGGCGGCGCCCGCGGCGATCGCGTCGTCGAGGCCCTCGAGGATCTGTGCCGCGTGGCCGAACGCCGAGAGCGCCCCGACCTTCGCGAGCGACTCGAGCACCTTCCGGTTCGCCAGCCGCAGGTCGATCCGGCGGCAGAGATCGCCGAGCGACTTGAACGGCCCATCGGCCTCGCGCGCAGCAATGATCGACTCGATGGCGCCCTGGCCCACGTTCTTGACGGCGAGCAGCCCGAACCGGATGCCCTCGTCCTCGACCGTGAACTCGACCGCGCTCCGGCCGACGTCCGGCGGCCGGACCTCGATGCCCAGCCGGCGGCACTCGGCCACGGCGGCCGCGACCTTCTCCTCGGAGCTCCGGAACGCTGAGAGCACGCTCGCCATGTAGTCGACGGTGTAGTTGGCCTTGAGGTAGGCCGTCTGGTACGCGATCAGCCCGTAGCAGGTCGCGTGGGCCTTGTTGAAGCCGTAGCGTTCGAACGGCTGGAACGCGGCGAAGACCTGGTCGATGACCGCCGGCGACACGCCTCGCTCCGCGGCCTGCGTGACGAACTTCTCCTTCTGGGCGCGCAGCACGGACGACTTCTTCTTGCGGATTGCGTAGCCGAGCGTGTCCGCCTCCGGTCCCGTGAAGCCGCCGAGGGCGATGGCCGCAGCCATGATGTCCTCCTGGTAGACGAAGATCCCGTACGTCCGCTCGAGGAAGGGCTCCAGCAGCGGGTGGAGGTAGGACACCGCCTCCTGCCCGTGCTTGCGCCGGATGTAGGCCGGGATGTTGTCCATCGGGCCCGGGCGGTAGAGGGCGACCATCGCCGCCAGGTCGAACACGCTCGTCGGGCGCAGCTCGCGGACGTACCGGCGCATGCCCGCCGACTCCAGCTGGAAGATCCCGGTGGTCTCGCCGGTGCTGAGGAGCTCGAACGTCCGGGCATCGTCGAGGGGAATGTTGTCGAGGTCGATGTCGATGCCGCGGTGGGCCTTGATCAGGTCGACCGCGTTCTTGAGGATCGTCAGGTTCGAGAGGCCCAGGAAGTCGAACTTGAGGAGGCCAAGCGCCTCGATCCCGTGCATCTCGACCTGGGTCATCAGCGAATCCGAGTTCGTGGCCTTCTGCAGCGGCATCAGCTCGGTCAGGGGCTCGCGCGAGATGACGACGCCGGCCGCGTGCGTGGACGCGTTGCGGGCAACGCCCTCGAGCTGCTTGGCGAAGTCGATGACGCGCTTGACGCTCGGGTCGGCGTCGTACTGCTCGCGCAGGGCCGGCGCGCTCTCGAGCGCGTCGTCGAGCTTGATTCCGAGCTGGTTCGGAACGGCCTTGGCGATCCGGTCGACCTCGCCGTATGACAGCCCGAGCACCCGCCCGACGTCGCGGATGGCGGCCCGGGCGAGCATCGTGCCGAAGGTGATGATCTGGGCGACGTGATCCTGGCCGTACTTGCGCGAGACGTAGGCGATGACCTCGTCGCGGCGGTCGTCCTGGAAGTCGACGTCGATGTCCGGCATCGTCACGCGGTCGGGGTTGAGGAAGCGCTCGAACGGCAGGCCGTACGCGATCGGATCGACCGGCGTGATGCCCAGCGTGTACGTCACGATCGAGCCCGGCGCGCTGCCGCGGCACGTCGTCTGGATGCCCTGCTCCCGCGCGAACCGGATGAAGTCCGCGACGATCAGGAAGTAGCCCGGGTAGCCCATCTGGTTGATCACGCCGAGCTCGTAGTCGAGGCGCGTCTGGAGCTCGTCGGTAACGGTGCCGTAGCGGCGCGCGAGGCCGCGCTGGCATTCCGCGCGTAACCACGACTCCGTCGTCTCGCCATCGGGCACCGGGAAGTGCGGGATGCGGGTCTGGTTCAGCGGCAGCTTGACCTCGCACATCTCCGCGATGCGCTTCGTGTTGGTGATCGCCTCGAGCTGGTCCGGGAAGCGCGCCGCCATGTCCGCCGCGGACTTCAGGTAGAAGTCGTCGGTCTCGAACTTGAGGCGGCCGGGCGTGTCCAGGTTCGATGCCGTCCCCACGCACAGCAGCACGTCGTGGGCCGGCGCCTGCTCGCGGCGGACGTAATGGAGATCGTTCGTGACCACCAGCGGCAGGCCCGCCTCGGGCGCGAGCCGGAGCAGCTGCTCGTTCAGCCGCCGCTGCTCCGCGAGCCCGTGGTCCTGCAGCTCGAGGAAGAACCGGTCCTTCCCGAAGATGTCACCGTACTCACCGGCCACGGTTCGGGCGAGGTCCCAGTCGTCGACCTCGAGTGCGCGCGAGACCTCCCCGTTGAGGCATGCCGAGAGTCCGACCAGCCCCTCGCTGTGCTTCGCCAGGTGCTCCCGGTCGATGCGCGGCTTGTAGTAGTAGCCGTCGAGGTGGGCGTCCGTGACGAGCCGGCACAGATTCCGGTAGCCGACGAGATTCCTCGCCAGCAGGATCAGGTGGAAGGGCTGGGCGTCGGCCTTGCCCTCCTTGTCGGTCATCGACCGGCGGGCGACGTACGTCTCGACGCCGATGATCGGCTTGATGCCCTTGTTGATCGCCGCCTGGTAGAAGGCGACGGAGCCGTACAGGGCGCCGTGGTCGGTCAGGGCGAGGCTGTCGAAGCCTTTCGCGCTCGCCTCGTCCACGAGGTCCGTGATCCTGCCCAGTCCGTCGAGCAGGCTGAACTCCGAGTGGGTGTGCAGGTGCACGAAGTCGTTGGAGGCAAGGGCCAAGGCGCGAACCACCGGCAGCTGGGTTTGATTGGACGGCGCCTCTCGCCCGCTCGCATGGCTCGAGGGTGGTCGACTGGGGGCAGCCCTGAGTCTAGAGCAGGGCGCGCACGACCGGCTCGATGCGATCCACCCACGTCGCGTACTGGGCGGCGCTCGGGTGCAGCCCGTCGTCCGCCACGAGCGATCGGTCCGTCGCCGCGCGGAGCGACAGGTCGAGGATGTCGATGATCGCGAGGCCGCGCGCCCGCGCGGCCTCCGTGATGGCCTGGTTGTTCGCCCGTATGCCGGCCGCCTGCTGGGCCGGGTCGCCGAACGCCGCCCCGCTCGGCGTGACCGTGTAGTCCGGGGTGGTGACGACGAACAGGCGATGCACGCCGACATGGCGGACCATCGTGTCGAGGATGATCGCGACGTTGGCGCGGTAGGTTGTCCCGGCGACGCCCTGCACGACGTCGTTGACGCCGATGAGGACGCTCAGAACCTCCGGCCGCAATCGATCGAGCTGGGGCAGCTCGCGCTGGATGACGTCGCGCGAGGTGAAGCCGTTGACACCGAGATTCGCGACCAGGTCCAGGGTCGGGACTCGGCCGACCAGCTGATCCGGCTAGCGACCGGCGGCGTCGATCGCCGTGCCGATCGTGTAGGAGTCGCCGAGCGCCACGTACCGAAGCGCCATCGGGTGACCCGCTACGGCAGGCGCTGGTAGGCGTCGATGAGCACGTCCTCGAACCGCTCGCGGTCGATCCGGATGCCGACCTGGGCATTGAGGGTCCGGCCCTTCCGTTCGACCCGCCGCGCCAGGCCGTCGCAGACCGTGCGGCCGCGGGCCGGTCCGCTGCCGGTGTCGACCTGGACGTCGTAGGCGGCGACGGCGACGAGGTCGCCGATCGCGAGGTGGGCAACGGCGACGGCATCGTGCACCGCCATGCGCGGGGTCCCGTACCACTGGCCCTCGCGCTCGAGCGCGTAGTCGACGAGCTCCGCGGCAACGGTCCCTGATCGCGTCCCCAGCGCGCGAAGTCGCGCCGCGGCCGGTGGGTGGAGCGTGGCCTGGTGGGTGACGTCGAGGCCCATCATCGTGATCGGCAGGCCCGACTCGAAGACGATCGCGGCGGCCTCCGGGTCGGCGTAGACGTTGAATTCGGCCGAGACGGTGGTGTTGCCATCGCCGATCGAGCCGCCCATCAGGCAGACGTGCGCGATCCGTGACGCGAGCTCCGGATGCAGCCGCAGCAGGAGCGCGATGTTCGTCAGCGGGCCGATCGGGGCGATGACGACCGGCTCCGGGTGCTCCCGCAGGATCCGTGCGATCAGGTCGACGGCGCCCTCGGGACGCGTGCCGACCGGCGACCCCGGGAGGACCGTGTTGCCGATGCCCGCCTCGCCGTGGATCTCCGTCGCGCGAACGACGCTCCCGAAGAGCGCGCCCGCCGAGCCTTCGGCGACCGGCACGTCGCTCGCGCCATAGACGTTCAGGAGCCGCAGCGCGTTCGTCGTGCAGTGGCGTACGTCCGCGTTGCCCCCGACCGTCGTGACGGCGAGGAGATGAATCTCCGGCCGCGCGACCGCCAGCCCGATCGCGAGCGCGTCATCGAGGCCCGGATCGCTGTCGATGATCAGCGGGAGGGGATGGTCCGCAGTCCCGACGGGTGCGGTCCGCGCCACGGCGGGCGCCGGGTAGAAGGTGGGGCTGGCGACGGCGTCGGCCATCGGGATCGGACCTCCGTGTGCACGGGATTGGCGGCGCGGCGCCGCAAGGATGGTGTCGCTCAGCCCTGCTCGTACGGCTGGCCCGCCGAGGCAGGACCGCGGACGCGCCCGACGACGCCGGCCACGACGATGATCGTCACCACGTACGGGATGCTCTGCAGGATCTGCGGTGCCACGTCGACGCCGAGGATGGAGAGGAGCGACTGGGTCGCGTCGGCGAAGCCGAAGACGAGCGCGGCGAAGAACGCGCCGACCGGGTGCCAACCCCCGAAGATCATGGCCGCCAAGCCGATGAAGCCCTTGCCGGCCGTCATCTGCAGCTGGAAGCTCGAGGACGTCGCCAGCGACAGGTACGAGCCCGCAAGCCCGCAGATGAGCCCGGCCATGAACAGCGCGCGGTAGCGGATCCGCAGGACGTTGATCCCGACGGTGCCGGCCGCAGCGGGCTTCTCGCCGGCCGCTCGCAGACGCAGGCCCCAGCGGGTTCGATAGATCATGTAGGTCAGGACCGCAACCATCAGGTAGGCGACGTACACGTACGGCGTCGCGACGAAGAAGATCGGCCCAAGAACCGGGATGTCGGCCAGGAGCGGGATCCGGACCGCCTGGACCGGCGGCGGGCTGTTGAACTCCGTCGCGCGGGACAGGATCCGCAGGAAGATGAAGTTCGTGATCCCGACAGCCCCGATGTTGATCACGGTCCCGGCGATGACCTGGTCGACCTTGTAGCGAATGCCCAGCCAGGCGAGGAGCAGGCCAAGCAACGCCGCCACGATCATGGCCGCGAGGATCGCGATCACGGTGGCGAGGACAGCATTGCCGGTGGCCAGGCTGACGATGCTGCCCACGATGGACGCAACGCACGCTCCGATGAGCATCTTGCCCTCGAGGGCGATGTTGAGCATGCCGCTGCGCTCGGACAGGATCCCGGCCATCGCCGCCATCGAGATCGGCGCGGCGAGCTCGAGGCTCCCGGCGAACACGTTCGTCACCACAGCCGGCTTGCCGGCCAGCAAGGTGCCGAGGAGCGCCGCGATCCACGGTGCGATCGCGACGAGGAGCCAGGGCCGCCATCGAAGGTCCGCGCGACGCAGCTGGAGGACGGTTACCAGCGCCGTGGCGACGGCCGCCACGACCCACATCGCCCCAACCGTCGTCGTCAACGTCGCGGTCTGGCCGCCCTGCTTGTCGACCCAGAACGAAAACGCGGCGCCGACCCCGAAGGTGCGACTCGCGAGGTAGGCCGCGAGGACGGCGAATGCGCCGAACCCCAGTGCGCGCAGGCGGGAGTTGCGAAGGGCCCTTCGCGCGGCGAGCCCTCCCTGGAGGCCCACGGCGCCGGCCGCGGCCGTCACAGCGTGCCCGCGGAGTCGGTCGAGACGCTGGCGATCTCCGGGGCAGGATCGGTGACCCGCACACGCCAGATCGAACGGATCAGGCCCGGCGCGGCTACGAACATGATCACCAGGGCCATGATGAACAGCAGGAGATCGACCGGGATGCCCGTGTCGATGCCCATCAGCTTCCCGCCCTGGGTGAGCGCGCCGAACAGGAGCGCGGAGAGGATCACGCCACTGGGTCGGAGGCCGGCGAGCAGCGCGAGCGCGATGGCGTTGAAGCCGAGCCCGCCCGAGAGATCTGGCGACATCTGGCCAACGGTCCCGATCACGAGGAAGCCACCGGCCATGCCGCAGAGCCCTCCGGACAGGGCCATCGCGAGCATCATCGAGCCCCCCGCGCTGATGCCGGCATACCGCGCCGCCGTGGGGCTGAACCCGGAGGCGCGGAGCTCGAAGCCTTTGGTCGTCCGGAACAGGAGCCACGAGACGGCGACGGCCATGAGGAGCGCCACCACGAACCCATAGTCGAGCCGGATCGTGGGAAGGCTGATGAGCTTCGGAACGTCGGTGATCGTCGTGAGCAGCTTCGACACCGGCGTGGAATTGCCGGGGTTCCGGAGCCAAGGCTGCGTCGTGAGGACGAAGAAGACCACCAGGGATCCGATGTAGTTGAGCATGATGGTCGTGATGACCTCGTGGGCGCCCGTGCGCGCCTTCAGGAAGCCCGGCACGAAACCCCAGGCCGCGCCGGCGAGCGTCGCGATCCCGATGGCTGCGATGAGGATGAGCCACGACGGGAGGACGCCGTTCAGGGCGATCGTCAGGACGGTCGCCGCGAGCGCGCCGATCAGGAGCTGGCCGTCGCCGCCGATGTTGAACATGCCGGCCCGGAACGAGATCGACACGGCCAACCCGCAGAAGAGCAATGGCGTCGTGGACACGAGCGTCTCTGTGAGGGGCCTGATCGCACGCGCGATGTCGGTCGAGTTGCCCGTCTGCAGCGCCGTCAGCACTCGACCAGGGTCCCCGAACGCCCCGGACAGCATCGCCCCATACGCGGCGAAGACGCCCTTCACCGCCCCGACCAGGGTGCCGATCGGGTCCGTCCCGATGTTGTGCAGGTTGTCGAAGTCCGTGAGGGCGATGACGACGCCGCCCAGAATGAGGGCCGTCAGGACGGCCAGCAACGGGACGACCAGTCGGCGCAGGGCGGCCGAGATCCGCTTCACGCGGCAGTTCCCTGCCCGAACTTCGCCCCACCCATCAGCAGGCCCAGGTTCTCGTAGGTCGCGTCATCGCCGCTCAGGATTCCGACGATCTTGCCGTCGAACATGACCGCGATCCGGTCGCCGACGGCGAGCACCTCGTCGAGCTCGGTGCTGACGATCACGATGGCGGCGCCATCGTCCCGCTGCTCGACGAGGCGGCGGTGGATGTACTCGATCGAGCCGACGTCGAGGCCGCGTGTCGGCTGGGCTGCGATCACGAGCTGGACCGGCACCGAGAACTCGCGCGCCACGACGACCTTCTGCTGGTTTCCACCCGACAGCGAGCCCGCCCGCGTCTCGATCGACGGCGTCCGGATGTCGAAGGCCTTCACGCCTGCCCTGGCGCGCTGCCTGACAGCCTCGAGGTCGAGGACGCCGCGCTTGCTGTACGGCGGGCGATGGTAGCTGTCGAGGATGTAGTTTTCGGCCACGGTCATGGGCGCGATGAGGCCGTCACGACCACGGTCCTCGGGAATGTGCGCGACACCCAGGTCGGAGACTTCGCGCGGGCCGGACCGCGACGTGTCGTGGCCACCGATCGTGATCTTCCCGGAGTCGAGGGCGCGTAGACCGGTGATCGCCTCGACCAGCTCGGTCTGTCCGTTGCCCTGGACACCCGCGATGGCCACGATCTCGCCGGCCCGGACGTCCAGGTCGACGCCGGTGACCTTCATGTCGAGGCGGTCGTCGCGGACGTAGAGCGCCTCGAGCCGCAGCACGACGTCGCCAGGCTTGGCCGGACCCTTGGGCACGATCAGCTCGACGTCCCGGCCGACCATGAGGTTGGCCAGCTCCTGGCGCGTTGCGGTCTTCGGATCGGCGCTGCCGGCGACACGGCCGCGGCGCAGGACGACGATGTCGTCGGCGACCTCGAGGACCTCGTTGAGCTTGTGGGTGATGAAGATCACGGTCGTGCCCGCCGCGGCGAGCGACCGGATGATCGCGTACAGCTCCTCGGTCTCGTAGGGCGTGAGGACCGCGCTCGGCTCGTCGAGCACGAGGATGTCGCTGTGGCGGTAGAGCGCCTTGAGGATCTCGACGCGCTGACGGACGCCGACCGGCAGGTTCTCGATCCTGGCATCGGGGTCGACATCGAGCTTGTACTGCTCGGACAGCTCGACGATGCGCTTTCTCGCCGCGGCGCGGTCGAAGGTGCCGATCGCGTCCTTGACGGTTTCCGCTCCGAGCGCGACGGACTCGACGACATCGAACACGGGGACCAGCATGAAGTGCTGGTGGACCATGCCGACGCCGGCCTGGATGGCCGCAACGGGATCGCCGAAGACCTTCTCTTCGCCATCGATGAAGATCTGGCCCGAGTCGGGCTTGTAGAGGCCCGACAGGATGTTCATGAGGGTCGTCTTGCCGGCGCCGTTCTCGCCGAGCATGCCGAGGACCTTGCCACGGTCAGCGGAGATCGAGATCCGATCATTGGCCAGGACGCCGGGGAACCGTTTCGTGATCTCCCGCAGTTCAAGCCGCATTCGATGCGCCCTCGGCGGTGATGGAAACCGCCCCCGGCCCGCGGTGCGGGCCGGGG
>DASQIK010000028.1:0-19401 GCA_035631615.1 Candidatus Dormiibacterota bacterium | reverse complement strand
CGGCGTGCTGCTCACCGCAGCACGGTAGCGCAACCTCGCCGACCAGCCGCCCGTCGTCGGCGGCGCGCCTCGGCCGCGGGGCCGATGGCGCGGGCTATCGTACGATTCCGGCCCGTGCCCACGATCCGTCCGTTTCGCGCGCTCCGCTACTCCCGCGAGATGGTCGACGACCTCTCGACCGTCGTCGCGCCGCCATATGACGTGATCTCCCCTGCGGAACATGCGCAGCTCCTCGCGCGGGATTCACGCAACGTGGTCCGCCTCGACCTGCCCGAGGATGAGCCGGGCGACCCGCCCGACGAGCGCTACCGACGCGCCGCCCGGACGCTGACCGCCTGGCGATCCGACGGAACGCTCCGCCGCGACCCGCGACCCGCCCTGTACCCGTACGAGCAGACGTACCGCATCCCCGGCACCGAGCGCGTCGCAACGCGCCGCGGCCTGTTCGCCCGCGTCGTGCTGGAGCCGTTCGGCACGGGATCCGGGATCCGGCCCCACGAGCGGACCCTGGCCGAGCCGCGCGAGGATCGCTACCGGCTGCTGCGGGCGACCGGAGTGAACACGAGCCCGGTGGTGGGCCTCGGAGCGGACCGGAGCGGCGCGGTGGCAACCTGGCTGGGCGAGATCGCCGCCACGGCTCCGGTCGCGGACCTGGTCGACGATGCGGGCGTTCGCCACCGGCTGTGGGCTGCGACGGTCGGCGAGGACGGGGCGCGGGACGCTGCCGTGCAGGCCGCCTGCGACCTGCTCGGCGCGACGCCGATCACCCTCGCCGACGGCCACCATCGCTACGAGACCGCGCTCAGGTATGCGGAGGAGCGGCGGACCGGGCCTGCCATCGAGGGCGACCCAGCGTGGGCCGAAATCCTGATGCTGATCCTCGAGCCGGTCGAGGGGACGCTCACCGTCCTGCCGACGCATCGAGTGCTGCTCGGGCTCGACGAGGCGGCGGTCGCGGCGCTCGTCGCGGGCGCACCCGAGCTGTTCGAGGTCACGGCCGGCCTCGACCGGGAGGTACTCCTCGCGACGTTCGACGGCTCGACGGAGGCGCGCGGTGGCGAGGGCCGGTTCGGGCTGTGGACGCGGCACGGCGGCGCGATCCTCCACGCCAGACGGGCCGCGTTCGTCCCGTGGCTGCCGGCCGGAGGCGCGGCGGTGCGGCGCCTCGACGTGACCCTCGCGTCGGTGGCGATCGAGCGCCTCGCCGGCATCGGTCCCGCCGCCGTCGCGGAGGGTCGGATCGCCTATACGATGTCCGCTGCCGAGGCGATGGCGTGGGTCGACGCGGGGGCCGCCCCGACCGGCTCGCTGCCGGCGTCGGCGGCACTGCTCCTCGACCCCACGCCAGCGTCCGAGATCGTCGCTGTCGCCGCGGACGGCGACGTGATGCCCCAGAAGAGCACGTACATCTATCCGAAGGCCATCACCGGCCTCGTCATCAACCCGCTCGAATAGCCGTCCAGCCCGGAGGCCCGATGCCCAGCTCGCCCGACGCGACCCTGCCGCCACCGCCCAGCCGGCCCGTCCGCAAGGACGAGATCGAGCTGCATGAGCGCGGGCTGTACATCGAGTCGTGGCTGCCGGAGCGACGGTCCCGGCGCAAGCCCCTGCTGTTCGTGCACGGCGAGCTGGGTGGCTCCTGGGCCTGGGAGCGCTTCCTCGGCTACTTCGCAGGTCGCGGCTGGGAGGGACACGCGCTCAACCTGCGCAACCACCACTGGAGCCAGACCGCGGATCCCGCGGAGCTGTCATTCGAATCCTTCGTCGATGACGTCGGGGCGGCGATCGACCGGCTCGGTGCGTCGGTCGTCGTGGTCGGGCACGGGATGGGCGGGCTCCTCGCGTTGAAGGCCGCGGAGCGCCATCCGGTCAGCGGGCTGGTGCTCATCGGGTCGGAGCTGCCGGCGGACGTCCGCGAGCCGACGGAGCCGCACCGGATCCGCGAGATCCCGGAGCTGTTCGGGCCGTCCCTGCTCGGCTGGGCGACGCTGCCGGAGAAGCTCCAGCGCGACCATCGCGACCTGTCGCTCGACGATGTCCTCCGCGTCCAGCACCTGATGGGCCAGAAGCCGCACGAATCTGGTCGCGCGCGGCGCACCATGCTGCGCGGCGTGAAGGTCGACCCGGCACGACTGGCCGACGTCCCCAAGCTCGTCATCGGTGGCGGGCTCGACCAGGTCGTCTCGGTGGACGCCTCGGAGCGGCTGGCGACCTGGCTCGATGCCGAGTTCGAACCGTTCGGCGCCCACTCGCACTACGGCCTGATCCTCGGTGAGGACGGCCACACGCAGGTCGCCGATGCGGTGCGGGGGTTCCTGGAGGCTCACCGCCTCTAGCCTTGCTAGAATGCCGCCTCCCGGCGTGTCCGCCGGAGGCCCGTGCCGCATTCGTCTAGAGGCCCAGGACACCGCCCTCTCAAGGCGGAGATCATCGGTTCGAATCCGATATGCGGTACCACTCCCCCCCGCTGATCCGATTCCGATGGCGGCGTTGCCGCTGCGAAGTCGTCGATCCGCGCCCTACCCGGATGACCCGAAACGGCGGGCCTGACGACATAGCGGTGCCCTGGGACACCGTCCAGCCGCCCGCCGAGCACGAACGGTCCCCGGGATGGGCACAAAGTAGGGCTCACGGTGGGACCCCTCCCCGGTGCTAGGTTCGGTCGACAGTCAACCGACTCGAGGAGGAGGACTCTCGATGACCCGGATCCGACGCTTGCTGTTCACGGCCCTGTTGCCGGCGATGGTGCTCGTCGCAGCGACGACGGCAACGACCATGGGCAAGCCCCAGGACAAGGTCGACGTCTGCCACATCACCGGCAACGGCAGCTTCCACGAGATCAACATCTCGCGGAACGCGCTGCCCGCCCACCTGGCGCACGGCGACGTGCTGCCGGACGAGTACGGCAACTGCCCGTGAGCGGCGTCCGCCGCTGAACCCATGCGGGCCTCCGGCGAGGCCCGCATTTCCAACCCGTGGCCATGCGTGAACACCGGGAGGACCGATGACGGTCGCCCTCGTCGCCCCGCGCATCTCGATCGTGATGCCCTGCCTCAACGAGGCCGACACGGTCGGGGTCTGCGTCTCCAAGGCGTTCGCCTGGCTCCGCTCGTCCGGGGTCGCGGGTGAGGTGCTCGTCGTCGACAACGGCTCGACCGACCGATCGTCCGAGCTGGCCACGGCCGCCGGCGCCCGGGTGATCCGGGAGCGCCGGCGTGGCTACGGGAACGCCTACCTGCGCGGCTTCGCCGAGGCCCGCGGCGAGATCATCGTCATGGGCGACGCCGACGACACCTACGACTTCAGCCGGCTCGACGACCTGATCCGGCCGCTCGAGCAGGGCTACGACCTCGTGCTCGGCAACCGGTTCTCCGGCGGTGTCGAGCGCGGCGCCATGCCGTGGGCCCACCGGTACATCGGCAGCCCGATCATCAACCTCCTGATCCGGCGCTTCATCGGCGTGCGGGTCGGGGACAGCCAGAGCGGCTTCCGCGCCTTCACCCGGGGTGCCTACCAGCGCCTCGCGCTCCGATCTGGCGGGATGGAGCTCGCCTCCGAGATGATCGTGAACGCCGCTCGCGAGGGGCTCCAGATCACCGAGGTGCCGGCGCCGTACACGGTCCGGCTCGGCGAGAGCAAGCTCAACACGGTCCGCGACGGCTGGCGGCACCTGCGCTTCCTGCTGATCTCGGCGCCGAACTTCCTGTTCGTGCTGCCCGGGCTCGCCCTGCTCGGCATGGGCATCGTCGTCACGGCGATCTCGTTCCTGGCGGCGGCCGGCGTCGAGATCGGGTCGTTGGCCTGGCAGCCGGTCTTCGCCGGCTCGATCCTGATCTCGATCGGGGCGAACGCGCTCGTGTTCGGCGCGATCACGAAGTCGTATGGCGTCGACCGCGGCATCCTGAAGGAGGACGCGTGGTCCCGGTTCTACCGGCGCGTGTTCAGCCTCGAGCGCGTGCTGGCCATCGGCGGGGTGCTGCTGTTCGCCGGCCTCGTCCTCAACCTGGGCCTGTTCACGGTCTGGGCAGGCGGCGCGAGGCTGCCGTTCGGGCTGCAGCTCGCCGCCCTCGCCCAGAGCCTGATGATCGTCGGTGCGAACCTTGGGATGGCCGGCTTCCTGGCGATGGCCATCGCCGATCGGCGCTAGCGCCGTGACCTGCCACCGGGCCGAAACGACGTGGTGATCGCTCCTGCCGCCTCGGCCGCCGAAGCCCTGGCGCGACCCATCGGCGGGCCGGCCGGCCTCCTGCCCGTGGTGTCCGCCACCGGGTCGATCCTGGTGGTCGCGGCCCTGGTCGGGCTCACGCCGATCGGCAGCGGCGACTACGGCCAGTGGCTCATGGTCTCGCGAGCGTTCTCGGGCGAGAGCGTGCCGGCATATCGCGCCCTCGGCGACGTTCCGCCGCTCGTCCCCCTCATGATCGGGGCGCTGGCGCACCTGACCGGCGACGGGCTCGCCGCGCTGCACATCACCGCGTTCCTGCTGGTTGTCGCGCTCGGCGCCGCGCTCTTCGCAGTGGGCTGGGCCGTCAACGGGCGAGCCGCGACCGGATTGATCGTCGCGGTCCTGGGCCTCCTGGTGACGGACCAGTTCCTGGACCTTCTCGCCTTCGGCGGTCTCCTCCAGGTCGCCGCGACGGCCTGGATCGTCGCGTCCGCGGCGGCGTTCATGCGCTCGCTCGCCGAGCCACGACGCGAGCGGGCCTGGTGGGTCGTCGGGAGCGTGGCGCTCTTCGCCACCTGCCTGACCCATGTGCCGACGGCCACGGCCGGCATGCCCGTCGCGGTTGCGGCGGCCGGGCTGGCGGTGCTGCCGATCCGCGGCGCGAGCTGGCGCAGCCGGGCGCGCAGGACGTGGCCGCTCGCCGTGATGTTCGGCTTCATCGCCGCCTATTGGGGCCTGGTGATTGCGCCCGCCTCGCTGGGCTTCGTGGCGAATCCCGCCAGCCTGTCCTACCGCGGTCCCGGGCGCGCTCTCGAGCTCCTCGTCGACTACCCGCCGACGCTCGCGATCTGCCTGATCGGGGTTGCGGCGCTGGCGCTGCTGGGCTGGCGGCTGGCCTCGCGTCGCACCCCGCTCAGGGCGCCCGGCACCGTCCTGCTGCTCTGGGCGCTCGCAGCGTGGGCCGCGTTCGGCCTGTCAGCGGTGTCGCGCGCCTCCACGGACTACCCGCGCTTCGTGCCGATCCTGCTCACCCCGCTCGCCATCGCGGCGGCGTGGGCGCTGACCGCGGTCGGGGACGCGCTGCGGCGGCGTCGGCAGCGGACGTTCACCGCGGAGCGCGGACTCGCGGCGATCGCGCTCTCGGTCGCCCTCGTCGCGCCGTTCAGCGTCGCCGGCTACCAGACCGAGGCGTCCGGCTACCAGCTCACGGACGCCGCCGCGCTCGAGCAGGTCGCCGCGTGGGCCGACGCGCACCTGATCGCCGGCTCGACGGTGCTCGCGCCCGTCCGCGAGGCGAAGTGGATCGAAGGCCTCACCGGGCGGGCAACGCTCTTCAGCAGCCAGGTCCGCTACGCGTTCCGCCCGGTCGAGTGGTCGCGGAGCCTCGCCGCCGATGCCCTGTTCCGCTCGAACCTGACGCTCGTCAACGAGGACTTCGGACTCATGCTGACGGACGGGGTCGCGACGGCCAGCGGCCAGCCGCCGCGCAGCCTGTCGATCTCCGCGAACCACGGCGGCGAGAACGTCGAGCTCCTGCGCCAGGTGGCCGCCTCCAGCGTCGTCGTCGACGCGGCCGGTGCCACCCTGGCGAGGCTGCCCTCGCTGCAGCCGGCAGGCATGGAGCTTGAGCAGACGGCCGACCGCCTCGCCGCGACGACCCACTGGACCGGCCTCCGAGGCGGGAGCCAGCTGGCCTACAGCCAGGGCGTCGAGCTCCAGCGTGGGAGCGCTTCGTTCGTGTTCACCGCCCGGGTCGACAGCCCTCTGCCTGTTGCGGGCATGCGCATCGAGCTCCGCCCGCCGTCCGGCGTCGTGATCGTCGGTCTGGCGGCCTCGGGTGACTCGGCGGTCGTCACGTTCGGCCGCTTGGGCGACGCACAGCCGCAACTCCGGATCAGCGCGCCGGGTGGCACGATCGCGCTGAACGGCGCGGGCGGGCTGGACATCCAGGTTCCGGGCCGGGCACTGTCCGTGACGGTCACCGACCTGACCGCGGGTGGCGCCACGACGTCGCTTCGCCTGCTCGATCCCGCGCAGCTCGTCGGCGACTACGGCGTGGGGGCGGCCATCCTGCGCCACGACGCGAGCTACGAGGCGCGCCGAGCACGCCTGGAACTCCTCGGCTTCCATGTCGCCGAGGCAGCAGGGCCATACGTGGTGATGATCCGCTCGGCCGCGGTCGCCCGATGACGATCCTCGCGGACCTGCCGCTCCCGCCGAAGCCGATCCTCGTCGTGGGCGGGTATGGCTATCGCAACGCCGGCGACGAGGCGATCCTCGCCGGGCTCCTCGACACGATCGGCCGCGACGGCGTGACGGTCGTCTCCCGCTCGCCCGCCGAGACCGCGGCGACGCATGGGGTCGAGACGGTCTCGATCCGCAAGGCGGCGTCGGAGCTGCGGTACCACCGCGGCGTGCTGATCGGCGGCGGCGGCTTGTTCGGCCGGGACATGGGCCGCCTCGGGAGCCTGCTCCCGCTCGCCGGTCTCCTTGCGACGCTGGCGCGGCGCGATGTCGCGCTGGTGGGCATCGGCGTCGATGCCGAGCTGCCACCGGTGCGAGAGCGCCTCCTCGGGACCCTGGCGCGGCGCGCGACGACGGTCGTGGTTCGCGATGCCGCGTCCGTCACGCTCATGCGGCGCCTCGGCGTCGAGGCCGAGCTGCGGCCGGACCTGTCGTCGGTGGTTCCTTCGGCGGGTCGAGCGGCCGGGGTCCGGCACCTGCGCGCCGTCGGCCTGCGGCCCGAGCGGCGCCCCGTAATGGGGCTGTGCGTGACCGCGCTTGACCCGGGGATCGTCGAGCGGCTTGCGGTGGCGATCGAGACGCTCGTCGACAGCCTGCCCGACTTCGACTTCTGCCTGTTCCCGATGAGCCGCCACCCATTCCTCGAACGACACAACGATGAGGTCTTCGCGCGCCAGCTGATGGTTCGCCGGCCGCGCC
Organism: Candidatus Dormiibacterota bacterium; assembly: GCA_035631615.1. Taxonomy (GTDB): domain Bacteria; phylum Chloroflexota; class Limnocylindria; order Limnocylindrales; family CSP1-4; genus UBA5189. The sequence continues at coordinate 12,293 of DASQIK010000028.1, read as the reverse complement.
TCCGCCTGCTCGTGCCCCCCGACGATCCATCGGAGGTGCTCGCCGTCTTCGAGGCGTTCAGCGCGGCGCTGTGCGTCCGCTACCACAGCCTGCTGTTCGCCGAGCGCGCCGGCATCCCGATCATCCCGGTTCCCTACGCCGAGAAATGCCACCACTGGCTGGCCGAGCGATCGCTCGAACCGGCCGACCTCACGCCCGGCGCCATCGTCGAGCGGTTCGGCGGGCTCGCGCGGCGCGCGGTGGCTTGACCCCCGCGAGGCGCTGATCGCCCGACCGCGGCGAAACGCGGCGGGACCTGCCCGTGGCCGGCGGCGAGGACGATCACCCGGCGCGCGCCATGCGCGACGTCGTCACGCCACGCCCCGCGCCACCCAGGCCATGGCATCGATGGTGATCCTGCCTTCTGGCATCCGGGCGCGGCACTCGCTGCGGAGCCGGTCCCTCGCCGCATCCTCAAGACGCGCCACGTACGCCCCGGCGGGCCCCACCCCTCGGGTATACGGCTCCCACCAGGCTTCGAACGACGGGTACTCCACGTGCGCGACGACGGTCGAGGACCGGACATCCCGGAGCCCGGCCGCATCGAACAGCTCGGCGAGGTGACCCTCGCGCGTGCCGGGCAGGTCGGACTCGTCGACGACCGCGGGATCCAGGGCACGCGCCGCCGCCCAGAACAGCCCGAGCGGTCCCTTCGCGCCGGCATGATCCCACACGCACGCCGCCACGACCCCGTCGCGCCTCGTGACCCGGTGCATCTCTCTGAGGCCGCCGACCGGGTCGGCCATGAAGTGGACGACGAGCTGGGCCAGTGCGGCATCGAAGGCGGCGTCGGGGAAGGGGAGTGCCTCCGCGGTTGCCTTGCGGACGTCGACGCCGGGGTGGCGCTGCCGCGCCGCCTCCACGAACGACGCCGACGGGTCGACGGCGGCGACGTGATCGGCACCGAGGCGCCGGACGAGCTCGGACGTGAGCGCGCCGGGCCCGCACCCGACATCAAGGGCGCGCTGGCCCGCGGCAACCCCGGCGAGGTCGGTCAGCTGCGGCGCGAGCAGCGAGGAGTACCGGCCCATGAACGCGTCATAGGCATTCGCGGCGACCTCGAACATCGTTGCCGAACTGTAGCGGCGAGTGTCGGCCCGCCGCGGCCTCGCGCGACCGGCGATCCATGCCGGACCACGTGACGCTCGGGATCCCGGGTCGCTCCGGTCCCGCCGGCATCGCGACCATGGCCCGCGAGGTCGCCGAGCCGGTCCGCCAGGCGGCCGGCCAGGGCTGAGCGCGAGCTCGGCGCAACCGTACACTCCGGCCATGTCGACCCGTCGCCTCGTGATCCTGACCGAGGGCCAGTTCGGGGCACATCACGCGAAGACCGCGATGGGCGTGATCCGGTACGCCACCGACCGCACCGTCGCGGTGCTCGACTCCTCGATCGCGGGGCGCAACGTGTCCGAGTGGCTGCCCGGGCATGACATCCCGGCCGTCGCGACGCTGGCAGAGGCGCTGGCGCTCCCGGAACGGCCGGACACGCTGCTGATCGGCATCGCCCCGACCGGCGGCAAGCTGCCGGCCGAGTGGCGGACGACGATCCTCGAGGCGATCGACAAGGGCCTCGAGGTCCACTCCGGCCTGCACACGTTCCTCGGCGACGATCCCCAGTTCTCCGCGGCCGCGACGGCGAAGGGCATCCGGATCGTCGACTACCGGCGCCCGCCGGAGCGCCACGAGACCGCGATCGGGCGGCCGCATGCGCCGGGCAAGCGCGTGATCCTGACCGTCGGCACCGACTGTGCGATCGGCAAGATGTCCGTCGCGCTCGAGCTTCGGCGCTCGGCCCTCGCCCAGGGTGACTCGGCGGTCTTCGTGCCGACCGGCCAGACCGGGATGATGATCGATGGCTGGGGCGTCGCGGTCGACCGTGTCATCAGCGACTTCGTCCAGGGCACGGTCGAGTGGATGGTCGAGGAGGCCGAGCGCCGCGGCGACTGGATCATCGTCGAGGGCCAGGGCTCGCTCGACCATCCGGCGTACTCGTCCGTCACTCTTGGGCTCATCCACGGCGCCACGCCCCAGGCGATGGTCATGGTCCACAAGCCCGGCCTCGCCGAGCACGATTGGGATCACGTCGTCGGCGGCCATTTCCCGATCGCGAAGCTGCCCGAGTTCATCAAGCTGCACGAGTCGGTGGCGGGACTCGTCGCTCCCTCGAAGGTCGTCGGGATCGCACTGAACACGATGCTCTACCCGGACGAGGCCGAGGCGCGCGAGGTCATTGCACGGATCGAGGAAGAGACCGGGCTGCCGGCAGCCGATCCGGTGCGCTTCGGCGGCGATCAGCTGTGGGCCCACGTCCACCGGGCTGTCGACGCGCTGCCGTGGGTGGCCCGGGCACTGCCTGTCGCGCCGCCGGCTCGCGAAGCGCAGGCCTCGTGACGCTCGACCTCCGGCACGAGGTCCTGCACCTCGGGCTGCGCGACCCGTTCCGCATCGCCCGCTCCGACCACGACGCCGGCCACGCCGTGACGACCCTCGTCGTCGAGCTGCGGGACCAGCGCTTTCCCGGGCTGGTCGGACTCGGCGAGGGCTACCCGGACCGGTTCTACGGCGAGACGGTCGACACGATGGCGGCGATCTTCCCGTTCCTCCTGGACGCGATCGAGGGCTACGCGCCGACGCCGGACGGCGTGCGGGCCGCGAGCGACCGGCTCCAGGTCGCGATCCGCTGGAACGGCAGCGCGAAGTGCGCCGTGGACACGGCGCTGCACGACCTGGCCGGCAAGGTCGCCGGGCTGCCGGTCCATGGGTTGCTCGGATTGTCCACGGCGATCCCGCCGACCGACTTCACGCTCGGCCTCGACGAGCCGGCCATCGTCGCGGAGCGAGCGAAGCGAGCGGGGGGCTTTCCGGCCCTCAAGATCAAGTGCGGCGGGCCGGCAGACATCGCAACGCTCGAGGCCGTTCGGGCGGTCTACGACAAGCCGCTCCGTGTCGACGCGAACACCGGCTGGACGCCCGAGATCGCCCGCCAGCTGCTGCCGGCGCTCGTCGATCTCGGCGTGGAGCTGATCGAGCAGCCGTTTCCCGCGACCCGCCTGGACTGGCTCCGCGACCTCCAGGCCGAATCGCCGCTCCCGATCGTGGCCGATGAATCGTGCGTGACGATCGCCGATCTCGACGCCCTGGTCGGCGTCACGGCGGGCGTCAACGTGAAGCTCGCCAAATGCGGCGGGCCGGGGGCAGCCGCCCGGATGCTCGCGCGCGCCCGCGAGCTCGGCTTTCGCACGTTCCTCGGCTGCATGGAGGAGACGTCGGTGGCGATCGCCGCGTCGGCCGCCGTGGCCTCGCTCGCCGACTGGGTCGACCTCGACGGCAGCCTGCTCCTGGCCGCGGAGCCGTTCACCGGTCTCGTCCTCGGCGCGGACCACCGCTGGCAGCTCACCGGCGCGCCCGGCCTGGGGGTGTCCAGGGCGGTCTGAAGGCCTGTGGATAAGTTGGTGGACGAAAAGGTGGAGAACCCATCTTCCGGGAAATCGGCGCCCGGTCGTACTATCTAGGCACTGGCCGACCCCCCCGGGAAGCGGGTCACAAAGCCCGAAGCGCCCAGCCCTGGGCCCACGGTTCATCACGCCGTGCGCCCGGGTCAGCGTCACTGCGCCCCACTCGGGACGAGGAGGATCGGATTCATGGTCGCGCGCCCCGCGACGGCTCACGTGTTCACGGCCGACGCCATCGAGTTCGTTCGGTTCTGCTTCGCGCGCCGACGCGTGGGCTGGCCCGAGCTGTACGACGAGATGTGCGCGGTGGCGAGCCGCGGGCTGTTCCGGGGCTGGGGACCGGACGAGCTCCAGGCGAACGGCATCGGGTTCGGCCTGTTCGAGATGCCGCGCCTCGCGGCCCGCGTCACCGAGATCGTCGCCGAGGATCGGGCGCGGGCGAAGGCCGCAACGGTCGCGGCGGTTCCGACAGCGGCCGCAGCCGCCGTCGCCTGAGGCGCTAGGCGCGGATTCGGCGCCTCGCCATCTCACCCTCGATCTGTCGCTCGGCCTCGACGTAGCCGTCGATCTGATCGCGGAGCTGGTTCGCCTCGGGCGTGTACAGGTGGACCTGCTGCTGGAGGATGTAGCTCAGGCGGCGGCTGGTCATCCGGACGTGATCCAGGTTCTTCATGAGGACGAGCGGGTCCATCGCCGCCAGGTCGGACGGGTGGTACATCTGCTTCACGCTCGCATTCTACCGAGCGGGAGGCGCCAGATCGTCCGCCACGGCGCGTCGGTCGGGCGGGCGATGACCTCGGTCGATGGACCGTCGCCGTGTCCTCCACGGCCTTCGGCGATCGTGATCAGAGCGGGCGAAGACGAGGCGGCCAGGTCCAGTCGACCGGGAGCCGGGCCCCGGACAAGGCTCGTCGCCGTCCCGCCTCGGTCGCACCGAGCACGACGATCCGGTCGACCTGGGTGGCCCGCCCGGCCTCGGGACCCCAGAGCTTGGTCATCTTGCGGTTGGCGTGGACGTTGTCGTCGGCGATCCCGGCGAGCCTGTAGCCCTCCGGCGCTGCGGCAGATTGCCAGACGCGCTCGGCCAGGTCGTGGCCATCGGTCACTGCCCGGCCTCGATCGGTGGCCACGTCGCCGATCACGAGGACCGCGATGCCGTCGTCCGTCATCGCCGGTCGCAGGTCGCGCAGGACGGTCCGGATGAACTCGAGGTACGGAGCGCGCCGGTGGGCGTCGTCGAGGGAGGCGTCAATGGCGTGCGAGTCGAAGCCCAGGAACCACGTCCGGAGCCAGTTGTAGTAGCCGTACTTCACCACGCGCAGGTACGGCGGCGAGGTGAGGACGAGGCGTGCGCGGCTCGGTTGCCGGCGCGCCACCAGCGCGGAGGTGGCGCGCGAGCCCGCGTCGCGGGCGTCGCCGAGGAGCGCCAGCCCGCCGGAGCGGGGAAGCGGGTCGCGATACAAGCGGGTCAGCTTCGCCTCGAGGCCGTCAAAGGCGTCGCGCTCCGGGGACGCGAACCCGGTCCGGGCCGCGAAGTCCCGCACGTAGCGCGGGGCCATGCTGAACGTGTTCGGCATGAGGGTCGACAGATACGACGGGCTCTTGCCGTGCAGGATGCCGACGATGGCCGCGGCCAGGAACCGGTCGACCGGCGCGTCCAGGTCCAGCGACGCCTTCAGGAACAGCAGCTGGGCGAACGTCCGCGGATGGAACGCCAGCGCGACCTCGGCAGGCACCGGCTCCGGGCCGCCCCGCGCCGGGTCGGCCTGGATGGCCGCGGCGAGGTCACGCCACACGTGGGCCGTCGCCCCGAAGGCGAGACGAAGGGCCGTCGCCCTCGTGCGGGCCTGCGCCGATGTGGGCGCTTCGATCTTGGCTGCGGTTAGCAGGTGCGCGAATGGGTTCAGGTCGTTGCCGACGCCGATCCGGCCCTCGGCGGCCGCCTGGAGCGGGACGGTGCCCCGGCCTGAGAACGGGTCCAGGACGACATCACCCGGTCGGCTGTAGCGTGCGATGAAGGCGTGCGACAGCGCCGCCGGGAAGCTCGCGAGGTACGAGCACATCGGGTGGAGGGAGTGGCCCCACAGTCGCGGCTCGGTCTTCCATTCGGGCTCGATCGCGAGGCGCGGGACGCCAAGGCCGAGCTCGAGCTGGTACGCGTTGCCGCCGGTTGGGCCCGCCGTCATCGAGCGATCAACACTCCGATCCGGGCCCGTCCGGGCCACCGGGCGGCGGAGCATAGCACGCCCGATTCCGGGCTCCGGAGTGCCCGCCAGGGCTCGTGAACGGCAGCGTCGACAGTTGGAACTCGTCGTACTGCGCGATGCTGTTTCACCGGCGACCGTATTGGGAGGAATCGTTCTACCGTGGCCTCGAGTCGTCCGATCCAAGCTGGATCTGGCACGAAACGTACGGGCCCTGTCCGACACCGTGACGATGTACGTGATGGCGATCCGATGATGTCCTGCCGGGTGTGCGGCGCTGCGACCGAGCCGGACGCTTCATGGCCCGGCTCGACGGGGAGCTCGCCGTACTGCATGGGCGGCGGCTGCCTGTGCTGATGCGCCGGGCCGGTCGTACCGTGGTGCTGATCCTCGCGCTTGCCGGCTGCCAGTCGACGGCGCCATCGACGGCGCCCACCACGCCGGGAGCTCCCGCCCAGCCGTCCGGGCCGCCGGTGCTCGGGATCGACTGGGGGCGCGCGGCGTTCGTCGAGCGACCGGCGAACTACGAGGAGACGGTTGCGCCCAGCTACGTCGGCATGCATCCGATCCTGCGGATCCAGGGCCAGGCCCAGATGAGCGACGTCGCCGCCCGGCCGGGTGGTGGATTCGTCGCGATCGGCTATGCGCCGCCGGATTGGCAGCCGGTCGCATGGACGTCGCCGGACGCGCAGACTTGGACGTTCCATGCCATCGGCACGGCGGCGTTCACGTTTCCGGTCTCGCTCGCAGTCGGAGCCGGTGGCGGTGTCGTGGCGGTGGGCCGCTCGGGCAGCGCGCCGCTTGCCTGGACCACGACCGACGGCTCCACATGGCAGGCGCACGACGTGGCCGTCCTCGGGGCCGTCGCCGAGCGGATGAACGCGGTCGCGTCCGGCCCGCATGGATTCGTCGCGGGTGGCTCCGTCGGGCCCGAGCTCCTGGACCGGCATGCCCGGTTCTGGACCTCCCCCGACGGCATCGACTGGCGGCCCGTCGCCGACGATCCGGTCGCCTTCGCGAACGCGGAGGTCCGCGCGATCACGGGATTCCAGGGTGGCTTCGTGGCCGTGGGATCGGTCGGGTCCGTGCAGGACCGGACCGGCGCCGTGGCGTGGGTGTCGGCGGACGGGATCAGCTGGAGCCGGGTCGACGATCCGGCATTCGCGGGCGGCGAGGCCGTCTCCGTCGCGCCCGGACCGTCCGGCGGGCTGATCGCCGTCGGGTATCAGGTGGACCGCCGCGTCGCCGTCGCGTGGACGTCGGCCGACGGGCGCCACTGGACGCGCGCACCCGACGAGCCGTCCCGCGAGCACAGTGGCGGCTTCGCCTGGATGACCGACGTCGTGAGCATCGGCGACGTCGCGATCGCCGTCGGCGACGTGCAGGGGCTCCAGCGCGGCACGGCGATCTCGTGGGTGTCGCGCGATGGCCTTGCCTGGCAGCAGGCCGTGAGCGCACCAGTCCAGGAGGGCGCCGAGTTCTACGCGATCGCCCCGAATGGTGCCGGCGCGCTCGTGGTCGGCGCATTCGGAGCCCCGGATTCGTACGTCCCGGAAGTGTGGCTGACGCCGGCGCGCTGAGCGCCGAATCGCCGGTTCGCGGGCAGGCGGTACCATCACGCCGTCCCACGGTCGGGGGCGGCTCGTTTTGGGGAGGGTTGGCACAATGGGGCGGAGGTTCTTGCTCGGGCTCGTCGTCATCGCGACGATGCTCGCGGCGTGCCAGGGCGCGGCGACCGGCAACGATCCATACCAGATCACGTACAACGCGACGAAGGCCGGCTGGGACCAGGTCCAGATCGACCTGTCGCTGTCCGCACAGGCCGGCAGCGATTCCATCAACCTGCAGCCCGGCGCGGTCCGGCTCGTCCTCGACACGAAGGCCGGCAAGGGCCTGTTCCACCTGTCGATCCCGAAAGCGGCGCTCGGCAGCTCCGCCGCCAGCCTTGCGCAGCTGGGCATCACCGGCGACACGATCGACATCGACGTCCTGTACGACGGCCAGGCGCTGTACGCCAAGAGCCCCCTCGCGCCGCCGCTGCTCCAGCTCGTCTACGCCAGCTCCGGCGGGACGCCCGCGGGCGACCTGACCGGGTGGCTCAAGCTCGCGACGGCTGCCGACATCGCGTCGCTCGCGGCGCTGGGTGGCGGCCTGGCGGGTGCATCACCGGCGCCCATGCCGACAGTCACCGACGCGAATGCCATGAAGCTCGCGCTCACCAACGCCGGCATCACGCTCGCGTACGTCGCGACCGAGACGCACAATGGGGTGAGCGCGGACCACGTCACCGCCACGATCGACTGGGCCAAGCTCGCCGCGAGCGACGCCTTCAAGTCGAGCGCGAGCCAGGCCCAGGTCCAGCAGGGCATCACGGCCCTCCAGAACACCAACTCGAGCATCGACCTGTGGGTCGACCACTCCAGCGGCAAGCTCATCGGGATCGAGGTCAAGGGCTCGTCCAGGGCGGACGCGACCCAGACTTTCGACCTCAACATCACCTTCAAGGCGCCCGACGCGGGCACGAGCCTCGACGCGCCGGCGACCTCCGTCGACGTGCCGTTGATGCAGCTGCTTGGCCCCATGCTCCAGCAGCTCATGGGCGGCGTCACGCCGTAACCCTCTCCCGACCCGAATTCCAGGCGGCCGTCCGGCCTCGCCGGGCGGCCTCTGGGGAATGGGTTGACTGGTCAATCTCGGCCTGGACGCGACCTGCAGATCCGAGATCTCATCGGTTCGGGAGGACACGGCCGAGGGTCCGACGACCACGCCGCTTGAGGGCGCTCCACACTTCGATGACCGCTGGCAGTGGATCAGTCAACCGGAAGAGGACGTGATCTCCCGTGAGCCACGGCCGGAGGACTGGCCCCTCCGGACGACGGAGCGAGGTCCACGCACGCAGCAGGGCTGCCGCATCGTTGATCTCGTAGAGCCCGTACTTGCCCAGGCGATACGGTGCCGGCGGCGGGACGGGAATGTCCAGGGCGTCGAGATAGGCCATCCAGGGCAGGTCAAGCCCCGCTGCCGCCGTATGAGATATGAACCAATACGGCCGCGCGTTGACTTCGATGATCTTGAACGTTCCGTCGCGCTCGTCGAACTTGAACTCGGCGCTGAAAATCCCGCGATAGCCGACCTCGGCCAGCAGTTTTCGCACCCCGGCAACTGCCTCACTCACGTCGTTGAGTGGGATCGTCACGCACAAGGCCGAGTTGGCGAGCCTGGGCGGGTCCATCCGAATGCGCCGCCGTGCCGACATGGCCACGATCTCGCCGCCGCGGTCGACGAAACCGTCGATGAGGACGATCTTCGACGTGCCTCCGGGTATCCACTCCTGCAGCATGAACGTGACCCCAGCGGCGCTCGCCTGCTCGACGAGGCGAGCAGCCATCGGGCGCGATTCGATGAAGAACCCCTTTGCGCCGAAGCGGCTGTGGTGGCGATGCGAATCGGTTGGCTTGAGGAACCCGTTCGCCAGCTCGTCGTCGGTAACGAGACCGAGGTCCATCGGATTCCTGATGAGCGACGTCCGCGGCCGAGGGATCTGCAGACGCTCGACGAGCAACGCGAACAGGTTCTTGTCGATGAACTGCGCGACGGCCTCCCGAGGGGCGACACTGGCCGGGTATCGCAGCCGCGTCTCCGGTGGGAGGCTCGCCACGGCGAGCGTCCACTCGTCGCTGCACGGCATGAGCACTGCTCGCGGGATCTGGAGCGATCCCAGGAAGTCGGCGAGCTCGCCGCCATCTGATGTCTCCGTGAGGGTCCGTTCGGCACGCCGGTACCAGCGTGAGCGAACGATGAAGTCGGCCGCTGCATCCACGACGTAGGTCGGGATCCCGTGCGCCGCCAGCAGGCGAAGCACACCGAGCCCGGTGACGTGGTTGCCCAGGATAAGGACGGGAACTTGCGACTTCGGCTGCGACACGGAACGATGGGGACCCCGGACTCGACTCGGCCTCGTCGGGGGGACGAAGGCGGCCCCCCGGAGTCCTCCCTCCAGATGCTAGAACGATCCGTCGATCGGGTCGTTAGGCGCGGGTATGGAGCGGCCCCGGTGCCGGGGCCGTGGAGAAGCTAGTGGTGAGCTGCGCGGGCGCGGTGAGGCAGTTTCGCCTCGTCAGCGACCATGAATGCCGCTCGGCCATCCAGCTCTCGATCTGCCGCGTCGGACGGCGCCGGCGGTGATCGGCATCGCCTTCGCCTCGAGGTGGGCAATCAGGAATCGAGCGCGACGAGGTAGGCCTCCCGTGTTCCCGGCGCCGGGGTCGCCGAGAGGTGGATCGAAAACGACTCGCGTAGACTCGCGAGCGCGTCAGGGGAGTACGGATGTTGCGGTGCCGGTCATGTGAATCGGCCACATTGGTGCTCAAGCTGACGCGATAACCCTCGTCCCCGTAGCTCAGTGGACAGAGCGGCTGCCTTCTAAGCAGCGGGTCGCAGGTTCAAATCCTGCCGGGGACGCCAGACTTCCGCTCATCGGAGCCTCGCTTCCAGCCGGGCTTTCACGGCGGGCCACTCCTCGAGCAGGATCGAATACCAGGCCATGTCCCGAACGGCGCCGTCCTCGCCGAGCCGGACGGCACGGCGGATGCCGTCGAGCTTCGCCCCGAGCGATTCGACCGCCCGCCGAGAGCGCTCGTTTGGCGCATCCACCTTGATGGCGACGCGGAACACGCGCCAGGTCTCGAAGGCGTGGCGGAGCATCAGGAACTTCGCCTCGGTGTTCACGCCAGTTCCCTGCACCGAGGCCGCCAGCCACGTCCAGCCGATGTCGGCCACGTGCGGCACGTCCGCCGGGCGATCTTCGAGACGGGACCAGTGCTCCATGCGCAGGAACCGCGTCGAGCCGACGACCCGCCCTCCGCTCACCATCGCGAACGGCACCTCATTCCGCGCCGCGAGCGTGTCCCGGACATACGCCTCCATCTCGGGCAAGCTGTCCGGAACGTCGGCAAAGGCGTACGTGTCGCGCGATACGGACGCCGCCTCGATGAGCGCCGGCACATGCGACAGCGCGAGCGGTTCGAGCACGACGAGCTTGCCTTCGAGTCGCACGACGCAAGGCTAGCCAATGCCCATCGTGCTTGGGACGCTGCTCGCCCCTTGGGCTAGAGTGCCCGCCATGAATCGACGAATCGGTGGGCTGGTCGCAGCCGGCATCGTTCAGCTGGTCGCGCTCGTGCTCGCGCACGACCTGGTCTTCCTCGCGCGCTACGGCTCGAAGTACAACGAGGAGCTCGTCCATGTCGGTCACGGCGGGACGTGGGCCGCCGCCGTCCAGACGACTCTGGCGCTCGGCGCACTGCTCGCCGCCGCCGGGATCTTCCGCCTCGTTCGCCTGCGCCTGCACCTTCGCGGCCGCACGACGTCCGCGGCCCGGCCCGGCAGCCTGCCGGTTCGATCGCTGCTCGCGGGCTGGTTCCGGGCCGCCCTCCTGCTCGCGCCGACGACGGCCGCGCTGCTGACGATCCAGGAGAATGTCGAGCGATGGGCGATCGGGCAGCGATTCCCGGGTCCCGGCGTTCTGCTCACCCCGGAGTACGCGGGCGGGCTGTGGATCGCGCTCCTCGTCGCGGTGGCCGTTGCCCTGGTCGTCGCCCTGTTCCGGTGGCGGCGTGAGACCCTCCTCGCCCGCCTGCGGGCGGCCCAGCGGCGCCCTGCCCGAGCTGCCGCGGACCAGACTCGCCACACCGGCATCGAGGTCCAGCCGCCAGCCGAATCCCTGCTGGGGCGCCGATCCGCCCTGCGCGCGCCGCCGGCGGTGTCCGCGAGCTAGTCGGCGGGAGTCTCCACCACATCCAGGCGCCCGCCGGGCCCATGCCCGTCACATCGCACTGGAGGAACTCCATGTTTCGCGCTCGTCGCCTGCCGCTCGTCATATTCACGGCGGCCTCCCTCTTCGCAGCGCTTGCACTCGCGCCGATTGCCGCCGCCCATCAGCAGGTCACCGTTGGTCCCTTCGACATCGAGATCGGTTGGCTCGTCGAGCCCACGTATGTCGGGCAGCCCAATGCCGTCCAGTTCACGATTCACGACAAGGCCGGCAAGCCGGTCACTGACCTTGGGGCGAGCGACATCTCGGTCGTCGTCTCGACCGCCGGAACCAATAGCCCGAGCCTGAGCTTCGACCCGGCGTTCGATCTGGCCAAGGGCGATGGGACGCCCGGCGAGTACGACGCCGCGATCGTCCCGACCGCCCCGGGTGATTACTCCTTCCACATCACGGGGTCGATCCACGGCACGAAGCTGGACATCTCGGGCACGTCCAGCGCCGATACGTTCAACTCGGTCGTCGGCTCGTCCGACATCGAGTTTCCGGCGAAGGTCCCGACCATGGACGAGGTGTCGACGCACCTCGACCGGATCGACAGCCGGATCGCAGCGCTCCAGTCCGCCTCTCCCGGGGGGGACGCCCTGACGACCGCCCAGTCGGCCACCGCGGCCGCACAGGCGGCCACGGATTCGGCGAACCGGGCATTGCTCATCGGCGCCCTCCTCGGCGGCGCTGGGGTCGTGATCGGAGCCATCGCTCTGTGGCTGGCTCTCCGATCCCGGCGGAAGGAAGCCGGTCCGGCGTGATGGCAGCTCGGCGGGGGGG
>DASQIK010000027.1:0-221294 GCA_035631615.1 Candidatus Dormiibacterota bacterium | reverse complement strand
CACCTGTAGGAGACCGGACATGGAAGCCCGACGAAACGCCCTCCTGGCGGAGATGGCCAGGGACGCCGAGCTCGAACGCTCCGACTTCCTCGTGCGGGCGGGGGAGCAGCTCGATCGGTTCATGGCGACCCACCAGCACCGGATCCAGCAGCTCGGCGGGCTCGTCCTGATCGACGACGACCCTGACTACCTCGCAGTCACCGCGGATGGCACGTTCCGAAGCCGGAGCCGCGTCTACGACGAGGGCCGCGGCGAGTGGATCTCCGAGACCGAGGTCATCGAGACGGCCGGCGAGCTGGTCGAGATCTACAACCCCGCCGACATCCTCCAGGCATTTGCCGATGCACAGGCCGAGGACGTCGGCCTCGGCGACCTGGACGGCGCTGTGACGGGCGACGCAGAGACGGACGGCGCGACCACCGACGACGCGTACGCCGAAGCTGCCGATCACTGGGCCGCCGGCCAGCCGGCAACGGCCGAGGCCAAGGACGAGGCGGGGGCGGCCGTCGCGCTGTACGAGTTGGCGCTCGACTTCCAGGATCGCAGCCAGCGCACCGAATCCGGCCTGATCGAGCAGTTCGAAAACGCGGCCGCGGGCGTGCTCGGGCTCGTCGATGCGATCGTCGTCGTCGATGACGAGGACGAGCACCTCGAGCTGACGGTGGGCGGCTTCCGGGGCAAGGTGATCCCGGAGGGCGGCACGGGCTGGCAGGACATCTCCAGCCCCGACCAGATCGTTCGGTTCTACGACCCGACCGACGTGTTCGGCGATCTCGCCGAGGCGATCGTCGACCAGTACCCGGCCGTTTCCGCCGGCGCGGACGAGCGCGAGGACGGCGAGGACCACGAGGACGTCGAGGACTCCGAGGACAAGGAGCCCTAGCCTGACCACCCGTACGCGAGATCCAAGCCCCGCTGGCCGACCCGAGACGTCCGCGCGGGCTCCCGGGTCCATGCGACTCGCGGGTGCCGAGCTGATCGACAGCCGGGAGATCCTGCCGGACCAGTGGCTCCAGACGTTTCACGCACCCGAGCTCGTCGCTGGTGCTCGAGCCGGTCAGTTCGTCCACGTTCGAACGGGTGACTATTCCGGCCTCGTGCTGCGCCGGCCGTTCTCGTTCAACACGATCGATACCGTCTCGGGGACGCTGACCATTCACTTCCGGACGATCGGGCGGGGTACGGAGTGGTTCACGCGGCTGCGGCCGGGGGACCGGGTCGACATGCTCGGGCCGCTCGGACGGCCGTTCGAGGTGGATCCACGAACGCAGCACGTCCTGCTCGTGGCGGGCGGGCTCGGCATCGCCGGGGTCCGCTCCCTCGCCGACGAGGCGATCCGCGACGGCCGCCAGGTCACGCTCCTGTTCGGCGGCGCCAGCGCCCGCGACGTCTACCCGTCGTCGCTCCTGCCCGACGAGGTCGAGTACGTCGTCGCGACCGACGACGGGTCCGTGGGCCATCACGGGTTCGTGACCGAGCTGATCCCCGACTACGAGGCGTGGGCCGACCAGGCCTTCGCGTGCGGGCCGCTGCCGATGCTGCGTGTCCTTGCCTCGCTCGCCGCCTCACGTGGCCGCCGCCTCGGCGTCGCGAAGCTGGGCCGGAAGCGCGGCGGCGGGCGCCCTGTTCCGTCGGGTTCGGCGTTGGCGCGGCGGCGCGCGTTTCTTCAGGTCTCCATGGAGCAGAACATGGGCTGCGCCGTCGGAGCCTGCCTCGGTTGTGTCGTGCTGTCGACCGCCGGGGCGCCGCAGCGGGTCTGCCGCGAGGGGCCCGTCTTCGCGTCCGAGGAGCTCGACTGGGAGGGCGGATGGTGAAGGCCAGGCGCCGCGTCGTCACGTCGGCGAGCGGCGAGCGGCCGGGTCTCGCGAAGCGCCGCCCGACCGTTCGCCGGATCAAGCCGGCGATCGCCCCGGTCGTCCGCCGCCACCTCGATGTTGGCCGTGCCGCCAGCTCGAACGGGGCGTCCGTCGCGCCCGCCACGCGGGCCGCGGCGGCGCCGCAGGCTGCCGCGCCCATCGCGCCGAACGTCGACGTCGACCTCTCCGTCGATCTGGGTCGCGGGCTGGTTCTCGCGAATCCGATCCTCGTCGCCTCGGGCACGTTCGGGTACGGGACGGAATACGCCGACGTCGTCGAGGTCCAGCGGCTCGGCGCGATCTGCTGCAAGGGGACGACCCTTCGGCCGCGGATCGGGAACCCGACCCCGCGCGTGACCGAGACGCCGGGCGGGATGCTGAACTCAATCGGGCTCCAGAACCCGGGCGTGGACGCGGTCATCGCGAAGTACGCCGAGACATGGGCGGGCTGGCAGGTGCCGGTCATCGTCAACGTCGCGGGCGAGTCCGTCGCCGATTACGTCGAGGTCGTGCGACGGCTCGAGGGCGTGCCCGGCGTCGCGGGCATCGAGCTCAACATCAGCTGCCCGAACGTGGGCAAGGGCGGCATCCAGTTCGCGATCGATCCGGAGGCAGCCGGCGGCGTGACCGCGGCCGTCCGTCGCGCTACCGATCTGCCACTGCTCGTCAAGCTGTCGCCGAACGTCGCCGACGTTCGCCCGATCGCCCGCGCGATCGCCGACGCGGGCGCCGACGCCCTCACCGCGATCAACACGCTGTCCGGCATCGCGGTCGCCCCGAGCCGGCAGCGGCCGCTGCTCGGCAACACGTATGGCGGCCTGTCCGGCCCGGCGATCAAGCCTGTCGCGCTCCGGATCGTGTACGAGGTGAGCCAGGTCGTCGACATCCCGGTCGTCGCGATCGGGGGCGTGACGGAGCTCGCCGACGTGCTCGACTACCTCGCGGTCGGCGCGGCAGCGGTCCAGGTAGGCACGGCGATCTTCGCCGACCCGACGCTCCCGGTCCGCCTCGTCGACGAGCTCGCCGCCGAGTGCCGCCATCGCGGGCTCACGAGCTTTGCGCCGCTGATCGGGACCGCGCTGCCGAAGCGACCCGCCGCACCGTCCTCCAAGGGGGTCGAGTACCGGCCCTGACGCCGGTCGTTGCGGGACGTTGCGCAACGCAGTTGCGTGGGCCCAGGGCTCGTCGGCACGCCGCGCCCCCGCGAGGGTTCGCGCATGAACCTGCGGGAGCGATCGTTGTTCGCACCGGCGGTGCTGATCCTCGTCCTCGTCGGCGGCGCGCTGGCCGTGACCATGCTGGGCGGCCAGGTGAGCAGCGTCATGTCGACGGTCGGCGCGTCGGTGAACGGCCCGGGCGAGGTGTCGGGCGGCGGCACCATGGGTGGAGACACCACCGGCGCCGGCGCGGGTGGTGACACGACTGGCAACAGCTCCGGCACAGGCGGCGGCGGCGGCACGGACGGCGCCACGGCGGCCGGCGGCGTCGGCGCCGGCACGGGCGTGATCGACGCGAGCGTCCGCGACGATCTCCTCATCATCAAGACCGGCGAGCTGACCCTCCAGGTCGACGACATTGCCGCAGCGGTGACGAGCGCGACGCAGAAGATCGACGCCCTCAGCGGATATGTGAGCGGCTCCAAGCGATCCGGCACCGGCGCGGACGCCCGAGCAACGATCGCGTTCCGGGTCCCGGCGGCTCAGTGGGACGCCGCGATGAACGCGCTGCGGTCGATGTCAGGCGTGATCGTCGACGAGCGCTCGACGACCGCCGACGTCACCTCGCAGGTCGTCGACCTCGGGGCCCGCATCCGCAACCTCCAGGTCACCGAGCAGGCACTCCAGTCGATCATGGACCGGGCGAAGGTCATCAAGGACGTCCTGTCCGTGCAGGCGGAGCTGACGACCACCCGCGGCGAGATCGAACGGCTGATGGCCGAGCAGGCGCACCTGCAGGAGCAGGCGGCCTACTCGAGCCTGAGCGTGACCTTCGTGCGGACGCCGGAGCCGGTCCTCGCGGCGAAGCAGGACCAATTCGACCCCGGCGCACAGGTCGACGCAGCGTCGGCCAGCCTCGTGGGCGTCCTCCAGGACGTCGAGACAGCGGCGATCTGGTTCGGGATCGTCTGGCTGCCCATCCTGCTCGCGCTCGCGTTCATCGGGGGCTTCGGCATCGTGATCCTTCGCCGGGTGCGACGGGTGCGCGCAATCGCCTAGCCGGGAACCATCCCGGCATCTGCGTCGTCGTCGGCGCGCCGGTCGCCTGCGCGCGACCGACACGACGAGAGGAGCAGCGCAATGCTGTCGACGGCTATCTCGCGCCGGCGTGGAACGGCCCTCCTGGGCTGCATCGGATTGGCGGCGGTGCTCGCCGCGTGCGCCGGAAGTGCTGCGACCAGCGGCCCTGCCGGCGTTCCGGCGGCCGCGCCTGCCGCGACGGCCGCGCCCGCGGGATTCGGCGGCGACACCTCGGGAAACGGCAGCTCGACCGGCGGCGCGGGCGACGGCGCCAACGGCACTCCGGCCAACCTGTATGCGCCGGGCCAGGACCTGCTGATCATCAAGACCGGCACGCTCGTGCTCCAGGTGACGGACATCGATGCGGGGCTGGCGAACGCGACCCACCAGGTCGACGCGCTCGGGGGTTACGTCAGCGGGTCCGACCGATCCGGCGACGGCGACACCGCCCAGGCCTCCGTCACCTTCCGGATCCCCGCGGCGCGCTGGGATGAGGCGCTGACCGGGCTCCGCGGCATCGCCACGAGGGTCCTCGGCGAGCAGTCGAAGACGGCAGACGTGACGGGCCAGGTCGTCGACCTCGGCGCCCGGATCAAGAACCTCCAGGCAACCGAGCAGGCGCTCC
Organism: Candidatus Dormiibacterota bacterium; assembly: GCA_035631615.1. Lineage (GTDB taxonomy): Bacteria > Chloroflexota > Limnocylindria > Limnocylindrales > CSP1-4 > UBA5189. The sequence goes on along the minus strand of DASQIK010000027.1, from coordinate 216,576 downwards.
AGGCGATCATGAATCGCGCCACCGCGATCAAGGACGTGCTTGCCGTCCAGGACCAGCTCACGACGGTGCGCGGCCAGATCGAGGAGATGCAGGCCCAACAGTCCGGGCTCCAGGAACAGGCGGCGTACTCGACGCTCACCGTGACGTTCTCGCTCAAGCCGGATCCGGTATTGACCTCGCAGCAGCAGTTCGATGCGAAGAGCCAGGTCGACCAGGCCTCGGCCAGCCTCGTCGGCGTGCTCCAGGCGCTCGCGACCGCGGGCATCTGGTTCGCGATCGTGTGGCTGCCGATCCTGCTCGGGATCGGGATCATCGCCTGGATCGGGTTCGTGATCGCGCGACGGATCCGTCGGGTGACGACCCCGGCTGCGCCAGCGGCCCCCGCGGAGCCGGCCTCCTGACGGATCGAACCATCGGCCCCGAATACACTCGGAGCCGATGACCTCGATCAAGAACGCCACCGTGCTGACGGCGCGCGCCGCGATCGCCAAGCGCACCGAGGCGCTCTTCCGGAGCTCCGGCGCGCTCCGCGACGGGCACTTCCTGCTGAAGAGCGGGCGGCATTCGGGCGCCTATCTCGAGAAGTTCGCGGTCCTGTCCGATCCCGATGCGACCAGCCAGCTGTGCGGCTTCTGGGCGGGGCAGTATCGGGGCGCAGATGACCGGCAGATCGTCGACCTCGTCGCCGGCCCGACGACCGGCGGCGTCATCCTCGCGTTCGAGACCGGTCGCCAGCTTGGAACCCGGGCGATCTTCGCCGAGGAGGTCCACGGCAGCGGGCATCCACGCCGCGAGTTCCGTCGCGGATTCACGATCGCGCCCGGCGAGCGCGTGCTCCTCGTCGACGACATCCTCACCACCGGCGGCTCGCTCCTGTCGATGATCCCGGCCGTCGAGGCGCTCGGCGGCGAGATCGTCGAGTGCGCCGTCCTCGTGGATCGATCGGGCGGGCTGCGCTCGCTCGAGTCGCCCTCGACCGGCCGGCGCTACGCCCTGAGCGCGCTGTGGGTGCTCGACCTGCCGACGCATGAGCCGGGCGCCGCGACGTGCCCGCTGTGCGCTGCGGGGGCGCCGATCCACGCTCCTGGCAGCACGGGCGCCGCCGCCGCGGACGCCGTCGAGGCGTGAGCTGGCGGCGGATCGGCGTGTGGGGACCGATTGCCGCCCTCGCGGTGCTCGTCGCTGGCGCAATCGCTCTCTCATTGCCAGGGCAGGCGTGTGCCACCACCACCCCGTGTCGGACGCTGCCGGATTCACCGCTGGTCGGCGTCGTGGTCTCGGTCGATACGCCAAGCCTCGGCAAGGTCAACGGGTTCAACCTGCGCCTCGCCGATGGCTCGACGGTCACGCTCAAGGTCGGCGTCCTCGAGAACCCGACCCAGTTCTCGCCGAGCCATCTCCTCGCGCACGAGGCGACGAGCGTGCCGATCCGTGCGTTCTACCGCCTCGACAACGGAACGCCGGCGGTCTACCGCCTGGAGGACGCCAACCCCGCCGCGTCCTGAGGCGGCGCAGGAACGGGGCTACGGCGCGGCGCTGGCCGCCGAATAGGTGGGCGCCGGCAGGGCCCCGAAGGTGTTGACCGGCCAATACCGGAGCCAGGCGCGCCCCACGATGCTCGAGACGTCGACCGTCCCGAACACCCGTGAATCGGACGAGTCGCCTCGGTGGTCGCCGAGGACGAACAGCTGGCCCTGCGGGACCACCCACTCCGAGAGCCCGCTCAACGGGTCGGTGGGCTGGCGGACACCGTTGTCGGCGTAGACGTAGGGCTCGTCGAGGGCCGCGCCGTTGACGAGGACGACCCCGTTGACGAGCTGGATGTGGTCGCCGCCGACGCCGATCACGCGCTTGATGAACGGCGTCCCGCCGCCACGCTGGTACGCCGCGGGCGGATCGAGGACGACGACGTCGCCCCGCTTGTACGGCGCCCAGCGCGGCGTGAGCTTGTCGACGAGCACGTACTCGTCCGGCGCGAGGGTCGCCTCCATGGACACGCCCTCGACCCGAAACGGCTGCGCCACGAAGGTCTGGATGCCGAGGAAGATCAGCGCCGTCAGGACGAGCGTCTCGACGATCTCCACGGCGAGGCGGGCGCCACGCTTGCTCCGGGAGGGCGCCGGGCCGACCGAGTTGCCCGGCGTCGGGGTGATCTCGAACGTCACTTGATGGCGTCGAGGGCGGCGGTCAGCTCGGCGTCGGAGAAGATGAGCTCGAAGTTGGCGGTGACGATGCCGTCCCGGTTGACGACGAATACGTTCGGCTCGCTGAGCAGGTGCCACTCGTCGGTCGCCGGGGCGCTCTGGAGCTGGCCGCTTGCGTCGGTGTCGGCCTGGAGGTCGCCGCCAACGAGCTTGAGCTTGTACGGCTCGACGTTGATGAAGGTCACGGTCGGGTACTTGGTGACGTATGGCTTGATCCGGTCGAGGGTCGGCCCGCACTGGGCGCTCACGCAGAACTTCGGGGTCGCGAAGATGAGCACGAACGGCTGGTGGGCCGCGAGGGCCTGGGCGACGGAGGTCTGGTAGAAGGCCGGATCCGGCGTGGCGTCACTGGAGATGTGGGTGACGTCGCCACCGACATCGGCGAGCGTCGGCGTCCTGGAGGCGGGGGCGTGGTCCCCGACCTTGACGACGGGCGAGCTCGGCTGCACGTCGAACGTGAGCCGGATCGGGGTCGCGGAGCTGCCGTCGGGCGAGAACGTGAACTCGGCGCCGTACCGGCCGGCCTCGGTGAAGGCCTGGTTGACGATGTAGTCGCCGCGCTCGTTCTCGATCGCCCAGACGAATGTCCCGTCGCGCGTCGAGATCGGCGTGTTCGGGTCGCGGGCAAGGTCGAAGAACGCGACCCTGGCCGGCCGGTTCGGAGCTCCCAGCGGCCTGCTGTTGGCGTCGATGAACGTGAACAGGATCCGATTGCTGCCGCAGACCAGCTCCCCGGGGCTCGCGATGATGATGGGCGTCACGGCAGGAGGGGTGGCAGGGGCGGCCCAGCCGGCGAGGCCGTCGGGGACGCTCGGAGCCGTCTGGCAGGCGGCGGTCGTGGAGGCGCCGGGCGAGCCCGCCGGTCCACTGGCCGGTGGGGATTGATTCGGGCTGCAGGCCGCCGCAGCGAGCACCATCGAGACGAGGGTCGCCGCGAGCGTGCCGGAGCGTGGCTTCGTGCTCGGGCGCATGCCGACAGGGTATCCGTGGACCGGGAATGACGGCGCCGCTCGGGCGGCTAGAATCCGCGAGCGCCACCCGGAGGATCGTTGACCCGTTTCCAGCGGCTCGCAGCCGCGACCGTCGTCGCCGCGTTCGTGCTCGTCGTGATCGGCGTCGCCGTGCGCGCCACGAACTCCGGCGAGGCGTGCCCCACCTGGCCGGGCTGCTTCCCGGGCCAGTTCCTCCCGAGCCTCGCCTCGGACTACCACGTATGGATCGAGTGGACCCACCGGACCGTGGCGGCGCTCATCGGGTTCCTCATCCTCGGCATGGCGGCGCTGGCCGTGCTCGACCATCGCGACCGACGCTCGATCCTGTGGCCGTCGATCGCCGCGTTCCTGCTCGTCGGGTTCCAGGCGTACCTCGGGCAGGAGACCGTCCGGCTCGGCAACTCGGGCGCCTCGGTGACGGCCCACCTGGCCACGGCGATGGCCCTGGTCGGGCTGCTGGTCTACCTGCTGGTGCGCGCCTCCTACCCCGCGCGGCTCCACGGCGGCGGGAGCCAGCGGTTCACGCTCCTCGCCGCGTTCGCATCGGCGGCGACCTTCGCGCTCCTGCTGTTCGGGTCGAATGTCACCGCGCAGGGCGCCGGCCTCGTCTTCCCCGACTGGCCGCTCATGAACGGCTCGATCCTGCCGGCCGCCGCGGGCAGCGCCGACGTCGAGATCCTGTACGGGACCCACGAGCTCCATCGGTACGTCGCGGCGATCGTGTTCGTGATCCTGGCCGCGGTGGCGTGGGTCGCGTGGCGCGCTCGTGCCGCGTCACCGCGGCAGGTGCGGCTCGCCCGGCTCTCGCTCGCGATCCTCGCCGTGTACGCGGTGCAGGTGGCCGTGGGTGGGCTCCAGGTGCTGACCCAGCTCGCGCCGTGGACCCAGACGCTCCACGTCGCGCTCGGTGCGCTGGTCTGGGGCGGCACGGTCGCCCTCGCCACGGCGGCGTATTACGAGGCGAGAATCGCCGCTCCATCGGCGAACGCGGGCGAGATCGCGGCGCCGCCGGGCACGCCCGGTTCGCCCGGCCCGCGCGAGACGATTGGAGAATCGATTCGCGCCTACGTGGCCCTCACGAAGCCACGGATCATCGAGCTGCTGCTCGTGACGACGGTCCCCGCGATGGTCCTCGCGACCCGTGACGTTCCCGGGATGCCCATCATCGACTGGGCGCGGCTGACGTTCTGGACGCTCGTCTGCGGAACCCTCGCCGCGGGCTCGGCGAACGCGATCAACCAGTATCTCGAGCGCGACATCGACCAGCTCATGGTGCGCACCCGGCGTCGACCGCTGCCGGCGAGCGCCGTGACGCCGGAGCGCGCCGTCGTTTTCGGGATCGCGCTCGGCGCGATCTCGGTCGGGCTGATGGCGTGGACCGTGAACCTGCTCGCAGCGTTCCTCACCCTGCTCGCGATCGGCTTCTACGTGATCGTCTACACGGTGATGCTCAAGCGCAGCACGCCGTCGAACATCGTCATCGGCGGCGCGGCGGGGGCGTTGCCACCGGTCATCGGCTGGGCGGCAGTGACCGGCAACGTGGCGCTCCCGGCGCTGCTCCTGTTCCTGATCGTCTTCTACTGGACCCCGCCGCACTTCTGGGCGCTGGCCCTCCGCATCCGAGGCGACTACGCGGCCGCCGGCGTGCCGATGCTCCCCGTCGTGCGCGGCATCGCCGAGACGAGCCGCCAGATCGGGCTGTACACGATCCTGCTCGTGGCGCTGACGATCGTGTTCGCAGTCGTCGCGCGCATGGGCGCCATCTACGCGATCGCCGCCGTGATCCTCGGCGTGCTGTTCCTGTGGCGTGCCTACGTCCTCTGGCGCCAGGGGACGTCGCCCGAGGCATCGACCGCACAGGCGATCCGACTGTACCGCTACTCGATCACGTATTTGACGATCCTGTTCGCCGCGGTGGCGCTCGACACCGTCGTCCGTGTCTAGACTCGCTCGGTGACCGCATGGAGCTGACCTTCCTCGGTGCCGCGAGCACCGTCACCGGGTCGCGATTCCTGCTGACCACCGGCCGCGCGAAGGTCCTCATCGACTGCGGCATGTTCCAGGGCAGCCCGAACGAGACGATCCGCAACTTCGTGCCGCTCGGCGTCGACCCGACCACCCTCGACGCGATCCTGGTCACGCACGCTCACCTCGACCACTGTGGCCTGCTGCCGGTCGTCGTCCGCGACGGCTTCAAGGGCCCGATCTTCCTGACCAGCGCCACCGCCGAGCTCGTCGAGATCGTCCTGCTCGACAGCGGCCGGCTCCAGCAGGAGTTCGCGAAGCGCCACGATCGGTTCGTGCGCCGGCACCCCGCAGACGCGCTCAAGGAGGGCGCCGCGGAGGAGGCCCAGTACGAGGCCGCGCTCGCGGAGGCAAAGCGCGCCGCGGATGAAGGCCACCCCCCGACCTCGATCGATCCGGCCACCGCGGCGCCGTTCGGGTCCTCAAGGGCCGACCCCGACGAGCTTCCGACCGTCGATCCCGAGGCAACGCTGCGTGCCCAGCCGCCTGCCGTGGAGGCGGTTCTCGACGCGCCCCTATACACCGAGGACGACGCGAAGCTCGTCATGCCGATGTTCAAGCCGGTCAGGTACGGCGAGGTCGTCCAGGTCGCCGCGGGCGTCAGCGCGACGTTCCGGGACGCGGGGCACATCCTCGGATCGGCCATCATCCACCTCGAGGTCCAGGAGGCCGACGGCGGTCCGACGACCACGATCGTCTTCTCCGGCGACCTGGGCCGGCCGGACACGCCCATCCTGCGCGACCCGACGCCGATGTCCGGCGCGGATTACGTGCTGTGCGAGTCCACCTACGGCGGCCGCGAGCACGGGCCGGAGGCCGAGGCGGTCCAGATGCTGGCCGACGCGGTTCGTGCCACGCACGACGCCGGCGGCGTGCTGCTCATCCCGTCCTTCGCGATCGGGCGGACGCAGGAGATCGTCTGGGAGCTGGACCGGCTGATCGACGCCGGGAAGATCCCGCTGCTGCCGCTCTTCCTCGACTCGCCCATGGCCTCGCGCGCCTCGGACATCTACCGGCGCCACCCGGAGTTCTACGACGAGGAGACCAGGAAGATCCTCGACGCCGGCGGGACGCCCCTCGATTACCCGAAGCAGACGATCACGCGCTCGGCGGACGAATCGAAGGCGATCGCGACCTCGGCGCGGCCGTACATGATCGTGGCCTCGAACGGGATGCTGACCGGCGGCCGCGTCGTGTCGCACCTGCGCAACCTCATCGACGACCCGTCGGCGACGATCCTGTTCGTCGGCTACCAGGGCGTCGGGACGCTCGGCGCGCATCTCCAGGCGGGCGCAACCACGGTCCGCCTCGACGGCCAGGTCCGGCAGGTCAAGTGCAGGATTAAGTCGATCAGCGGCTTCTCGGCGCACGCAGACGAGTCCGAGCTGCTGGACTGGATGCGCAACTTCGCCACCGGGCGCGAGCCCGGTCAGCCCGGCTATCCGAGGACGGTCTTCCTCGTGCACGGCGATCCGGACGCCCAGATCGCCCTCGCGCCCAAGGTGACCGCCCTCGGCTTCCAGGTGCACATCCCGCACTGGCGGGAACGCGTGACCCTGTCCTGAGGCGCGGACCGTGCGCCCGCGAGTGCAGGTCCTCGAGCCGGAGCTGATCGCGTCGATCGTCGAAGAGGCGAAGCGCCTCCTCGGCGAGGTCGGGATGGAGATCCGGGGGAAGGCGCTGCGGCAGCGGCTCCTGGATCACGGCCTGCCGGCGGACGCCGCCGGCACCCGGATCCTGTTCCCGCGCGACGTCGTCGAGGCGGCGATCGCCAGCGCGCCGTCATCGTTCGTCCTGCACGACCGCGACGGCAACCCGCATTCGGACCTCGGTGGCGACCGGGTGCACTTCGTGCCCGGTTCGAGCGGCCTGAAGATCCTCGATCACCGCACCGGTGAGGCGCGCCTCGCCAACACCGCCGACTTCGTCGAGTACATCCGGATCGGCGACGGGCTCGAGCACATCGCCTATCTCGCGACGGCGTTCTCGACCAACGCCGATATCGAGGCGCAGGTCTCCGACGCCTGGCGGCTGTACCTCGCGCTCACGAACTCGAAGCGGCCGGTCGTGTCGGGCGCCTTCACCGAGCACGGCACCGAGCGGATGATCGAGATGATGTCGCTCTTTCGGCGCGACCGGGACGACCTGCGCGCTCGCCCGATGTCGATCTTCACGATCACCGCGACGGGCAACTTCCGGTACAGCGAGGACTCCTGCCAGAACCTGATCGACTGCGTGGAGGCGGGGGTCGCGGTCGAGATCGTGCCGGTGACGCTCATGGGCCTCATCGCGCCGGTCACCGTGGTCGGGGCGACCGTGTTCCACACGGTGGACGTGCTCGCCGGCATCACGATGGCCCAGCTGATCCGGCCCGGGGCACCGGTGCTGTTCGGCGGCGCGCCCGCCACGTTCCACATGAAGATCGCCAGCTCGCCGATGGCGGCGATCGAGGCGCAGCAGCTCAACGTCGCCTACGTCGAGGTCGCCAAGTCGCTCGGGCTGCCGACGCAGGCGTACATGGCCCTCTCCGACGCGAAGGTCGTGGATGCGCAGGCAGGGGCGGAGACGTTCGGGAGCGCGTTGCTGGCGGCCCTCGCGGGCGTGAACTCGGTGTCGGGCCCCGGGATGCTCGACTTCCTCCTTGTGTTCAGCCTGCCGAAGCTCGTGCTCGACGACGAGCTGTGCGGCGAGGCGCTCCGGTTCGTTCGTGACATCCGGACGCTCGACGACCTGCCGACCGCCGCGCTCGTCCATCAGGTCATCGACGAGCAGCACCTGATCATGGCCGACCATACGACCCAGCACTGGCCATCGGAGCTGTACCTGCCCGGCAAGGTCTACGACCGCGACAATCGCGAGAACTGGACGAAGGCCGGCGCGCTCGACGCGTACGGCCGTGCCGTTGCCGAGGTGGACCGCAGGCTCGCGGCCTACGTGCCGCCCGAGACCGACCCGGCGATCGACGCCGAGCTGCAGCGGATCATCCGGTCGGGGCTGGTCTCGCAGACGGTCCTGCCCGAGGTGCCGCCGCCATCCGATGCCGCCACCGCGGCCGCAGCCACGGCCGCCGGCGCCGCCCCGGGACGGCGTCACAACCCGCGCCGGGGTCGCTAGCGGTTAGCTCCCGAGGTCAGCCGAGAGGACGTCCGCGCCGGTGCGCGTCGTGCTGCCGGTGGGCTCCAGCGTCACGACGAACTTCGTCGACGGCCCGATCTGGAAGGTGGCCCACTCGTCGAGCGAGCGGATCCAGTACGCCGTCTGCCCGGCGAAGTCCATCCAGCCGATCGCCACGCTGGTGCCGCCGTTCTCGAGCCAGCACCGGTAGCGCTGGCCGCTTGCCGGCGTCATGAGGGCCGTCGTCAGGACCACGAGGTCATGGCTCGACCACGAGATGGACCCCGCCGGGGCGCCGCCTGCCGTCTTGAGCGCGACCGCGCGATGGCCCGGCTCGGCAAGGACGCGATCGACGGCCGCGATCGCCGTCGTGAGCGACCGCGCCTCCGCCTGCGCGTCGTTGCGCTGGTTGATCTGATCGGCGGTGATGAGGCCGGCGCCGGCAAGGACCACGATCGAGGCGGCAAGGCCAAGCCACGCAACGAGGCGCGGCCGCTCGCGCGCGCGCCGGAGCGGCGTCACGATCGATCGCGGCTGCGGGCGGCGAATGGCATCGATCGTTGCCGCCCGCAGCGACGGCGGAACCTCGATCGCCTGGACCGCCGCGCGGGCGGCCGACTCGGACGCGGGCAGCGCCTCGCTGACCGACCGCTCGACCGCGCGCCAGCCATCAAGGTCGGCCAGGCAGGCCGCGCAGCCGGCCACGTGCTCGCGGAGCGCCACGTCCGCCGGGGTCGTGGACGCGTCGAGACCGGCGAGCCGAGCCGGCTCGAGGAGGAGGTCCTCGATCCGCTCGTGGGCGGCGGCGTGATCCATGTGCGTCATCGGTCGAGCCCCACGGGCAGCGTGCCGCGGTCCGGCGCTTCGTGCAGCTCGGGCAGGTTGCCGAGCTGGGCGCGCAGCTGGGCGAGCGCGCGGCGGGTTCGAGACTTCACGGTCCCGATGGGCCAGTCGAGGCGGGCGGCGATCTGGGACTGGGAGAGATCAAGCGCGTAGCCGAGGATCAGGACCTCGCGCTCCGGCTCGGGCAGCTCCGCGATGCCCGTCCGGACGATGGCCTGGACCCAGCGCCGCGAGGCGATGGTGCCCGGGTCGGTCGCGGCGTCGGCGACGAGCTCGGGTGGCGCATCGCCGCGCGCGACGGTGCGAACGGGGCGACCATCCGGGCCGACCGCGTCGAGGCTGACCGCGTCCCGGCTCGGGCGCCGGCCCTCGGCGCGAAGCCGGTCGATCGCCCGGTGGCGGGCGATCGCGAGCAGCCAGGTGAGCAACGAGCCGGATCCCGAATCGAACTGGCGCGCCCGCCTCCAGAGGGTCACGAACGCGTCCTGGACGACCTCGCTCGCCGTCTCGCGGTCGCCCAGGAAGCGGGCGACCGACGAGAAGACGAACGCGGAATGCCGGTCGTACGCGACCACGAATGCCGCCTCATCGCCGGTAGCGATGCGCGCCGCGAGGGCCGCGTCGTCGAGATCGCTCAGTAGCAATAGGACGTGCACTTGGACGCCTTCGGCGAGGCCGCCGGCGCCTGCGTGGAAGCGGCCGCGCCGACCGGATCACCGGTCGCGCCGGCGACGTACCACAGGTTGAACAGGCCCTGGCCGGCCGTGTCGCCGGCTTTGCTGTCGCCGGAGTAGTAGTACAGCGGGTGCCCGCCCAGGGTGACCTGGAGCGTGCCGTCGGTGCGGGTGATCGTCCCGATGGTGCCGGTGACGCCGGAGCCGGCGGTCACGTCGGAGGCCATCGTCACGGTGAGCGGCGGCCACGTCGTCTGGCAGTTGTTGGCGGTGTTGCACGCGCTCGTCGTGGCCGTGTCCTTGCCGAACACGTACAGCGACATGCCGTTCTTGCCGGTGACGAAGCTGCCGAGCGGGCCGCCCGTGGCGAGCGTGAGCGAGATCCCGCCACCGGCAGCGCCAGTCGAGCCGGCGTTCGTGGTCGGGGCCGTCGTTGCGCCGCCGCCGGCCTGCGACGAGCACGCGGCGAGGATCACGGCCGAGGCGAGCAACGCCGTCACTCCACCGAGGCGGCGGCGAGTCGTGTCGGGAAGTCGGGCGATGCTGGTCATGTAGATCCTCCTGCGATGGGCGTGCTGGTTACAGGAGATCGATACGCCGCGCCCGCCGGATCGGATCGCGGTGCATCACGGACATCATCGCGGTCGGAGGCCGCCGCGCGCGACGATCCGTGCCTCGGCATCGTCCCAGCCCGGGTCGAAGGGGCGGCCCGGCTCGTCGAGGTCGAGTACGAGCGGCGCATGGTCGGATGGGATCGGCTTGCCCTTGCGCGCCTCTCGATCGATCTCGACGGCGACGACCCTGCCCGCCACTGCGGCGGTGGGCAGCAGGTGGTCGATGCGCATGCCGAAGTTCTTGTGGAAGTTGCCGGCGCGATAGTCCCACCAGGTGAACCGTCCGCGCGCGCCGGGGTGCCGGTCGCGGAAAGCGTCCTCGACGCCCCAAGCGAGGAGGTTGCGGAATGCTTCGCGCTCCGGCTCCGAGACGTGCGTCCCGCCGTGGACCGCGCGCGGATCCCAGACGTCGATGTCGGCCGGGGCGATGTTCAGGTCGCCCCCGATCACGAGCGCCTCGGCCGGATTGCAGGCGGTGTCGAGCCAGCGCCGGGCGCGAGCGAACCAGCGCAGCTTGCCGTCGTAGAAGGCCGAGCCGACGACGCGACCGTTCGGCGCGTACAGGCTGACGACACGGATCGGATCGCCGCCCGGGGCCGTCACGCGGATCGACAGCATCCGCGCCTCGTCCGACGGGTTGAAGTCCTCCTCCTCGAGCGAAACGGTCGCGCCGGCGCCGCTGTTGCGGACCGGGCCGTCGCCGAAGTTCGTGATCGGCTCGTCGATCGAGATCCCGTCGCGCACCGCGATCGCGACGCCGTTCCAGCGACCCTCGCCGTGGTGGACCAGCTCGTAGCCCGCCATCCGGAATGTCATCAGCGGCGCCTCGGCATCGGCCAGCTTCGTCTCCTGCATCAGCAGGACGTCGGGGGCGGCGCGCTCCAGCCACCACTCGATCTTCTCGAGCCGGGCCTTCATCGAGTTGACGTTCCATGTCGCGATGCGCATGACTCGATGGTCCGTGTTGCGGCCTGGGAGGCTACCGACCGCGCAAGTCGGCGATCGTCATCCCGTCCATGCCGGGGCTATCGCCGCCGTGCTCCTCGAACGCCTGCCCCAGCTTCTCGAGGGCTGCGCGGGTCCTGTCCGGGTCGGAGGTCGTCAGCATCAGCGCGCCGTCGGTGTCCTCGGCCACGCCGACGATGCCGGTGATGTTGACGCCCGCCTCGCCGAGCGCCGCGGCGACCCGCGCCAACGAGCCCGGCTTGTCCTCGAGCTGGACCGTGAACCAGACCATCATCGCACGCACCTCCATCGGCGATGGTAGCGATGCGTCGCTCGCCGGGCGCCCGGTAGGCTGTCGTCGTGGCTCCCGTCGCGCCGCCGTCCGGCCCTGCAGTCCAGGTCTTCGGGACATCGGATTCGCAACCCACCCGCGCCGCCCTCCGGTTCTTCAAGGAGCGGCGGATGGACGTCCACTTCGTCGACCTCCATCGCAAGCCGATGGCCGGCGGCGAGCTGCGCCGCTTCGTCGAGCGCCTCGGGACCCGCGCCCTCGCCGACACCGAGGGCAGGCCCTGGCGCGACGCCGGCCTCGGCTACCTGTCGATGAGCGACGCCGACCTCGCCGACCGCTTGCTCAACGACCAGCGCCTCCTCAAGATCCCTCTCGTGCGAATCGAGAACCGCTTCGCCGCCGGCCGCGACGAGGCGGCCTGGAAGTCCCTCGTGGCATCGCGCTGACTGATGGGCCTGGGTATGAAACCCGAGAGCGGTCGGGCGAACGGTGTAGCGTTCCGGACCAGCACAGGTCCCGCGGTCTTGACGTCGGGCAGAGCGTCGGGCAGGGTGCTCGCCAACCTGGAGGAGAGCACCAATGGAGCAAGCTCGACCGATCGTGGTCCGGCCAGATGAGGGGGCCCCACCACCCGGGCCACCGACGCCCGGAATGGACCGCCGACAGCTCGTTGACCATGAGGATCGCTGGGTCGGTTGGGTGCGGAGCGACGCCGGACTCGCCGGCGGCTGGCACCACCATGGAGCGCGCGACTCCTACATCTACGTTCTCCGCGGCACGGTGACGATCGAATACGGTCCCACCGGGCGCGAGCAGGTGACGGCGGCGGCCGGGGACTTCATCTTCAATCCCGCACGGATGGTGCATCGCGAGATCACCGCCCCCGACGAGCCGGCGGAGTTCTTCGTCGTCCGCATTGGGACCGGCCCGCAGAACGTCAACGTTGACGGCCCCGATGCCAATCCGGACGGCAGATGACTTGAGGTCTGGCCGGTCGATCGGTCGGATCCAGCCGAACGGGAGCTTGCCGGCCGAGCCGAGCGGGGGTGATCTTGGGGTTGTCCGGTGGCTCGAGCCGCCCGCCTGGCCGTCCGGATGGTGCTCCCGTCCACAGCAGACGCTTGACGGAGGGCCCGGCCCAGGAGATACCGACCGAGGCCACCTCGAGCCAGGCCGTGGCGCTCGCTTCGCCGCCCTCGCAGCGGCGCGACAGTCCGTCGCCAGCGGCCGAGCTGGGCGAAGGCGTGCTCGACTTTGTAGAGCGGCGCGATCAGCCGAAAGCCGACCTGCCCTTCGGCGGAGCCTTGATGTCGAGCCGCAGGTTGCGGCGGCTGGCGAGGTTGCGCAGGCCCGATAGCCACGGTCGGCGACGATCGCCGGGACGCGCGGCAGACCAGCGAGACTGTCGCGGAGGAGGTCGCGACCGGCTCGGACATCGTGCGGCCTGGCGGGATCAGCGCGGGCGCTCAGCGGCAGGCCCAGGATCTCGACGAGGATCGTCCGCTTGGTGCCGATCGTCCGGCCACCGCGTCCGCCGGCGTTGTGGAACGTCCCGCCACGGCGACCGCCCTTCACCGTCTGCGCGTCGATCATGACCATCGAGGGGATCGGCTCGCGATCGTGGCGGACGCGGACCTGCGCGGCGAGCCTGGCCATCGCCCGCTCCCAGACCCCGTTCGCCCGCCAGCGGCACCTCTGCTGCCAGACCGCGCCCTACGGCGGATAGCCCGCGGGGAGATAGCGCCACTGACCGTCACGGTTCCTCGCGGCCGTTGCAGCGGCGCACCGCAATCTTTCGCCAGACTGGCGATGCCGCGCGGGGGCACGGAGCAAAATGCGCGTCACGATAGGGTGGCGAGAACCCTCGGGGACGGGGTTCCACCAGCGCGGCGTCCTGATCCGGTCGCCACGACCGTTGCGCTGGGCCAATGGCGAGACCGACCCTGCTCGATCCGGGCGCGAGTCGCCCCGAGCGAGCCGCATGACCCGCGGGAGAACCGCGAGAGAAAGGATCAGCGCACATGGAGAAGGCGATCCGCTTGAGGATTCTGGGATCCCTCGCGATTGCGGCAGCGCTCGCGCTCCCGACTGGATCGGCGATGGCCGCCGCGCAAGGCGCGATGCCGTATACGTGCACCGGCGGTGATCTCGCCTCAGGGACGTTCACGAGCATCCCCTCCGGGAACTACGCGAGCATCACGGTCGCTGGTGTGTGCAACATCAAGCCGGACGCGGTGATCAGCGTCGTCGGCAACATCAATGTCGCCGCCGGTGCCGCACTCGACGCTCAGAGCGCACCTTCGACGATCACCGTCGGCCACAACGTCATCGCCGCTCCGGGCTCACTGCTCGGCATGGGCTGCCAGCCGTCAAATACGATTGGCCGGTTCGCGGGTGTGCCGTGCGCCACCGAGCCGAATGGGCACACCACCATCAGCGTGCACGGCAACGTCACTGCCACCGACGCGAACACCGTTGTTCTGCGGAAACTGACGGCTGGCGGGAACATCACCCTGAGCGGCGGCGGCGGTGCGATCCCGTGGTCGATCAAGGGCAACACCATTGGCCGCAACCTGACAATCAGCGGTGTGGCTGCCGACTGGCTCGGCGTGCAGTTCAACAAGATCGGCGGCAACGCCACGCTGATCAACATCACGGCGCTCGACCCGATCGACCCGGGGAGGACCATTGCCGTCGTGGAAAACACGGTCGGGAGGAACCTCATCTGCATGGGACTGGCCCCGGGCGTGTCCGGAGGCATCTTCCCCGGCGAGGTCAACCACGTCGGTCACAAGGCGCTTGGTCAGTGCGCGTCCCTGGTCTGACCTAGATGTAATCCCCGCAGACATCGTTGACAGAGTGAGAGCCCTCTGATCCGGTTGGAGCGTCAATGCTCCAAACCGAGGTGGAGGGCTCTCGCGTTGAATCCCAGACCGCGCCTGTCGGTGTTCAGCCGGCAGCTCCTGGTCCGGCGCATCGCGGCAGGCTGGCCGGCAGCGCACGTTGCCGAGCAGCTGGGATCAGCCGGGCGACGGCATACAAGTGGGTGCGCAGGTACAGGGTCGAGGGTGAGGCCGGCTTCGTCCACCGGAGCTCGCGACCACGGAGCTCGCCGCGGCGTCTGAGCGATGTCGCCGGGGCCGAGATCCTGGCTGCACGAGCTCAGTGGCGGTACGACCACAAGAAGCTCGGCCGGATCCCCGACGGCGGTGGCTGGCGGGTCCTCGGCCGGAGCGGCGATCCTGGTAACTCAACTGACCGTTGGGTCAGCTCCTTTGGCCCGCGGCTCTCGGCCGGAGCTCCGAACAACCCGGTGAGCCGCGACTGAGGACACCTGGACCCCTGCCTGGCGCTTGCGAGTGCGTTGTCAGGCCCCTCCCGTCGCCATAATCCGCATCATGCCGGGCGAAGCGCTGCTGTTGGGGATTGCCACGATCGCCGTTGCGGTGGCCGGCTTCACGGCGGTGACCTCGACGCTCGTCCCGCCGGACGGGGCCTGGTCTCCGGCAATGCGCATCCGCCAGCGGGCGATCGTCTCGACGAGCTTCAATGTCGTGTTCGAGTCGCTCGCCCCGCAGGTGATCTTCGCCGGGACCGGCGATGGCGTGACTTCATTCAGGGTCGCCAGCGCTGGCGTTGCGATCTATGCGACCGGCATCGTCATCTGGCGATCTCGCCAGATGCTGCGGGCGGGCGGGCCGCGGACGCCCATCGCATTGATCCTGTTTGTCGTCGGACCGATGGCGACCCTGCTGTTCTGGGCCAACGCGCTCGCATTCACCTCGTTGGCCGTCTTTGCGCTGGCCCTCTGCCTCCAACTGTCCGTCGCGGTCGTGAGCTTCTATTCGCTCGTGTCGGCCGCGCAGAGCTGACCCCCGACCCTGATTGCCGTCGCGTGAGAACAGCCGCGGCTCTCATGCTTGCTGCGCAGTTGGCCGGGTGCGCGCCGGCCGATGCCCCACATCGCAATCCAGACCCTGCCCGACTTGGCGGTGTCCGACGCAGCGCGCGTCAGCGGCAGCGCTCGTGCCTGACCCTAGCTTCGGGCTCGCCTTCCGCGTCCTGGCTGACGGTCACATCTGTCATCACCTGGACGTCCCTGCGAAGTCCAGCGTGTCTGAGGAGGACCAATTGACAAGGGCGAATCGGCTGTCGGTCTCCATTCTGTCGGCCATTCTGGCGGCGCCGGCGGGCCTCTTCTTCTTGGCCGCCATCGGTCGGACCCTGCAACCCACGGCGCACGAGCCCTCTCGGACCCTCGACGCGGTGGTGACGTGGTTCCTGGCTCTCGGTGGGCTCGGCCTCTTCGCGCTCCTGGTGGTCTTGCCGTTCGTGGCCGTGCTGCTGGCAGGCCGCATCGTCTGGCGGGAGTGGTCCACGGACTCCACGCTTCGGTCGGACCTCGACGCCCTCCGTCGGGCGGCGGTGCCCATCGTCCATCGGCCGGCCGTGATCCTGGCGGTCGTCGTGGTCGCCTTCGGCGCCGTGTACTTCGCCGCGATGCTCGTTCACGCGCTCGCCGGCTGACGGACGTCGACTCGCCCGGCTGTCCACGACGCTAACCGAGATGGAGCCGAGCTTCATCCAAAGGGGGCTCGTCTGGCGGTCGCTCGCGGTCGTCGGAATCGCGCTGTCGAGTTGCTCGACGGTTGTGCCGACCGCGGCGCCGGAGACGAGGGTCGCGTCGACGCCGGCCCCAACCGCGACGGCCACGCCCGGCCCGAGCCCTTCGCCGACGCCACTTGCGACCGCCGGCAACGCCCCCACGTCGTGGACCGAAGTCTTCGACAAGGGGCCCGCGGTCCTGAACGACATCAGCGCCGGGGCCAACGGTCTGCTCGCGGCGGGATGCCTTGCCAACGCAGCCGGGGACTGCGAGCAAGCGCTTCTGCTCGGCTCACGTGATGGCATGACATGGACCGAAGCTCGGCTTGCCGGGGCAGCGCATGCGTCGATCAAGCGGCTGCGACGCATCGGTGATCGGATCGTTGCTGTCGGTTTCGTGGTCGACGACGAGCGAAAGGAGGTTCGCTCGATCGCCTGGGCATCTGCCGATGGCGTGAGATGGTCCTCCGTCCCGACGGCATCTTCCATGAACACGACCCTCGAGGACGTCATTGCCTCCCCGACGGGTGCGATCGCGATTGGCGGGGCGGCGCGGTACGCCAGCGAAGGCGGCGGCTTTGTCGTTTGGAACGTCTCGGCGGACGGTACGTTCGGGCGGCCGCGAGATATCGAGATTGCGGGACGGCCACAGGGCGTCAACGGTGGGATCTGGGCGTTTGACCGATTTCTTGCATGGGGGCCATGCGGTCCATGCCCGTCGGGCGACAGCGTCCGCTCGACGGTCCTGATGTCGTCCGTCGACGGCGGCGCCTGGAAGGTCTTGCCGCCCAGCACGGCGTTCCATGGCGGGTCGGTCACCGAGGTCGTCGATGCGGGCCACCGTCTTGTTGCTGTCGGCTTCGAAGGCGATTCCTGGCCGACGTCGCCGCGCGGATGGCTATCCACCGACGGTGTTCATTGGGACGTCGCCCAGGTACCGACCGACTCGGCGTCGATTGAAAGCGTTGCGTTCGATGGGAAGCGCTTCGTGGCGCTCGGAGAGGACACCTCGGATCCGTCGGGCGGCAGCTCATCGCCGGTAGCCTGGGTATCGAACGACGGAATGGCCTGGACAAGACTCCCGCCGGACGACGGCCTCCCCGCGTTGACAGGCTTCAGGGTCATAGGGCGTGTCGAGGTCGCTGGTCGCGTCTGCAGTGCGGGGACGTTCTACGGTGACCCGCGTCAGTCCGGCCCGCTCGCGGCCATCTACTGCCACGATGTGGCCGGAGGTAGCAGTGGCTGAGGCCGAGGGACCGTTGACCGACCCACTGGCGGCTGCGCTCGCCCGCGACGAAGGTGCATGGGCGCGGGATCACGTTCAACGCGATGTCGTGGCCTGGCTCACGACCGTCGCCCCGGATGGGCGGGTGCAGTCGTCGATCGTGTCCTTTATCTTCGAGGACGGCCGCCTATTCTTCTACAGCCAACCGGGCACGCCGAAGCTCCGCAACATCGGTCAGTCCCCGGCCGTATCGTTTCACCTCGAAACGGATCCCTTCGGCGACCATTGGCTCATCCTCGAGGGCACAGCCGTCATCGATCCGTCGATCCCACCCCTCGACCTCCACCCGGGCTACGTCGCGAAGTACACCGAGCCCCACGCCCATTGGGGCCTGGACTTCACGGAGACGGCCAGGAACTTCAGCGTCCCGATCCGGATCGTGCCGGCACGGGTGCGGGTCGGCTGATGGCGAGATTCATATGAGTGGCATCCTGTCCTGGGTGGCCGGCTCTGGTGTCGTTCAGGGTGTGATCATCGGTGCCACGCTGGCCTTCCTGACGACCATCCTCGTGCTCGATTCCGTGGCCAGGGCGGAGACGACGACGGTCAACGGTTGGAGCTCGATCCGCAGGGCCGGTCAGCCCGACAACGGACTGCTCGTGCGAGCCGCATTGCAGAAGGCGCTCCCGGTCGTCAACGTGTTCGAAGAGGCCGCCTACTGGACGACGAGCGTGGACGGGGCAGGAGCGAAGCTCAGTGGCGAGCACGCGTACCGCCTGCACTTCCCGTCAGGGCAGCTTCCGCCGAACGACGCCTTCTGGTCGCTCACCGCGACGGACACCATCGGGTACATGGTCAGCGGCCCGACCGGTCGATCGAGCGTGGATGATCATTCGGGCCTCGTGACCAACGCGGATGGTTCGGTCGACATCCTGATCCAGGCCCAGGCGCCGAGCGGGCCCGGACGGAACTGGCTCTCGGCACCTACCGGCAGATTCAGGCTGATGCTGCGCGCCTACCTGCCCGGCCGGGCCATCCTGGACGGCAGCTACGACGTGCCGGCGGTCATCAGGATCTCGTGACGTGAATCGCCTGATCCTGAAGTATCCCTACCCGATCACCGCCGCCATCCTGGCGGTGTTCGCCTGGGTTACCTACCGGCGGCTCGCGGACGGCGTGGCCGGGATCTTCCCGCTCGCGGTGGCGGCCGCCGTCGTGTGGCTGCTCGGGACCGCGATCTTCATCTACTTCTGGCCCCAGATCACGGTCGGCGGATTCAAGCGCGCGATCCTCAAACACGGGTTCGGCGGCGGCCCGATCCCGGTCAACACCCTGTATGCCGTGCGAACGCGCTCCTCCGAGTCTGCTTCGAGCGGCAGCTTGATGGCGGTCGGTACGGACGACGTCGTCTACATCGGCGGCTGGCTCGACCTGCGCGCGGGACCACAGGTGTTGCATGTGCCCGAGATGGCGGGGCGGTACTACAGCGTGCAGCTCACCGACCCGACCAATGGCGGCAACGTTGCCTACGTCGGAAAGCGGACCACGGGAACCGGCGCCGGGGCGTTCCTCTTGTGCGAGCGGAATCGGACTGCGAGCGCCCCCGAGGGGATGACGCGGATCGAGCTGCCGCATCATTCCGCCCTCGTCATCGGTCGGGTGTTCGCTGCCGATGACCACGACCGGCAGGTCGCATATGCGCTCGCGAAGCAGATCCAGCTCACACCGCTCACCACGCCAGCCGTGAACGCGGTTCCGTGAGCGCGCCCCCAACGAACGCCATGAAGGACAGCCCAGCGGCCGACGCCGCCAACGTGATCGAGAAACGTCCCCGGATGCCTCCGGGCTGGTTCATCCGGCTGGCCTGGGCGACGCATCGAGCAATCTACCGCTGGACCGGCGGGCGGCGCGGGCTGTGGCGGGCGACGCCGCAGAAGTGGGGGACCTTCCGTCTCCACACCATCGGGCGCAGGTCCGGCAAGGAGCGTGTGGCGATCCTCGGCTACCACGAGGATGGCCCGAACATCGTCACCGTCGCCATGAACGGCTGGATGGAGGGGACCCCGGCCTGGTGGGTGAACCTCCAGGCCCACCCCGACGCCTCGATCGAGCTGAAGGGCCGCACGCTGCAGGTCCGGGCGCACGCGGCGACGGGCGAGGAGCGCGAGCGGCTATGGGCCTTGTTCCCCGGCAACAAGCCGTTCGTCGACAACCGAGCGACCGAGACAGCGATCGTCGTCCTCGAACCGAGGTCCGACTCGACCTAGTGCGCCATCCGCTCCGTCAGCGGTGCCGCAACCGCGGCCATGCCGCGTAGACGAAGGCACCGACCAGGAGCGCGGCGCCGACATACGCCCAGAATCGGTCGCCGGTCATGAAGCTGCCCGGGAGGTAGCCGAGGCCCTGCGCCAGCCAGACGAGGCCGACCAGCCCCAGCACGGCCGCAACGACAACACGGGTTCGATCGCGCACCGTCGTAGGATGCGCCCACGGGCGTTTCGAGGCGCTGATCGAGGAGGCGACGATGCGGGAGCGTGGCGGCGAGGAGCAGCGTCGGGAGGCCGCCCCGCCCGACGGCACCGGGGAGCCGATCGGCGAGCATCGGCGGTCCGGCCGCCTGGTGATGGGCCGCGACATCGGCAAGAAGATGCCCGGCGACCCGACGATGACCGAGGATCGCAAGCTCCTCGAGCGCACCGAGCGCCCCGCCTTCCTCGACACCGACCCGTGGCGCGCCCTTCGGATCATGAGCGAGTTCGTCGAGGGCTTCGATGCGATGGCCGAGATCGGGCCCGCGATCACCGTTTTCGGCTCGGCCCGCGTCCACGAGGGCTCGCCCGCGTACGACCAGGCCCGCGAGATCGGGCGCCTGCTCGCGCAGGAGGGCTACGCCGTGATCACCGGCGGCGGGCCGGGGGTCATGGAGGCGGCGAACCGCGGCTGCCAGGAGGGCGGCGGCCTCTCGATCGGGTGCAACATCGAGCTGCCGCACGAGCAGGCCATCAACCCGTACGTCGATCTTGGCGTCGAGTTCCGGTATTTCTTCGCTCGCAAGGTGATGTTCGTGAAGTACGCCGATGGCTTCGTGATCCTGCCGGGCGGCTTCGGCACGATGGACGAGCTGTTCGAGGCGCTCACGCTCATCCAGACCGGCAAGATCCGGCATTTCCCGGTCGTCCTCGTCGGCAGCCAGTTCTTCGGTGGGCTCGTGAGCTACATCCGCGAGACCCTGCTCACCGGCGGCATGATCGCTCCGGCGGACATTGACCTGGTCCAGATCACCGACGATCCGGAGCAGGTCATCAAGATTGTTCGGGAGGGCTCGCGCCGCCGCGCCGAGTCCGGCGACACTGAGACGCTGGTGGCTACCCGACCGGGATCGCGACCTCGATGATCCCGTCGCGGATGCGAACGGGGTAGTAGCGGAAGCGGCGGACGCGGGTCAGCCGGCGGGCCTCAGCCTTCAGGCCGGGCGGGTCCGGCTTCGGGTCCTTGCCTTCCGGCGTCCAGACCGGCACGTACGTCCCATCGGGGAGCAGGCCGCCGGTCGTCGGCATTCGGTTGACGTCGCCGGTCGAGAGGTCGAACCGACCGTCGTGGAGCGGGCAGTTGACGACGCAGTCGTCAAGCGACCCGATCGAAAGCGGCGCCGACATGTGCGGGCATCGGTCGTCGACCGCGACGATCCCATTCGACGTGTGCGCCAACAGGACGTCGAGGTCGTCGAATATCACGCGCCGCATGGCACCAAGCGGCAGGTCGTCGGCGGGCAGCGCGGGCTGGTACGGCGCCGCGCCTGCGCCGACAGCGGTGAGGCCGCGAGGGATGGCGGCGACCAGCGGGGCCGTGATCACGACCCCGATCCTAGTCGCAAAAGACGAATCGACCCCGGGTGGTCTGTCCACGCCGGGGTCGTGTGCCGGGAGCGGAACGGTCAGTCGGCCGCGGGCAACCGGCTGCCCTCCGCGCGAGCGTCCGCCATCCGCTGGGCTCCGGGGCTGGCGGTCCGCCGAAGCGGGATCTCCTTCAGCGCCAGAGCCCCAACCACCGCCACGGCAGCCGCGCCGACACCCAGCCACATGCTGCTGGAGATCGACAGCGTGAAGGCGTCGTGGAAGCCGTTCAGGAAGATCTTCTGGGCGGCGGCCGGCAGCTGGCTCAGGAAGGCCAGTGGGTTCGCCGTGCTGCCAACCGAGGTCAGGGCACCGAGATCGAAACCTGCCGGTGGCGTCGCCGGCACGAGTGCGACCGGTGCCCCGGCGGCGACGATCCTGTCGTGGAGCAGGTCCCAGGTCAGGTTGACCCGGAACAGGGTGAACGCCATCGCGATCCCAATCGTCGTTCCGATCTGCCGGAACAGCGTCAGGTCGCTCGTCGCGGTGCCCATCTCGTGGAAGTCGACCGAGTTCTGCACGATGATCGTGAAGACCGCGAACGTCGGGCCGACGCCGAGGCCGGCGACGAACATCCACGCCCACAGCACGACATCGTCCGTCGTGTAGCGAAGCTGGGTCATGAGCGCGAGGCCGATGGTCAGGATCACGAGGCCGGCGACCACGATCGGCTTGTAGCGCCCGGTGCGGCTGACGATGAAGCCCGAGCCGATCGACGACCCGATCAATCCGATCAGGAACGGGAAGAGCTTCAAGCCCGATGTGGTCGCGTCGGCACCCTCGACGACCTGGAAGTACAACGGCAGGAAGATGATCGCGGCGCCGAAGCCGAAGGTGGCGAAGAAGATCGACACCATCGACGCCGAGAAGGTCCGGTTCCGGAAGAGATGGAGCGGGATGATCGGCTGGGCCACTCGGCCCTCGACGAAGACGAAGATCACGAGGAACGCCGCGCCGGCGGCGAGCCAGGCCCACACGTTGATGTCGCTGAAGGCCTTCGTCTCCGCCTGCGTGAAGCCGATCAGGATCGGCACGAGGCCCAGGACGAGCGTTGCGACGCCGAGCCAATCGATGCGCGCGTCCTTCGGCGGGTGGTGGATGTTCGGGAGCAGGCGGCCGATCACGAACAGCGCGACGAGGCCAACCGGAATGTTGACGTAGAAGATCCAGTGCCAGGAGAACGTCGTCGTCAGGAAGCCGCCGAGGAGTGGACCGACGATGAACGAGACACCGAACACGAGACCGAACAGGCCCTGGTACTTGCCTCGTTCGGCGGGGGAGAACAGGTCACCGATGACGGCCAGGGAGATCGGGAACAGCGCACCGGCGCCGAGCCCCTGGATGCCACGGAAGAGGATCAGCTGCCACATCTCCTGGCTGAGCCCGGACAGGGCCGAGCCGATCAGGAATAGGACGATCCCGCCGATCAGGAGCTGCTTCCGGCCGTACAGGTCCGAGAGCTTGCCGTAGATCGGCACCGAGACCGTGCTGGTCAGCAGGTACACGGTGACGACCCACGTATACAGGTCCGCGCCGTGCAGCTGCGTCACGATGGTCGGCAGCACCGGCCCGACGATCGTCTGGTCGAGCGCGCCCAGGAACAGCCCGAGCATGATCGCCCCGAGGATCTCGAACTTGGTGCGTTGGCTCAGGCCGAGTGCCGGATCTTCGGCGACCGACGGCGTGTGGTCTGCTTCTGTCGGAAACGATTCCATGGCCTTCCTTTGACTGCTGGGGGGGCTGGATCAGCTCGCCGCGTCGGCGAAGTGGTGCTCGTGGACGAGGTCCGGGCCGGCCTCGGCCGACAGCGCGCGCCGGAGGCTGCGCAGTGCGGCGAGGACGATGGGCTGCTCCGAGGCGGGCAGGCGCCCGATCACGCCGCGCATCCGCTCGCGCTTCGACGACTCGGTCTCGGACAGGGCCTGCAGGCCCGCGGCCGCCGGGCGGACGAGGACGATGCGGCGGTCGTCGGGCACGCGGACGCGCTCGATGAGTCCGTGCTCCTCCATCCGATCGATGAGGCCGGTGGCGTTCGACATCGAGACGTCCAGGAGGTCCGCGAGCCGGCTCATCGACATCGCGCCGTGGTGCTGCAGCAGCCACAGGACATGCATCTGGCTCAGGCTCACGTGGCCCTGGACGAGGCGGCCCATCGACGCACAGCGCAGGTCGGCCATCCATCCGGCGACTTCTGTCAGGATGGCGTCGACGTCCGAGGCGTCGGCAGTACTTCGCATGTCATGAAGCATTCTACCGACATGAATGATTTCGTCAACATCAATCGTCTGGCGGTCGGCCGGGAGGCAACCCGATGCGCTTCGCGCTGATGATCGAGGCCCAGCAGGGCCTGTCGTACGAGGACCAGCTCTCGATCGCGCGCCGGGCCGAAGCGGGCGGTTTCGAGACACTCTTTCGGAGCGACCACTACGCCTCGTTTCCGGGTGGCAGCGACCAGCCGACGACCGACGCCTGGGCGATCCTCGCGGGCCTCGCCCGCGAGACGAGCACGATCGGGCTGGGCACACTCGTCAGCCCGGTCACGTTCCGGCATCCGGGCAACTTCGTGAAGCTCGTCACGACGGTCGACCAGATGAGCGGCGGCCGGCTCGAGGTCGGCGTCGGTGCCGGCTGGAACGAGGCGGACCACGTGCCGCTGGGGCTGCCGTTCCCATCGATCGAGCAGCGCGCGAACCTCATGGAGGACCAGCTCGCCCTGCTCCACGGGCTATGGGAGGAGGCGCCAGGCTGGGACTTCGACGGTCACGAGATCGTGGTGCGCGGTGGCGCGCTCGTTGCGGGACCGGTCCAGCGCTCGGGCCGGCCGATCGGCCGGAACGGGCGGACGCGGCCCCGGATCATCACCGGAAGCGAGGGTTCGCCACGGGGCTTCCGGATGGCCGCTCGCTACTCCGACGAGTTCAACCTGTCGTCCTCGACACCGGACATCGCTCGCGACAAGGAAGCCCAGCTCGACGCGGCCTGCGCCGCGATCGGACGAGATCCGAAGTCGTTGACGCGGTCGGCGATGGTCGGCGTCCTGATCGGAGCGACCGACGCGGACGTGGAGCGGCGGGCCGGCGACCTGCTGACGGCGATCGGCGTCTCGGGCGATGCCCGGTCGTACCTCGACAAGCGCCGCAGCCGGTGGATCATCGGGACGCCGGACGAGGCGCGCGCGATGGTCGGCCGCTACGCGGCGGCCGGGATCGAGCGGATCATGCTCCAGGACCTGCTCCCGCGCGACGGCGACATGATCGACCTGATGGCGAGGGAGCTCGTCGGGAAGGTCTGACCGCGCCCGCCGGCGTCAGCCGGCTGCGTCTGCGGCTTGAAGGTAGGTCGGGTCGTCGCGGCGGATGGGGTCGGGGTCGACGCCGCGTGCCCGGGCGAGGCGCTCGGTGAGCAGCTGGAGCGGCACCGCGGTTCCGAGCACGGCCGCGACGACGGGCGGGACGCCCGGAGCGGCAGGTACCAGCAGCCGACCCGCCGGCGCGAGTTCGGCGCCGATGGCCGAATCGGAAGGTGGGCCGAGAATCGCCCCGGCCGGCCCGCCGAGCTCGCGGACGGCGCGCAGGACGCCCGCGGCGCGGGCGGCTCGCTCGTCGGCGCGCGATGGGTCCGCGAGGATGAGCACGACGCCGGTTCGGGTGTCCATCCCGGCGAGATGGCCGTGGAGCAGCGTCTCGAGGTCGCGCATCGCGGCGGGGAGGTGCGCGCCCTCCTCCACCTTGAGGACGAGCTCTCGAGCGGCGGGCCGATCGACGCCGCTTCCGATGACGATCAGCCGATCGACGTTCGCCAACGCGTCGGCCATCGCCTCAGTCGCCGCGACGGCCGCCGGTGCGAGCCCGGCGGCCATGAGGTCCTGCACGACGCCCGGGTCGAGCGGCTCGCGGGTGATGTGCGCCGCGACGGCCGCCGCGGCGAGCAACGGCGAGACATAGCCCACCGTGTGGCACCAGCTCTGGTCCTGCTCTTCGGTCGTGAGGGTGACGTCGGCAAGGTGCGCGCCCGGCGATCGAGCAGAGACGGTGATCAGCGCGACCATCGCGCCCGACGCCTTGGCCCGCTCGAGCGCCCCATTCGTCGCCCACGTGCCGCCCTCGTGGCTGACGCCGATGACGACGCCGCCCTCGCCACCGAGCCCGTCCTCGAGCCAGGCTTCGAACGCCTGCGCGGCCACCGGCGTGCCGCCTCGGCCGAGCTGCCATGGAAGGCCTGCGGTCCGGAGCGCGGCGCGCAGGATCTCGACGGTGCCGAGGGCGCCGTGCTCGCTCGTGCCGCAGCCGGTCACGACGATCGGCAGGCCGCGGGTCGACGCCGCTCGAATCGCAGCCGCGAGCGCAGCCGCGGGACCCGATGGGCTCGCCAGCCGTTCCAGGATGCGCACGGCCAGGGCGGGCTCGGCCTCGATCATCTCGGTCATGTGGAAGGGCGGCGCGGTTCGCCGCTCCGGCATCTCGCTGCCGGCCCACGGGTCCGGCGCCGGCGGCAGGGGAGCGCCCGGGTCGCCGCGCGCGCGGCCGGGCATCAGGAGGGCGCCCGGGCGACGAGGCCGAACCGGCGCAGCGGTCCGTACCGGAACAGCACCCGACCGACGAGATTCTCGAGCGGAACGGGCCCGAACCGGTTCGAATCGATCGGCGGCCCGAAGCCGCCGGCGGCGGTCCCCGCTTCGCTCGCGTCCGCGACGAGCCATGCCTCGTCGGAGGCGAGGGTCAGGTAGCCGTCCGCGAAGCGGACCCGCTCGCCCGGCCCCGCCGCGACCCGCTTGATCGCCAGCGCGCCGGTCGTCGGCTCACGGAAGACGGCCACGGCGCCTCGCCGCGGCCAGTGCGAGATCAATGGGTTCACGACCAGCCAGTCACCCGGCAGGATCGCGGGCGTCATCGACGCTTCCGTCACCGCGACCCGCCACGGCCCGCGAACGCGCGTCGTCAGCTTGGGCGTCCGGCCACTCGGGTCTTGCCCTCTCCGCCCGTGACCTTCCACGCGGCGTCGACCTCGTCGATGAGCTCGAGCAGGCGCTTGGCGTCGGCCAGGTCGGTCGAGGCCTTGACCTTGGAGACCTGCTTGTTGGCCTGCCAGAACAGGTCGTGCAGGTTCGGGACCTTCTCGAGGTGCTCCGGCTTGAAGTAGTCGTGCCAGAGGACGTCGAGATGGTGCTTCACGAGCTCGGCGCGCTCTTCCTTGATCGCGATGGCTCGCGTCCGGAACGTGGAATCCTCGTTTGCTGTGTACTTCTCGATAACTCTGTAGCACGACTCGGCCTCGATGCGAGCCTGCTCGGGATCGTAGATGCCGCAGGGTAGGTCGCAATGCGCCTGGACGGTCGTCTTGGGCTCCAGGAATCGGAGGATCGCGTTTCGGATGGACATGGGATCTCCTTCACGCTGGGCGTCGTTGCCTGGCGGCACCACTGAACGACACGGACTGTTGCCACTGAGTGTCGAGACGCGCCTCGGGGCTGTCAAACGACCGAGGATTGCCGCGAGGAGCGCGGCATGACGCGCCTCCGCGCCCTGATGCCGCCGCGCGGGCGGAGCGGCGCGTGGCTGGTCGCGCTCGGGATCGGGCTCGTCCTCGCCGTCGAACCGATGTGGCCGGACCGGACGGCAGTGGGCGTCGCCGGCGCGATCGGCCTGACGCTGCTGGCAGCGACCCGCTGGCAGCTGCGCTGGCTCCCGGTCGCGGTCCTCGTGACGAGCGCGATCTCGCTCCGCTGGTCGACCTATGGCCGCGTCGCATCCGACGTCACCGACGTGACGAAGGCGGCGATCGGCATCGCACTCAAGGGCGGCAACCCCTATGGCATCGGCTACGCGGTCTCCAGCCCGCCCGGTGCGCCGTACCCGTACGGCCCCGTCGACATCGCCTGGTACGCGCCATTCGTCGGCAACCCGATCCTGCTCGAGGTGGTGGTCGCGATCGGGCTCACGCTGTACTTCGGCTGGCGAGCGGCGAACGGCCGGCCAGTGGGGCTGGCGATCTTCGCCCTGGCGCCGCCGCTCGTCCTGACCTCCGTCGACGGCTCCAACGACATCAGCGCCGGGCTGTTCATCCTGATCGCGCTTGCCGTCGCCGGCCGACGCCCAGCAGCGGGCGCGGCCCTGCTCGCCATTGCCGTGGCGTTCAAGCCGTACGCAATCGCGTGGCTGCCACCGCTCGTGTTGTGGGCGGGACTGCCGGTCGTCGTCGCGTTCGTGGGCATGAGCGTCGTGGCCTGGTCGCCGGTCCTGTTCAACTGGGGCGTCGGGTCGTACGCGCGCAGCCTGGCGATGGCCCAGGAGACGCACCTGCGGCAGTCGTACTGGAGCCTCGGCGCGATCGTCGACGGCATCGCGCCCGACTTCGTCGCGCGCTCCCTGGAGACGATCCGCTACGTGGCCAGCGGCGCCGTGGCGCTTCTCGGTGGCCTGCGCGTCCGGTCGATCGACGGGGTGATCGCGGTCGGGACGGTCGCGTTCGTGATCGCCCAGTTCGGCGGCTACTTCGGCTCGTACGTCTACCTGGGCGCGATCGCGCCGATCCTGTGCTGGCGCATCGACGACTGGCTGCGCGCCGGCTTGCCCGAGGTGGTGCGTGCCTACGGTGCCTCGTTCCCCGGCCCGACGCGCCCCGCCTGGCGTCGGACACGCCGGCCCGGGCCGGTGCTCGAGCGTGGCCGCGCCTTCGCGCCGGCCGCGTCGTCGCACGGGCACGCGGCGCCGATGCCCCAGCCCGGGCACGTCGCGGCACTGCGAACAACAGGCGTGACGAGGAATCCGGTCGTCTGACCCGGCTATCATCCGGAGTCAGATGACCGAGCGCGGGCTCCCGATCGTCGACGGCGCCCCGGCCTGTCCCTTCGTCGCCTTCGCGGACGATCGCGACGAGCGGGCCGGAAGCCCCGACCACCGCCACCGCTGCTATGCCGAGGCGCAGCCGGCTCCGCGCGCCCTCGCGCACCAGGAGGCGTACTGCCTGTCGTCCGCGTTCCCCGTGTGCCCGACATTCCAGGACTGGGCGCGGCGCGAGGCGGCCCGGGCCCGCGATGACGCGGGCCGAACGGGCACGGGCGCCGGAGCCGCCGAGGCGCTGGACGCCGGCGGCCAGCCCCAGCGGAACCCGCCACGCAACTGGGCGGCCCCGCCGCCGTGGCTGACGCGCGGCGGCAACCGCGGCGCGGAGCCGCCGGCCGGCTCGCTGTGGGCCGACGACGATCCGGACGAAGAGCCGCCGCAGGGTCGCGGCCTGTCGGGCAGCTATGCCGATCGAGTCGCGTCAGGACCATCCGCCCCGGAGCCCGGCAGCATCGTCGACGACGCGGACGAGGCCTACCTGCCGCCCGTCGCGCCGGTCGTCCAGGTTGCTCGGCCCGTGCCTGCGACGACCGCGCCCGTCATGCCTGCCTACCGTCCGCCGGACGCACCGGGCGACGAGGAGGAGGCGGTCGCCGGCGAGCCGCCGCCGCGCATTCGCCACCGCGAGCGCGAGCTCGTGCACGGCGATCGACCCGGCCGGCCGGACGGCAAGCGGACGGGGCCTGCGCCCGAGTGGGAGCGCGCGAAGCCGATGGAGGCCTACCCCACGATCCGGTCGAGACGGCTCTCGGAGCTGTCGATCCCGCCGATCCTCGTCGCCGTCGTGGCCCTCGCGCTCGCCGCCGCCGTGCTGTTCGCGCTCCCGGGCCTGCTCGGCTTCGGCAGCCCCGCCGGCGCCGGCGCCTCGGCGTCGCCGACGCTTCCGGTCACGACCGCGATCCCGAGCATCAACCCGACGCCGGTCCCGCAGCCGACCCAGCAGATCTACCTGGTCCAGTCGGGCGACACGATGTCCAGGATCGCGGGCCGCTTCGGCATCCCGCTCAACGAGCTGATTGCCGCGAACACGCAGACCGTCCCGGATCCGAACAAGCTCAAGATCGGCCAGGAGATCATCATCCCGGCGAAGGCCGTCGTGTCCCCGAGCGAGATCCCGGCCGCGTCCTAGCGAGGGGCGAGGTTGATGCTGGTGATCTTGCCGGCCTCGACCCGGAACGACGCATCGAGATGCTGGCTCGGGGCGCCCGGTCGGACGCTGAGCACATCCGCCTGGTAGGTGATGCCGAGGTCACGGACTTCGCCCGGGATCATCTTCAGGCCCGGCTCGGCGCGCAGGAACCAGCCGCCGACCTGCTCGATGCCGCGCAGCGTCCGGGCGTTGTCACCGACGTGGATGCGCATCTCGACCTTCTCGTCGAAGAGCGCGACGGCACCGGGTCGATTGCCCTCGTTGAGCATCTCGAAGAACGTTTCCATCGTGTCGACGGCACCCATGCGGGCGCAGTGTAGGGCCGCCTAGATGACGATGCGGCGACCCCGGTCGAGGAGCCCGAGCACGACGGACACGACGCTGATCACGATCGACCCGAGCAGGGCGCCGACGAACGAATCCGCGGTGAAGCCCGGCGGGAAGCCACCGATCGTGAACTTGATATTGATCTGCCCCGCGATGAAGGCCACTGCGAGCAGGAGGATCGCGTTCAGGATGAACGCGAAGAGGCCCATGGTCAGGAGCGTGATCGGGAAGGACAGCGCCTTCAGGAACGGCTTCACGTAGGTGTTGATCAGGGCCAGGATGACCGCGACCACGATCACCTGCCACCAGTTGCCCTGGAGCTTGAGCAGGTCGTGCGCGGCGGGGAACGCGATCTGCGGCACGACGAGCACCGCGACGACGACGGCGATCGCGTTGATGAGGATCTTGACCAGCAGGTCGATCACGTCGCACCCCTTCGGCAGTGCCGGGTCATCCGGTCGAGCGATCTTACCGTGCGATGTTCGCCGTGAGCCGGGCCTTCACGTCGGGCCATTCCTCCCTGATCACGCTGTAGTAGGTCGAGTGCCGCAGGCGGCCGCCCGGCATGACCATGTGGTTCCGGAACGTGCCCTCGTACGTCGCACCGATGCCGAGGAGGCCCGGGTTGGCCTTCGAATTGAGCGAATCGGTCTTGAACTCGACCCGGTTCGCGCCGAGGACCTCGAACGCGTGGGTCATCTGGAGCAGCTTGGCCTCGCGGTTCGCGCCGGTCCGCTGGCGGTCGAGCGCGACCCACGTCCAGCCGATCTCCAGGCGCCGGTGCTCGGGCACGATCGACATGAACCGGGTGCTGCCCATCGCCGTGCCGGTCGCCCGGTCGACCGTCGCGAAGGGCTGCTCGGTGCCGGCCTCCGCGCCGGCGAGCGCCGCCTCGATCCACGACCGAAGGCCCGCGATGTCCGTCGGCTGCACGACGGTCCAGCGCCACAGGTCGCCCCGGAAGGCGACGCGTGCAAGGTCGTCGAGGTGGTCGAGCGAGAGCGGCTCCAGGCGGACGATCCTGCCGTCGAGCGTGACCGGCTGGACCCAGCGGGCGTTGTCCATCGTCGGATCGTAGCGCGGCCGCACGCTTCACCGACCACGCCGCTCGCTATGCTCCGTCCAATCCACCAGCGTCCCGGCGGGTTTGGGCGAGTCT
Organism: Candidatus Dormiibacterota bacterium; assembly: GCA_035631615.1. Taxonomy (GTDB): domain Bacteria; phylum Chloroflexota; class Limnocylindria; order Limnocylindrales; family CSP1-4; genus UBA5189. Next base: position 185,672 of record DASQIK010000027.1, on the reverse strand, counting down.
CGCCGAGGGAGGAAGCGGCATCACGACCACCGAAAAGGGATCTGCGGTCGCGGCCCTGAAGCGACGCATCGCCGCGCTCGAGGCGAAGGTCGAGCGCCAGTCGACGGCCGCGAAGACCCAGGCCGCCCTGTACCGCATCGCGGACCTCGCCGGTCGTGCCCAGGATCTCGAAGAGTTCTACCGCGGCATCCACGAGATCCTCGGCACGCTCCTGTACGCCGAGAACATCTACATCGCGCTCTACGACGACGAGCGCAAGCAGATCAACTTCGCCTTCTATGTGGACACCGTTGACACGGACTGGCCGGATTCACGCGCGTGGGAGCCGCTCGGGGAGGGACACGCAGGCGGCATCACCGGTCACATTCTGCGGACCGGCGAGGTTTTCCACGCCTCTCGGCACGAGATCGAGCAGCTGTACGCCACGCACGGCGTTCATGCCGTTGGTGCGCTGGCAGCCGATTTCCTCGGCGTGCCGCTCCAGCGCGAGGGCCGCAGCATCGGCGTGCTCGCGGTCCAGAGCTACCGCGACGAGATCGGCTACGACGAGGAGGACGAGCGCCTGCTGACGTTCGTCGCCCAGCACATCGCCGACGCCTTGGAGCGGACGCGCTCGGCCGCCGAGATCCGCCAGCGGAACGCCGAGCTGGCATTGATCAACGAGGTCGGCGAGGCCCTCTCGAAGCAGCTCGACTTCCAGGCGATCGTCGACCTCGTCGGGGACCGCATCCGCTCGATCTTCGAGGTCGAGATCGGCACGATCACGCTCTACGACGCAGAGACGGACGTCCTGACCTTCGCCTACGCATTCGATCGAGGCGGTGTGGAGCTTCCGCCGCCGCAGCCTCTCGCCGCTGGCCTGAATGCCGAGGTCGTCCGAAGCGCTCGACCGCTGCGCCTCAACACGAGCGAAGAAGCCAACGCACATGGCGCGCTCCTCTTCGGGGATCAGGAGGAGGCGGAGTCGTGGCTCGGCGTGCCCATCGTTGCCGCTGATCACGTCATCGGCGTGATCTCGCTGGAACGCCGGCCACGGTTTGGGTTCAGCGAGGCCGACGAGCGGCTGCTGTCGACGCTCGCGTCGAGCATGGGCGTCGCGCTCGAGAACGCGCGCCTGTTCGACGAGACGAAGCGTCTGCTCAAGGAGACCGACGAGCGCGCCGCCGAGCTGGCGATCATCAACGAGATCGGGTCGGCGCTCGCCCAGCAGCTCGACATCAACGCGATCACCGAGCTCGTCGGCGAGCGGATCGGGGCGATCTTCGCCAACCGCGACATGTTCGTGGCGCTGTTCGACGCTCCGTCGAAGCGCATCAACTACCCATACCTGGTCGTCGGGGGCGAGCGGCGGGAGTCCGATCCGCTGCCGCTCGGCGTTGGAATGACGTCAGCCGTCATCGAGTCCCGCCTGCCGCTCCGGCTCGGAAGCACCGAGGAGCTGCTCGCCCACGGCGGCGTCGCCAGCTACGACGAGGACGTGACGCAGTCGTGGCTCGGCGTGCCCGTCATCGCAGGGGACAAGGTCGTCGGCGTGATCGCCCTCCTCAGCCCGGAGCAGGCCCACTTCGACGAAGCGGACGAGCGACTCCTCTCAACGATCGCGTCGAGCATGGCCGTCGCGCTCGAGAACGCGCGCCTGTTCGACGAGACCAAGCGCCTGCTCGCCGAGACGGAGCAGCGAAACGCTGAGCTGGCGATCGTCAACGAGGTCGGCGAGGCGCTCGCGAAGCAGCTCGACTTCGACGCGATCATCGACGCGGTTGGCAGCCGGGTCGGGCAGATCCTCGGCTCAGGCGATCTCTCGATCACGATCTTCGACCCGGCGACCGGCACGATCTCGTTCCCGTACTGGACCGAGGACGGCGAGCGAGGCGGGACGATCGACCCGATGCCGCTCGGTACCGGCATCAACTCGCACGTGATCACGACCGGCGTGCCGCTCCGTCTCAGGACGGCGGACGAGGCGGAGGCCCTCGGCGTCGTCTGGGTCGGCGCCCGAACCGAGGCGTTCCTCGCTGCGCCGATCAAGACCGGCGAGCGGGTACTCGGGGTGTTGTCGGTTGCCGATCGCCGGCCCGACGTGTTCACCGAGGCTGATGAGCGCCTGCTGACGACCCTGGCTCGGAGCATGGGCGTCGCGCTCGAAAACGCGCGCCTGTTCGACGAGACGAAGCGGCTCCTCGCCGAGACGGAGCAGCGCAGCGCCGAGCTCGCGGTCATCAACGAGGTCGGCGAGGCGCTCGCGAAGCAGCTCGATTTCCAGGCCATCGTGGAGCTCGTCGGCAATCGCCTTGCCTCGATGTTCAAGTCCAAGGACATCTACATCGGGATCTACGACCGGGTGGCCAACGTCATCTCGTACCCGTACGAGCTCGACAACGGCAACCGCGTGTTCAGCGAGCCGATCCAGGGCGGGACCGGGATCTCGAGCGAGGTGCTGCGCACCGGACGGCCGGTCCGATTGGGGACACTTGAGGAGCAACAGGCGCACGGCGCGGTGATGCCGACCTACCGCGATGGCTACATCGGCAGGATGGGCGCGTCGTGGCTCGGGGTTCCGATCATGTCCGGGGACGAGGCCGCCGGCCTCGTGGCGTTCGCCGCGGACCCGCCGCACGCTTTCAGCGAGGCGGACGAGCGCCTCGTCTCGACGATCGTCACGAACATGGGCGTCGCGCTCGAGAACGCCCGCCTGTTCGAGCAGACGAACAACCTGCTCGCCGAGACGAATGCGCGAGCAGCGGAGCTCGCCCTGATCAACAGCGTGCAGCAGGGCCTCGCCGGCGAGCTGGACATGCAGGCGATGTACGACCTCGTCGGCGACAAGATCCAGGAGATCTTCGACGCGCAGGTCGTGGACATCGGCGTGCTCGATCGGGACGCCGGCGTCATCCATTTCCCGTACACGATCGAGCGTGGTGTCCGGTTCCCGGACGAGCCGATGGACGTCATCGGGCTCCGGCGGATGGTCTTCGAGTCGAAGGAGCCACTCCTCGTCAACCGCGACGCGACGCGTCTCGCGATCGAGGCGGGCCAGCCCGCGGCCATCCAGGGCGAGCCGTCGATGGCCTCGCTCTTCGTCCCGCTGGTGAGCGGCGGCGAGGTGACCGGCGTCATCTCACTCCAGAACCTCGACCACGAGGATGCCTTCACCGAAGGCGATGTTCGCCTGCTCACCACGTTCGCCGGGAGCCTGAGCGTCGCCCTCGAGAACGTCCGGCTGTTTGACGAGACGAAGCGGCTCCTCACCGAGACAAACGAGCGCGCCGCGGAGCTGGCGATCATCAACAGCGTCCAGGAGGGCCTGGCCGCGCGCCTGGAGATGGCGGGCATGTACGAGCTCGTCGGGGACAAGCTCCGCGAGATCTTCGACGCCGAGAGCATCAGCATCAGCGTCCTCGATCCCGGCTCCGGAAGGCTGCGCTTCCCGTACGCGGTCGAGCGCGGCGTCCGCGAGGCCATCGACCCGATCGACGTCGTGGGCTTCCGCAAGCACGTCCTGGAGACCGGCGAGCCCTTGTCGCTCTCGGGCGACATGCCCAGGTACGCCGCGGAATATGGCAACCCAGGCGTCCTCACCGGCGAGGTTCCGAAGAGCGCGCTGTTCGTGCCGCTCAAGGCCGGTGGCGCCAACACGGGTGTCATCTCCATCCAGAGCATCGACGAGTTCGACGCGTTCGGGCCGGCCGACGTTCGACTCCTCACGACCCTTGCTGGGAGCCTCAGCGTCGCGCTCGAGAACGCCCGCCTCTTCGACGAGACGAAGCGCCTCCTCGCGGAGAGCAACGAGCGCGCCGCCGAGCTGGCGATCATCAACAGCGTCCAGCGGGGCCTCGCCGCCGAGCTGGACATGCAGGCGATGTACGACCTCGTCGGCGACAAGATCGTCGACATCTTCGACGCCCAGGTCGTCGACATCGGCCTGTACGACGTCGGCGCGGGCAATGTTCGATTCCCGTACATCATCGAGCGTGGCGTGCGCTTCCCGCCGGAGACCGGGCCGCTCGGCCCGATGGTCCGGGCGATGCTCGAGACCCGGGCGCCGCTCCGGGTCGCCGATGTCGGGCCATGGCAGCGCGATCATGGCGTCCAGATGGTGGTCGTCTCGGGCGAGCCCGCGAAGTCCGTGCTCTTCGTCCCGCTGATCGTCGGCTCCGAGGTCCGCGGCCACATCTCCCTGCAGAATCTCGATCACACGGATGCCTTCAGCGAGTCCGACGAGCGCCTGCTCTCGACGCTCGCGTCCAGCCTCAGCGTTGCCCTCGAGAATGCCCGCCTCGTCGGCGAGACACGCCAGCGTGCGAGCGAGCTCGCGATCGTCAACGAAGTCGGCCAGGCGGCCGCGGCGCAGCTCGATCTCGACCGCCTCATCCAGCTCACCGGGCAGCAGCTGGAGACGACCTTCCGCGCCGACATCGTCTACGTCGCCCTCCTCGACCGCGCCACGAACACCATCGACTTCCCGTTCCGGACGGAGCGACGGAAGCCAGCACCCCGCGAGCCGATGCAGCTGGGCCAGGGTCTGACCTCGCGGATCCTCGCCTCGAAGCAGCCGCTCCTGATGAACACGGCGGAGCAGTTCGAGGAGATGGACCGACAGGGCGTCGGGACGTCCGTCAAGTCCTACCTGGGCGTCCCGATCATGGTCGGCGACGAGGCGATCGGCGCCGTCAGCGTCCAGAGCATCGACGAGGCGGGCCGGTTCGGCGAATCGGACGCGCGGGTGCTGTCGACCATCGCCTCGAACGTCGGCGCGGCGATCCGGAATGCCCAGCTCTACCGGGAAGCCCAGCGTCGCGCCCGTGAGATGGCCGAGCTGGCCGAGGTCGGCAGGGAGATCTCGGCGACCCTCGATCTCGAGGGACTCCTCGGTCGCATCGCCGAGCGCGCGATGGCCCTGCTCGAGGGCGACACCAGCGGCGTGTTCCTCGCCGAGCCGGACGGCCAGGCGTTCAGGGCGATTGCCGTGGTCGGTAAGAACGCCGCCGAGATCAAGGCGGACCAGATCATCCTCGGCGAGGGCATCATCGGCACGGCCGCGGCCGAGCGTCGCGCGGAGGTCGTGAACGACGCCCTCCACGACGCGCGCAGCGTGCCCATCGCGGGGCTGGCAGCGGACGAGGCAGAGCACGAGGAGCGCCTGATGGTGGCGCCGCTGCTGGGCCGTCAGGGCCTGAGCGGCATGATGGCCGTCTGGCGCGAGGGCACCGCCCCGGCATTCACCCAGGCGGACCTCGACTTCCTGGTCGGGCTGTCGCAGCAGGCGACGATCGCCATCGACAACGCCCGCCTGTTCGCCGAGGCGGATGTCGCGCGCACGTCAGCGGACGAGGCGAACCAGGCCAAGAGTGCCTTCCTGGCGGCAATGAGCCACGAGATCCGGACACCGATGAACGCGATCATCGGGATGAGCGGCCTGCTGCTGGAGACCAAGCTGGACGACGAGCAGCACGACTTCGCCGACACGATCCGGACCTCCGGTGATGCCCTCCTCACGATCATCAACGACATCCTCGACTTCTCGAAGATCGAGGCCGGCAAGGTCGATCTCGTCCATGAGCCGTTCGCGCTGGCGTCGTCCGTCGAGGGTGCGCTCGACCTCATCGCCCCGACCGCCGCGAAGAAGGGGATCGAGCTCGCCTACGAGGTCGCCGGCGATCTGCCGGTCGCCGTCGCCGGCGACCAGGGCCGCTTGCGGCAGATCGTGCTCAACCTGCTGTCCAACGCGGTGAAGTTCACCGAGTCGGGCGAGATCGTCGTGTCGCTCCGGAGCGCGCCGATCGGCCGCCGCTGGCAGGTCTCCGTCGACGTCCGCGACACGGGCATCGGAATCCCCGCCGATCGCATCGGCCGACTGTTCCAGTCGTTCACCCAGGCCGACTCGACGATCTCGCGGCGCTTCGGTGGGACGGGCCTCGGGCTGGCCATCAGCCGGCGGCTCGCCGAGGCGATGGACGGCAGCCTGTCCGCGGAGAGCAGCGGTGTCCCCGGCGAGGGTGCCACGTTCCATCTCGTCGTCCGGCTCGACGCCGCCGATGCGTCGAGCGTCCCCGTGCGACGGGACCGCGACCTGGTGGAGATCGCCGGGCGACGCGCGCTGGTCGTCGATGACAACGCCACGAACCGGCGCATCCTCACGGCGCAGCTCGCGCGCTGGTCGATCCAGACCCGCGATACCGCGTCCCCGGCGGAGGCGCTGGCGTGGATCCGTGCCGGCGAGCGCTTCGACGTCGTGCTCCTCGATCTCCTGATGCCCGAGATGGACGGTCTCGAGCTCGCCGCTGCGGTTCGGGCCGTCGAGCAGCCGCAACCGAAGCTCGTGCTCGTGTCGTCGATCGCGATGCGCGAACGCGGCCACCCGGCGCTCGACGCCGTGCTCACCAAGCCGGTCAAGCCGTCCGCGCTGCACGACGCACTGGTCAACGTGCTGTCGCTGGCCGGGCAGCGCGACGAAGGCCCCCGCACGGAACGCCCGGCGGTCGACCCCGGCCTCGCGGAGCGTCATCCGCTGCGCGTCCTTCTGGCCGAGGACAACGCGGTGAACCGCAAGGTTGCGATGCGCCTGCTGGCCAACATGGGCTATACAGCCGACGTGGCGGAGAACGGGTTGCAGGCCATCGAGGCGCTCGAGGCGAAGGACTTCGACGTCGTCCTGATGGACGTCCAGATGCCGGAGCTCGATGGGCTCGAGGCGACGCGCCGGATCCGATCACGCTGGCCGGATCGGCCGGTCCACATCGTGGCGATGACCGCGAACGCGATGGCGGGCGATCGCGACCTGTGCCTGGCCGCCGGGATGAACGACTACGTGAGCAAGCCGATCCGGCCGCCCGAGCTGGCGGAGGCCCTCGCACGAACGCCGTTGGCCGGCCCGGCGGGCGCGTGACCGCAGGCGACCCGCCGATCCTCGACGCCGCCGTCCTGGCAGAGCTTCGGGAATCGACCGGCGGTGACGACGATTTCATTCGCGAGCTCGTCGAGGCGTACGTGTCGGAAGCGACCGGCTACCTCGAAGCGATGACGGCGGCGGCCGGGGTCGCCGACGCAGCCGCGATCATCCGGCCCGCCCACACCCTCAAGTCGAGCAGCGCGACGCTCGGCGCGATGCGCCTCTCGGCCATCTCGCGCGGCATCGAGGAGGCCGGTCGCGCCGGCCGCACGGATGCCCTCGCCTCGGATGTCGACCAGGCACGCGCAACCTGGACCGAGACCCTCGCGGCGCTGACCGCGGCAGGCCTCGCCTCGTGAGTCCCGCTCGCGCCGTCGCGCTGATCGTCGACGACAGCCCGGTCAATCGCAGGCTGCTCGCGCGACACCTGGACACGCTCGAGATCGATTCGCGAGAGGCAGCCGATGGCCGTGCCGCCATCGAGGTGCTCCGCTCGTCTGGCTCGGATGTCGCTGTCGTCCTGCTCGACATCGAGATGCCCGTGATGGACGGCTACGAGACGCTCGCCGCGATCAAGGCCGACGAGACGCTGCGCCACCTTCCGGTGATCATGATCTCGAGCGTCGAGGAGCTCGACAGCGTGATCCGGTGCATCGACCTCGGTGCGATGGATTACCTGCCCAAGCCGTTCGACCCGGCCATCCTCGGGGCGCGCATCCGCGCTTCCCTTGCCGGCAAGCGCCTGCACGACCTCGAGATCGAGTCGGCGGAACGCCAGGCGGAGCTGCTGCATACGATCGAGCGCCAGAAGGAGGAGCTCAGCCGGTTCTTCTCGCCCCAGGTGGCGGCGCTCGTGTCGAGCCCCGAGGGCGCCCAGCTGCTGGCCGGCCATCGGCGCGTGGCCACCTCGCTCTTCGCGGACCTCCGAGGCTTCACGTCGTTCAGCGAGAGCGCCGATCCCGAGGAGGTCCTCGGCGTGCTCCGCCAGTATCACGAGACCATGGGCGCCCTGATCATGGATCGTGGCGGCACGCTGGAGCATTTCGCCGGAGACGGCATGCACGTGTTCTTCAACGACCCGATCCTCCAGGAGGACCACGTGGAGCGCGCCGTCCGGATGGGCGTCGACATGCGCGCTGCGTTCGGGTTGCTCGCCGCCGGCTGGGCCAAGCGTGGCTACCAGCTCGGGTTCGGCGTGGGCATCGCGACCGGTTTCGCGACCCTCGGGCGGATCGGGTTCGAGGGCCGATATGACTACGGCATGGTCGGTTTCGCCGTGATCACGGCCGCGCGATTGAGTGCCGCCGCGCTGGCCGACCAGGTGCTCCTCAGCCCGCGGACCTACGCGGACATCGAGAGCCTGGTCGAGGTCGAGCAGGTCGGGGAGCTCAGCCTGAAGGGCTTCAGTCGGCCGATCGCGCCCTACAACGTGCTGCGCATGCGATCCGACGTGGCGGCGGGGACGTCCGCTTAGCTCGGCGCATCGGATCGCCGCCCTCGCCGGGGCTTGCGGGCCGGCCGGTTGGCGGGCGAGCGCTTCGGGGGCGGCGCCGGCCGAGCGGCGATGGTCCTGGTCGACCGGGTGGTCGCCGCGACCGGCGCTGGTGGCGCTGCAGTCGTCGGTTCGGGCAGGGCGACGGGTGAGACGGCTGGCGGCTCCTCGGCGAGGATCTCGACGGAGAGCACGCGCGCCTCGTATGGCCCGAGCGCCACGCGCAGCCCTTCTCGCCGCAGCTCGCCCGCCGTCCTCCGCAGCTCCCAGCCGGTCCGCGAATCGTGGAGGCGAACGAGGGTCTCATCGGCGGGCGCCGCTGCGCCGTGGAGCTCGAGGGCGTCGGCGAGGCGGACGCTCGTCCGGCTCGAGCCGCCGCCGGGCGGCGCCGCGGCGATCGACCGATCGATGCGCACGGTCGTCGCGGCATAGCGATGGTGGGCGAGGACGAGGCTTCGATCGGAGCCGGCACCGTTCGTGAAGGCGTACACGTCCTCGACGACGTGCCCGTCGTCGTCGAGCGCGTCGTACAGGTGGAACCGGCTCGTGCCGCTGAATGCCGCTCGGCGGCGCAGGAGCGGGACGATCGTCCGCTCGAAGTGCGCGACGTGGGCGCCGTCGACCGGCTCGTCCCAGCGCGCGCGGCGGAACTCGTGCCCGTACCGCTCGTGCCAGCCCTCGACCTGGCCGTGCCCGAGCATCGGCAGACCGGGCAGGGTCGCAAGGAGGGTCATCGCCGAGAACGCCTTGTCGCCGGTGCCCAGCTGTTCCGCGGCCGGCCTCTCGTCGGGGTTGGTGAGGAAGTTCACGAACCGGCCGAGCACGCCCGGGTCGAACTCGAGCGTGTCGCGCATGACCTTGCGGTAGCCGGCGTTGTCCTCGTCGCGAAGCATGTGCATGAACGCGGAGTTGTAGACGCGGTGCATGCCGAGCGTGCGGACGAAATAGCCTTCCAGCAGCCAGAAGGCTTCGGCGAGGAGGAGCGTCCCCGGTGCTTCCGCGGCCACCCGATCGACGACCTCGCGCCAGAACTCCCCGGGCATCCGCCGGTTGAACTCCGCGGTCGACAGCGCGTGCTCGGCACGCGAGGGGATCGCCCCGCCGGAGCCCGGCTCCGGGTACCACAGCCGCCGGACGTGCCGGCGGGTCAGCACCATCGCGGCGTCGAACCGGATGATCGGCGACCGCCTGGCGACGTCGAGGATCGTGCGGATGACGGCCTCGCGAACCCCGGCGCTGAGGTAGTCGAGCTGCGCCGTGTCATTCCACGGGTACGACGTGCCGTCGTTGCCGTGGTAGATGTATCGCTCCTCGCCCGACTGGCGATCCCGGCGGCGGAAGACCACCGCCGCGTCGCTGTTGTCCCAGTAGTGGTCCTCGAGGGTGATCTCGACGCGCGGGTCGCGTGACAGGTCGGGGCCGTTGAACGAGTACGCCGGGAAGGGCGACTCCGGGACCGATACGAACCGATCCGGGTGCTCGACGACCCAGCGCGAGTCGATGCCCATGTGGTTCGGGACCATGTCCGCGGCAAGGCGGATGCCGCGCGCCCATGCGCGTCCGCGGAGCTCCTCGAAGGCGGCCTCGCCACCCAGGTCGTCGGCGATCCGATAGTCGTCGATCGCGTAGGCGGAGGCGACCGCATCGTTGTCGCCGCGCCGGCGTTTGATCTCCGCCGACGCCGGGCTCCGCTGCCACAGCCCGATCAGCCACAGGCCGGTCACGCCCAGGGCCGCGAGGCGATCGAGCGCCTCGTCCGGGACGTCCGAGAGGGTCGCGACCGGCCGCGCGTACTGCGCCGCGAGCTGCTCGAGCCAGACATACGTCGACTTGGCGAGCAGGACCACGCTCGGCATCCACTCGGTGTCGATCGAGAACGCCACGGACTCGGCGTCGAGGCCGCGGTAGTCCGGGGTCTCGACCGGCATCGGACCACCGAAGTGGTCGGCGGCGCCGGCCGCGCGGAGCTCGAGGGCGCGCGCCTCCTCGGCCAGCACGTCGAGGGCAAGATCGAGCCGGCGGGCGAGCGCCGGGTCGCCCTCGACGAGCGCGGCCCAATGCTCACGGACCCAGCGCAGCTGCGCGGCCAGGGACCCCGGCGCCTGGCGCATCGGCTCGCGCAGCCGTGCGGGCAGGGGCATGTGCTGGTCGGCGCCGCCGCGGGCCGACCGAGTGCGAGCTCCGCGTGGCCTCGCCTCCGGTCCGGTCGCCGGCCCGGTGCCGCCGAGTGCCTCCTCGGTCGCCGACAGGACCGCGCGATAGACGGGTCCATCGCGCAGCGGCCGGTCGTCGACCAGCTCGCGCACGTCGTTCGCCGCCGGATCGTCGTTCAGCGCGGTGAGCACGAGTACCTCGGCCAGGAGCTCCGGGCCGCGCGGCGCGGCGGCGCTCGCCGACCGTGCCCCGCCCTCGTCGCGGAACTGGCCGCGCCACGCGGCGCCGACCTCGTCGAGCACGGTCGCGCCGAGCGCTGCCGTGACCGTCGCCGCGGCGGCGCCGAGGTCCGCACGACCCGCGGCGCGCTCGGTGTCGATGAGGCGGTGCAGGACCGCGTCGAGCGCCGCGAGCGCCGCCACCTCGCCGGCGCTGACCGCCGGCTCGCCGGCCGCGTCGCGAGCGACCGTCAATCGCGCGGCGATCCGGCGAGCCGCGACCGCATCGGCGGCATCGAGCGTCCCGTCACGGCCGACGATGGGCTCGAGCCCGTGCCGTCTTCGTGCCGATCGAGCCAGTGGGATCGCCCGCATCGGGCGAAGGATGTCAGACCCGCGCTGGTTCGGGGTGAACCGGGTCGCCGGCGATCGCCTCGGACCGGGCGGTCGCCGGCCGGCTGCCCACCGCGTGCTCGATGGCACGCCGCAGGATCTCGAGGCCGGCAGGGTCGAACTCGTACGTCCACGGGCGAACGCGCTCGGGCCGCTGGAGCCGCTTGTCGAGGCCCTCGGCAAGCGCCTCGCGCGACATGAGGATCAGGTCCGCGGTGCGGTCGATGAGGGCGAGACGCTCCGTGTCCTTGATCGTCGCCGACAGCAGCTCGACGCCGGACGTCCCCGCGATGGAGAGCGTCTCCCGGATGTTCTCGGTGCCGCGATCCGAGGCGCAGACGACGCCGACGCGGGTGCCCGGGCTCAAGGCCGCGATCTCGTGCACGAGCTCGACGTAGCCCGGCCCCACGAGCATCGCGATGACCGGTACCCGTCCGCCGACCAGCGCCTGCGCCTCGTCGGCGTGGAAGGTCGTGGTCGCGACGAGGTCGTAGTGGAACCGGTCGAGACGCTCCGGGATCTCGTCCAGCAGCGTCCCCTCGGCCTCGATGGAGCCCGCGAACTCACGATTGAGGCGCTCGGCGTCGTAGCCGGCGTCCGCGGTGGTGCACTCGGCGAACAGCACGCGGACCTGCTCGCCCGGTCGCTTGCGCTCGGAGGCGGCGGCGTACGCGGCGGCGGCGACCTCGTCGGGCGTGAAGCCGGCCTGGGCGGCGCGCCGGAGCATCTCGGACACGATGCCGCCGAGCGCCTCGGGACGGCGCCGGTGCACGTTGCGATCGGAGACGACCGTGCCGGCGCCGTGCCGGCTCAGGACGTAGCCGTTGTCGGCTAATCGGCGGTAGACGGCGCGGATGGTGTTCGGGTTGACGCGGAGGGCGGCGCCGAGCTCGCGGACGGGAGCGAGTCGCACGCCCGGTTGGAGCCTGCCCGATTCGATCTGGTAGGCGAGCTGCCAGTAGATCTGGGTCGAGATCGGCACGTCGGAATCACGCTCGACATCGAGGCCGCGTTCCGCTGCAGATTGGGTGGTTACGGGTTCCATTTCACCAGTTGACATAGTCTGCTAGTCCAAGTATCGTTCGACTTGGCCTAGTGAACTGTACCAAACGCGAAAGGTTGGTCACGCGATGAGTGGCCTCGTCTTCATCCTCGTGGTCTCGTTCGTCGCGATCGCGGTGTTCGACGTGCTCGCCCAGACATTCGGTGTGGACTCGCGCCCGGAGTTCGAGGATCCGCGGGCACCCGCACAGGGGCTGTACACGTAGTCCAACGGTCCACCCTCCCGCTCTCGTCAGCCCGTGGCGCGCAGGCCGCGGGCTGACGGATTCCTGGGGCGAGATTCCTCGACGCGACGATCGACGTCCACGCGCGCCTGGTGCCGGATCGTGGCGGACCAGCTCCCGCCCGACGGGATGGTGACGGGCCACGAGAGGAGCAGCGCGCTGCCCTGGTAGACGCGCTCGAAGCCGGCCTCCGAGTTCGAGATCGTCTCGATCGGTGCCCACCACGCGTCGGCGGCGGGGGCGACCGTCGTCACCAGGTGGACGCCGAGCCAGCTGTTGCCCTGCCCGAGGCGCTCCACGCCTGATGCGGCGCCGCTGCCGTCATGGCCGGTTCGCGCGCCCGCGACATCCCACCACGCCTGCGGGTTGCCGCCGCCGCCCAGCATCGTCAGCGCCCACTCGACGCCCACGCGGGCCACGAGCGGACGATCCGAGCGGTTCTCGAGCAGCGCGGCGAACTCGAGGGTCGGGTCGAGGCGGCCGCCGCCGACCCGGATCGAGGTCTGGGCATGCACACCGATCCGCTGGCCACCGATCGTCGCCGTGCCATCGCGGGCAAGGACGACCGAGTCCGGCTCGAGCCGGACGACCTCGAACGCTCCATCGACGAAGTCCCCAAGGTCGTCGCGTCCACCCGCTGCCCACTGCGCCGATGTCAGTCCGGGCGACAGGATCCGAATGAGGCCGGAGCGGCGCTCGTAGTCGTCGTAGATGAGCCGATCCGCAAGGCCGGCTTCCTTCGCCTGGACCATGTCATGGATCGACGCCGGTGCGCCCCCGCCGGCATCCGCCGAGCCGTCGGCAGCGGCAGCGGCGTCCGCATTGGCCGCTGCGTGGGCAGCCGCCTCCGCCGCATGGCGGCGCAGGGTGTCGTGGTACGCCTCGGGGCGACGACGGAGCACGCCGGTGAGGGCATGGCGCGCCGCCCGGAGATCCCACGCGCCGATCCCACCGCCGTCATCGAGCTCGACGTCGACGACCTGGCCGTCGGTCGCGAGGCGCAGCTCGTCGCGGCCGTCGAGGTCGAGGTCCGCCAGCGCGCTGCCGGCGAGCCGGCCGAGCGAGGAATCGGCGGCGTCCTCGGCCGCGATCAGGTGTGACAGCGTGGCCGCGCGCATGTGCGCGATGTAGATCCCGCCGAACAGCCCGTGCCAGTAGCAATCGTTCGACTGGCCGCGATGGAGATGGTCTCGCGCGGCCTCGCGGGCCGGGCCCGGCGGCATCCGATCGACGACCTCGGAGGTCCGCAGCATCTGCTTGTGGAGGTCGTTGATCTCGCGGTAGCGGACCTGGAAGTTGCGCCAGAACGCGCCACGCAGCCAGCGAGCCTCGGGGGCGCCCGTGTCCCGCGCGTGCCTGACCGCCGCGGCAAATGCCACGCTCTCCGACGGCGGCAACGCCCACTCGCCCATCTCCGCGTACGAGCCGGTAGGGAGGTAGACGCGTCCGATCGGCGGATTCGCTTCGAGCCAGTCGCTCGGGCGGACGGTCGCCAGCCAGCCGGCGTTCGCCTCGATCGCCTCGAAGAATCGCTCGACCCAGCGACCCTTGCCCCAGCAGTGCTCCCAGGTCGTTGGCCACGCGCCGAATTTCTCCCCGTCGTCGCCCATCGTCCCGACGCGGTCGCCCGCCGCCGTGGCGTGCTCGCGGAGGTACTCGATGACCTCGTCGACCTCGTGGAAGGGGATGCGATAGCGGAGCCCCTGCTCTGTGCCGAATACGGTCAGCAGCCGGCCCTGGTCCTCCGTCGTGTACGGCCCCCAGAGCGCGTCCTCGGGCACCGCCGCGGCACGGAAGTGCGCGTCGTCGAGGATCGTCCAGCCGTAGCCGGCCGCGACGAGCGACGTCGGGACGTCCGGCTCCCAGACGCGCTCGGCCAGCCACGCGCCCCGCGGCCTCCGGCCGAACGTCTCCTCGACCGCGTCCGCCATCCGGATCAGCTGGTCGACACGGTCCCGCTCCGGCAGCGAGGCGAGCACCGGCTCGTACAGGCCGCCGCCGAGGATCTCGACCTGGCCCCGGTCGACGAGCGTGCGGAGCGTCTCGATGAATCCCGGACGTTCCGCCCGGAGCCACTCCAGCAGCGAGCCCGTGTAGTGCAGCCCGACCCGGATGGTCGGGTGTCGCACCAGCGCGTCGACCATCGGCCGGTACGCCTGGTCGAACACCTCCGCGAAGACCCAGCCGAAGTTCCCGATGGGCTGGTGGTTGTGCAGGGTCAGCGCAAGCGAGATTCGCCGGTCGGTCACGGATGCAGGGTCCCGCTGCCGGTCAGTGCCGGGCTCTGGCGGCCTGGTCGACCTCGATGCCGGCGGCCGGGAGGTACAGCCGCTCGGTGTACTCGTGGAGCATGCGCGTGGTCGAGAACTGCCAGAGCGTCGTCGCGATCGAGCGGCGCATCCGCTCGACCCAGCGGGCCGGCGGCCCGCCGGACTCGCGGTCGTAGTACTCGGGCACGACCTCGTCCTCGAGGATCCGGTACAGGTCCATCGCGTCGTTCCAGTCCTGGGCGGCTTCGTCGGCGAGCGGCTCGCGACCGCCGATCGCCCAGCCGTTGTCGCCGGTCCAGCCCTCGTCCCACCAGCCGTCGAGGACGCTCAGGTTCACGACGCCGTTCTCGGCGGCCTTCATGCCGGAGGTGCCGGACGCCTCGAGCGGCCGCCGGGGATTGTTCAGCCAGACGTCGACGCCCTGGACGAGGAACCGCCCGATCCGCATGTCGTAGTCCTCGAGGATGAACACGCGGCCCTGGAACGACGGCGAGCGCGTCCGCCCGAAGATCTCCTGGATCACCGCCTGGCCCGGGCGGTCGGCGGGATGGGCCTTGCCGGCGAAGATGACCTGGACCGGGCGATCCTGATCGTGGAGCAGGCGGGCGAGCCGATCCGGGTCGGTGAAGATCATGCCGGCGCGCTTGTAGGTGGCGAACCGCCGGGCGAATCCGATCGTCAGCGCCTTCGGGTCGAGGGCGTCCCCGAGCTTGTGCAGGAATCCGGGCGCCTCGCCGTGGCGGGCGAACTGTGCCCGCAGCCGGCCGCGTGCGAAGACCGCGAGCTCTCGCTTCTGCCGAAGATGCGCGGCCCACAGGTCCGCGGCCGGAATGCGCTCGATGCGCTCCCACCAGCGCGACGCGCTCGTCGAGCCGTCGAGGTCGTCCAGGTCGGCGTCGAGGAACCGCTCGAACAGCTCCCGGACGGGACCGCCCACCCACGTCGGCGGGTGGACGCCGTTGGTGATCGGGATGATCCCGTGCGGGGCGATGCCCTCCCATGTCGAGCTGGCGGTCTGGGCGTGGAGCCGGCTCACGGCGTTCGCGCCGTTCGTCAGCCGCAGGCTGAATGCGGTCATGTCGAACTGGCCGTGGTCGCCATCCGAGCCGCGCCCGATCTCGAGCGCCCGCTCGACCGGGACCCCGCCCGTGTTCGGCCGGCCGTCGCCGTCGAGGATGGGGCCGGCGATGCGGCGCACGAGGTCGATGTCGAAGCGCTCGTTGCCCGCCGAGACCGGCGTGTGGATCGTGAACACGGAGTTGCGCGCGACGCGCTCGAACGCGTCGTCGAGGGGGATCCCGTTCGAGACCAGCTCGCGCGCGCGCTCGGCGAGCAGGAAGGCGGAGTGGCCCTCGTTGAGGTGCCACACGGCGGGCTCGATGCCCAGCGCGCGCAGCGCCCGCACCCCGCCGATGCCGAGGATCAGCTCCTGGTGCAGGCGCATCTCGCGGCCGCGGACGTACAGGATGTTCGTGATCGGCCGATCTGCCGGGTCGTTGACCGGGTTGTCGGTGTCGAGCAGGAGCACGGGCGCGCGCCCGACCTGGACGGTCCACACATCGACCTTGACGTCGCGGCCCGGCAGCTGGACGACGACGGTGAGCGGATCGCCCTCGCGCCCGAGCACCCGCGTCAGGGGAAGGCGCGTCAGGTCGTAGTCCGGGTAGCGGTGCTCCTGGTGCCCGTCGGCGTCGATCGTCTGGCGGAAATAGCCGTTCCGATAGAGCAGCCCGACGCCCACGAGCGGGAGTGCCATATCGCTGGCTGCCTTCATGTGATCGCCGGCGAGGACGCCGAGGCCGCCGGAGTAGATGCCCAGCGATTCGTGCAGGCCGTACTCCGCGCAGAAATAGGCGATCGGGCCCGTGAGGTCGCGGGCGTGCTTGCGGTGGAACCAATGGTCGGCGCCATTGGCCATGTATCGGTCGAAGTCGCCGATGACGCGGTGGGCCTCCGACATGAAGTCCGGGTTGTCGAGGAGACCCGCCCAGTCGACCATGCCGCCCAGGACGGGGATCGGGGAGTGGCTGCGCGCCCACGCGGCGCTGCTGATCCGGGCGTACAGCCCGCGCGCCTTGGGGTGCCAGGTCCAGTACAGGTTGTAGGCGAGACGCCGCAATCCCTCCAGCTCCGGCGGTACGCGGACGTGCGTCGGCGCCGCCGAGGGAATGCGGACGGTGGGCTCCATCGCGCGGATGATAAACGCGGCCACGCTCGCCCGTAAACCGGTTTAACGCGGCGGCCGGCGCGGCCTGCGGCCTACCATCGGCGACGTGGCAATGCGAGTTGCGTTCATCGCTGCCGAGTGCGAGCCGTGGGCCAAGACGGGTGGGCTCGCGGACGTCGTCGACGCACTCGCTCGGGCGCTCGGGCAGGTCGGTGACGGCGAGCTCGACGGCCCCGTCGACGTGTTCATGCCGCACTACCGCGGGATGCGCGAGCCCGACGGCCTCGCTCGATCGGAGGTCCGGATCCCGGACCCGCTCCGTCCCGGTGCCGAGCTGGTCGTCGGCATCCTGTCGGCCGAGACGCACGGATACCGGCTTCACCTGGTCGACCACGCGCCGGCCTTCGATCGCGATGGCATGTACGGCACGCCGAGCGCCGACCATCCGGACAACGCCTTCCGGTTCGGCGTCCTGTGCCGGGCCGCGCTGGAGCACCTGCGCCACGACGAGCGGCCGCCGGACGTGCTCCACATCCACGACTGGCACGCGGTCCCGGCGCTGCTCCAGCGCGACGGCGTGCTCCGGCGCGACACCGCCCTCGCTCGCGCCGCCGTCGTCCTCACCATCCACAACCTCGCGTACCACGGCTGGACGCCCGCGGCGCTCGTGCCGGAGCTCGGCCTCGGACCCGGCGCGCTTCCGGCCGGCGCCGACGGGCTCGACCTGCTGCGCGCCGGCATCGAGCGGGCGGACCTCGTGAACACCGTCAGCCCGGGCTTCGCGGCGGAAGCCCTCACGCCCGCGATGGGGATGGGCCTCGACGCGGCATTGCGTGCTCGTGGCGACGGCTTCATCGGCATCCTCAACGGGCTCGACACGGACCTCTGGGATCCGTCAACGGACGAGGCGCTCGCCGCCCCCTACTCGCGGGCGGATCGCTCGGGGAAGGCCCGCTGCCGGGCGTCGCTGCTGGCCACGCTCGGCCTCGACCCTTCGGACGCGGGCCCCGTCCTCGCGATGATCGGACGGCTCGATCGTCAGAAGGGCTTCGACATCCTCGCCGAGGCGGCGCCGGCCCTGCTCGATCGTGGATTCCGCCTGGCCGTCCTCGGCACGGGCACGCCGGAGGTCGTCGCGCCGCTCCGCGCCGTCGCGTCGTCAGCGGCCGGCCGTGGCCGGATCGCGCTGGAGGAGCGCTTCGATCGGGACCTCGCCCGCCAGATGTACGCCGGCGCCGACGGGTTCCTGATGCCGTCGCGGTTCGAGCCATGTGGCACCGGCCAGATGATCGCCCTCCGCTACGGGACGCCGCCGATCGTTCGCGCCACCGGCGGGCTGCGGGACACGGTGATCGACGACGACGCGCATCGCGGCCGCGGCACGGGGTTCGTGTTCGAGGGCGAATCAGGCGCCGAGCTCGCAGCCGCGTGCGCACGATTCGCCGATCGCTACGAACGCGGCGGTCCCGCCTGGAACGACCTTCTCGATCGCGGGATGGCTGTCAATTTCGACTGGCGCTCGTCGTCGGCCCCTGCCTACCTCGATGCGTATCGCCGCGCAATCGCCCAACGCCGACCGGGCGCGTGGCATCACCTCGACTGACCAGCGATGAAGCTACTAGGAACCGCGTTCTTGGCTGCGATCGCCCTCGTTGCCTGCGCGACAACCGTCGCCACTCCGACCCCCAGCACTGGCTCGGCCGAACCGACTCAAGTAGCTGGCCGGCCGGTCCTCGGCGCGCGCAACGACAGCACTCTTTCAGTGACAGTCACCGTGAATGGCGCGCCCGTCGGCGCCGTTGGACCGAAGGCCGTCATGCCACCCCTCGATTTCGCCAACCTGCCGCCGTTTCCTTGGACCGTCGAGGCGCGATCGTCCTCCGGTCGCGTCCTGACGTCGATGACTGTCGATGCCGGGTACGTCACGCTCGGCACTGATCCGAATGGCAATCTTGGATCGAGCTTCACCTTTGGCCGAATTGACCTTTCGTGTGGCCGCATCACCATCTGGGCTGGATACTCCGAACCCTTCGGACCAGCGCCTGCGTCTCCAGCCGGCTCAGTTGGAGACTGCCTCCCATGACGCGTGGCATTCCTCGACGCTGACTGAGCCAATCGTCGAAGGAGAATCACACCATGCCCCCGCCAACGCCGCCGACGCCCTACCTCCACTTTCCCGGTACCGCGCGGCAGGCGTTGATCTTCTACGGCGACGTCTTCGGTTGCTCGGTCCAGCTCCACACCTTTCGGGAGTTCAATCGGACCGCCGGCGACGCCGACAGCATTGCGCATGGCGGTCTCACGGCAGGTCCAGTCCAGCTCTTCGCCGCGGACGTCGCTGGCACCGATCCGCCGTTCAGATCCGAAGGGATGATGCTGGCCCTGCTCGGCACCGCTGCCGCGACGACACTTCGGCAGTGGTTCTCGAGGCTCGCTGAGGGTGGCCGGGTTGTCGATGACTTGCAGGTGCGGCCGTGGGGAGCGAGTGACGGTCAGGTCATCGACCGATACGGTGTTCACTGGTTGATCGGCTTCGAACCCGAGGACCAGTGACAGTGGGCGGAGTGGTGCGCCGCCTCTGGTCGGGCGCCTGACATTGCGCGACCCTCAGTCATACATGAGCCACGATTCGGTCCCTTCGGGCGATGTGAACGCTGTCAGCGCGGAGGTGGAGGAGCGACTTTCGCGCGCCGACCACTATTGGCTCTCCGTCGTTACACCTGCGGGCGGCGCACACGCCGTACCCGTGTGGGGCATCTGGCGCGACGGATGCCTCTACATCGAAGGGCCACCCTCGCGGCTATGGTTTCGGGCGCTCCGCGTGCACCCCCGGGTGATCATTCACCTGCCCGATCCGCTGGATCCGATCATCGTCGAGGGGCGGGCGAAGGTGCTCGACGAGTCGGACCTGACGCCGGATGCATGGACGCTCCTCGACAGCCAATACCAAGCGAAGTACCGGATCGAGCAGGGTTCTCCCTACATCGCCATCGAGGCTGTTCGCCTCATTGGCTGGGATGGGGCGGACCCGAAAACAACATGGCGGATGACATTGCGCGACGCTGACTGATGCGGGATCCGCAGCCGTTCTACGCGACCGATGATCTGAACACCGCGATCTACGACGCGCGCACCGAGGTTCACCTCGGCGAAGCCGGGGTGAGCGGCGACGTGGAGTTCTACGAAGAACTGGCAGGTCGGACCGGTGGTCCTGTCCTCGACGTTGGTTGCGGCACGGGCCGCGTGGCCATTCAGCTGGCCCGTGGCGGCTTCAAGGTGACCGGTGTCGATTTGTCGGCGCCAATGCTGGCGCAAGCCGAACGCCGCCGAGCCGATCTGCCATCCGAGATCTCGGCCCGCCTCGACTTCGTCCAGGCCAACATGACCTCTCTCGACCTCGGGCGCAGCTTTGGCCTGATCATCACGCCCTTTCGGGTGTTCCAATTCCTCCTCACGGCCGAGGCGCAGCGGCAGACGCTGCGTGCCCTTCGTAAGCACCTCGCACCCGGCGGACTTCTGGTGCTCGACCTCTTCGATCCCCGTCTGGATCTTGTGGTCCCCACGCGCGCCCCAATCAAGGCGCGGCGGGCCGAGGTCCGGCACCCGATTAGCGGCAATCGGGTCGAGTTCGAGGTCACCGCGAGGACCCTCGAGCCCGAGCAGCAGCTAATCCGGGAGACGTGGACCACCCGGGAACTCGGAGCCGACGGCGAGGTGCTGCGCGAGGAAGCCGACGTCCTCACGCTCCGCTGGTCGCTACGGAGCGAGCTTCGGTACCTGTTCGAGCTGACTGGTCTCGAGGTCGTCGGCGATTACGGCGACTTTCACCATGGGCCGCCGGCCTACGGTCGCGAGCAGGTGTGGGTCCTGAAGCGGTCGCGCTCGCGTGACAATCCCGCACGCTAACCAAGACCGCGGGACGAGCCTCGACGAAGCGCGGGGCCGCACTCGCATCGTTCAGGTGGCCGGCGTGCCGGCCTCCACCGGCGAGGACTCGAGGGCACGCAGCAGCGCGACGAGCGTGGCTTCCGGGTGCGTCCGCTGCGGGGAGTGCGGGGCGTCCTGGATGGTGACGACGCGTTGTCGCCCGAACGCAGCCTCCAGCCTCGGCACGAGCGCATCGGGGATGAGACAGCCTGCTCCCCATTCGCCCCGGATCACCCACATCGGGACGCCAGCCTCATCCGCCTGCCGCGCCGCTGACATGCCCGCGTCCCAGTCTCCGTTCTCGAGGAGCACGGCGAGCACGGCCTCCGGGTTGAACGTCGTCAGGCCGTGGGCCTTGGCGGCGACATCTCCGTCAGTCCAGGTCGGGTTGGCAGCGCGCATCGCGGCTGCCGCGGCGTCGTAGCTGGAGTAGAGCTGCTCGCTTGGGTCCTGGACGAACACCTCGAACTGGGCAACCGTCAGCGCCGGCGGGTCGAGGAGCGCGATGACCCGGGGGCGCAAGCCGGCGCCCGGGAGCCGCGAGCCGACCATCGCGCCCCACGAATGCCCGATCACGGCGAGATCCGGGAGGTCCAGGCCGGCCGCGCGCACGAACTCGGCGATATCTGCGGCCGTCCCGTCGAACCGATGGCGGCCACGCCAGCCCTGGGTCTGCCCGTGGCCCGGCATGTCCAACGCGATCACCCGGAACCCGGCGGCCGCCAACGCCGGCCCGACTCGCCACCAGATGCCGGCGTTCGAGGTGACGCCATGCAGGAGCAGTACCGGCGGATCCGCTTGCCTGCCCCATGACAGCGTCGCCCAGCGGGTGCCGCCGGCCTCGACGGTCCCCGACGTTCCGATGGCGGGCGCCGCGAGGGCGTCAGCGACGGCCGTGGCAGGTCCGCTGCCGTCGCGGACAAGCGCTGGCGAGGCGCGCGCTGGAGCGTCGTCATGCGAGCACTCTAGCCCCGGACCGCGCTGCCCGGGCTACGATCAGCGCTGCGGCGCGGGCCGCCGAGGAGGGATCCGATGGCCAACCAGTTCGTCGTGCAGCTGAAGAACACGCCGGGGGCGATGGCGGTGCTCGCCGAGGAGCTGGCCGCGCGTGGCGTCGACCTGCGGGCGATCGGTGGCGGCGGGCTTGGGAACAGCGGCCACGTG
This sequence comes from Candidatus Dormiibacterota bacterium, assembly GCA_035631615.1. Classification (GTDB taxonomy): domain Bacteria; phylum Chloroflexota; class Limnocylindria; order Limnocylindrales; family CSP1-4; genus UBA5189. The sequence continues at coordinate 163,712 of DASQIK010000027.1, read as the reverse complement.
ATCATGACGACCGCCGACGACGAGGCGACCAAGCGCGTCCTCGACGAGGGCGGCTACACGTACGTCGAGGGTGAATCGATCATCGCCGAGGTCGACGACAAGCCGGGCGGCATGGCTCGCATCGCGCGCGCGCTCGCCGACGCGGGCGTGAACATCCACGGCCACCTGTTCCTCGGGCGCTGGGGCGATCGTGCGATGTTCGCGTTCGTCGTCGACCGGCCGGATCTGGCGAAGCCGATCCTGGAGCGCAAGGGCTGAGGAAGGGCCCAGCGCCCCTCTCCCAGGTGTCCGATGGCACTACCCATCCGGGCAGCACGGGCCTACGCCGGTGCCCAACGGAATGAGGTGTGCCATGACTCGAGTCCTTGTCGTGAACCACGACATCGATCTGGCGGACCAGGAAGTCGATTCCCTGCGCCGGCTCGGCTATGAGGTGCGTGAGTGCCTCGGCCCGATCGGGACTTCGTGCCCGATCCTGTCGGCACACCGGTGCGAGCTCGCATCGTGGGCCGACGCGCTCGTCTACGACGCGTGGGCGACGGGCGAGCCCGAAGGCGCGAAAGCCCTGATCCAGGGCCTGCGTGCGCTGCACCCAGGGGTTCCGATCGTGTTGTCCGCAACCGGCATCGAGCCGAACTGGATCGACGTCACCGGAGAGCTGCGGGTCACGCCGCTCGTGGGCAGCCCGAGCGGAGACCGCCTCGCCAGCGCCATCGAGGGCGCGCTCGCCGATGCCCGGGGAAACGGGTCCGCGACGATCTAGTCGAAGGCCAGCCTGGTTCCGCCGAGCGACAGCGTCGTCCGCACGATCGCCGCCTCACGATCCAATCCAAGCTCCTCGAACAGCGCCAGCGCCTTCCGCAGGACCGTCCCGCCGTCGTCGGGGCGACCGCCGGCACGAAGCGCCTCGCCCCAGTTGCGCAGCACCCGCGCGAGCACGGGGCGGGCGCCCTCGCTGTCCAGGATCTCAGCGGCGGCGGCAAAGTCCGCGACGGCGGTGTCCAGGCGGCCTTCCTGGGCAGAGATCTCCGCGCGCTTGCTGAGGATGCCTGCCTCGCCGATGTGATTCCCGATCGCACGTGCCGTGGCGAGCGCCTCCTCGGAGTCGCCCTCCTGGACCTCGCCGAGGGCGGCGGAGGACGTCCGCAGCCACGCCTGGAGCGTCGGGCGCCACACCTGGCGATCGACCGCGAGCGCAACGTCCGCGCCGCGCCGGAGGACATCCCGGGCCTCCGCGTACCTCCCGAGCTGGTGGAAGGCATCGCCCAGGATCCACGACGAGACCATGATGCAGGCCGACGCGCCGGTCTCCTCGGCGCGATCGACACACTGCTGCGCCAGCGGCATCGCCTGGTCGAGGCGGCCCTCCGTGGCCCGCACCATGGATTCCGCGATGAGCGCATCGAGCTGGGCGATCAAGTCGCCGTCCTTCGCGATCTGCTTGGCGTTCTCGACCGCGGCATCCGCCTTCGCGAAGTCGCCGAGCGTCGCGTAGCCGATCGCGAGCCCGCCTCGGGCGAAGGCTGCGCCGATGGAATCGCGCTGCTGCTGCATCAGCGGGACCGCCTCCTCGAGCGCCTTCACCCCCTCGCGGATGGGCCCGGAGAAGACCTGGCTCAGCCCGACGAACGCAAGCGGCATCGCGCGGATCGACGGATCGCCGAGCGCCTCACCCACCTCGGTGATGCGCCGCAGTGATCGGGCGACGATCGGATCGCCGGGCTGCGCCCCGGACTGCAGCCGCCCGAGCGCGATCAGCTGGTGGACGCGGGCGATGAGGTTCAGATCGCCGAGCTCATCGGCCTCCGTGACAAGGGCCTCGAGCGCCGGCAGCGTCTCGTCCGCGGACAGGAAGCTGTACCCCGCCTGGGCGCGGCCGATCTGGACCTCGATGCGCTGGCGACGACGACGCTCCACCTCCTCCGGCGAGGCCGGCGCCGGTATCGCGTTGGCGACCGTCCCGGCGGGTCCGCCCGCGATCAGCGCGGCTGCTTGATCGAAGGCGCCGAACGCCTCGTGGATTGCGTTCTGCTCGAGCGCATGCCGGCCGCCCGCGGCGTAGTAGTCGATCGCCTTCACGGTTTCGCCGGCCTGCTCGAAGTGCATCGCCAGCACCGGTGCCAGCTCGCCGACCCGCTCCGGGTAGAGCATCTCGAGCGCTTCCCCGACCTGGCCGTGGAGCTCGCGGCGCTCCTGCTTCAGCAGCGACCCATAGGCCGCGTCCTGGACCAGCGCGTGGCGGAACAGGTACTCCAGCTCCGGCCGGACGCTCGCGAGCTTGACGAGACCCTTCTCCTCGAGTGTGTCGAGCTGATTCTCGGTCAGTTCGGGGCCTCCCCGATGATCCGCTCCAGTACCCGCACCTGGAACTGTCGGCCGATCACGGCTGCAACGCGCAAGCTCCGCTTCGCGGAATCTGGGAGCTGGTCGATGCGGGCGAGCAGGAGCCCGTGCAGGCTCTCGGGGATCTCGACGGCCCCGACGTCGCCCGTCGCCACCCAGTGATTGCCCTCGGCGACGATCACGCCCCGCTCGATGAGCATGCGCACGACTTCTTCGACGAAGAAGGGGTTGCCCTCCGCCCTGGCCATGATCACGTCCCGTACTTGATCTGGCAGTGACTCGATCTCGAGCAGGTTCGAGACCATGCTTCGGCTGTCCGCCTCGGTGAGCGGCTCGAGCGAGATCTCGGTGAGGGCCGAGCCGAACTGATCGCGCGCCTGCCCGAGCAGCGCCGAGCCCGCCGAATCGGTCTCTCGCCGCATCGCCGCGAGGAAGAGGATCGGCTGCTGCGACGCGAGCGGCATGATCTGGGTCGCGACAGCGATCGACGCCGGGTCCGCCCAGTGGATGTCCTCGCACACGACCACCAGTGGCTGCTTCGCGGAGATGCTGCGGAGCAGGCGGTGCGTCGCCGCCACGTACCGGCCCTGGAGCACGTCCGGGACGATGTTGGTCGTGCTCGCCTCGTGGCCATGAAGCGGCAGGCCGAGGAGGTGCGCCAGGTACGGCGCCGTGTCGGCGACCTCGGCCGGGTCATCGCCCAGGAGGCCGGCGAGCACCTCGTCGAGGGTCGCGCGGGCCTCGACCTCGGGCGCCGTGAACGGGATGCCGACGATCGACCGCACGAGGTCGATCAGCAGGTGGTAGGGAAGGTTGCGCCCGTACGAAACGCAGTGCCCTTCGACCCACCTGGTCGGGACGCCGCCCGGTGCGAGCACGAGGTGGCGCAGCTCAGCCAGCAGCCGGCTCTTGCCGATGCCGGGCTCGCCAACAACGAATGCGACGCGCCCGTGGCCCTCGCGCACGACGTCGAGGAGGTCCGCGAGCCGCTTCAGGGGCTCGTCACGCCCGACCATCGGGCTGTCGAGCCCGACCGATTCGAGGCCACGCCGACGGGCGGGCGCCGCCTTGCGGCCGATGACGCGGAAGGCGTGGATCGGCTCCGACTTGCCCTTGACGTCGATGCCGCCCAGGTCGTCCAGGTCGAACGTGTCGCCGGTGAGGCGGCGGGTCATCTCGCCGATGACGATCGTCCCGGGCTGGGCGGCGCTCTGCATCCGCGCCGCCACGTTCACGGCATCGCCGAGCGCCGTGTACTCGTAGCGCAGGTCCGAGCCGACGTTGCCGACCATGACCGGCCCCGAGTTGACGCCTGCCCGGATTCGAAAATCGATGCCGTGCGATGCCTTGAGCTGCGTGCCGTAGTCGTCGATCGTCGCGAGCATGTCGATGGCCGCGAAGATCGCCCGCTCCGGGTCGTCCTCGTGGGCGACCGGCGCGCCGAAGAACGCGAGCATCGCATCGCCCTGGAGCTGGGCGATCGTGCCCTCGTAACGGAACACGGCGCGCGACATCAGGTCGAACGCCTCGTTGATGATCTGGGTCCAGTCCTCGGGATCGATCTGCTCCGCGAGCGACGTCGACCCGACGACGTCGACGAAGAGCGCCGTCACCGGCTTGCGCTCGCCCGTCAGCTTCGCCGCACGCATCTTCTGGATCAGCGGCTCGGGGGCTGCGGCGGTCAGCCGCTCGTGGATCGCCTCGACCTGCCTCGTGGGCACGTCGAGCGCGAGGCCGCAGTTCGCGCAGAACCGCGCGTCTGTGGCCACGCTGGCCTCACACCGTGGGCACGTCCGCGCCGGCGAATCGACGGTCATCGAACCGGCATCGTACCCCGTGACGCCCTCCGACGGCCGACGCGCGCCCGATTGCCGCCACGCAGCCGGGAAATGCCCCGAAATGTTCGCGCGATGACCTTTTCCGGCCGTTTTTCGGCCGTTTCGCGCCCGCGCGCCGCCGACGCTGCGCCCGAACCGGCGTCGGCCAGACGACGCGAGCACGAACAGGCCCATCCAGTCTCCCTTTCGCGGCCTCGAACCCGGCCGGGCAGGGGAAACCGCCTCGAGACCCCGGGAAATGGTCACCACGCGACCATTTGGGGCCATTTGGCTGCGACGCGACGACCCGGTACCCTCGTGGAGCCCTCGAGCGGGCGTAACTCAGTTGGCAGAGTGCAAGTTTTCCAAACTTGATGTCGCGGGTTCGAGCCCCGCCGCCCGCTCCACTCGACTCCGTGACGCCTCGACCGCCGCAGAGGCATGCGCGGCCCGTACCATCCGCGCGTGCCGGACAGCCCGTCGGATCCGCGATTTCGCGACCGCGAGGCGATCGCGCTCGACCTCGTCGGCGTGGTGGGGCTCGTGGCGCTGCTGGCGGGCCTCGTTGCGCTCCGGACGTCGAAGGAGCTCGGGTTCGATGCGGGAGTCGCGCTCGAAGGGATCCTGAGCCAGCTCGCGGTCACGCTCCCTGCGGCGCTGCTGGTCCTGGGCGCGAGCGCGCTCGAGCTCGGGGCCGGCCTCATCCTCGCGCGAGCCGCGCGCAACCGGCCGTTCGACTCGGTCGCCGAGGCGCTGATCGCCTCGATGGTCGCGGCGGTGGTCAAGGACACGCTCCTCCTCGGGACCCTCGCGGCCGTCGGCGCGTTCCGCCAGCCGGTCCTCATCGCCATCGATGTCGTCATCGTGGCGGCCGCGCTCGGGCTGCCACCGATCACGCGCCGCGTTCGGCCGCTCACGGCGTTCGCCGGCTGGCGCGACGCCCTCGACTCGATCGGCTCGTGGCCGGTCGCCGCCCTCGTGGCGATCGTCTGGGCCGGGCCGGTCGTGCTGCAGCTCGCCAGCCCGGTCGTGCCGTTCATCGATGTCCTGCCGAACTACGTCGGGCCGGTCGAGCACCTGCGGACGTTCGGCTGGTTCTCGCCGCTGACCGAGACCCAGTCGCCGATCATCGGGCCCTCGCGCACCGTGCTCGGCTACGACGCCCTGCTCGGCTCGATCGCCACCATCACCAACCTGTCCGGCGGCCTGGCGATCGCCGGCTTCATCCTCCCGCAGACGATCCTGGTGGCCGCCGGCGTACATCGGCTCGCGAACGCGCTCCGACGCGGCGACGCACCGATCGGGCCATGGGCGCTGCTCGCGTTCGCGCTCAGCCAGTCGTTCGCGCGGCTCGCCGATGCCCGCGGCACGGTCGTGGTGGTGCCCCTCGTGTGCCTCGGGCTTGCCATCGCCGCGGAGGCGCTCAACGACTCGCCGGACGAACCCGCCGGGGCCGCACCGCCTGCGGCCGCAGATCCGTGGCGGATCGGGCGCGGCGTCGTGATCGGCATCGCGCTGGGTGCCGCGACGCTGGTCCATCCCGTGATCGGCTTCTTCGGCATCGTGACCGTCGTCATCGGGGCACTCGTCCGGCCCCGAGCGCTCGCCACGACCGCGTTCGTTGCCGGGCTGACCGCAGGTCTCATCGCGCTGCCGCAGCTGGCGACGATGGTCGGCGCCTCGCTCCCGACGGTCGCACTCGGCGTCGGCCTCCCCATCGCCCTCGCGCTCGGCATCGCGATGGGCGCCCTGATCGCGGCGCGCGAGCGCGTGCGGGCGGGCATCGAGCACCTCGTCGAGATCGGTCGCTGGGTCGCCATCGTCCTCGCGATCGCGGCAACGGCGGGAGCGCTCGTCCTTGGCGCCCTCCACTGGCAGGCCCTGCCGAGCGCCCTCGCCTCAGGCGTCACGCTGATCCTCGAATCGAGCGGCCTGCTGCTGGTCGCGCTGGTGACTGGCATTGCCGCCGGAAGCCGCGGGGCGCGCTCGCCGATCGTGATCGCCGGGCTCGGCGTGGGTTCCGGCGCGCTGCTCGTGATCGGCCTGCTCCCGGGCAACCTCGGGTTCCTTGGCGACGCGCTCCGATTCGAGGTCCCCAAGACCGTCCACTACTGGCTCTCCACGATCGCGGCCGTCGGCGCAGCCGCAGCGCTCGCCCACCTGTGGGCGACGGGCCGGATCCCGTGGCTGGCCCGCGCCGGCGCAGTCGCCGCGTTCGTCGCCATTGCCGCGTACCCGCTCCGCTTCGGCAGCAGCGGCGACGATGCGAGCTGCAGGACGAGCTGCGAGGCCATCAATGCCTACCACCTCGGCGAGCACCGCTGGTCGGAGGCGCTCGCGATCGATCTGCACTACGCCGGCAGCGGGTTCTGGATCGGCTTCCCGGACAGCCGGACCGTGGTGGATGCGCCGCGCCAGCAGCTCCTCGATGCCGTTCGAGCAGAGATCGACGCCGGCCACCTGGTGCACGACACGCAGGTCGTCCACGTGGCGAGCAGCTTCCAGGAATGGGTCGCGACGCCCCTCGGCGTGTTCGATGGCGTCGACGAGACGTTCGTCAGCCTCGACCCGGAGGTGAGCCACCAGACGGTCGGCGGCCGCCTGCACGGCCTCGAAAGCCTGCCGGGATTCCTCGCTTCCGGGAGCTACAGCTATGTGGTCCTCGAGCCCGCGAAGCTGCCCGACGGCACGCGCGACGCGATCGTCGCCGCGGGGTACCAATCGATCTACGCCAACGCCCAGGGCGAGGTGTTCGCGCTCCGGCACTGACCACGGGTCGATCCGGGCTGGTACGGACGGGGGATGGTGGCTGGGTGCACCACGGCCGGAGCATCCGGTCGACCGTGGACACGCCTCGTCCCCACGCAGATCCTCACGCCGACCAGCCCGCCGCAGGCACCCTGGCGGTCGATGTGGCGTTCCCGCCGGTCAGCCGGCTCCGGCGCGACGGCACGCTCCGCGCCACCCGGCGATCGTGGACCCCGGAACGCCTCCTGTTCCGGATCCGCAACGATCCGCAGCTGCTCCTCGCCGCGGCGATCGCCGTCGCCGTGCTGGCCCTCGACGGGCTGGCGGGCCTCCAGCGGCCGCTCGGCCTCCTGGGACCCGCGACGTTCCTCGCCACCCAGCTCTGGCTCACGACGATTCGGACGGCGCCCGGCTGGCTTCCGACCGCCCGGCTGGCGCTGTGCCTTGCGTTCATCGGCCTTGCAAACGTGTGGCTCGGCGGGACCACGAGCTGGCCGCTGACGGCGCTCGCCCTTCCGGTCGTCGCGCTCGCCGCGGCGCGTGGAGGGCGCGGTGAACGCATCGTGGCGCTCGCTGGTCTGATCCTGATGGTGACCCCGCTCGCGGCGCCCGCGACGGTGCTCGTCGATCGGCAGGAGGTGCTCGCGGTCGCCATCGCCTCGATCGTGGTCGCGATCGGCAGCCGCCGCGTCGTCCTCAACCTGGAACGGTCGAGCGACCGTCTCCGCAGCGTGAACCTGCGCGCGCGCCGGCAGACGCAGCAGCTCGCGACGCTCGAGGTCGTCGGACGCGTCCTCGCCCGCGAGGGCCCGACACCGGCGGCGCTGGATCGCGTGATGGGGGTGCTCGAGGAGACGTTCCGGTATCGCTACCCGTCCGTGTACACGTGGGACGGGCACGTGCTGCACCTTGGCGCGCAGCGCAACTACGACAACCCGATCCAGGTCTTCACCACCGAGCAGGGGATCATCGGGAAGACCGCGCGGACCCGCCAGCCGGCGTTCGTGCCCGACGCCCGCTCCGACCCGGCGTTCCTGGTCGCGGATCCCGACGTCATCAGCGAGATCGCGATTCCGTTGCTGAGCGACGACGAGCTGCTCGGCGTGCTCAACGTGGAGTCGAGTTCCGAGCCGCCCCTCGACGAGCACGACTTCGCCGTGATGCAGCTCATCGGGGACCGGCTCGCCGCGGCGCTCGCGTTGGGTCGCGAGCGCCAGAAGCTGACGGAGCGTGCCGCGCTGCTCGATCGGCTGACGAGCTTTGCGACCGCGCTCGGCTCCAGCCTCGATCCGGCGACCATGGACGACGAGGTCGCGGCCGGAGCGGCGATCGTCATTCCCGCCGATTCGGTGGTCCTCGTGAACCGCCACGACGAATCGGGTCGGTTCCTGATCACGGCGATCGCCGGTGGCGACCCGACGATCGTCGGCCGCGAGCTGAAGCCAGGGGAGGGGGTGAGTGGCCGGGCGATCACGAACCGTGCCGTCACGGTCCTCGATCGCTTGAATCGAACGGAATTCCCGAAGGCCGCTGCCGGCGTCGCGTTGCCGGACAGCCTCGGCGCGATGGCCGCGCCCATGGTCATCGGCGATCAGGTGGTGGGCGTGGTGACGTGGCTCCGTGGTGACCTGTCGAGCCCATTCAGCGCGCAGGAGCAGGAGGTCGCCGGGCTGCTCGCGGGCAAGGTCGGCCTCGCACTGGCGAACGCCCGCCTGCACCAGCAGACCGCCAACGCCGCGATCACCGACCCGCTGACCGGGCTCCGCAACCGGCGCCACTTCGACACGAATCTCGAGCGCGACGATGCCCTTCGACGGCGTGTCGCTGCGGAGAAGCGCCCATCGCGCTCGGCGATCATGTTCGACCTCGACCACTTCGGCCAGGTCAACAAGCAGCACGGCCACCAGGTGGGCGACCGCGTCCTTCGGCTGTTCGCCGACACGCTGCGCGCGCGTGCTCGCGCGAGCGACCTCGTCGCCCGCTTCGGGGGCGAGGAGTTCGTCGTCATCCTCGAGAGCGCCACCCGCGACGACGCCATGCGCGTGGCAGAGGACGTCCGAACCGCGTTCGCCAGGCTCAAGGTCGAGATCCCGGGCGGTCCGCCCGTGCGGACGACCGTCTCGGCCGGCTGCGCGTCGCTCGAGGCCTGGGAGGTGGAGGGGAGCCTGCTCCTCGAGCGCGCCGACGTCGCGCTGGCGATGGCCAAGCACGCCGGAAGGAATCAGGTCGTCGCGGCCTAGCTGCCGCCCAGCTCAGCCCTCGGCGAGCGGCACGCCCATCACGTTGAAGCCGCCATCGACGTAGACGACCTCGCCGGTCACCGCGCTCGACAGGTCGGAGGCGAGCCAGACGGCGGTCTTGCCGATGTCCTCGATGGTGATGTTGGCACGGAGCGGCGCGAGCTCCGCGAACGAGCCGTAGAGCTTCTTGAAGCCCGCGATGCCGGCCGCGGCGAGGGTCCGGATCGGGCCGGCCGAGATGGCGTTCACGCGGACACCCGACGGCCCGAGGTCGGCCGCCAGGTAGCGAACCGAGGCCTCGAGCGCGGCCTTGGCCACGCCCATGACGTTGTAGTGCGCGACGACCTTGTCGGCGCCGTAGTAGCTGAGCGTCAGCACCGACGAGCCGGGATGGAGGAGCGGCCGCGCCTCGCGCACCAGTGCGACGAGGGAGTAGGCGGAGACATCCATCGCCAGGGCGAACCCATCGCGCGAGGTGTTTGCGAACTCGCCGTCGAGGTCCTCGCGCTTGGCGAAGGCGAGCGCATGGACGAGGACGTCGATCGCACCGTAAGCCTCGTTCCATTTCGCCATGACGCCGGCGATCTGCTCGTCGGACTGGACGTCGCACGCCTCGACGAACGTTGCCCCGATCGAGTCGGCCAGCGGGCGCACGCGGCGCTCGATCAGGCTCTCGACGGACGAAAAGCCCAGCGTCGCGCCCTGATCGTGCAGGGCCTTCGCGATGCCCCACGCGATCGAGTGGTCGTTCGCGACGCCGAAGATGAGCGCGTTCTTGCCGTCGAGCAGGCCCATCGGTCCTCCGTCTCCGGCCCCGAGCCTACCATTCCGCACCGTGACGACCGCCCGCTCGACGACGTCGGACGCGGAGCTGCGAGCCGCCCTCGCGGGGGTGCGCGCGTTCATCCTCGACGCGGACGGCGTGCTGATGTATCGCAATGCCCCGATCGCAGGGTCGGCCGAGGCGGTGACCGACCTTCGCCGGCGCGGGATTCCGTATCGGGTCGTGACGAACTTCTCGTCGGCACACCGCGCGACCCTCGCCGCCGCCTTCGCGAAGGCCACCGGGTTGACCGTCGACGGCGCCGAGATCATCACCGCCGCGTCCGCTGCCGCCGCATACACCGCTGCGCACCACGCCGGCGAACCGCTCCTCGTCCTTGCCGCGCCCGACGCGCGGCGGGAGTGGGCGGGTCAGGAGGTTCTCTCCCCGGACGAGGCGGATGCTCGGGCCGACCCGGTCGCGGCGGTCGTCATCGGCGACGCTGGTGACGACCTCTCGTACCGCAATCTCGACATCGCATTCCGGCAGCTGCAGGCCGGCGCCGCCTTCGTCGCGATGCATCGCAACCCCTGGTGGATGACGCCGAAGGGCGTCACGCTCGACGCCGGCGCGTATGTCGTCGGGCTCGAGGCGGCCCTCGGCCGGCGCGCCGTGATCTGCGGCAAGCCGTCACCGGTCGTGTTCCGCCAGGCGCTGGCGGAGCTCCGCGCCGAGCTCGCCGGACGAAGCGTCGAATCTCGCCTCCGCGTCGGAGACGTGGCAATGGTCGGCGACGACCCGAAGGCGGACATCGCCGCGGCGAAGCGCGTCGGCCTGCGCGGCTTCCTCGTCCTCTCCGGGAAGACGCTGGCGGCCGGCACGTCAGCGACCAGGATGGCAGCCGACGGGATCGCTCCGGACCTCGGCAGGATCGTCGCCGCGCTGCCTGATCCGCGCCCACTCGCCTCGTTCGTCGTCGGCCGGCCTGGGCGCGGGTCGCAGTAGACTTCGAGCACCGTCCGCGCAGGCCCGCATCGCCCGCGCGCCGCCCTGCCGGAAGCCTGGAGATCCGATGACCGCCGAAGCGACCAAGCCCCGAATCAAGATCACCTACGCGACCCTGCGGAACGACAACGAGGAGCTCCACGCGCTGTACGAGGCTGGCGTCGTGGCGTCGCGCGCCGGGCTCGGCAGGCACCACCAGAACTTCGTCGATGGGCGCTGGGTGGACGGCGCTGCCGGCACGTTCGAGGCGCGCTCGCCGATCGACCGCGACCTGCTGATCGGGACGTTCGCGAAGGGCGACCCGAGCGACGCCCAGGCGGCGATCGCGGCCGCGCGCCGCGCCGCGCCGGCGTGGCGCCGGACCCCGTGGCGGGACCGGCTCGCGATCCTGCGCCGTGCCGCGGAGCTCATCTCGGAGCGCCAGATGCGCTACGGCGCGGACATGGCGTTCGAGGTCGGCAAGAACCGCCTGGAGGCGCTCGGCGAGGTCGAGGAAGCCGCGGACCTCATCCGCTACTACGCCCAGACCGTCGAGGACAACGACGGCTACGACCACCCGATGGACAACCTCGGGGACATGACCGTGCACACGCGATCGGTCATGCGGCCCCACGGCGTCTTCGCGGTGATCAGCCCGTTCAACTTCCCGATGGCCCTCTCGACCGGGCCGGTCGCAGGCGCGCTCCTGGCCGGCAACACCGCCGTGCTCAAGCCCGCCTCGGCCGCGCCCCTCTCCGCCGTGAACCTGATCCATGCCCTCGAGGACGCCGGCGTGCCCGCCGGCGTGGTCAACCTGGTGATGGGCCCCGGCGACACGGTCGGGGAGGAGCTCCAGTCGAACCAGGGGATCGATGGCATCGTCTTCACCGGCTCGTACGAGGTCGGCTTCAAGCTGTACAAGTCGTTCTCGACGAGCTGGCCACGGCCGTGCATCGTCGAGATGGGCGGCAAGAACCCGGCGATCGTGTCGCGCAAGGCAGACCTCGAGGAGGCCGCCGAGGGGATCATGCGCAGCGCCTTCGGGTTCGGCGGCCAGAAGTGCTCGGCGAACTCGCGCGTGTACGTGGAGCGGCCGGTCCATGACGAGCTGGTTCGGATGCTCGTCGAGAAGACCGAGAAGCTGACCGTCGGCGACCCGATCGATCGCAGGAACTGGCTCGGCCCGATCATCGACCAGAAGGCGGTCGACCGCCACCAGCAGGCGGTGTCCGAGGTCCGGCGGGACGGCAAGGTCTACACCGGCGGTGAGCACCTCACCGACGGCGACCTGTCGCGCGGCTTCTACGTCGAGCCGACCGTCGTCGGCAACCTGCCCGCGTCGCATCGCGTGTTCCAGGACGAGCTGTTCGCGCCGTTCACGGCCGTCCAGGCGGTCGACTCGCTCGACGAGGCGCTCCGCCTCGCCAACGACACGATCTACGGCCTCACGGCCGGCGTGTACAGCGAGGATCCCGCCGAGGTGGCGCGCTTCCTGGACGAGGTCGAGGCGGGCGTGCTGTACGTCAATCGCCGCGCCGGCGCGACGACGGGTGCGTGGCCCGGGGTGCAGGCGTTCGGTGGCTGGAAGGGCTCCGGCTCGACCGGCAAGGCCGGCCTATCGCGTTACTACGTCGCCCAGTTCCTTCGCGAGCAGAGCCACACGGTCGTCGAATGACCATCGCACCGCTGCCATGTCCCTCGTCCAAGCGGCAGCGGGAGGTTCGTCGATGATTCGCGCGGCGCTCATCGGATTCGTGCTCGTCGCAGTCGTGGGCTGCACAGGGGCGCCCGCTGGCAGTGCGGGCATCGCTTCGCCCTCGGCCGCCACATCGCCGATGCCGACGGGCACCGGCGGGCCCTCGCCTTCGGGCACGCCTGTGTCGCCCGCGGCTTCCCCGATCGCCACGACGCCTCCTCCGTCGGCGCCCGCCGTCGACCTGTACTACCCGCCCGAGGCGCGTTTCGCCCCGCAGTTCGGGATGCGCGTGATGGTCAGCGGCTTGAACGTCCGGGCCCGTCCGAGCACGGCCGGCACGAAGATCGCGACGGCCCCGAAGAACTCCGTCTTCCTGGTCAGCGACTGGGGGATCAAGGCAGACGGCTACACGTGGTACCTCGGATACCAGGCGCTCCTCGAGAAGGACGGCAGCGTGCCGCCGCTGCCGACGCCATTCGTCGCCGGGATTGACCCGCTGACAGGATGGCTTGCCGCAGGGACGGCCTCAAGCCCGTTTCTCGAGCCCGTCGCGCCCCGCTGCCCGACCCAGGTCGACCTTCGCAATGTCGAGGCGATGCTCGACTCGGAGCTCGCCAACTGCTTCAACACGCAGCCCATCGTGCTCACCGGAACCTATGGCTGCGGCGGCTGCGGCGGAGCCGCTCCGGGCATGTTCACGCCTGCCTGGCTCGCCGGTCCCCTCGACTTCAGCTTCCTGTCCGTCAACCCGGCGACGCAGGTCGGCCCCTTCGCCGCGCATTTCCCGCCGGGCGGACCCGCCGCGCCCCCCAACGGCGCGATCATCCGCGTCACGGGGCATTTCCACGACTCGCGGGCGCCTGGATGCGTCATCGCGCCGCAGGCGGTCGACGGCACCGACAAACCGATTGCGAGCTCGGTAGCCACCGCGTACTGCGGGTCTCGCTTCGTCGTGACGAGCTTCGTCGTCCTTGGCGCCGATCCAAGCTTCCCGAGCTGACTCGGAACGGAGCCGATTCGCCCCTGGCGGCTGGTAGACTCGACCCGGAATATCCAATCTGCATAGGTCCTATGCAGTCGTCGATCGATCGCTCCGAGGTGTCCGGTGGCCCAGTTCATGGCTTCGTCTGACCGCGCCGCGCGCCCGATCTCCGATCGGCCGCTCCCGGACCTGATCACGGAGATCCCCGGCCCCAGGGCGCGCGAGCACGTCAAGTTCGACGAGATGTGGACGTCGCCGAGCCTGCCGCGCGCCTACCCGATCGTGCCCGTGCGCGGGCAGGGGATGGCCCTCGAGGACATCGACGGCAACCTCTTCCTGGACTTCGCCGCGGGGATCGCGGTGAACTCGACCGGGCACGGCCATCCGCGCGTCGTGGGCGCGATCAAGGAGCAGGCAGCGGAGCTGATCCATTACTCGGCGTCGGACTTCTACCTCCCGATCTACGCCGAGGCGGCCGCCGCGATCGCGCGCATCGCGCCGATGAAGGGCAGGCTCCGGACGTATCTCGGGAACTCGGGCGCCGAGGTCGTCGAGGCGTCGATGAAGCTGTCCCGCCATTTCACGGGCCGGCCCTACATCGTCGGATTCCTGGGTGGCTTCCACGGCCGCACCTACGGCGCCGTCAGCCTCACCGCCTCGAAGGCCAAGTACCACGCGCGGTTCGACCCGCTCCTGCCGGGGATCTACCACGCGCCGTACGGGCACGTCGAGGATCTCAAGTGGTTCGACGACGTCCTGTTCAACCGCCTCATTCCGGCCGACGAGGTCGCCGCGATGGTGATCGAGCCGGTCCAGGGCGAGGGCGGCTACATCGTCCCGGAGGACGGCTTCCTCCAGGGACTCCGTGAGCTGTGCACGAAGCACGGCATCCTGCTCGTGGCGGACGAGATCCAGTCCGGGGCCGGGCGGACGGGGAAGATGTGGGCGGTCGAGCACTTCGACGTCGAGCCGGACATCCTCCTCGTCGCCAAGGGCATCGCGTCGGGCATGCCGCTCGGGGCCATGGTCGCCCGCGCCGAGATCATGGAGTCGTGGGGCACCGGCGCCCATGGCTCGACGTATGGCGGCAACCCGATTGCCTGCGCGGCGGCCCTCGCCACGATCGAGCTCCTCGAGGGCGGCCTCGTCGACAACGCCGCCGCGCGCGGCAAGCAGGCGATGGCCCTCCTCCGCGACCTCCAGGCCAGGCTCCCGAAGGCCATCATCGACGTTCGCGGCCTTGGTCTGATGATCGGCGTCGAGTTCGCCGGCCCGAAGCTCGCCGAGGCGGTCCAGTGGGCGTGCTTCCAGCGCGGCCTGCTCGTCCTCGAGTGTGGGGTGCAGACGGTTCGGCTGTGCCCGCCGCTCGTCGCGTCGGCCGGCGACATCGAGACCGGGGTGCGCATCTTCGGCGAGGCGGTTGCCGAGGTCACCGCCCATCCGGACGAGGCTGCCCGTCAAGCGGCCGCCGCCGGCGGCCTGCACGACGGCGAGGTCGACGCGTAGCGTTCGGCGTGGAGCCTGCGCGCTACACCTCGCGGGTCGTCGCGGCGCCGACTCGGTCGGCATCGCGCAGGAGCACGACGGCGCCCAGTCCACGCCCGATTCGCCTCGCCACGCCGAGCGCGCCGGCCGCGAGGTCGCCCTGACCGAGGGCCTCGCGGCAGCGCGCCTGGCCGATCCGCGCGTGCGCCTCCTCCAGTGGATTGCCAAAGTCCCGCCAGCCGTCGGCCGCGGTGGCATGGAGGTCGGCGGCTTCGGCGACGCTGCAGCGTGACTCGGCGCTGATCGCCCGGGCCGAGGCGAGGCACAGGCGCGCTCGCGCGTAGGTCGGCACGTTCCGGTGCGGGACGAGTGCCTCGGCTACGTCGATCGTGCCGGCGGCGAGGCAGATTCGAGCGGCATGCGGCAGCTCGTGGATGCGCTGCGAGGGATCCCGGCCGCGCGTCACCCGCTCCAGCTCCTCGATCAGGCCCGCCGCCGCCGTCACGTCGCCGAGGGCCAGCCTGGTCGCGGCACCGGCGGCGAGGGCCGGGCCCAAATCCTGTGGATCGCGCAGCTCGCGGGCGCGGTCGAGGAACTGCGGCTCCAGATCGCTCGCCCCGCGAGCGTCCCCGCGCTCGGCAAGGATCCTCGCCTTCACGGTCTGGGCCATGACCGAGACGCGGCTCGAGGCGCCCTCGCGATCCCGGGTTACCACCTCGTCAGCGGCAACGAGCGCGTCGTCCCACAAGCCGGCGTCATGCAGCTGCCAGAGCGATTCCGCCTTGATCTGCTTCTCCAGCGCGTCGAGGCCGCGGCTCGAGGCGAACTCCCGCGCCGCAGCCTTGACCTCGAGAGCGGCACGTGGGCCGTCTGTAACCCAGATGGTCGCCGCCAGGTTCGCGTGGGCGGTCGCGGTCTCCCAGGTCAACCCTGCCTCCTGCCCGAGCCGGACAGCCTCCCGGATGTCGTCAATGCCGGCCTCGACGCCGGACTCGAAGCGCGCGATCCCGAGGTGATTGAGCGGCTGGACCTTGAGGGCGGGCACCCCCAGTCGATCGGCCACGGCAAGCGCCTTGCGCGACCACGCCCCGCAGGCGCCGGCGCGACCCGCGTGGAGCTCGTGGGTCGCCATCCGCGAGTACGCGCGGACCAGCTCCGGCCCCGGCTCGAGCTGCTCGAGGGTGCGCACGGCCTTCGCCGCGACTCGGCGTCGCTCGCCCTCGGGGCGCCCGAGCCGCCACATCGTCGCGACGAGGACGCCCATGGCCTCCCCGGCGCCCAGCCGATCGCCGTGCCGCTCGAGCTCGTCCATCGCCTGTCCCGACAGGCGCTCGGCCTCGACGAGATGGCCGGTCAGCTCCGCGACTTCGCTCAATCGGCTGAGAAGCCGGCCATGGGTCGGGTTGTCGGCGGGTGTCAGGTCCAGCGCACGCCGAAAGAAGGGCTCCGCCTCGCGGATGTCGACGGATCGAGCCGCCTCGCCGGCGAGCGTCAGGAAGGTCCGGGCACGTTCGGAGAGCTCGGGAGCCTCACCGTCCACGCCGAGCCCGCGGGCGATCTCGAGCGCCTGCACGTAGTGGTGGGCCACGAGCTCGGCGTGATGGCCGACCCGATCGCCGGCAAGCAGCTCGATCCAATCGCCGACGGCGCGGTGCTTGGCAATCCGGTCGCGGCGCGGAATCTGCGCGTATGCGACGTCGCGGACCAGCGCGTGCAGGAACGCGTATTCGGTCTGCCGCTCGACGGACGATGGCCGCCGGCGGCGGGCGATGTCGTGCGCCACCAACCGCGCGAGCCGCGCTTCGACCTCGTCCGCATCGACCGTCGCCATCGTCGCGACCGCCCCCGGCCAGAAGACCTCGCCAACCACCGCGGCATCGGCGGCGACGGCCTTGAGCTCGGGCGCGAGCGTGTCGAGGTGAGCGGCGATGACCGCCTGCAGCGACTCGGGAACGTCCGTCCCCTCGAGGGCGGCCGATTCCCCGACGACTCGAGCCAGCTCGTGCGCGAACAGCGGATTGCCGCCTGCTCGCCTGACTGCGTCGCCGTCCGGAGGTCGGCCGAGCAGGGCATGGAGCAGCGCCTCGGTGTCGACCGGGCGCAGCGGCTCGAGCGCGATCGTCGTCGCGTTGCGCTTGCCACCGGCCCACGCAGGATGGCTCTCGAGCAGCTCGAGCCGCGCGGTGCAGATGACCATCAGGGGGACGCCGCTGGCCCGCGCGACCACGTTGTCGAGGAACTCGAGGAGCGCGTCGTCGGCCCAGTGGATGTCCTCGAACGCGACGACGAGCGGTGCGCGCCCGGCGATCGCCTCGAGGAGCTGGCGCCAGGCCGCGAACGCCTGCTCGCGGTCGCCCGACGCGGCCGTCCTCTCGATGCCGACCAGCGCTCGGAGGCTTCGTTCCAGCCAGGCCCGCCGCGTGTCATCCGGCTCGAGGTCCGCGACCGCCGCGGCGACCTTGGCGGCTGACGCCGGGCCGTCATCGGACTCGAGGATGCCGGCGTGGGTCTTGACGATCTCGCCCAGCGCCGAGTAGGTCACGCCCTCGCCGTACGGCAGGCAGCTGCCCTGCCGCCAGAGCGGCGGCGTCGCCGAGGCATCGAGCCGCGCCCGGAGCTCGCGCAGCAGTCGGGACTTGCCGCCACCGGGCTCGGCCATGATCGTGACGAGCTGGACCGAGCGCTCGTCCCGCGCTCGGGCGAACAGTCGCTCCAGGACGGCGAGCTCGTCCGACCGCCCGACAAAGGGCGCGTCCGGTGCGGCCGGCGGTGGCGCAGCGCGCCGATCGATCGGCGCCCAGATTCCCGGCCCGCCCGCCTGGTACTCGAACGCCGGCTCGGTCAGCCGATGTGTCACGTCGCTCACGACGATCGAGCCGAGCTCGGCTGCCAGCTGGAGTCGCGACGCGGTCCCCAGGACCTCGCCGGTGACGGCGACGCGCGGCCCATCGATCGTCACGAGCGCCATCCCCGTATCGATCCCGATGCGGAGCTGGAGCGGGCCGGGACCAGGTGCATCTCGCAGCTCAAGGGCCGCGCGCACGGCCCGGACCGGGTCGTCGTCGTGGGCCCGCGGGGCGCCGAAGATGCCGAGGAGCCCGTTCGCGAACACCCGCTCCGCGGTTCCGCCATGGCGCGCCACGATCACCCGGATTCGATCGATCGTTGCACCGACGACCCGGTCGAGATCCTCCGGGTCCATCGGCGTCCCGGCGGCCACCTCGGCGACGAGCAGGGTGATCGTCTTGCGCTCCTGCCGGGGTGGCGCGGGTCGGAGGCTGACGACGCGCGGGGCGTCGAGGGCGGGATCCTGGTCGAGGATGCGGCGCTCCAGCCGCTGCAGCTCGGCGCCCGGATCGATGCCGAGCTCGTCGGCAAGGTGGCGACGGCCCTCGCGATACGCCCGCAACGCGTCCGACTGGCGGCCGCTCCGGTAGAGCGCCAGCATCAGGCTGGCTCGGAGACCTTCGCTGAGCGGATGGCGTTCGACCAGGAGCGCGAGGTCGGGGATCAGCTCGGCGTGACGGCCGAGGTCGAGCTCGGCCTCGGCTCGCGCCTCGAACGCGGCAAGGCGGGCCTCCTCGAGGTGGGCGATCTCGGGGCCCGCGAAGCGCTCGCCGGCGAGGTCGGCCAGCGGGTCACCGCGCCAGAGCGCCAGCGCACCTGCGAATCGCGCCGCTCGCCCCGCGGCGTCCCGCGCGATTCGGGCTTCGGCGACCGCGGTGACGAATCGATCGCGGTCGAGCTCCCCGGGCTCGAGCACGAGCCGGTAGCCGGTGCCCTCCGTCCGGATCCGCGACGAGCCGAGCAGCTTGCGAAGGACCGAGATGTGGCCCTGGAGGGCCTTCTCGGCGGTCGCCGGTGGATCCTCGCCCCACAGCGCCTCGATGAGCCGGTCCGTCGCGAGGCGCTCGTTCGCGTGCAGCAGCAGCAGGGCAAGGAGCCGGCGTGGCTGGGCGCGTGCGGGCGCGACGTCACGGCCGCCGTCCAGCACCTCGAGGCGCCCGAGGATCCGGAAGTCCAATCGAGCCGCCCCTCCCTCAAGAAGCGCTCCCGTGGGCCGATTACCGGGATATGACCGCGACGTTACCGGCACGCCGGACGATCCCGAACGTGACCGAGGACGCAGGCCTCCGCCGCCTCAGCCTACGCGAGACGCGCATCGCCCGACTGGTCGCCGAGGGTCTCTCGGACGAGCAGGTGGCGGCGCGCCTCGGCGTGTCGGTCGTCGACGTGGGCGCCGAGCTCACGGAGGCCATCCGGAAGCTGGGCCTGCGCTCCCGCACCGAGCTGGCGCTCTTCGCGCCGACCGACCCCGATCCAGGCATCGATAACGCTTCGAAGGAGCCCAGGGAATGACCGTGTCCAGTGCGCCCAGGATTCACCCCGCCGGATCCACAGCCCGTCGGACATCGAGCGTCCTGCTGATCGCCGGGCTCCTCGCCGCGTGCAGCGGCGGGACTCCGGCCGCGACCAGTGGGCCGGCGTCGAGCGCCGGGTCGGGGTCGAACGCGACGCCGGCGGCCCCGGCGGCGACCGACGCCGGTAACGGCGGTGGCTCGACTGCCGGGACGGGCGGTGGCGGCGGTGGAGCGAGCGGCGATGTCGAGACCGCGGCGAAGGCTCTCGTCCCGCCGAACTCGACAGAGGTCAGCAAGACGTCGGCCCAGGGCACGTGGTTCGGGATCTACAGCAGCACCGATGCGATCGACTCCCTGAAGTCGTTCTACCAGACCGCGATCACGAAGGCCGGCTTCCAGATCATCTCGACGACGACGGTCAGCGGCGGGATCTCGTGGGTCTTCGCGACGGACTCGTCGGGTTCGTACGGCGGCGCCGTCAACGTCTATCCGAGCGGCGATGGCGTCACCGCTGTCCAGGTCACGATCAGCAAGACCTGATGGGAATGCAGGCGCGCGGTTGGCGAAGCGCGGCGGCGCGACGGGTTATCCGGCGCCTCGTCGCCGTCCTGCTCGCCTCGACCCTGCCGCTCGGCGCCACGCTCGTGACCTCGGCGAACGCCCGAGGGGGCTCGGACGGGGGGCCGGCGGCGGCCTACGCGCGCGGCCTCCGCGCTCTCGGTGACCTGCCCGCGGATCCCGCCAGGGCAGCCGTTGCGCTTGTTGCCGCGATCACGGGAGGCAACGGCGAGACGGCGAACGCGGCCACGATCGAGCTGCTGCGGCGTTCGGGGATGCCGGTCGTGTCCGCCGACGGTCCGGTCATTGCGCTGCCCAACGATTACGTCCTCGTCGACGCCGCGGTCTACGCCGAGCTGATCCCGTCGCTGACGGCATCCGTGCGTGTCGGCAATGCGCTCAGCCCCGACCAGTTCGGCGGCTATCTCAACGATCTGGGCGCCTACCCGAACGAGCTGTCGCCCGGGGTGCTGGTGGGCGGGCTCGGCACGTGGGGCAAGGACGCCGACAGCGGCCCTGCCGAACGGACCGCCGGAGCGGCCATTCGCGCGCTCAGCGCGAGCCGCGGTGAGGTGCTCTATGCGGAGGCGGATCCCGGGCAGCTCCACCTCGACATGCTCCAGCTGACGCTCGTCCTCGGGACGCTGAGCTTCGTCGGGAGGGTGGAAGCCCCGGACCCCCGTGGGCTGACGACGGGCGCCCTGACCGCACCAGCCGGCGTCTCGGGCCTCGAGCGCCTCGCCGGTGTCGGCATTGCTTCGGCGGCGAACCCGTGCGACGCGGTCGAGCTGGCGCTCAAGAGCCCGAAGCAGCCCGGCTACGGCCTTGCCGCCGCGGGGGCCAAGGACGCCGCCAAGCGGACCGCGGCCCACATCTTCAAGCAATGGCGGGAGAGCGACCCGGAAGCGCTTGCCCAACGCATGGTCGACAAGGCGGAGGCGCTCAAGAAGGGCTCCAAGGCCGACCAGATCTGGTCGAAGGGCGGCAAGATCCTGAACATCCTGCTGCTCTACCTGGGCGCCACCCTCGACGTCGACGCCAAGCCCGCGAGCCTCCACGTCATGACCGAGGGCGGCATCTCGCAGGTCGAGGTCGATGCGACCGCGAAGTTCAGCTCGACCCTGTCGCAGGGGCTGCTGTCCTGCTACGCGCTGGCGGGCATCGAGGTCCCGCCGAACGGGCCCTTGGCGGGCTACAAGGTCCACTGGTCGATCACCCAGCCGCTCGTCGGCGCGGGCACCGGCAAGCTCCTTCGGGTGGCATCGGGCTACGGCGAGTACTTCATGTCCGGCGGCAACCAGGCCCAGGTCACCAGCGCCGACGGCAAGGCGAAGGTCGTCCTCGACGTCGTCCACGAGCGAACGCCGGGGAAGGGGGAGCTCAAGCATGACAAGGTCGTCGTGCGGGCGACCCTGGACAAGGACGACTTCCCGTTCAAGTGGTCGGACCTGTTCAAGCTCGACAACCCGTTCAAGTTCGCCGCGGACAAGTCGTTCGATGTCGTCGTCGCGGCCGTGAAGCGAAAGGCCCTGCCGTCGACGCCGGTGGCGATCGACGTCGCCTACCACGACTCCGAGGCGTACTCGATCAGGGGAACCCGGACGATCATCGCGTTCTTCTACACCATGCCCATTGCCCTTGACCTGTGGACCTGCGAAGGCATCGGGGGGCCGTGGCACGGCACGATCGCGTTCCATGGCGACCGGGACTGGTTCGGGGACCCGGCGAACAAGGTGTTCGGGAACCGATTCCCGCCGACCGTCGATCAATCGTGGTCTGTCGAATTCCCGATGCGGCTGGGCCCGCCGCCGACGATCGCGGGGGCGCCGCAGGAGGGCCGCGCGGAGTTGATCGGCGATCTCGGCGGGATCGTGGAGCTGGACGGCGGCTGGCACGTGCTCACGCGGACCGACGGGTCGGTGGTCGGCCGGATGATCCTGACCGGCAGCGACGGCACGCTCGACTCACTGGCCGTCTTCGACGGCTTCGACGCGTCCTACCCGATCAAGGTCGGGGCGCCGGACCACTGCCCACCTGACAACCTCTACTTCCCATGACCGCGGGACGCGCCGGCCGTGCCTCGCTCGCGGCGCTGGTCGCGGCAACGACGCTCGCGGCGCTCGTCGTCGCGTGCTCGCCGACTCCGGCACCGACGGCGTCGCCGGCGCCCGTCCACCCGGACGCGAGCACGGGCGCCAGCCCAGGCACGACCGCGGCGACGGTGACCCTCGGCGCGACCTTCGACCCGGCGGCCACGGCGCCCTCGCCGCCCTTCGACGGCCTGTACGTCAGCGACCTGGTCAGCGTCTCGGGCGACGCCACGGTCGCCGTCGTGCGGAGCGGATTCCGCTGCATCGCCCTCGAGCACCTGATCGGCGCCGGGGAGTGGGCCGTCGTCGCCCGCCGGACCCAGACCATTGGCACTGGCCCCGATGCATCGACGATCACGATCCTGGCGCTCCAGGACGGGGACGCGACGGCGCTCGCGTGGCTGTCCGGCGGCGATGCCTGCACGGCCCGGCTCGCGCGGACGACGACGGCGGCCCTGCGGCTCAGCGGGGCTGCCACGTTCGACGGCCAGGCCGCCCTCGACCAGCCGTTCTGCGTGGCCAGCGGCAAGTCCGTCGCCTTCGATGTCGTCTATCGCACCCCCGGCGGGCCGAACGTGAACGTCAGCATCAAGGTCCCGGTCCGGATCGGGCTCGCCCGGCTCGATCCGGACGAGGTGACCGTCCAGATCGCGCCTGGCGCGATGTCGCCGGCGCAGCTGGCCGGCACCTTGATCGATGCCTACAAGTCCGCCGAGTCGACCGCCTTTCCGCAGGCATTCGCGCCGACGGACGCCTCACGCCTCACGCTCGACGTCCGCTCGGTCAACCCGTTCGCCGGTACGTTGCACCTCACCGGCCTCGAGGGTGGTGCCGGCGCGATATCCCTCGACGGCGACGTCGCGTGCCACCTTCCGGGCGGCTCGCTCGACCGGGCCGCAGCGGCGGCCGCCGCGACGCCGGCCCCGGCCGCATCCGGGCCCGCGGGCACCCCGGGGCCAACCCTGGCCCCGATCCCGGGCCTCGCGGCAGGCACGGCCGTGGTCACCGGCGGACCGATTGCCGGCACGTATCGCCTGCCGGCATCGAGCCTCGACTGCCACTACGATCCCGACGCCGGCGCATGGACGGTCGAGACGCTGGGCGGCGCCGATCCGACCTTCTACCTGCACGCGTTCATGGGCTCGGCGGGTGGATCCACCGAACGCGCGTCGATGGGGCTCGTGGTCGGCGATGGCGCCAACGATCACCTGCTGCTGGTCGACAGCTCGGTCGCGCCGGCCGATGGGGTGGTCGCGCAGGCAAGCGTCGCGATCGCCGGCTCGGCGGTGACGATCGTCGCCCAGGGTCACGTCCCCAACGGACGGACCCTGTCGGTGAACCTCTCGTGCGCCGGCACGTGACGCGTCACCCGAACTGGCCACGACGTTACCGCCGACGGTGATGCTCGGCCGGTATCCATCTCCCGCGCGCTCGTGTCCCTCGTGGCATGGACGTCGATCGTGCTTGCGGCGGACCGTGGCAGCGTCTGCGGCCACATCGGGTCGATCCGCTCGTGGTCTCGCCGTGCCACCGTCGACAGCCCGGCGCGACTCCTGACCGTCACGGCGGTCGGCAAGAAGGCCTGCTGAAATACCATCCCCGGCGCAAGCTCCGGCCGAGCCGGCATTCGCGGATACTGGCGGTGATGCCTGCGAACAAGGTCGGGACCATGCGCGACGCGGTGGCGGAGGTCGTCCGGGACGGCGACACCATCGCGATCGAGGGCTTCACCCATCTCATCGGGTTCAGCGCGGGCCACGAGATCATCCGCCAGCGCAGGCGGGACCTGACCCTCGCCCGAATGACCCCTGATCTCATCTACGACCAGATGATCGCGGCGGGCGTGGCGCGCAAGCTGATCTTCTCCTGGCTCGGGAATCCGGGCGTCGGCGGGCTCGGTGCCATTCGGCGCCGGATCGAGCCCGCGACGAGCGGCGGCCCCGGGAACCTGCCGCGCCTCGAGATCGAGGAATACAGCCACTTCGGCATGGTCGGGCGATACACAGCGGGCGCGGCCGGGCTCCCGTTCTATCCGCTCCGCAGCTACTTCGAGACGGACCTTCCCAAGGCGAACCCGCTGATCCGCGAGATCGAATCGCCGTACGGCGACGGGGTGGTCTACGCCGTGCCGCCGCTGCGGCCGGACGTCTCGATCATCCACGCGCAGCGCGCGGATGCCGCCGGCGATACCCAGGTCTGGGGCCTGCTCGGCTGCCAGAAGGAGGCGGCCTTCGCTGCCGATCGGGTGATCGTGGTGGTCGAGGAGCTCGTCGACGAGTCGGTCATCCGGGCAGACCCGAACCGGACGATCATCCCCGGCCTGATCGTCGACGCGGTCGTCGTCGAGCCGTACGGCGCCCACCCGTCGTACGTCCAGGGCGCCTACGACCGCGACAACCAGTTCTATCTCGACTGGGACGCCATCACGCGCGACGAGGACGCGCTCCAGCGCTGGCTGCGCGAGTGGGTGTACGACCTCCCGGATCGTGCCGCCTACGTCGACAAGCTCGGCGCCGCGCGCCTTGCCGGGCTCAAGCCGGGCTCGGCGCCTTCCGGATCGGTCGACTACGGGCGCTACGAATGAGCGTGCCGCAGGGGCCGGCGCCGTTCTCGAAGTCCGAGATGATGATCGTGGCCGCCGCGCGGGAGCTGGCCGGTCAGCGGGTGTGCTTCGTCGGCGTCGGCCTGCCGAACATCGCGGTCAACCTGGCGCAGCGCACGGTCGCCCCGGAGATCGAGCTCGTGTACGAGTCGGGCGTGTTCGGGGCCAGGCCGGCGCGGCTCCCGCTGTCCATCGGCGATCCGACGATCGTGACCGGCGCCACGGCGGTCACGAGCATGTTCGAGCTGTTCAGCTTCTACCTGCAGGGCGGGCTGATCGACGTCGGGTTCCTCGGCGCGGCCCAGATCGACCGGTTCGGGAACATCAACACGACCGTCATCGGCGACTACGCCAACCCCGGGACCCGCCTCCCCGGCAGCGGCGGCGCGTGCGAGATCGCGATCAATGCCCGGCAGGTGTTCGTGATCATGCGCCAGTCGAAGCGCTCGTTCGTCGAGGCGATCGACTTCCGGACGTCGGCCGGGAACCTCGGCGGCGCCGAGCAGTCCGAGCGGATCCGGCGCGAGCAGGGCTGGATCGGGCGCGGCCCGTCCGTTGTCCTGACCGATCTCGGGATCTGGCGTTTCGACGACGAAGGCGAGATGCGCCTCGATTCGCTGCACCCCGGCTCGACCCTCGACGACGTCCGGGCGGCGACCGGTTGGGACGTGCGCGCCGCCGATCGACTGGCGGAGACGCCGGCGCCGACGACGGAGGAGCTGCGCCTGATCCGAGAAGAGCTCGATCCCGTCGGCGCCTACACGAAGTAGCCGGCTCGCAAGTCCGCTCCCGGGGCCCGGCGCCGGACATCAAAATGGACGGCGGCCCCGAGGGAGTCGCCTCGAACGACGATGCCCGGTCAGACGAGCTGGAGCGGCTCCACGCGCGCCTGCGTCCGGGCGCGAACGACGAGCACCGGGCATGACGCGTTGCGCACGACGTATTCGGACACGCTGCCGATGAACAGCCGCCCAACGGACCCTCGGCCGTGGCTGCCGACGATGATCATGTCGACCTGCTCGCTCGTCGCGGCATCGACGATCGACGGGCCGGGCTCGCCCTCCCAGATCATGAACGAGACATGGACGCCGGCCTGGCGGCCGCGGATGACCAGGTCCTGGGCGGCGGTCTCACGGGCACGCCGGCGCTGGTCCATGCGCTCGAACCGCGCCCCGGCTGCGCCGTGAACCGCGGGGTCGATGACGCTGACAACGAGGAGCGTTGCACCGAGATCCCGGGCGAGGTCGATGGCCTCGCGGGTCGCGCCATCGGACGCGGCGGACAGGTCGGTCGCGAGCAGGATCCGCCGCGTCGCGCTCATGGCGCGACCTGCCGGCCCTGGCCCTCGATCCTGCAGCGCACTCACAGGACCTGGCAGAGGAAGGCGGTCGAACCGGCCGCGTTCGCGGCGCTGACGATCGGCGAGGCCCCGGTGCGGGCCGAGGTTGCGGCAGCCGTCGCGTCCTGGACGACCAGGGCCGTGACCATGCCGTACATGCCCTCGCGGCCCTCGGCGTGGGGCAGGATGTGGCAGTGGAAGGCCCAGGCACCGGGCTCGGTGCAGTCGATGACCACGTCCCAGCGCTCGCCGGGGTTCACGCCAAGCGTGTCGCACCGGAACGAGGCGGCACCCAGCTCGTAGCCGTCGCGCGCCACGACGTGCATCGGCATCCCGTGGAGATGCCACGGATGCATCATCACGCCCTCGTTCATGAACCTGACGAGGATCTTCTCGCCGAGCTTCGCGACGATCGGCGAGGTGGCAGGAAAGCCGCGGCCATTGATGGTGAAGCCGCCGAGCGAGTCGTTGCTGATCCAGACGATGTCCTGGGTGACGCCGTACTTCGCGCCAACGCGCTGCGCCGGGTCCTTCGGGTGGACGATGAACGCGCCGAGCAGGCCACGCCCGACCTGGTCGGTCGCGTTGTGGTGGGAGTGGTACATGTGCGAGCCGACCGTGCGCGCCGTGAACTCGTAGGCGAACGAAGCGCCGGGCTGGATCGGCTCCTGGGTGATGTGCGGGACGCCGTCCATGTTGTTCGGCAGCTGCTGGCCATGGAAGTGGATGCCCGTCGATTCATCGAGCTTGTTCGTGAAGATCGCTCGGACCCGGTCGTCCTGGATGACGTCGATCCGCGGCCCGGGCCACGTCGCGTTGAACCCGAGCGCGTCGATCGCCGCCTGCTGCGCGTCGATCTGGTGCTTGATCTTCTCGACCGACAGCTCGAACACCTTGGTCGAGCCGTCGAGGCTCGGGGCGCCGTAGGGCTGGTTGCCGGCACCTCCGAGCGCCGCGCCCTCGCCACCGAGGAAGCGCTTGACCACCGCCAGAGCGTTCGCGTCGTGATCGCCCGTCGTCGGGCTCGATCCGGGCGCCGGCGTTGCGCTGCCGTGATCGTGCGTCGCCGCGGGAGCTGAGGGGGGCGCGCCGGGTATCGCGGGCGCCCCACCTGGGGTGGCAACGGGTGCGTAGACCCACGGCGCAACGCTCGCGGCCGGGGTGCAGGCAGCCACCGCCGCCGCCGCGAGGCCACCACCGGCGATGACTGCACCACGCAGGAAGCGCCGACGATTCATGTCCGGGAGGGTGCTCGTGTCTGTCATGGGCGGATGGTGGCGGCCACCCGGCTCGCCACAAAGTGACCTCCGGCACGAATTCAGGGGGCCATCAGGTCACTGGTAGGCTCTCGCGCGTGAAGTCGGACGATGCGCTGCACGCGCTCGATCGCGCGACGCGGGCGATCGCCGGCGAGCTCGACCTCGACCGCGTCCTCCAGCTGAACGTCGACAGCGTCCGCGACCTCGTGGACGCGCGCTACGCGGCGCTGGGCATCGTCGGTCCGCACGGGCTGATCGAACGGTTCATCACCAGCGGGATCAGTGCCGAACATCGGGCGCGAATCGGGGCGCTGCCCCGGGGGCACGGCCTGCTGGGCACGATCATCCGGGACGGGGTCTCGCTCCGCATCCCGGACATCGCCGACCACCCGGATACCTATGGCTTCCCGCCGTGGCACCCGCCCATGCGCTCGTTCCTGGGCGTGCCGGTCCGGGTCGGCGCTGAGACGGCCGGCAACTTCTACCTCACGGAGAAGCACGACGCGCCAGCGTTCAGCACCGCCGACCAGGAGCTGGTCGAGATGTTCGCCGTGCACGCCGGCATCGCGATCCAGAATGCCCGCCTCCACGACGAGGTCCAGAAGCTCGCCATCGTGGACGAGCGGATGCGGATCAGCCGCGACCTCCACGACGGCGTCATCCAGAGCAT
Organism: Candidatus Dormiibacterota bacterium; assembly: GCA_035631615.1. Classification (GTDB taxonomy): domain Bacteria; phylum Chloroflexota; class Limnocylindria; order Limnocylindrales; family CSP1-4; genus UBA5189. The sequence goes on along the minus strand of DASQIK010000027.1, from coordinate 135,775 downwards.
CTACGCCGTCAGCCTGTCGCTCGAGGATGTGCTCGAGTTGATCGACACGGATCGGGACCGCGCCCTGTCCCGCGTCGACCGCGCGATCGATCGGCTGCACACGACGATCGGCGACATCCGCCAGTTCATCGTGGGACTCGGTCCGGAGAGCTACATCGGCCTCGGCCCGGCGCTCCAGGCGATGTCCCGCGAGCTGCTCGCCGGATCGCCGGCGCAGCTGTCCCTCGATGTTGCCGATGCGGTCCTGCTGGTCGGCCGCCTGCCGCCCGAAGCCGCCCACGAGCTCGTCCAGATCGCCCGGGAGGCGCTCAGCAACGTCGCTCGCCACAGCGGCGCCAGGCAGGCAACCGTCGCCGTGCGGGTCAACGACGACATCCTGACCCTCACCGTCGAGGACGACGGCGTCGGCTTCGAGCCCGGTCGGCGGCTCGACGGCACCCACTTCGGGCTCGCCAACCTGCGCGACCGCACCGCTGTGCTCGGCGGCACGATCGCAGTCGAGAGCGAGCCGGGGAGCGGCACGCGTATCATCGTGCGGCTTCCCATCGGGCCTGCTGAGGGTGCCTCTTGACCGCCCGCGACGCCTCGAATCCCTACCGGCTCCTGATCGTCGACGACCACGAGGTCGTTCGACAGGGCCTGGTCGCGCTGTTGGATCGGCGGGAGGGGTTCCAGGTCGTGGCGGAGGCCGGGACGGTTGCCGAGGCGATCGAGCAGGCGCGTCGCTTCGAGCCCGACATCGTTGTCATGGACGTCCGGCTCCCCGACGGCTCCGGCATCGAGGCCTGCCGCGAGATTCGCGCCGAGCTGGCCTCGACGCGCGTCGTGATGCTGACCTCATACCCGGACGAGGAGGCGGTCCTGTCGGCGATCGTCGCCGGCGCCGCGGGCTACCTCCTCAAGCAGATTCGGGCGCGTGACCTGGTCGCGGCACTGGAGGCCGTCGGTCGCGGCGAGTCCCTGCTGGACCCGGCGGTCACCGAGAAGGTCCTCGAGCGGGTCCGCCGGATCGCGCTGGGCGGCCAGACGGACGAGCTCGCCGTCCTGACGGCGCAGGAGCAGAAGATCCTCATGCTCGTCGCGGAGGGCAAGACGAACAAGGAGATCGCGTCGGACGTGTTCCTGTCCGACAAGACGGTCAAGAACTACGTCAGCTCGATCCTGTCCAAGCTCAACCTGGAGCGGCGCGCACAGGCCGCCGCGTTCGTGGCCAAGCACCGGGTGGGTCGCGGCTCCGACTGATCACCGCCGTGCGCTCAGCGCGGCCTGGGCTGTCCCGAAGGGACACTTCGGCCCCCATCGACCGGTCCATCCGGCAGTGTCGACCAGGCCCGGCCCACGCCTAGCCTCCGAGGTACAGAGGAGGCATCAGATGCATACGCGCCTGACATCGCTCCCGGCCCGCGCGGCCGCGGTCGTCTGGCTTGATGGCAAGCACGCGTTGATCGCGCGGGCGCACGAGGGCCACTCCGTGATCACCGAGGTCGGCCGCGACGCCGACCCAGAGACCCAGTATCTGCTTCGCGTCCTCCACGAAGCGGAGGGCTGCGATCGCCTCGCCGTGATGGGGTCGGATCCGTCTCGGATCGCGCTCGAGCGCGAGTACGTCGCGCTCTATCGCCGGCCCGACCGGCTCATCGACCTCGGCCCGTCGAGCCGCGCGGACCGGGAGGAGATCGTCGACCAGCTTCGCGTGGTCGAGCCGGCACTCGGCTAACCGGCCCGACCACGCCGCAGCGCGAGGAGGTCTGCCATGGGCAGCCTGACCGCCACCGCCGTCGAGGAGCGCATCATCGAGCGCGATCACCACGCCCTGCGCATGGGCCTGTCCAATCTCGAGGGCACGATCGAGGAGGCCTATCGGCTCTCGCGGGGCGAGCTGGCGGATCGAACCGCCCGGGCGACCGCCTGGGCACACCGGGAGTTCGCCCCGCACGCTGCCTGGGAGGAGGCATGGCTGTACGGTCGGCTCGATCAGGCCACGGGCTCGCCCTGGGCGACGCGCGCACTGCGTTACCAGCACGAGCAGATCCGGGAGCTGGCGACGGCGCTCGAGATCGCGTCGGTCGCCGCGCGCGAGCATTGGACCGGCGACATCGTCCACCAGGTCGTTGCCGCGATGACCCGGCTGCACGCCGTGCTTGCCGCTCACCTCGCGCAGGAGGAGCTGTTCGTGGTGCCACTCCTTGGAAGCGAGGTCATCGATGCTGCTCGAGCCGCCGACGCGACGCCTGTCTGACCCGCCTGCGGCGCCGTTGGATCGTGGCCTCGTCCGGGCACTGGTGAGCAAGCTCGACCATCCCGCCGGCTGGCCGGAGGCAGCGGCCGCGCTCGTAGGCAACCTGGGGTTCCTGTTGATCGAGGCAAACCTTGGCGGCGCCCCGGCAGCCGCCGAAGGATCACTCGAGAGCCACCTCATCGTGGCCCTCCGCGAGCGTCCCACCGTCCGCCACTTCGACCCCGAGGAGATCGCCTTCTACCGGCCCTCGGTTGCGGGTGCCGATCTGCACACGGTCCGTCGGCTGCCCGCCGGTGCCACGGCTCGATACCCGGTCTCTTGGGGCCACGTGCACGTCGTCGATCGCATTCCCGTCGAGAACCGGTTCCTGTCCTTCGGGGGTGATCTGCGGCTCGCTGCGGTTGGCCCTGCCCTCACGGTCGCCCACCTCCGATCGCCGGCACCGATCGCACGCTGGGGTGGGCACAGCCAGGGGACCGATGGCCTCGCGGAGGCGATGGGGGCGTTCTTCGGACGGCTCATCATCCCGGTCGACTTCGTGCCCGGCGCAGCGGCCCGGATCGATTCGCTCGCGCCGGAGGTCATCTTCACGGCATTCGTGATCGATGCGACTCGCCGCCTCGATTCGCCGGCCATGCGCGGCTTCGAGCCATCCGACCTCGATCGGTGGCTCCGCGCCGTGGGCCTCCACCTGGCGGTCGCCTGGCGTGCCGCCGCCGAGGACCTGCTGGCCACCATCGGCTGATCGAGGTCGATCCAGGCGACGAACGGCCCGGACCAGCCGGGCCGAACGGCCGGATGGCCGGCAGCCGCCCGTCCCTATGCTCGGGGCATGCGTATCGTCTCTCCCGCCGAGGCGGTCTCGGGGGTTCGCTCCGGCGATCAGCTGTACCTGCAATGCGCCGCTGCGACGCCGTCGGTGCTGCTCGACGCGCTCGTGGCGCGCGCGCCGGAGCTGGAGGCGGTGAGCGTCGTCCACCTCCACTGCGAAGGTCCCGGGCCGCACCTGGCGCCCGAGATGGCACCACACTTCCGCCATCGGGCGCTGTTCATCGGGCCGAACGCGCGCGCGGCCGTCAACGAGGGCCGCGCCGATTTCGTGCCCGTCTTCCTGTCCGACGTCCCGCGCCTGTTCCAGTCGGGGATGCTGCCGCTCGACTACGTGTTCGTGAACGCAACCCCGCCGGACGCCCACGGGTTCTGCTCGCTCGGGACGAGCGTCGAGGCGATGCACGCTGCCATCCAGGCGGCGAATACCGTGGTCGTCCAGTTCAACCGGGCCGTGCCCAAGACCCTCGGCGACAGCTTCATCCACGTCAACGACATCGACCTGGCCATCGAGTGCGATGTCCCGCCCTACGAGGTTCACCTGCCCACGATCGGCGAGATCGAGCGCCGGATCGGCGGGTTTGTCGCCGAGCTCATCCCCGACGGCGCCACGCTCCAGCTGGGGATCGGCGCGATCCCCGCCGCGACAGGCAGCTTCCTGGTCGGCAAGCGCGACCTTGGGGTTCATACCGAGATGTTCACGGACACGGTCGTCGATCTGGTCGAGGCGGGCGTGATCAACGGGTCGCGCAAGGAGCGCAATCGCGGCAAGATCGTTGCCGCCTTCCTGATGGGCACCAGGCGCGCCTACGACTTCGTCGACGACAACCCGATGATCGAGATGCGCCCGGTCGACTTCACCAACGACACCGCGGTCATCCGATCGTTCAGCCGGATGGTCGCGATCAACTCCGCGGTGGAGGTCGATCTCACCGGGCAGATCGTCGCGGATTCGATCGGCCACCGGATGTATTCCGGCGTAGGCGGGCAGATGGACTTCATCCGCGGCGCCTCCCTGGCCGACGAGGGGCGGGCGATCATCGCCCTCCCGGCATCGGCCCAGGGCGGCGCGCGCTCCCGCATCGTCGCAAGCCTCCAGGAGGGCGCCGGCGTCGTCACGACGCGGGCCCACGCGCGGACGATCGTCACCGAGTACGGCGTCGCGGAGCTGTGGGGCCGATCGCTCCGTGAGCGGGCGCAGGCGCTGATCGCCATCGCCGATCCAGCGTTCCGTACGGACCTCGAGCACGAGGCGCGGCGGCTGCACCTCGTCTGAGGCCGGCATTGCCTGGTGGGTGTCGGGCGTCCCTCCGACACCCACGCCCTGCAATCCTGCGTGCCGGCTCGGGTTGGGGAGTAGGGCCGAATGTCCCGAACGCCCCGGACCGCTGGGCCCGGATGTCACTGGCCCGGCGGGACCTACGGGTCGCCGGATGGGGCCGGTTGGCTGTCGGAGGTGGGGGCTGCCGCGGATACGGTGTCGGTACGGAGGTACCGCCCGAGAATGCCCGCCATCCAGGCCGCAACCATGGTGCTCGACCGGCTCTCGCCGGCCGTCCGCGGTCGCCTCGGCGAGCTGGCACATGACGCCGAGTTCGCGGCGGGGGCAGAGATTCTTCGCGAGGGCATCGACACGCCGTTCCTCGGCCTCGTCATCTCCGGGCGGGTGGCCCTCCGCCTCCGGATCCCCGAGATGGGCGACCGGCTCACCATCGTGACCTGCGAAGCCGGCGAGCTCGTCGGCTGGTCCGCGGTGGTCGCGCCGTTCCGAGCCACGGTCGATGCGATCGCGACCGAGCCGACGACCATCGAGGCATTCGACGCGGCGACGCTGCGTGCACGGCTGGAGACCGACTGCGAGCTGGCGGCGGCGCTGCTGCCGCTCGTCCTCGAATCGGTGTCCGGGCGGCTCACCGCAAGCTGGCAGCAGCTCCTCGACATGTTCGGAAGTCGGGCGCCGGAACCGTGGTGATCGAGCGCCACTGGTCCGCCGCCGACGCGATGGGCAGCGCCACGAGGTTCCTCCCGACCGCGCGCCTCGGCGAGCTGGTCCTGGCCCTGCGCGGCGACGGGCGGCGTGTCATCGGGCCGGTCGTCGAGGACGGGGCGCTCAAGATGGCTGAGATCGACCACGCCGACGCGCTGCCGTTCGGGTGGACAGCCAGGAGCGAACCGGGCCTCGTCCGGCTCGAGCGGCGGGCACCTGACGCGGCCGGCGCCGATCGGGCCTTCGACAATGGGCCCGCGTGGAGCGGGATCAAGCCGTGGACCTTCCCGTCGCGCGTCGACGCCCTCGCCCTCGAGACGCGCGCCGACGGCTCACTTGCCGTCCGGGTCGACGCCCCGGCCTCGCAGCCGACCGCCGTCATCGGCGCCCGTGCCTGCGACCTCGCGGCGCTGGCGATCCACGATCGAGTGCTGGCCGGCGGCCCGGCGGTCGATCCGGACTACGCGGCGCGACGTGCCGACCTGTTCGTCGTGGCGGTCGAATGCGCCATGGCGACATCGACCTGCTTCTGCACCTCCATGGACACCGGGCCCGAGGTGACCCGCGGGGCCGACATCACGCTGTCGGAGATCGGCGACGGGTTCGCGGCGCGCGGCGACAGTCCGGCGGGTCAGCGGCTCCTGGATCGTCTCGTGCTCGCGCCGGCCACCGAAGCGCACCTCGCCCAGGCGGCCGAGCAGGTGGCGGCCGTTCGCGCCGCAATGGGCCACGCGGTCGAGACCGATGGCCTCCACGACCGACTGCTCGCGAACCTCGACAGCCCGCGCTGGGCCGAGATCGCCGAGCGCTGCCTCGCCTGCGCGAACTGCACGCTCGTCTGCCCGACCTGCTTCTGCACCGGGACCGAGGTCGTGTCCGACCCGGACGGTCGCGAATCCACGGCCACGCGAGCATGGGACAGCTGCTTCACCGCAGGCTTCGCCCAGGTGGTCGGCGGCGGCTCGTTCCGGCCGCAGCATCGCGACCGATACCGCCAGTGGCTGACCCACAAGTTCGGGACCTGGTTCGACCAGTTCGGCACGTCCGGCTGCGTCGGCTGCGGCCGCTGCGTCGCCTGGTGCCCGGTTGGCATCGACGTTCGGGAGGAGCTCGCGATCATCGCCGGGCCGGTCCCCGGGCTCGTCCCCGACGCGCCTGCGCTGGTCCCGACGGCACCCGTCCGGGCGATCGCGCCGGCGGCGGTGGAGCCCGGGTCCATCCGAACGACCTACGTCCCGACGACCCTCGCGGCGGTGCGGCCCGAGACCGCTGACACGACCACGCTCAGGATCGCGACCGACGACCCGGCCCTCCTGGCCGCGCGACCGGGCCAGTTCGTCATGATCGCCATGCCAGCATTCGCGATTCCCCCGATCTCGATCTCGCGGATCCGGGACGACGGGATCGAGCTGACGATCCGCGCCGCCGGCCCGACGACGAGCGTTCTCGCCCGCATCCGACCCGGCACCCAGCTCGCGCTCCGGGGCCCGCTCGGCCGGCCGTGGCCGATCGAGGATGCCTACGGCCGCGACGTCGCGATCGTGGCAGGCGGGATCGGGCTCGCCCCGCTGCGCGGCCTGCTCGACCAGGTCCTCGCAGAGCGGGACCGGTTCACCTCGATCCGGGTGTACCTCGGCGCTCGCACGCCCCGGGATCGCCTGTTCGTCGACGAGCTCGAGGCACTGGCCGCCGACGGCGTCGACATCCGCCTGACAGTGGATCGCGCCGGGCCCGAGTGGCTCGGGCGGGTGGGGATCATCACGGAGCTCTTCCGCGGTGCGAAGCCGACCGGTGCGAACGTGACCGCCTTCGTGTGTGGGCCCGAGCGGATGATGACCGCCGTCACCGATCTTCTGGGCGATCTCGCGGTCCCGCCGGGGCACACCTGGCTGACCCTCGAGCGGCGCATGGAGTGCGGTGTCGGCCTGTGCGGACACTGTCAGCTGGGGACCCGGTTCGTGTGCCGGGACGGACCGGTCTTCTCGGTCGCCGAGCTCGGCTCGGACCTCCGACGCGAGGGCCTGTGATGGCGCCCGAGACCCGCGTTCCGTCGAGGGCCGCCGCGGTCAACCGGCCGCGGGTCGGCGTCGTCAAGTTTGCCTCGTGCGATGGCTGCCAGCTGACGATCCTCGACCTCGAGGACGAGCTGCTCGCGCTCGCGGACCGGTTCGAGTTCGTCGAGTTCGCCGAGGCGACCTCCCGGCGCTCGTCGGGGCCGTTCGACGTCCTGTTCATCGAAGGCTCGATCTCGAGCCCGGAGCAGGTCGTCGAGATTGCCCGGCTGCGCGCCGCGACGAAGACGCTCGTGACGATCGGCGCGTGCGCAACCGCAGGCGGCATCCAGGCCCTGCGCACGGCCGCGGAGCACGAGGCGTTCCGGCACGCCGTCTACCCGGCGCCGGCATTCGTCGAATCACTGGCCGTCGCCTCCCCGGTGGCGACCTACGTCGCGGTGGACGCCGAGCTTCGGGGCTGCCCGATCGATGCTCACCAGCTGGTCGAGCTGCTGACCGCCGTCACGACCGGCCGGCGCCCGCAGCTGCCGGACCAGGCGGTCTGCCTGGAATGCAAGCGGCGTGGGCTCGAGTGCGTCGTCGTGACACGCGGCGAGCCGTGCCTCGGACCAGTCACGCAGACCGGCTGCGGCGCGATCTGCCCGGGCATGGGCCGTGGCTGCTACGGCTGCTTCGGGCCGCGCGAGGGCGCGAACGTCGACGGGCTTGCCCGATGGTTCACCGATGGTCCCGCCCTGGGCAGCCTCGAGCCGGGCGATGTCGGCCGCCTGTTCGCCGGCTTCACCGGTGGCGCGCCGGTGTTCCGCGGCGTCACCGACCGCCTCGGCGGACGCCCCCTGATCCAGCTCCGACCGGCCGGCGCCTATCCGCCCGAGCTCGCCGAGCACAACCCACCGAGGTGGGGGAGTGCCGGCAAGGAAGGCCTCGATGCATGAGGTGGAGGGCGGCGGCTTCGGCGGCGTGACCACGACGGCCGCGCCGCAGGGGCGAATGAACGACCTGCGCTTCCAGGTCCAGAACCTGACCCGCGTCGAGGGCGAGGGGTCATTGCACCTGCTGGTGCGTGACGGCGCGGTCGCCGAGGCGCGGCTCCAGATCTTCGAGGCGCCGCGCTACTTCGAGGCGCTCGTCGCAGGCCGGACCCCGAACGAGGTGCTCGACATCGTGTCGCGCATCTGCGGCATCTGCCCGGTCGCGTACCAGATGAGCGCCGTCCACGCGTTCGAGGACCTGTTCGGTGTCGAGGTCGAGCCGTCCACCCGCGCGCTGCGACGACTCATGTACTGCGCCGAGTGGATCGAGAGCCACGCTTTGCACATCTACCTGCTGCACGCGCCGGACTTCCTCGGCTACCCGAGCGCGGTCGAGATGGCGAAGGACCATCGCCAGCTCGTGGCCGACGGACTGCGGCTCAAGCAGATCGGCAACCACCTGCTCGCGACCCTCGGCGGCCGCGCGATCCACCCCGTGAGCGTGCGGGTCGGCGGCTGGTCGCGGGCGCCTCGAAAGGCGCAGCTGAGCGCCCTCCAGCCGGCACTCCACGAGGCGCTCCGGCTCGCTCGGGCGACCGTCGACATTGCCCTCGGGCTGACCCCACCTGCGTTCGAGCGCGAGCCGCGGCTCGTCGCGCTCCACAACCCTCGCGAGTACCCGATGAACGACGGCCGGATCGTCTCGAACGACGGCCTCAATCTTGCGCCCCAGGCGTGGGGCGAGGCGTTCCACGAGGTCCAGGTGCCGTGGTCCAACGCCCTCCAGGCGCGCGGCGCCGACGACCTGCCCTATCTCCTCGGCCCGGCGGCGCGGATCGTGCTTGACGCGGAGCAGCTGCACCCGCTGGCGCGGGAGGCGCTGCAGGCGAGCGGGGCACTCGAATCGATCCGGCGCAATCCGTACCGGAGCATCGTCGCGCGGGCCATCGAGCTCGTGCACGCGACGGCCGACGCGATCGACATCGTGGACGCGTACGAGCCGCCGGATCGGCCGGCCGTCGAGTGGGAGGCGCGGCCCGGCACCGCCGCGTGGGCCACCGAGGCGCCGCGAGGGCTGCTGTTCCACCGCTACCAGCTCGGCGACGACGGCAAGGTGGCGGCCGCGGTGATCGTGCCGCCGACCTCCCAGAACCAGGCGGCGATCGAGGCCGACGTCGCAGCGTTCGCGCCGCGCGTCCTCGACCTCCCGATGGACGCGGCCACGCACCAGCTCGAGCAATTGATCCGCGCCTACGACCCGTGCATCTCGTGCGCGACCCACTTCCTCGACCTGTCCATCCAGCAGGCGCCGTCATGACCCTCGCCGCGCCGACGGTTCGGGTGCTCGTCTGCGGCAGCGCCGAGCGCGGCGACGATGGTGCGGCGCTGAATGCGGTGGCCCACGTCCTGCCGCGCCTCGAGCCGGACCTGCGCCAGCGCGTCGAGGTCCGACGCTGCGTCCAGCTCGATGCATCAGACCTCATCGACGTGGCCGACGGCGAGGCGTGCCTCGTGCTCGACACGGTCATCGGGGTCGAGCCCGGTTCGATCGTCGAGATCTCGCTGGACGAGCTGACCCGCATGGAGGCGGCAGCTCCGCGCTCGTCCCATGCGCTGCCGATCGCCCAGGTCCTCGGGATCACCGAGGCGATTCGCGGCCAGGTGCCGCGGGGCCGCCTGGTCGGGATCGGCGGCAAGTGGTTCGGCTATGGCTCGATGCGGTCGCGGGCGCTGCGCGCCGGGATGGCTGCATTCGAGCAGACGATCGAGGGCGCGATCCGCGACCTCGCCCAGCCGGCCTCGATGGGAGCACGATCATGACCCGGTTCCCCGGCATCCCCGCGATCGTCGATGGCTCGGAGGCCGTCGCCCACGTGGAATCGCGGCTCGCCGAGGTCGCCTGTGTCTACCCGATCACGCCGTCCACGACGATGGCCGCGATCTACCAGGCGGCAGTCGCCGACGGCCGGACGGACCTGTGGGGAACGCCCCTCCGGTTCATCGAGCCTGAGTCCGAGCATTCGTCCGCCTCGGCGGCCGAGGGCGCGGCACTCGCGGGCGCGCGGGTCACGAACTTCACCGCGGGCCAGGGCCTCGTACTGATGAAGGAAGTCCTGTACGTCATCAGCGGCAAGCGCCTGCCGGCGGTGTTTCACGTCGGCGCCCGGGCGCTCACCAGCCAGGCGCTCAACATCCACGCCGGCCACGACGACGTGATGGCCGTCGCCGACTGCGGCTGGGGAATCCTGTTCGCACGCAACGCCCAGGAGGCCGCCGATCTCGCCGCCATCGCCCGCCGGGTTGCGGAGGCGACGGAGACGCCGTTCATGGTCGCCCAGGACGGATTCCTCACGACGCACACGCTCGAGAACGTGCTCCTCCCGGAGGACGAGCTGCTCCGCGAGTTCGTGGGCGACCCCCGCGCGCATGTCCGCGACCTGTTCGACCCGGCCGAGGCGCTGATGACCGGCGTCGTCCAGAACCAGGACAGCTACATGAAGGGTCGCATCGGCCAGCGGGCCTACAGCGATCGGATCCCGGGCGCCCTCGGCGAGGCCATGGAGGAGTGGACCTCGCTGACGGGCCGCCCGATCACCCCGGTCGCGACCTATCGCACCGAGGACGCCCGCGAGATCCTCGTCGCGATGGGCACGATCGCCGACACGGCGATCGCGGTCGTCGATCATCTCCGAGCCCTGGGTCGGCCGGTGGGCTGCGTGGGTCTCACGGCCTTCCGACCGTTCCCCTCCCGCGCTGTGCTCGATGCACTGCGAAATGCGCGGGCGGTCGGCGTCGTCGAGCGGACCGACGAGCCGCTCGCGAGCGCCAACCCGCTCACCCGCGAGATCCGCGCGGCCCTGTACGACGCCGCGGCCGAGGGTGAGATGGTGCCCAGGGTCAGATCCTTCGTCGCGGGCCTGGGCTCGCGCGACGTCGGCGCGGGCGACCTCGTCGCGGTGTTCGACGAGCTCGCCGATCGTGCCGAGCCGACCGGGCCGGTGCGCGTGCTCGGGATCCGCCACCCGCTGGCGCTGTCCGCGACGCCGCTCGACGTGCGGCCGCCGGGCGCCTACTCGCTGCGCGGCCATTCGATCGGCGGCTTCGGCAGCGTCACCACGAACAAGCTCGTCGCGACCCTCGTCGGCGAGGTCTTCCACAAGCAGGTGCAGGCGTATCCGCGCTATGGCTCCGAGAAGAAGGGCCTGCCGACGACCTACTACCTGACCATCGCCGACGCCCCGATCCGCGTCCACGCCGAGCTCGACCGGGTCGACTTCGTGCCGCTGCACGATGTGTCCGCGTTCGACCTTGGCGACCCCCTCGCGGGCCTCGTGGACGGCGGCGACCTGTTCATCCAGTCGCCGCTGCCGACGGCCGAGGGGATCTGGGCATCGATGCCGGCCGCTGCGCGCGCCGAGGTGGACGCCCGACGGATCCGCGTCACGGCGCTGGATACGGCCGCGGTCGCGCTCCGTCACGCGCCGAGGCCCGATCTCCAGCTGCGGATGCAGGGCGTCGCGCTCGTCGGCGTGTTCCTGCGGGTCGCGCCATTCGCCGCGCGCGCAGGCATGGACCGCGGCCAGGTCCTCGAGGCCGTCGGTGACCGCCTCGGCCGATTCTTCGGCAAGCGTGGCTCGAGCGTGATCGCCGCGAACCTCGCCGTCATCGCCGAGGCGTGGGACGGCCTGATCGACGTCACCGCCGCCATCGGGAGCCCCGTTCCGGCTCCTGCGCCCGCGGCCGAGGGAGTCCTCGCATGAACCTGGCCAACCACGATGCGATCACCGGCGCGGTCGTCGCCGACCGCATGCACGGAGACCCCGTCCTCATCCGCGCGGATGCTTCGCTGAGCGACGCGGCGGCGCTGATGGACCGCCACCGCGTCCATGGACTGCCGGTCGTCGACGCGAGCGGCGCCCTCGTCGGCGTCCTGTCCCAGACCGACCTCAACCGGGCCCGGAGCACCGAGTACCTGTGGTCGAACTGGCCGGGCCTGGCCGTTCGGCACCTGATGACGAGCCCGGCGCAGACCGTCCACCGATCGACGCCGCTGATCATCGCCGCACGCAAGATGGCGCGCCTCCAGATCCACCGCCTGATCGTCGTCGAGGACGGCGACGAGGCGACCCCGATCGGCGTCCTGTCGACGACCGACCTGGTCCACGCCCTCGCCGAGGAGACCGCCGAGCGGCTCCGGGAGCCACGCGCATGACCGACCTGCTGAACAAGGTCCCGGGTGAGCTCAAGGAGGGCCACGAGGTCGGCCTCATGACCGTCGCCCCGCCACTGCTCGACATGGACCTCTACGTCGAGGAGTTCGGGCGATCCGTGGTTCCGGCGTACCGGCGGGGAATCGCCGACCGGGAGCTGCCCGCCGACATCGGGCTGGCGCGGAGCGTGATCCCGCCGGCGACGGCGGCCGCGCGCGACTTCAGCCACCTCGCGCCGCGCATCCCCGAGCTGCTCGCGGAGCGCTGCGTCGGGTGCATGGCCTGCGTCAACGCCTGTCCCGACACGGCGATCCTCGGTACGGTCGTGCCGGCGCCGCAGCTCGACGAGCGCATCGAGGCATTCGCGGCCGCCGCCGACCAGCCGGCGCTCGCGGCGGTGACGGCGCGATCGCACTTCGTCGACACGCAGAAGTACGGCGAGGTGCCCGCCCGGCGCGGCCTGGATCGCGGGATGTTCGGCATCTTCGTCGATCCTGCCCACTGCAAGGGCTGCGGCGAGTGCGTCGAGGTCTGCACGGCGCTCGGGCACGACGCGCTGTTCATGCGCGAGAAGGTCGCCGTGGAGGGCAACCCGGCCGTCCCCGCCACGGCCGCGGGAGCCGCCCCGATCGCCGGTGAGGCAACGCTCGAGCGGTTCCGGCGCGACATCGCGTTCTTCCGGTCCCTGCCCGTCACCCCGCCCGAGTACCGCAACGAGAAGGCGCTCGCGGACCTGATGCTGGGCGAGGACGCCATCGGCTACGTCGGCGGTGCCGGCTCCTGCGCGGGCTGCGGCGAGGCGACGGCGATCCGGATGCTCGTCGCGGCGACCCGCCAGGTCCATGGCCCGGAATCGATGGGCATCGTGGCCGCCACCGGCTGCAACACCGTCTTCGGCAGCACCTACCCGTTCAACCCATACCGCGTGCCGTGGACGAACTCCCTGTTCGAGAACGCCCCGGCGGTCGCGCTGGGCGTCCGGGCGCGATGGGACGCTGCCGGCCACCAGGACCGGCGGCTGTGGGTCGTCGGCGGTGACGGCGCGATGTACGACATCGGCTTCCAGTCGCTGTCCCGGATGGTCGCCTCGGGCGCCGACGTCAAGGTGCTCGTGCTGGACACACAGGTCTACTCGAACACCGGTGGGCAGGCGTCGACGGCAACGTTCGGTGGCCAGGTCACGAAGATGTCGGCGTTCGGCAAGGTGGTCCACGGCCGCCCGGAGCGGCGCAAGGAGCTGGGCCGGATCCTGCTCGCCCACGGCGAGGTCTACGTGGCACAGACGACACCCGCCCACCTGAACCACTTCTACCGAGCGATCCTCGAGGCCAACAGCTATCCCGGGCCGGCCGTCGTGATCGTGTACGCCGCGTGCATGCCTGAGCACGGCATCGCCGATGACGCCGCCAGCCGGCAGGCGAAGCTCGCGGTCGAGTCGAGGGCATACCCGTTGTTCACCTATGACCCACGCCGTGGGGAGTCGTACGCCGAGCGGCTGTCACTCCAGGGCAATCCCGCGCTCCGGGAGGACTGGGCGGCGACACCGGACGGGCTGGCGATCGACTTCCTCGACTTCGCCCGCTCCGAAGGTCGCTTCGGCGGCCACTTCCCGGCCGACGGGCCTCCGTCACCGGAGATCCTCGCGACTCGCGAGGATCGGCTCGCGAACTGGCGCGGTCTCCAGGAGCTCGCCGGCATCCGCTAGCACCGGTGGCGACGCCCGGCCCGAGGGGATCGGGGCGCATGGCACTTCTCCGAGCCGGCTGATGGGCGTGTCATTGGGCCGGGCACTGATGCCCACGCACGGAGGATCCGCCCATGCAGCAATCCATCGGAGGGCGCCCGTCGACGGCGGGCGCCGTGATCGGCGTGCTCCTGATCGCCGTCGGCGCCATCGCGCTCGTCCTGCGCGAGATCGCCGGCTCCAGCGTGTTCGAGGCCATGGGGTCCGGCTGGTGGCCGTTCCTCGTGATCGTGCCCGGCGTCGTCCTGCTCGGCGCGTCGCTCGTGCCTGCGCCGCCGCGCGGGATCGGCTTCGCGATCGCCGGCGCGGTTGTCACGACCGTCGGCGGCCTGCTGCTGTACCAGTCGCAGACGGCCCACTGGGAGAGCTGGGCGTACGCCTGGGCGCTGCTTCCGCTGGCCGCCGGCCTTGCGCTGGTGGTCTACGGCCGCCTTGCGCACGCCGCGGGCCTCGTCCGGAGCGGCCTCTGGTTGGGCGCCGCCGCGGCCAGCCTGTTCGCAGCCGGCCTCTGGTTCTTCGAGGGCGTGTTTGCAGGCGAGCCACGGCCCACGGATCTCGGCAGCTGGTGGCCTGCCGTGCTGATCGTCATCGGCGCGCTCGTGATGGCGCGCGCGATCCTCGCTCCACCGCGCCCCACCGCGCACCGCCCGGCAGGACCAGGGGGCCCGCCTGCCTGAGCGGGCCGGCCTCGCTGGCTGCCCCTTGGGCGCCGCCGAAGAGGCGGCGCCCGAGGATTCCGGGTGCGCGTGCGGCCTATCGCGGGAGCTGCCCTGGCGTCCACCCGATGATGAGCGCGACCCAGAGCAGCGCGATATCGATGGCGACACCGAGCGCGAGCCAGGGGTGGAAGAAGACCACCAGCAACCCGAGCGACGCAGCGGCGCCGACGGCGATGGCCGGAGCCCACAGTGCCGCCGGCGCAATGCCGAGCGCGGCAACCGCGGCGAGCCCGAAGCCCGCGATCGTCAGGGTCACCAGGCCCAGCCCGATGACCCGGTTGGTCTCGGCCGGCATGCCGAGCGAGCCGAGGAGCCACGAGTGGCCGAGCTGGAACGGCCACGCTGGGCCGCCCGCAGTGACCGGCGGGTGCGGCGCGAGGTACGCGGCGTGGATGAGCCCATGGCCGAGCAGCAAACCCACGACGAGCAGTCGCGCGATCACGCCGGCAGCTCCTCCGCGATCGCACCGACGGGATCGGCGATCCGGGACTTGACGATTCGGCGCCAGTCGAGATCGCGGACGTTCGCCGGGATCGGCCCCGACTTCGCGAGCTGGACGAAGACGCCGGTGACGGTGATCGCGGCAAGGATGGCAAACAGGATCGTGAGGGTTCGCTTCATGAGAGGGACCTCCAGGACGTGTGCACGAATCGACGACCTCATGCAACCGCAGGCGCGCGGATCCCGGAAGTGCCATCGGCACCCGGCGCGCAGGCCTCCGGTCCCGAACCGGCGCAGCCGCCTCGTGGCAGCCGAACGGCCTGCCCGGGAGCGCCGTTCGGCACTCGTGACCGTGTCGATCGGGACATAGCGTGGGTGTCGGAGGTGGTCGATGACCATCGGCGTCCAGCCGAGTCGCACCGGCGCCAGAGCGGCACCGTCATTTCAACCACTCGACATCGCGCGCGACCGTTGCAAGGGCTGCGAGCTCTGCGTCGCCGCCTGCCCGAAGCACGTGCTCGAGCTCTCCACCGGTGCCGTGAACGCCCTTGGCCATCATCCGATCCGCCTCACCGACGCCGCGGCGTGCACGAGCTGCGCGCTCTGCGCGCGGGTCTGTCCCGACGCCGTCTTCACGGTCTACGCGCGAGCGAGGATCGTCGGATGAGCGTCCCGAGGGTGACTGTCGAGCGCCCCGCGGCCGCGCCCAGGCCGCAGCTGATGAAGGGCAACGAGGCGATGGCCGACGCCGCC
Organism: Candidatus Dormiibacterota bacterium; assembly: GCA_035631615.1. Taxonomy (GTDB): domain Bacteria; phylum Chloroflexota; class Limnocylindria; order Limnocylindrales; family CSP1-4; genus UBA5189. The sequence continues at coordinate 119,867 of DASQIK010000027.1, read as the reverse complement.
ATCGAGGCCGGCTGTGACGCCTACTTCGGCTATCCGATCACCCCCCAGGCCGAGCTGCTCGAGCGCCTCGCCCGGCGGATGCCCGAGCTCGGCCGGGTCTTCATCCAGGCCGAGAGCGAGATCGGGGCGATCAACATGGCCCTGGGCGCGGCGGCCACCGGAGCGCGCGTCCTCGTGTCCACCTCGAGTCCCGGCATGAGCCTCATGGCCGAGGCGATGAGCTACATGTCCGGCTCGGAGCTGCCGATGCTCCTCATCAACGTGATGCGTGGTGGTCCCGGCCTCGGCAGCATCGGCCCATCGCAGTCCGATTACTTCCAGGCGACCAAGGGCCACGGCCACGGGGACTACCGGGTGCCGGTGCTGGCGCCGGCTTCCATCGCCGAGGCGGTCGCACTCGTTGCCGACGGGTTCGAGATCGCCGCACGCTACCGGACCCCGGTCATCCTCCTCGCGGACGGGATCATGGGCCAGGCGATGGAGCCGGTCGTGCCGGCGTTCCGAACACCCGCCTGGGATGCCTCGGCGTGGGAGCTCACGGGAGCGGACGGCCGCTCCCCGAGGGTGGTGCGCTCGCTCCACCTGCTGCCCGAGGACCTCGAGGCCCACAACCGCCACCTGCAGGCCAAGTTCGCGGCGATCACGGAGCGCGAGACTCGGTGGGCGGGCGAGCAGCTCGACGACGCAGAGATCGTGGTCGTCGCCTACGGCACGGCGGCCCGGGTCGCCCGGACCGCGATCGAGCGAGCGCGCGCCGCCGGCCTCCGAGCCGGGTTGTTCCGGCCGATCAGCCTGTGGCCGTTCCCGACGGCAGCCCTTGCAATCGCCGCACGGCGAGCCCGCGCAATCGTCGCGCTCGAGCTGTCCGCCGGGCAGATGGTCGAGGACGTGCGCCTGGCCGTGGACACGGCCCCGGTGTTCTTCCACGGCCGCACCGGCGGCATGGTGCCCACGCCGGGGGAGGTCGTCGATCGGCTGAGCATCGCGTGGGCCCTGACGGCACCGACGCCATGACCGCCGGGCTGCGCACCGATGACCGCCGAGTCGTGTACGGGCGCCCCGCGCTGCTCACGGACCGGTCGACGCATTACTGCCCCGGCTGCGGCCACGGGATCATCCATCGCCTGATCGCGGAGCTCCTCGACGAGCTGCACCTCGGTCCGAAGACGATCGGGGTCGCGTCCGTCGGGTGCAGCGTGTTCGCTTACGACTACCTCGGGATCGACTTCGTCGAGTCGCCCCACGGGCGGGCGCCCGCCGTCGCGACCGGCGTCCGGCGCGCCCGGCCCGACGCCTTCGTGTTCACCTACCAGGGCGACGGCGATCTCGCCGCCATCGGCACCGCGGAGATCGTGCATGCCGCCGCGCGCGGCGAGCGGATCACCGTCGTATTCGTGAACAACGGGATCTACGGCATGACCGGTGGCCAGATGGCGCCGACGACGCTGCTGGGCCAGCACACGACCTCGAGTCCGCGGGGACGGGAATCGGCCGTGACGGGCTTCCCGATCCCGATCACCGAGATGCTTGCCATCCTGCCCGGCGTGGTGTACGCCGCCCGAGGATCGATCACGGACCCCGGCCAGATCGGCAGGACCAAGGCGATGATCCGGCGGGCATTCGAGAGCCAGCTCGCCGGGCCGGGCCTCTCGATCGTCGAGGTCCTGTCGACGTGCCCAGTCGGGTGGGGGATGACGCCGACCGAATCGATGGCCCACGTCGCGAACGACGTGACCGGCGTCTACCCGCTTGGAGTCCTCGTCGATCGACGGCGGATGGCGATGGGCGAGGTCTGAAGGTGGAGCAGGCAACGATCCTGAGCGGCTTCGGTGGCCAGGGCATCCTGTTCGCCGGCCAGGTGCTCGCCCATGCCGGGATGGCCGAGGACCGGCACGTCTCGTGGCTGCCCTCGTACGGGCCGGAGATGCGCGGCGGGACCGCCTCCTGCACGGTGATCGTCAGCGATGCCCCGATCGGGTCGCCGGTCGTCGACCGTGCCGACATCGTGATCGCGCTCAATCCACCGTCGCTCGCCAGGTTCGAAGGCCTGCTCGCGCCCGGCGGCCTGCTCGTCCTGAACGACTCGCTGATCGAAGCGGAGCCTCGACGGACCGTCATGGAGGTCCTCCGGCTGCCGTGCTCCGCGCTCGCCCGCGAGGTCGGTGACGAGCGGGTGATCAGCGTCATCGCCCTCGGTGGCGCCCTCGCGCGCCGTCGCATCGTCAGCCCGGAATCGATGCGAGCGGCACTCCTGGAGCTGGCGGCCAAGGGTGGCCAGGAGGTTGTGGCAATGAACCTTCGGGCATTCGCACTCGGCTTCGAGCGCGGGGCGCCGATCGAGGCCTAGCGCGACTCCGTCGGCCCGGCTGCGGTCGCGGGCGCGTAGGGCCGGTACGCGGGGATCCACATGGCGGCACCAACCGCCGGCTCGATCTCCTCATCGCGGAACTGGCGGCCGTAGCCGGTGTCGCGGAGGCGCCGCACGACGGCGATCGCGATCCGGCGCGCGATCGAACGGAGCTCGCTGATCGGCGGGTAGATGCTGCCGGTCGCCAGTCGCTCGGGGGACACCGAAGCCGCGAGCTCCTGCGCTGCGGTCAGGAAGGCTTCGTCCGTGACCTCGCGCGCCTCCGCGACGAGCGCCCCGAGCCCGACGCCCGGAAAGATGAACACGTTGTTCGCCTGGCCGATCACCCGGGACCCGACAGGGGCAAACGGGCTCCCTGTCGCGACCAGCGCACGGCCGCCCGTCCAATCGAGCAGCTGCGCCGGGCTGGCCTCGGACCGGTCGCTCGGGTTCGACAGGGGGAGCACGATCGGGACCGCCGGTTGGTCCGCGAGCTGGTGGATGAGCGCCTCCGAGAACGCGCCCGGTGTGCCGGTCGTGCCGAACATGACGGTTGGCCGGAAGACGCGGGCGACGGCCACGGGGTCGGCAAGGTCTGCTCCGCCCAGGCCGGCAAGGGCGAACCAGGCCGGATCCGCCGCGAATGGCCGCTGATCCGCGCCGAGACCGTGCCGATCTGCATGCACGAGGCCGTGGCTGTCGAGCATGGCGATGACCGGCCGCTGCCCGGGTGCGGCGGGCTCGAGGTCGAGCTGGCGCGCGAGGAGCCGGGCGATGCCGATCCCGGCTGCGCCGGCGCCGAGGAACAAGAATCGGTCCTGCCGAAGGCCCTCGACGCCGCCCCGCGCCGCCAGCAGTCCGGCGAGGACAACCGCGCCGGTCCCCTGGATGTCATCGTTGAAGCTCGGTAGGCGGTGGCGATAGCGGTCGAGGATGCGCAGTGCGTTGTGCTGCTTGAAGTCCTCCCACTGCACGACTGCGCGCGGGAACACGCGGCGAACCGCATCGACGAATGCCTCGACCACGTGGTCGTAGGCCTCGCCGCGCAACCGCGGCGCGCGGTATCCGAGGTAGAGCGGGTCGTCGAGCAGCTCGCGGCGATCCGTTCCGACGTCGAGCGAGACCGGCAGCGTCAATGCCGGGTAGATTCCGGCCGCCGCGCTGTACAGGGCGAGCTTGCCGACCGGGATCGCCATGCCACCGGCGCCCTGGTCGCCGAGCCCGAGGATCCGCTCGTTGTCGGTGACGACGATGAGCCGGATCGGGCGGTCGCTGGCGACGCCCAGGATGTCGTCGATGCGGCCGACGTCGTCGGGCGTGATCCAGACGCCGCGCGGCCGCCGGAAGATGTGGCTGTAGTCCGTGCAGGCGCGGCCGACCGTCGGCGTGTACACGATCGGCAGGAACTCCTCGAGGTTCTCCGCGAGCACGCGGTGGAACAGGGTCTCGTTGCGGTCCTGGAGCGCCGCCAGGCCGATGTACCGCTCGAGGTCGTCGGCCTTGCGCCGGACGTGCTCCAGCTCGAGCGACACCTGCTCCTCGATCGTGCTCACCCGCGGCGGCAGCAGGCCGTGCAGGCCGAACGCGTCACGCTCGCGCTCGGAGAAGGCGGTGCCCTTGTTCAGCAGGGGCTGGCCGATCAGTGCGCGCCCGCGCTCGCCCACTGGGATCGGTTCGTCGCCTTGCGTGCTTGATCCCACGGGCTCGGGCTGGTGCATGGTCGGCACATCTCCATGTCGGGTGCCCGGCGAGGACGCCCACGCGGCGACGCTGGGGCCAGCTCGCCGACAGGCACAGGGCCGTGCGACCCGTGTTTGGCAGGACCCTCGTCCCGAATAGCTCGCCGAGCCGGCCCTACCGCGCTGGCGCGCGTCGCCGGAGGATCAGGGTGAGCCAAGTTGAAAGGAGCTCACCCATGAAGCGAATTCTCGTGGCCTACGACGGCGGCGAGCCCGCCCATCACGCTCTCGAGACGGCGATCGACCTCGCCCGACACTACGAGGCGCAGATCAGCGTCGTGAGCGTTGTCCCAATCCACCCCGGACGCGCTCCGATGGACCCATGGGACGACTCCGCGGTCCACGCCGAGGCCCTGGCCGAGGCGAAGCAGATCCTCGCCGAGAACAACATGGTCGCTGACCTGCTGGAGCCGATCGGCGATCCGGCAGCGACGATCGAGCGCATCGCGAACGATGGTGGCTTCGACACGGTCGTGGTCGGCTCGCGCGGCCTCGGCGCGATGTCCCGTTTCCTGCAGGGGAGCGTCAGCGCGCACATCGCGACGCACTCCCACGCCACGGTCATCGTCGCCCGTTGATCGTCGGGTCAGAGCTCCTCTCCGCAGGAGCCGCACGGCTCTGGCGGAGGGCGTTGCGACTCGCGAGGATCTGGTCGAAAGGAGGAGGCAACCATGGAGTTTGCCATCACCCTCGGAGTCGGCGGCTGGTTGGTCCTGCTGGCCGGCGCATTGCTCTTCGGCGTCCTCGCCCAGTTCATCGGTGAGACCCGGACGGGCTACGAGTGGCTCGTCGATGGTGTCGCAGCGGCGCTTGGGGCGGTGATCGCCAGCGAGTTCATCATCTCGGCCCGGACCTTCGAGCCGGTGTGGGATGGTCTCGCCATCGTGCCGGCCCTCGTCGGCGGCCTGGTCCTCGGACTCGTCGTCGAGTTGATCACCCGGTACCTGACAGGTGGCAGGTACACGACTCGACCCATGGCCATCTGACGGCGATCCCTGTTCCCTGCCGACGGCCCGCCGGTCGCAAGCCGGCGGGCCGCTTGGCGTCAGTCGTCCAGACTGCACGGATGCAGCTTTCCCCACACAGCTCGAGCGCCGGCGCTGTGGCTGAGCGCCTGATGGTTGACCCTGCGGTGGGTCTCGATCGGGAGGAGGTCGCGCGGCGCGCCGCCGCATCGGGCCCGAATGCGATCGAGCGCAGCACGACGCCGTCCGTCTGGCGCATGGTGCTCGATGCGGCAACGGAGCCGTTCGTCGTCCTCCTCCTCATTGCAGGCCTCGGTGCGATCGCCCTCGGCGAGATCCGCGATGGGCTCCTGATCCTGGCCGGCCTCGTGCCCATCGTCGGCGCGGATGTCGTCACCGAGTTCCGTGGCGAACGCGCGCTCGAGGCGCTGCGCGCCGCTTCGGCGCCGGTGGCGCGTGTCCGCCGCGCCGGCCAGGTGTTCGAGATCGCGGCGGCCGACATCGTCCCAGGTGACATCGCGGTCGTCCGCGTCGGCGATGTGGTCCCCGCCGATCTGCGCGTGGTCAGGGCCGACCGCCTGACGATCGACCGGAGCGTGTTGACCGGCGAGTCAGTGCCCGAGCCGGTTGCGATCACGCCGGACCCTGCCGATGCCGTGCTGGCCGATCGGCGTTCGATGGCCTACGCCGGTACCAGCGTCGTCGCCGGCCGTGGCGAGGGGATCGTCGTCGCCATCGGGGCTGGAACCGAGGTCGGGCGGATCGCCGGTGGGCTCGCGACGCGCGAGCGTCGGCGGTCGCCCCTGCAGCGCGAGCTCGACCGGTTGGTCCGGATCCTCCTCGTGGTCGCGGTCGCGCTGATCAGCATCACGAGCGGCCTCGGCTTCCTGCGCGGCAGCCCGCTCGGCGACAACCTCCTCGCGGGCATCTCGGCCGCGATCGCCGCGATTCCGGAGGAACCGCCGGTGCTCCTCGCGGTGATCCTCGGCCTCGGGGCGTTCCGACTCCTGCGCCGCGGCGTCCTCGTCCGGCGCCTCAACGCCGAGGAGATCCTGGGCGCAGTCGATCTGGTCGTGACCGATAAGACGGGCACGCTCACCGCGAACCGCCTCGAGGTGGCCTCGGTCATCACCCCCGAAGGACCGCTCGCCGTCGACGATGCGCGCCTCGGACTGCTGATCGACGCGCTCCGCGCGGAGGACGACGCGTGGTCGCACGAGCAAGGGACCGGAACAACGTCGTTCACCGGCGCGCTTGCCGCCGCCGTCGCTGCCGGCGGAGGGAGCCTCGAGCTCGAGGTCGCGGATCTCATCTCGACCGAGCCGTTTGCCGACGGCCGGCCGTACACCTCGACGACCGCCCGACGGGGGGGTGCGTCGGAGACGCTGGTGATCGGCGCGCCCGAGGTCGTCGCCCGGCTCGCCGGCACGACGGGAGCGGCGCTTGGCACGTGGCACGAGGCCATCGTCGCTGCCGCGGCCCGTGGGGAGCGCGTGGTCGGCGTCGCCCGTCGTCCCGATGGCGGGTCCTGGACGCTGCGCGGCCTCATCGGCTTCGCGGACGCGCTTCGCCCCGGCATTCGCGACGCGACTGCCGCCGCGCATGCAGCGGGCATCCAGGTCGTGATGATCACCGGCGATCACCCGTCGACCGCGCTGGCAATCGCTCGCGAGGCCGGCCTCGGGGATGGCGGCGTCGTGCTCGGCGCCGACCTCGAAGGGTGGTCCGACGCCGAGCTCGCCGGGCATCTGCCGGGCATGCGGGTCATCGCGCGAAGCACGCCGGACCAGAAGCGCCGCCTCGTCCAGGTGGCGCGCGCCTCCGGGCGCCTCGTCGCGGTGACCGGCGACGGCGTCAACGACGCTCCGGCGCTGCAGGCCGCCGACGTCGCGGTCGCGATGGGCAGCGGCACGGCGGTGGCACGCGAGGCGTCGGACCTGGTCCTCGGCGACGACTCGTTCAGCACGTTGGTCTACGGCATGCGCGAGGGCCGACGCATCGTCGACAACGTCCAGAAGGGCCTGGTCTTCCTCGTGTCGACCCACGTGGCACTGCTGGGTTTCCTCCTCATCGCCACGCTCGCGGGGTTCGGGCGCCCCCTCCTGCCCATACAGATCCTGTGGCTCGAGCTGTTCATCGACCTCTCCGCCTCCGTCGCATTCGAGCGTGAGCCGGCGGAACCGGACGTGATGACGCGCAAGCCGCGATCGGTCGCCACGCCGCTGCTGACGTCGGGGCTACTGGCGCGCATCAGCCTGGCGGGATCGTTCAGCGCGATCGCGGCGCTGCTGCTGCTTGTCTCCGACCCCCAGGGCCCGGCGCACGGCCAGTGGCTGGCCTACACCGCGCTCGTGTGTGCGCAGGCCGTGCGTGCGTACGCCAACCGGAGCCTCACCGAGCCGATCACGCGGCTCTCCCGAAACGGGTTCCTCCTCGCGGCATGCCTCGCGGTGGTGGCCATCCAGGCGGCGATGCCGTTCGCCCCGGCACTGGCCGACGCCTTCCGCGCGCAGCCGCTCGGGGCACTCGATTGGGCGCTCGTCGCAGTCGTCGCACTGGCCCCCGCGGTCGTCGCTCAGGTCGCCCGGGCGGTGACCCGTCGCGCGTGGATCGCCTGAGCCGCGCCCGGCTGATCGGGCCACGTGCCGGTTGGCCCTCGCGGGCGAGCCCAGTGGCCCGTCCCGAGTGACCGTCGGCTCTCCCGTGGCAGTGCCGGTAGCGCGAGAGTGGGAGCGTGAGCCGGCACTTGTGCAATCCGCACGCAGCCCGAGGCACCTGATCGATGTGCATCTCGTTCCCCGGTCGCGTGGTCGCCGTGGACGAGGCGGGCGCCGTCGTCGAGGCCGACGGGAATCGTCGCCGCGCGTCGACGTTGCTCGAGCCATCGACCGGCGTCGGTGACTGGGTGCTCGTCGGTGCGGGCAACGTGCTCCGGCGGCTCGACGCCGACGAGGCCGGCGAGCTCATCCGAACGCTGACCACCGCTCGGGCGTCGACCGACGCCCGGGACGCACTGCCGAGCCCAGGAGGCCCCCGATGATGTCGCCGCGCACGAACTCGCGGATTCCCTCGACGATGCGCTGGGGCGTGCTCCTGGCGCTGGCGACGGCCGTCATCAGCGGCGTCTCGATCTACGTCAACGGCTTCGCCGTCAAGTCGCTCCCGGACCCGGCGGTCTACACGACCGTCAAGAACGGGATCGCGGCGATCCTGCTCGTCATGCTCGCGGCGGCGACCGTCCGCCCATTCGAGATCCGGGCCGTCCCGCGCCGCTCGTGGGGCTGGCTCGCCGTGATCGGGATCGTCGGCGGCAGCATCCCGTTCGTCCTCTTCTTCACGGGCCTGGCGGAGGCCAGCGCGCCATCAGCGGCATTCATCCAGAAGACGCTGTTCATCTGGGTCGCGCTCCTGGCAGTCCCGCTCCTCGGCGAGCGACTGGGGCTCGCGCAGCTCGGCGCCCTCACCGTCCTGCTCGTGGGCCAGGTCCTGATCCTGACGCCCGCGGGTGTCACGTGGGGCTCCGGCGAGACGATGATCGCAGCCGCGACCGTCATGTGGGCCGTCGAGACGATCCTTGCCCGGCGGGTCCTGCGAACGGTCCCGGCGGCCGTGGTGGGCGCCGCGCGCCTCGCGGTCGGGATGCTCGTCCTCGTCGGGTATCTCGCGGTGACGGGCAAGCTTGGCGCCGTGACTGCGCTGACCGCTGAGCAGTGGCGCTGGGTCGTGGTCACGGGCGTGCTCCTGTTCGGCTATGTCGGTACCTGGTTCGCCGCGCTCCGGCGCGCTCCGGCGAGCCTCGTCACGGCCGTCCTGGTCGTCGGAGCGCCCGTGACCGCGGCACTCCAGGCCATGGGCACCGGCAGGATCCCGGCGCCGCCCGTCCTGCTCGGTGAGCTCCTCGTGCTGGCCGTCGCCGTCGCGCTCGCCGCGCCGTCGCTCCGCCGCCGGCGGCTCGCTCCCGGACCCGCCGGAGCGATCCGCTGATGCCTGCCCGCTGGGACCGCCCGATCGCCCCGGCGCCGGGACCGATCCGATTCGCGCGGTACGCCTTCGGGCCGAACCGGCTGGGCTACTGCGGCCCCGAGGAGGCGGGCGAGCTGTTCGAGCAGGCCACGGTCGGCAAGGACCTCCGTCGCCTGCGCGACCTGGCGGGCCAGTTCGAGGGCGCCTACCCGTACCTGCGCCTGATCGCCGAGAGCAGCGGCAACCCGGATCCGCTGGCCGCCGACGTCGTGGAGGCGTACTGGCTCGGTGGCGCGCTGCTCGACCGCGTTCGCCCATCGGCGCTCGGGAGCTCGCTGGAGGACCGGTTCCGGCCACGGCTCCGGCCGGACGGCTGGCGCTGGCTGGGCTCGAAGCCCGAGGCGGGCGCGGTTCCGAACCATGCGTTCCACGTCATGGACGTGTTTCCCAGGGTCGGGCTCATGCGGACAGGCCAGGTCGACAACGCCCTGCAGGTCATGGATTCGTGCCGGATCCGGTGGGGCCGTGTCCTCGAGCGCGACGCCGATGCCATCGTCGTGTCTGCCGTGCCACTCGAGATGGTCGACGGCCATCTCGAGCTCGGCGTGCCCCGGGTCGAGCGCATCCGCGGCTGGGTCGACGGTACCGGGTTCGTCGAGGACCTCGCCGAGGGTGACGTGGTCTCGATCCACTGGGACTGGGCGTGCGAGCGGCTCGATGCCCCGCGCCTTGGTGCGCTCCGCGATGCCACCGCGCACGAGCTGGTGCTGGCCAATCAGACCATCTAGGGATTTCGGTTCCGAAGGCCCGTCGCAACGGGCCCGACGGCACTCATGCGCAAACATGCATGCCTGCATGCTCGGGTCATGGACGAGATCACGAGGATGCAGGCAGACGTCCTGAAGGTGCTCGCGAGCCCGATGCGGCTCGAGATCCTGCATCTCCTGGCGAACGGGCCGCTCGAGGTCAGCCGCATCGCGGCGGCGCTCGGGTCCGCCCAGCCCCACGCCTCGCAGCACCTCGCGGTCCTCCGCACCGCCGGCCTTGTCGAGGCCGACCGCCGCGGGCGCGAGATTCGCTACGCCCTGTCCGATCCGGACGTGATCGTCGCCTGCGACGTCATGCGCCGCGTCCTCCAGCGCCGCCTCGCGCGCCTCGCCCGTCTTGCCACCCACACCCAGTCCGTCACCCGGTTCGGCCGAGCGACATGACCAGCGGGAAGGAACGTCCGATGGAAGAACCCCTCAACCTCGTGCTGTTCTCCGGCACCGACGACAGGCTCCAGGCCGCCGCGGTCCTGACGGCAGGCGCTGCGGCCCTCGGCAAGCCAGTGCACGTGTTCCTGCAGTACTGGGCGCTTGATGCCTTCCGTCGCGACCGGATCGAGCGCGACCACGGTCTCGCCCCGGAAGCCGGCTCCGAAGGCCGCGTCCACGTCGACGACCTCCGCCGCGCGGGCCAGGTCAGCTGGGCCGAGGTGCTCCGACAGGCCAAGGACCTCGGCGAGGTCGACATCCAGGCCTGCTCGCTGTCGATGGACCTCCTGCACATCGATGAGGCCGACCTCGACCCGCTGGTCGACGGCGTGGAGGGCGTGACCGCCTTCTACCTCAACGCCGGCGCCGGCCACATGGTCTTCATCTGATCTGAGATCGCTCGAAAGGAGCGCGACATGCCGGTTCTCGAGATCGCCGCCAGGGTCGACGCCCGCGGCCTGTCCTGCCCGATGCCCATCGTGAAGACGGCCCAGGCCGTCAGGGCGCTCGCGCCCGGCGCCCTGGTCGAGGTGCTCGCCACCGACCCAGGGTCGCAGCGCGACTTCGTCGCCTGGTCCCGGTCGACCGGTCACGAGCTCGTCGAGCAGACGACCGAGGGCGCCGTCCATCGCTTCGTCATTCGCCGAAAGTGAGGCCCGTGATGCCAGCCGCCAGCCCGTTCAACCCCATCGCGGAGGCGATCGCCGACGCCGAGGGCGTGCCCGAGGCCTTCACCGAGGCCTTTCAGGCCCGCCACGACGACAAGCAGCCCCGCGACCTCGTGATCATCTGCTACAGCGGCGATCTCGAGAAGACGTGGGCCTCGCTGATCCTCGCGAGCACCGCCGCCGCGAGCGGCGTGCCGACCAAGATGTTCCTGACCTTCTGGGGCCTCCAGGCGTTCGTGAAGGACGACGTCCGGATCACCGGCCAGGGCTGGATGCAGAAGATGCTTTCGGTGATGCAGCGCCCGGGCATCAGCCACCGCAAGCTCTCGAAGATGAACTTCCTGGGCATGGGCCCGTGGATGATGGGCACGCTCGCCAAGCAGTACGGCGTCGCCAAGCCCAAGGAGCTGCTCGAGGCGGCGATTGCGCTCGGCGTCGAGTTCATGCCCTGCCAGATGACCATGGACATGTTCGGCCTCGAGCGCGAGGACATGATCGAGGGCATGGGCGAGCCCGTCGGGGCCGCGACCGTCATCGAGCTGCTCGCCAACGGCGCAGCACCTCTCTTCATCTGACCGAACTTGAACCAGGGAGTCTCGCCATGACCGCCATCCTCGATAGCAGCCACGTCGTCACCCGCACCGTCGATGCCCGTGGCAGCTTCTGCCCCGGACCCCTGATGGAGCTGATCCGGGCGATCCGCGAGTCCCAGGTCGGCGACGTGATCGTCGTCCGCTCGTCGGACAAGGGCTCGAAGATCGATATCCCGAAGTGGGCCGAGAAGGCCGGGCACAGGCTCATCTCGGTCGACTCGCTCGACGGCTACGACGAGATCGTCGTCCAGAAGGCGCGGTGACCGCAGTGGACCGCATCGTCATCCTCGGCGGCGGCGTCGGCGGCACGCTGACGGCGAACCTGCTCGCCCGCAAGCTCGGCAGGCGCATCGCGCGCGGCGAGGTCGACCTGACGCTCGTCGACGCGCTGGGCGCGCACATCTACCAGCCGGGCTTCATGTACATCGCGATGGGCGGCGAGCGCGAGCAGCGCCTGTCGCGCTCCGAGCGCTCGCTCCTCGACGCGCCGGTCAACCTGATCGTCGATACCGCGACGCGGGTCGACGAGTTCCAACGCTGCGCCCACCTCGCGAGCGGAACCCAGCTCCCGTACGACTATCTTGTCCTCGCGACCGGCTGCCGGATCGTCCCGGAGGAGATCGAGCACTTCGACACGGAGGCCGAGCACTTCTATACGGCGGCCGCCGCGCTCCACCTCCGCCACGCGCTCGACGCGTTCACCGGCGGCAGGGTCGTCGTCGGGATCGCCGCGATGCCCTACAAGTGCCCGCCGGCGCCGCTCGAGGTCGCCTTCCTGATCGAGTCCGAGCTGCGCGAGCGCGGCCTGCGCGACACGAGCGAGGTCCACTTCTGCTCGCCCATCGGGCGTGCGTTCACCATCGAAAGCGTCTCGGAGATGGCAACCCCGATCCTCGAGAAGAAGGGCATCGAGCTCCACACGTTCTTCAACGTCGAGGCGATCGATCCCGAGCGGAAGGTGATCCTCAGCCTCGAGGGCGAGGAGCTGTCCTACGACCTCCTCGTGCTCGTGCCGCCGCACAAGGGCCAGCAGCTCGTCATCGACTCAGGCCTGGCGCCTGCCCCGGGCGGATGGCTCCCAACCGATCGCCACACCCTCCGGGTGGGCGGCCGCCCGAACGTCTTCGCGCTCGGCGACGCGACCGACCTGCCCCTCTCGAAGGCAGGCTCGACCGCGCACTTCGAGGCGCCTGTCGTGGTCGAGGGCATCGCTGCCGCGATCGAGGGTCGCGCGCCGACGGGCAAACACGCCTTCTACGAGGGGCGGGTCATGTGCTTCTTCGAGGTCGGCGACGGCAAGGGCACGCTTCTGCGGTTCGACTACGAGCATCCGCCGACGCCGCCCAAGCCGAACGCCATGTGGCACCTAGGGAAGATCGTGTTCAACAAGACGTACTTCCACACGGTTCCACGTGGCCGCGTGTGATCCGGCACGAAACACCTGCTGGAGCGCCGGAGCCGCACCCGCCGCTGTGGGACGCAAGTTCGACTTCGCTATGGCGCCCGGGTCCGGCTCTCGGCGCTGGGTGGGCTCAGGCTGTGGGCAGGGCCCGCGCGAGCGAGGTGCCCCAGGCTCGCGCTCGCTCGATCTCCCCGCTCTTCAGCGGGCCGCGCTTGCCTTCGACGAGGAACTTCATCGGCGGCAGCAGGCGGCGGTAGCCAAGGGACTCGAACGCCTTGTCGATCGAGCTCGCACCGTGGCTCGGCGACCAGCGGAGCTTCGTCTCGAACGCGGCACTGCGTGCCGAACCTCGTGGTAGCCGTGAGAGCCACGTGCGAATGGTTGGATGGGTGACATCCGGCGCCGGGTCGTCCGACCCGGCCTCGAGGCCTTCCACGACCTTGTCCGTCGGGAGCCCGAACATCATCACCGGCGAGCCCGCGACGATGAGGTCGGCGCATTCGAGGGCAGTTTCCGTCGCCTGGTCGGTCGTCAGTGCGAGCGCGTTCTCTCCCAATCCTTCGGCGATTGCCCGCGCAACCGCCTCGGTGTTGCCCCAGTGCGATTCGAACACCACTACGGCGTGCATGGCGCCTCCTTCGCCCGCCAGCCTGAACCCTGCGGGCCGTCCCGGACAGGGTCAGCCGGCCTGAATCGGATCGGTCGGATCGCCTGATCGACCGGCAGGGCGTGCGCCCGGCGGCCTGGGGTACCACGGGACCCGAAAACGCGATGCCGGGCGACGCATCGAGGACGCATACGCCCGGCACCTGCCGCGGATCAATGCCCGGCCGTGCCGGGCGGCGGGATCAGGCCTGGAGCTCGTTCGCCGCGGACCTGGCGGCGTCGTCGAGGTCGTCGGCGATCTCCTGGCCGACCGTCCGCCGGGGATCGAGGCGGCGAAGGCCGGACTGGAGGGAACCAGTCCGCGTGAGCGTCACGAGGACGCCTGCGACGGTGACGGCGCCGAGCACGGCGAGCAGGATGGCAATGGTTCGTTTCATGGGTCTGGATCTCCCGTCCGATGCGATGTCGATCCGGGCAACCATCGCACAGTGGGCCGTTCCCTGCCCGCGCTGGCAGCGACGCTACCGCGCCGACAGGTCGTAGACGGTCACGCCACCGATCCTCTCCGGCGCAAACGTCTGCTCGATCCACGTCGCGATCTGGCGGGCCACGCTGGAGCCGCCCTGCGTGCCACGGAACCCTGCCGCGTCCTGGGTCGCGACGTAGTAGTGGATCCTGCCGGCGGCGACGTCCGCCTTGAACTGTTCCAGCGTCGGTGACGGATCCGAGCCGTTGAAACCGCCGATTGCCATGACCGAGGTTTCCGAGGACAGGGCGAGCCCGGCCGCGTTGTTCGAGCCGGTCGTCGCGGCGGTCCACATATACCGGCCGGCATCCGCCTTGAGCGCCGCGACGAGGCTCGGGCTCGCAGCCGAGGCGTCGAGGAGGCCGCCGACGCCGCCCTGGCCCGGGCCGCCGGGGAAGCCACCCTGGCCGAACGCACCGGGACCGGAGCCGCCCTGGCCGAAGCCGCCCGGCGGCGTCCCGTTCGAGCCGAACCCGCCGAACCCGCCGTTGCCGAAAAGTCGAATCAGCGCGCGGCCGACATCGACGGTCGCCCGCGGCGCCGCCACCGGCAGCGCGCCGCTGTGTGGCTCGGCGGCCGTGGCGACGGAGGCGACGCCAGGGACGAGCAGGAGCACGGTGACAGCCGCCGCCAGTGCGACCGGCGCGAGCGCGGGTCGAACGAGTGGCGCGAGGAGCACCAGCGCGATCGCCGCGGTGGCACTGCCGAGGAGTAGTGGCACGAGCCAGGGGTTCCAGGTCGGGCTGAGCGACAGGACGTGGATGGCCCAGCCTGACGAGACGACGAGCGCCGCGGCACTGGCGATTCGGACCTCGTTGCGGTCCCGATGGCGCCACGCAAGGGCGACACCGATGCCCACCAGCGCGCCGATCGCCGGGGCGAGGGCGACGGTGTAGTACTCGTGGAAGATGCCCTGCATCAGGCTGAAGACGAGGCCGGTCACCCCGAGCCAGCCGCCCCAGAGGAGCGCCTGGGCGCGAATCGCATCGGTCCTCGGCGCCGATCGGCGCGCAACGACGATCGCGACGGCAGCCAGCGTTGCCAGCGGCAACAGCCACGCGATCTCGGTGCCGACCTCGCCCTGGAACAGCCGGAGCAGCCCGACGCCATTCGTGAACGGGTTGCCGCCGCCGACGCGGCCGACCTCGTTGCCGCTGATCCGCCCGAGGCCGTTGTAGCCGAGCATCAGGTCGATGATGCTGTTGGTCTGCGAGCCGCCGATGAAGGGCCGGCTTGCGGCCGGCCAGAGCACCGCGAGCGCGACGAACCAGCCCGATGACACGATCACGGCGACGCCGGCCGCCGCGACCTGCACGACACGCCTGAGCGGCGGGGTCGGCGCTGCCCACAGGTACACGAGGGTGAACGCCGGGATCACGAGGAACGCCTGGAGCATCTTGGCCAGGAACCCGAGGCCGACGAGCGTGCCGGCGAGCACGATCCACCGAGTCGACCCGGCCTCGATGGCGCGGGTGAGCGCGTACGCGGCGGCGACCAGGAGCAGGACGAGCAGCGCGTCCGGGTTGTTGAACCGGAACATCAGCGTCGCGACCGGCGTGAGCGCCAGCGTCGCCCCGGCGACGAGGCCGGCCAGCCTGCCGGCGACGCGCGAGACGGTCGCGTACAGGAGGCCGACGGCGCCGACGCCCATCAGGGCCTGCGGCACGAGGATGCTCCATGCGCTCAACCCGAAGATTCGAACGCTCAGCGACATGACCCACAGGGCGGCGGGCGTCTTGTCGACGGTGATCGCGTTGCCGGGGTCGAACGACCCGAACAGGAACGCGAGCCAGCTCTGGGAGCCGGCGAGCGCGGCTGCCGAGTAATACGCATTCGCCCAGCCGGAGGCACCCAGGTCCCACAGGTAGAGCACGCCCGTGGCCAGGAGCAGTGTCGCGACGGCCGCCCGACCAAGCACGACCTCCTGCGCCACCGACAGCCCGAGCGGATGGGGGCTCGGTACGATCGTTCGCTCCTCCGGCGCCGGACGCAGCCCCGGCCACGCGCCGGGCAGGGTCAGGCCGAGATCGTCGGCGACGTGGGCGGTGGTCTCGCTCGTCACTGCGCGTGGAACTCCCGGAGGCATGGTCGGCCGAATTGCTGCCGCCCACGATCGCGCCCGATTCTGAGAAACCCCTGCGACTGGGCTTGTCCGCCGATCGGATGTCAGGGCGTACATCCCCCCGGTGACCAGCACCCCATCGACCGACGACCACGGGCTGAGGCCGGCACCACTCGGCCCGCCGCCGCCGCGACCGATGCCGCGACCGCCGCCGCGACCGATGCCGCGACCTATGCTTCGCCCTCGATGACTGGCCGCGTCTTCCGCCGCTCGACCGACGCCACGCAACCCGTCGCGGTCCGCGCCGAGGGCGCGACGATCTGGGATGCCGACGGCAACGCCTACCTCGACGCCGCGGGTGGGGCGGTCGTTGTCGGGGTGGGGCACGGTCGGGAATCGATCGCGCGGGTGATGGCCGACCAGGCGTCGCGCGTCGCCTATGCACACGGCACGGCGTTCACGACCGAGCCGCTGGAGCGCTACGCTGCCGCGCTCGCGCCGCACCTGCCCATGGACGATCCGGCGATCTATCCGGTCGCCGGCGGCTCCGAGGCGATGGAGTCCGCGCTCAAGCTCGCGCGGACCTACCACGTCGCCCGAGGCGAGACCGAGCGCTGGATCGTGATCGCCCGGTGGGGGAGCTATCACGGCAACACGCTCGGCGCCCTCGACCTGTCGGGGCGAAAGCCGCTCCGGAGGCCATACGAGGCCTGGCTCGGGCGGTTCCGGCATGTCTCCGCCGCCTACCCGTACCGCGCGGGCGAGCCCGGCGCGAACGCCCTCGGGGACGCCGACGAGCTGGCCGCCGAGCTCGACCAGGCGATCACCGCCGCCGGTCCGGGCACGGTCGCGGCGTTCGTTGCCGAGCCCATCGTCGGCGCGACGCTCGCCGCCGCGGTCCCGCCGGACGGCTATTGGGCGGCGATCGCGGAGGTCTGCCGCCGCCACGGCGTCCTGCTCATCGCCGACGAGGTCATGACGGGCTTCGGACGGACGGGCCGCTGGTTCGGGATCGACCACTGGGGAATCCGCCCGGACATCCTGGTCGGCGCCAAGGGGGGTGCATCCGGCTACATCCCGTTCGGGCTGGTCGCGGCATCGGGCGCGGTCTTCGATGCGATCATGGACGGCCCGGGCTTCGTGCATGGGTTCACGTACTCCCACCATGCCGTCGGCGCGGCCGTCGCCGGCGAGGTCCTGCGCATCCTCGAGTCGGAGGGCCTCGTCGAGGCGGCCGCCGACAAGGGCGAGGTCCTGCTCGCACGCCTGCGCGAGCGCCTCGGCGACCATCCCCACGTGGGCGACATCCGCGGACGGGGCCTGTTGCTCGGCGTCGAGCTCGTAGCGGATCGAGAGACCCGCGCCCCCTTCCCGCGCGCCGAAAAGGTCACGGAGGGCGTGCTCCGCGCCGGGCGCAGGGCAGGCGTCCTCCTCTACCCGAGCACCGGCCTCGCCGACGGCACGAACGGCGACGCGATCGTCCTCGGGCCGCCGTTCGTTGTCACGGACCACGAGCTGACGGCGATCGTCGACCGGCTCGCGACCGCGATCGACGTCGCTCTGGCGGCCGCCGTCGCCTGAGCGCCGGGAGGCGCTAGCCGCGTCCCCGGGTGAGCAGGACCAGGCCCAGCGCCACGAGCAGGATGGGGAGCACGAGGGACGCCGCATCCGGCAGGGCCATCTGCGAGCCGCCGAGCGCCACGAGGAGCACGCCGATCAGCGCCTGCCACCCGATCCCGCCGCCGCGAGACACCCGAACCAGGGCGACGAACAGGAAGGCGACGCCGTAGCACAGCGTGCCGAATCCCTGGCCGAGGTCGTAGCCGAGGCTCCCGACCAGGCCCGGCACCGCGGACGCGGTGAGGAACGCGCCGGCATACAGCGCGAAGGTGCCGCGCCGGACGAGCCATGCGATCAGGAACGCCAGGCCGGCGGCGAGGACGAGCAGGTTGCTCCCGACGAGGTACTGCGGCGCCAGCCGGGCGACGAGCAGCAGCACGCCGTACACGAGGATGAAGATGCCGATCCACGGCAGCTGCGGCCGCCGATCCTCCTCGCGGCCCCATTCCCATCGGTACGACCGGACGGGGCCGCTCTCCGGCGGAGGCGTCCCCGCGGCGGGCTGCGGTTGACCTTGTTCCTGGGTGTCCATGTCCGGGCCTCCTCCTCCTCCTGGTGGTGGCTATGCCGGCGCGGTTGCTCCAGCCGCTGCGGCCAGGTCCTCCTCGTCCTCCACGTGGCTGAACCCGAAGCGCGCCGCAAGCCGCCCGAGCGGTCCGGGTGCCCACCAGTTCCACCTGCCCAGCAGGCGCATCGTGGCGGGCACGAGCAGCACGCGGACGATCGTCGCGTCGAGCGCCACGGCGATGGCCATGCCGACGCCGATGCTCTTGATCGTGACCGTGTCGGCCAGCGCAAACGCCGCGAAGACCGTGACCATGATGAGCGCCGCCCCCGTGATCACGCCCGCGGTGCGCGCAAGCCCGTCGGCGACGGCGGCGGCGTTGTCGCCGGTTCGCCGATACGACTCCTGGATCCGCGACAGGAGCAGCACCTCGTAGTCCATCGACAGCCCGATGAGCACCGCAAACATGATCACCGGGTTGCCCGCGATCGTGTAGCCGAGCGGCTGGAAGTTGAGCAGCTGGTGGAGGTTGCCCTCCTGGAAGATCCAGACCAGTGCGCCGAAGCTCGCCGTGAGCGACAGCAGCGTCATGACCACGGCCTTGATCGGGATCGCCAGTGACCCGAACAGCAGGAACAGGATGATCGCGGAGGCAAGGAGGGTCGTGCCCACCGCCCACGGGATCCGATCCGACTGGCTGAGCAGGAAGTCCTCGCCGAGCGCCGCTGCGCCGCCAACCTGCATCCGGCTGATCGGCTGGTCGAGCGGGACGGCCCGCACGCGCGCGATCACCTCGGTGCCGGCCGGCTCCGATGACTTCAGGGGGCTGATCGCGTTCAGCTGGACCTCGTTGCCGCGAATGTAGGCGTCGCGGAGTCTCGCCACCGCCGCCGCGACATCGGGCGGCAGCGATCCGGCGGGCGCCGCGTACAGCTGCGCCACCTGGGCGGGCATCATGGGCTGGCCCGTGGCCGGGTCGGTGATCGAGAACGGGCCTTCGACGCGATCGATGCCGTCCACGGCCGCGAGCCGGCCGGCGACGGCGGTGACAGCGGCGATGGACGCCGCGCTGGTCGGATCGGCCGTGGTGTCGAGCAGGATCACGATCGGCGTCGTCTCGCCGGCGCGGAACTCGGTCTGGAGCGCGACCCACGCGTCGCGACTCGCGACGCCGGCCGGGTACACCGTCGCGTCGGGCACGCCCTGTGCCAGGCGCAGGTACGGCGAGCCGACGATCAGCAGCAGCGCCAGGACCGGGATCAGGACCGCGAACGGTCGGCGCATCACGCCGAGCGCGACGCGTTCCCAGCGCGACCGCCGAGCGGTGTCGGGCGAGCCCCGCCGCAGTCCGAGCCGCAGCAGGAGGCCGCCGACGGACAGCGAGTTGACGCGCGGTCCGAGCATCCCGAGGATCGCCGGCAGGAAGGTCAGGCTGTAGAACACCGAGGCGAGGACGACGATCGCGCCGCCGAGGCCGATGGAGCTGAGGGCGCTGGCGCGGAACCAGAGCAGCCCCGAGAGTCCGATCGCGACCGCCACGCCCGAGAACAGCACCGCCTTGCCGGCGGTTCCCACGGCGCGCTCGACGGCCTGCTCGACGGTCCGGCCGCGGGCCAGCTCCTCCCGGAATCGGCTCGTCAGGAAGAGCGAGTAGTCGATCGCGAGCGCGAGCCCGAGCATCGTCGCGATGTTCAGGACGTAGATGCTCATCTCGGTTCGCTGGGCCAGGACCCCGATCAGCCCGACGGAGGAGGGGATCGCGAGGCCCGCCACCAGCAGCGGCATCCCCGCGGCGATCAGCGAGGTGAACACCAGGATCAGCACGATCGCCGCGATGGGCAGCGAGACGGTCTCCGCGCGCGTCAGGTCCGCCTCGGAGAGGCGCTGCGAATCCTGCTGCACCGGCCCGAACCCGGTCAGTGCCACCGAGTAGCCATTCGGTGTCGCGAGCGCCTGCTTGACCGGATCGACGAGCGAGATGGACTTGTCCTCGTCGACGTCGAGCCCGATCAGGACATAGGCCGCGTCGCCCTTCACGCTGATGAATCGAGCGTCGTGCGTTTCCGCGTAGCCGGTGACGCCGGTCACGCCGGCGAGCTTCCGCACGGGAGCGAGGGTTGTCGCGATCGCGGCCTGGAAGGCCGCCGAGGTCGCGTCGGCATTCGGGTCGCTCGACCGGAACAGGGCCACGAAGGACGTGCGTGCGCCACCGAAGTCGGCCTGGAGCCGGTCCCCGACCTGGGCCGATTGGGAGCTGGGGTCGAGCCAGCCACCGCTCGTCAGGTGCGACGCTGCGCCGCCCGCGAGCGAGCCGAGCCCGCCGGCGATCAGGAAGGCGACCAGCACGAGCCAGCGGCGGCGGCGGTAGACGAAGGCGCCCCAGCGAGTGAACATCGGTCAGCCGGCGAGGCTGGCGTCCACGACCAGCTCGACGTTGCCCTTCAGTGCGATCGAGATCGGGCAGTTCTCCTTGGCGTCCTCGGCGATCGCCCGGAACGTCTCGAGGTCGATGCCGGGAACGTCGCCGACAACCGCGATCCGGCTGGTCGTGACCTTCCAGCCACCGGAGGCATTGTCGAAGGTCACCTCAGCCTTGACGGTGAGCTTCGTCGGCGGCGTCCCGTTCTTCGCCAGGCGGGCCGAGAAGGCCATCGAGAAGCAAGCGCCGTGGGCGGCGGCCAGGAGCTCCTCCGGCGAGGTCTTGCCGTTGTGCGGGCCGGTCCGGGCCGCCCAGGACACCGGCATCCGGCTGAACACGCCGCTCGAGACGTAGTCGATCGTGCCGCCGCCGGCCTGCAGGTCGCCGGTCCACGTGACCTGCGCGTTACGGACCTCGGCCATCGAGTGCCTCCTTGGACGTTCGCCTGGGCCTACATCGTCCCACACGCGCCTCGCGCGGGCCGCGGTCGCGAACTGCGAGCGCGCCTCGCACGGCGGTCACGATCGGGCGATGACGCGTCACGCGCGGAAACGTGATCCGCCGCAGATCGCCGAACTCGCGATGGGCACGGAGCGCGTCGGCGAAGGCGGCCACGAAACCGTCCTCGTCCAACGGATCGAAGCCTGGCTCCCACCACAGCCCCGCGATCCGGAGCGTGCCGGCGCGGCGCTCGATGCGCGGCTCGATCCGGCCGACGAGCCGATCGCCGAACAGGATCGGCAGGACGTAGTAGCCCCAGCGCCGCTTCGCCGCAGGGACGTACACCTCCCACAGGTAGTCGAAGCCGAACAGGCGTCGCAACAGGTCGCGGTCCCAGCAGAACGGATCGAGCGGCGCCAGGAACGCGACCCCGGGCGCGAACCCGCCCGGTGCGGCGCCGACGTCGACCTCGCTCTCCGCGGTGGCGAGGATCGACAGGTCCGCCTTGACCACGAACCGATCGCCCTTGACGCCCTCGACCGCCACCGGGACGAGCTCGCCGCGCTCCACGAGCGCCTGGCGCCCGTCCGAGCGCTCGGACGCGTGCCGGTACGTCCCGATCCACAGCTCCTGCTGGCCGGCGGTGCCGAGGAGGCCGCCGGCGCGATACCTGGACAGGAGGCGGTGCAGCCGCTGTTCCTCCTCGGGCACGCGCGCCCCGAGCACGGCGGCGGGCACGAGCCGCTCGATCAGGTCGTAGACCCGGAGGTTACCCTCGCGCCGCGCGATCCCCAGGATCCCCGCCTCGGCGAGGCCCTCGAGGATGGCCCGCACCTGGTTCGTCGGGCGCCAGTACCAGTCGATCGCCTCGCGTGGGCCGACCTCGCGCGGCAGCAGGCGGCCGCCGTCCCGGATCCGGCCGAGGAGCTCCTCGACGAGGGGGCCGTGGACGTCGAACGCCTCGCCCTCGCCGGACAGCTGGGCGTGGCTGCTGTCCCACGTGTGCCGGTACCACGGCAGCTCGGCGACGGGCACGATCGAGAGCCCCTTGTTGTAGGTCTCGTACAGGCGCCGGTCCTCGTACAGCCAGCGGTCGGTCCAGACCCGCCGGTAGCCGGCGATGCGGGCGAGCAGGACGAGGTCGTGGTTGCGACCGGCGATCTCGAGCGGGTCGAACTGGAGGCTCCCGATCCGGTCGATCACCCGAAGCACGCTCTCCGGCTCGGCGGGGAGCTGGCGCGGCGGCGCGAGCAGGTGCCGCAGCGCCAGGAAGCGGCGGGCAGCCGCCGCGGATACGTGCCGAATCTCGCTCACTTGCCCAGCCGGGACACGAGGCGCGCCACGAACGCGGCCTGGGCCGGATGGGCGCGCCGGCGGGCCTCCTCGACCCCGAACCACGCCACCCGATCGACCTCCGGGATGACCAGGCGACGGCCGGTCCGCGGCGGCCACTCGATCTCGATCTCGTTCGACCGGGAGCCGGTCGGATCCAGGTCGCCCTCGACCGCCCACGCGCGAATGACCTTGCCGCTCTTGAGCGTGACCTCGCCGAGGTCCAGGTGCGGCTCGCCGGGTTCGCGTGTCACCGCCGCGAGGTCAAAGCCCGTCTCCTCGGCGAACTCGCGCGCCGCCACCGCCTCGACGGCCTCGCCGTCCTCGGCGATCCCCTTCGGGACGCTCCAGCTGCCGTAGTCCTGCTGCTTCCAGTACGGGCCGCCCGGATGGGCGAGCAGCACCTCGAGCTGGTCGCCCACGTGCCGGTAGAGCAGGATCCCGCACGACTGCGGGGCGTGGCTCACGCTCAGTTCGAGATGTTCGACCGGCGTCGGTAGCGACGGCGGTGGCGCATGTGCAGGTTCGGGCCACTCGCAGGCACGACGCTGATCGATCCGTCGTGCTCGAGGGTCGCGACCTTGACCTCGTCGACCGACTCGAGCCCGTATTCACGGATGGCCGCTTCGAGGTCGTCCATGTCCAGGTCGTCGTGATCGATGGCGGCCTTGATCCATCGACCGTTCCGTGCCACGACGGTCGGCGAGTAGTCGAGGATCCGACGGGCGAACGCCCAGCGCCTCCGCGCGAACGCTGTCAGGTGGTTGAGCACGAAGAGGGTCGCGATGATGATGAGCGCGCCCGGGATCGAGGCGTCCGGACCGGTGATCGCCGGCTGCAGCGCGTTCGAGGCGAGCAGGACGAGCGCCAGGTCGAAGATGGTGAACTGGCCCAGCTCCCGCTTGCCCGAGAGGCGCAGCGCGGCGAGGAACAGCAGGTACACGATGGCGCTTCGAGCGACGAGCTCGAGGGGCGAGAGCGTGAGCTGCCACATAGGGCGATGGTGGCATAGCCGCCCGAACGAGGACGCCTCGCGGTGATCCGGTCCCGCCCGGGCGGCGCACCGGTCGATGCGGCATCACCATCGTCTGCAGCGCGGATCACCGTCGGCGCACGACGAACCAGGTCTCGATCGCGCCCTTGCCCTTGACCTCGATGACGCCGCGCGACTCCGTGACGAACGACCCGACCAGCCGGTCGTGGGTCTCGCGGGTCACCTGGAGGCGCCCGGGCACGCCGGAGGACTCCATTCGGCTCGCGGTGTTCACCGTGTCGCCCCACACGTCGTAGATGAACTTCCTGCGGCCGATCACGCCCGCAACGGCGGGTCCCACGTGCATCCCGACCCGAACCTCGAGCCCGATCCCGGACGTGCTCCGAATCCGCGCCAGCTCGCCGAGCATGGCCAAACCCATGTCGGCGACATCCTCGGCGTGGGTCGCCTGCCGGTGCTCGCCGCCATTCCCATCGCCGTTGCCGTCGCCCGCGTCGTGGTGGAGCCCGCCGACCACCATGTACGCGTCACCGACCGTCTTGATCTTCTCCAGCCCGTACTCGTCCGCCAGCTCGTCGCAGGTCGAGAAGACCTCGTTGAGCAGGCTGACCACGTCGGTCGGCTCGAGGCGCGATGACAGCGCCGTGAACCCGACGACGTCCGCGAACAGGACGGCCATGTCGTCGAATCGGTCGGCGATCACGGTTTCGCCCGCCCTGAGGCGGGCCGCGATCGAGGCCGGCAGGATGTTCAGGAGCAGGGCCTCGTTCGCCGCGCCGAGCTCCTCGACCTCGCGCGCCGCGGTGATGTCGGTGCCGTACAGGTTGATCGAGTCGAACTCGGCGACGGCGACGACGCGGATGCGATAGATCGTGCCGTCCGCCTCCAGCTCGAGCGTCGGGTCGGCCCGGTGCTCGGAGGCCGCAAGGAGGCGAGCGAACAGGGCCGGGTGGAGCTCGTCGCCGACCTCGGCCTCGAGCGCGCGCCGTACGAGCGCGCTGGCGGGATTCGCGTAGGTCATCCGGCCCCGGCGCGAGAGGCGGAGCACCGGGTTCGGGTTCTGGTTCGGGAACCGGTCGATGGCGCGCTCCGCGGTGATGTCCGTCCCGTACAGGTTCACGAACTCGAACTCGGGGATCTCGACCGGCTTCAGCCGGAAGGTGAGGCCGCCTTCGCCGGCGACCTCGGGCGGCCGCGCCGAGGGGTCCCGGAGTGCGGCCCGGAGCTGCTCGAGCAGGCGCGGCGGCAGGGGATCCCCGACGCGGACCTCGAGGGCCCGGATGATCGGCCGGCTCGCCTCGTTCGCGTACCAGAGGTCGCCGCCGGGCGTCATCCGCAGCACCGGGTTCGGATTGCGATCCGGGAAGCGCTCGACGACCTTCGCCGCGGTGATGTCCGTGCCGTACAGGTTGTAGGCAGCCAGCTCCGGCAGCGCGATGGCCAGGACGTCAAAGGTCCGACGGGCCTCGGTGACCTCGACGCGCCCTGGCGGGTCCTCGGCTGCGGCGGCGCGGAGCCGGGCCGCGAGCGACTCGGCCAGCGGCTGGCCGACGCTCGTCGACCAGGAACGCAGGATCGGCGCCGCGGCGCGATTCGCGTAGATCAGCGTGCCGTCCTCATGCATCCGCAGCACGGGATTCGGATTCTGGTCGGGGAATTGGTCCATCGCGCCGGTCATGGGCGGCGTTGCATCGACGGGCTTCACATCGCCGATCGTACCGACCGCCGTCGCGGAAGGAAGGCGTAGATCCAGAACGGAAGGAAGATCAGGAGCTCGAGCCCGATGTCCGCGAGACCGCGACTCGTCAACAGGTCCTGGAAGTTGGGATTGGGCAGCACGTGCAGCGGCGCGAGGACGCGCGCATCCGAGAACGGCCAGAACAGCTCGACGCCGAGCGTGGTGTTCCCGAACGAGTCGAGCAGGCCGTGACTGGCGACCACCGCCGTCGTCAGCAGGCCCCATTCGAGCGGCCGCGGCCGGCCCGTCGCCACGAGGAAGATCATCGCGAACGCCCCGATCCACAGCGCGAAGGCCAGGGAATGGGTCGCAGCGCGATGGTCGAGGAATTCAACCGACGGCGCGAGGGCCTGGAGCAGGAAGTCGACATCCGGCAACAGCGCCAGGGTCGACAGGATCACCATTCGCGCCGGGAGGACGTCCGGCGGCTGGTCGGCCGGCGTCATCCGCCGCGCCGTCGCAACGCCGATCGCGACGTGACCAAGGAGTGACATCTGGTCCTGCACTTCATCCAGTCGTCGAAACCGTCGACGTGCGTAGGTGCTGGCGCCCCGTCGGTCGGGCGCCGCCGCCGGGGAATCCGAAAGCCCGATCACATCAACTTCGGGTCACGAACCTCTGGCCCCGGAGCAGATGGCGTCGTTGTTGAACAGGCCCCGATCAGCGGCCTCCAATCAGGGTAGGCGCGCTCGCAAACGCTGCACATCCTGGCTGCTGGCTCGTCCAGCCGCAGCAACGTGCCGGGCGGAACCCGGCGTTCGGTCGGTCTGGGCGCAACTCCACGCGCTGCCGTGATGGGTCACGGCGCGCTGACGGAGCTAGAGGCCGTTCGGGATGCTCGAGGCGACGGTCACCCAGGCGATCTTCACGTAGGTCGGGTCCGGCGTCGAGCCGTCGGGATACACGCTGTTCCACTTGTAGCCAACCTTGCTGTCCGCCAGGAGCGCCAGCGGGTCCGGCATCGAACCATTCCACCGGCCAAGGATCTTGCCGTCCATGACGAACGTGATGTGGTCGCTGGTCTTGGCGACACCGAACACGTGCCAGGTCGTCGCGAGATCGGCCGAGGGCGCCACCGAGGCGATCTGGAGGTCGCCCACCCCATGCAGGTTGCATGTCAGCCTTCCAGCCATCACCTCGGCCACGTCGACTTCGGCGGAATTCCACCCGGTGACGGTGTTGAGCAGCCACAACGGCGCCTGCCAGGTGGCGTAGCCGACATTGAGCCGGGCCGCGAACTGCACGTAGCCGTGGGTCATGCTGAACGATGCGCCATTGCCATTGCCGTCCATGCCGGTCGACACGAAGCCACAGTTCCAGCGCCCGTCGGAACGCGGGTAGGCGGTCAGCTGGAGATAGCCGTCGTGGACTGACGCGACGCTGCTGTCCCGGCCGTAGTCACAGGCATAGCTCATTGCGTCGGCGGGATGGCTGTTGGGGTAGTCGATCACTCTGAACGGCCACAGGGAGCCGTCCGCGAAGTCCTTCTGGAGCAGGTCGGCCTGGGGCATCGCGGGGATACCCGTGCCCGGCGCCGCCGTCGGGGCGGCCGTCGCAGTGGGGGCGGGCGGCGGTGTCGGTGCCTGCGTCGGGGTTGGGTTGGGCGTCGATTGCGGCGTCGCCGTCGACCGAGGGGTCGGCGCAGGGGCCGGATTGGTTGGAGTCGGAGCGGGACCGACACCGACCTCGACGAACGTCGCCACTGCGAGGAGGGTCACCTGCTGCGTCGTCTTCGCACGGCCCTTTGGCAGGAGCCCGGAGTCCACCGCACCGACGTGGTGTGAACCGCTCGGTGCGGCAGGAACCGTGATCGTGATCCGGAAGTCGCCGGCTGCACCGATCTTGACCGCCGGCATCCCGGATGCGGTGCCATCCCACGTCAGCTGTGCACGAGCTCCTGCGACAAAGCCCGCGCCGACGACCTGGACGGTGGCACCCGCCGGGCCGCTCGCCGGAGCGATCGAGAGGCTTGCCGCGCTCGCTTGGGCCGCTGCAAAGGGCATGAAGGTCGCGCCCAGCAGGACGACCATGCCTGTCGTGGCGATCAGGTCGCCGAGGCGCGCGGTCGTTCCTCGACGCGAGGGCTGCGGGGCAGGCTGAGTGCGTGTCGGCTTCGACTCTTCGATCCACCGAGTCCCATCCCAAAAGGACACGTCAACACTCCTTCGGCAGCCCGGCTGGCTCCGCTCGGCGGAGTCCCGTGGCGTTGCGTCCCCGGGTCGCCCCGGGTTTGCCGTTTCGGTCCAGTTGGGGGCCCAGGCTGGCTGGCCGCGCATCGTCGGAGGGCGCCCCCAGGTCCCTTCGTGACCCTAGGAGACTTCATCTCCGCGACGTACCGGTCGATGGTCCTCTGCCGCGGAGAGAACGGCCTATCGCAGACCGCACCAGACTCCGGGGGACCCTACGGGTCCTGTCTTCATGGCAGGTGCAGCCTGGTGGCCATCCATGCGCCGGCGGACCCACAGGGTCGCGGCGCAGGGTCTCCGGAGACGGCAACGACGCTTGCAGAAGCCCTGGTTGAGAGATCGACGGCCGCGGCGCGACGACCCGAGGCTGAGCTTGCCGAAGCCCAAGAGTGCGCGGACGCGCCACATCGTTGCGCGTTCGCCCGATGGCGATGCGCACGTCCAGTAGGATTGCAGGCCGCCGGGGGAACGCCTGAGCGAGCACACGAAAGGCCGATGAAGACCCGATTGATCGCGGCGGGACTCGCCGTGGCCGTGCTGCTCGTCGTCGTGCTCCTGAACGAGACCGGGCCCGGCCCGTGCACCAGCAGCGCCGCGTCGTCCTGCCTCGCGAGCTATGTCCCATCCCCGACGACAGTCACGAGCGTCGTGCCGTCGCCGAGATCGAGCCTGCCCGCGGCGACGTTCGATCCGCCGCCGTCGCTCCCCATTGCGCCGAGCCCGATCCCGACACCGCCCGTCTACACCTTTCGGGACGAGTTCAACGGCAAGACCCTCGGGGCCGTGTGGGGTCGTCACTGGGACGGGTTCGGCACCACGACCTTTTCGCGGTCGCAGATCTCTCTGGGAAACGGCCTGCTCACGATCAGGGCGCGCCGGTCCGGTTCCAGGTACATCGGCGGCCTCATCGATACCGTCGGGACGTTCACGCAGCGATACGGGGTCTTCTCGGCGCGCATCAAGATCCAGGCGGGGAACGGCCTGTGGCCGGCGTTCTGGCTCGCCCAGCCTCAGAACGCCCTGCACCAGCAGGCCGAGATCGACGCGATGGAAGTCTGCGCGAACGACGCAGGCATGTACAACGGCAACGACATCACCCTGTTGCACCACTACGTCCACAGGGCCGACGGTTCACGGAGCTACGCAATCGGGTATCGCACGGACAACCTGGCCGGAGCGTGGCATGTCTATTCGGTTGAATGGCGCCCCGACCACGTCACGTTCTACTTCGACGGCCTGGCGACCAGCACGTTCACCGTCGCGAACAACGGGGATGTGCCAGACATGAAGATGGCGATCGTCCTCGACCAGGCGGTTGGCGGCAGGTTCTGCGGCGCTACCGACGCGACGACACCAGCCGTCGCGACCTTGCAGGTCGACTGGGTTCGCGTTACCCGTTGATCGCGGTGACGGGCGGCCGTGCGACGACGCGCGGGGTCGGTCGGCGCAGCCCGTGAAGGAGGTATGAGGCCGTCGTGCTGGTGAGCACTGCGATCAGGGCGGCCGCGCGCCGGATGTCCGATGCATGGCGCCCGACGATTCCCGTGCCGACCCAGACGAGGGCCTGGCGGAGGAGCGCTCGCGCATAGCTCGATTCGGTGGCGAGTACCCGTCCATGCATGGCAACGAGCATCCGCTTCGACCGGCCTTCGTCCCAGCCGCGCCGCACCGCGTAACGGAAGCGCCGGCGGTCCGCCGGCAGGACCTGCGAGACCTGCGCCCCGGGGATCAGCACCACGGCGGCTCCGGCGCGATTCGCGCGGATGCACAGCTCGGTCTCCTCGCAACCAGCGAGTCCGTTGTTGGTTCGGCCGAGGGTGGTGTCGAACCCTTCGAGCCGATCGAGGAGCTCGCGCCGGAAGAGCATGTTGCAGCCGATCACGTTGCGTACGCGTGCTGCCTCGCGGGGCAGTCCCTCGTAGCTGCACCCGACCACCCAGCCGAGGTATCGGCTGTACCAGCCCGGCGCGTCGCCGTTCCACAGCGGTTCGATGGCGCCACCGACGACGTCAGCACCATGGCGATCCGCGGCGTTGGTCAGCTCCGCGA
Organism: Candidatus Dormiibacterota bacterium; assembly: GCA_035631615.1. GTDB lineage: Bacteria > Chloroflexota > Limnocylindria > Limnocylindrales > CSP1-4 > UBA5189. The sequence continues at coordinate 90,456 of DASQIK010000027.1, read as the reverse complement.
GCCAGCCGGGCGTCGCGACCGCGTCGTCATCGATGAACGCCACGAGTGGCGAGGTCACCGTCTGCCAGCCGGCGTTCCGGGCGGCCGAGAGACCGCTCCCGCGGCTCTCGATCACACGGAGCGACAGCGGCCAGGTCGCTGCGGTCAGGGCCTCGAAGAGCGGTCGATTGCGGTCGACGACCACCACCACTTCGACGGGCTTGACAGTCCCGGCCGCGATCGAGTCGATGAGGTGCCCGAGGATCTGCCGTCGCGCGACGGTGTGGGTGCAGACGACGACCGAAACGCTGCTGGGGATCGCAGCTGCTGTGCTCACAAGGTGAGCCTCAGGCATCGATGAGCTCGTCCGCCATCCCTGGTTCGTCGATGGCCGCCACGGGGTGACGCTTCACCCGCTCCTGGAAGATCGTGCACAGGACGCGCCAGCCGTCACGAAACGTGTTCAGCTGCGAGTTCCCGAACCTACGGGGATACTCATAGCTCGGCACCTCGGTGATTCGCAGCTGGATGCGCGCCGAGCGGACAACCATCTGGGTCTCGATCTCGAACCCGTCCGCATCGAGCGCCAGCTCGTCGAGGGCGGACCGGCGGAAGGCGCAGAACCCGTAGCACAGGTCAGACCACCGGCTGCCGTACATCACGTTGGCGAGGGTCAGCAGGGCCCAGTGCCCGGCCTTTCGCAGGGTCGTCATATCGCTCGTTCCGCCGCCTGCGAGGAAGCGCGAACCTTTCACGAAATCGAAGTCCTGGGCCAGGGGCTCCACGAACCGCTCGATCTCGGCTGGGTCCATGCTCCCGTCGGCGTCCATCATCACGACGATCGAGCCGCGAGCCATCTTGGCGCCGACGCGCATCGCGTCGCCCTTGCCGAGGCCGTTGTCGGTCACGACAACGACGTCGGGGCGGACCATCCGGGCCACGGCGATCGTGGCGTCGGTGGACCTCCCGTCGACGATCACGACCTCGTCGACATAGCTCGGGATACGGCGCAGGACCCATGCGATGTTGTCGGCCTCGTTCCGGGCGGGGATCACCACGCTGATCCCGACCGCGACGCGGCCGGCGTCGGCGTGGTCGCCCCCGGAGGATGCGGTCGACTCGACGAGGGCGCGGTCCCGGATGCGATGCTCGGGCGCCACGGCGTGGTGACGGCGGCCGGCCGATCGCACTCCTGACGCTTCCTTATTATTTTCGAGATTCAGTGCCAATGGATTGCTTCCTCAGAGTCCGCGCTGGGTTGAGATGCCCGCACCTCCAGGGTCGCCGAAACGAACTGCGACTGCGGGCACATGCGATCGTGGTGACGCACGTTCAGTGCGTCGGCGACGGGCGAATCGATCAATGCAACCGGGTGCGATGCTCCCGGAACCGTTCCGCGATCGGAACCGTTCCGTGCTGCGCACCCTGTGCCGTCTTCCTCCAAGAACCGACGAGAAAACCGAGTGAGATAAGTGCTGCCTGTGGGACCTGCAGGTGCCTCAGGGACGCCGAGTCTGCACCGCCAAAAGTACTGCGTCAACACCGGACTAAGGGCGCAACGGAACTCGATTCGAGGCTCCGAACGTGGCGTGGTGCGTCCAGGCGACACAGGTTTTTCAGCCTAACCGGACCGACCTCCACAAGACGGCTCTGGACCGCATCAAGCTATCCCACCGACATTGCAAACCACCATGCGGTGGCAGTCTTGCTGACAGCTACCGCGCCCCGGCAGTCACCGCCCTGTAGACCGCCTCGATGCGGGGAACGACCGCCGAGGCGGTGTAACGGGCGGACCGCTCGCGGGCGCGGGCTCCCATCGTTGCCACGAGGCCCGGCTGATCGGCCAGCTCGCGGACGGCGCCCAGGAGGGCCACCCGATCCTCGGGTGGGACGAGGATGCCTGTCCCACCGTCCTCGACGAGATCGATCGACCCGCCGAGCCGGCTGGCGATCACCGGCCTGCCTGCGCGCATCGCCTCGATTGCGACGGTCGGGCAGGCCTCCTGGCAGATCGAGGGCAGGAGGCCCGCGATAGCGCCGGTCCAGGCGAGCTGCACCGCAGGATGTGGCCACTGTCCGAGCGCGATCACGTTCGCCGGCAGGTCGCGCAGCAGCTCGTCAGTCTCGCGCGTTCGATAGCCGATCAGGACCAGCGGCGGCAGCGATCCGTCGGTCTGGTAGGCGCGCAGGAGCACCTCGAGGCCCTTCAGGCGACCGAGGGCCCCGACGAACAGGAAGTACGGCACAGAGGGGAGCTGCGACTGGTACATCCCGACATCCGGCGGCGGTGGCGTCTCGTCCGGCACGAAGTTCGGCACCACCTCGGAGCGCTCGCCGGTCAACCCGGTCCCGTCCGCGACGGCGCGACTCACTGCGATGAACCGATCCACGAGCCGGCGCTGAGCGAGGCCATCGGCCCAGTTGGCGACGGTCGTGATCGGGCCCTTGATGGCTCCGTAGTGGTCTGCGGTGCAGGTCAGGCACTTGATTGGGCCTGGACCGGAGCACGCCCGCCCATTTCGGAGGAGCACCTTCTGGGCGCAGACAAGGCTGAAGTCGTGCAGCGTCTGCACGAGCGGGATGCCGCGGGCGGCGCGAATCGGTAGTGCGGCGTGCACGAGCCAGTTGTGGGCGTGCATCACGTCCGGGTGGAAGCGGCTGACGATCCGGTTGATCGCGATGGTCAAGAGCGGGTCCGGGATGGGTGCCGCCGACCGGCGTGCGGAGTCGGCGAAGAGCGCCTCGAAGCGCTGCAGGCCACCGGCGACCCGGACGACACGAACGTCGCCATCGAACTCCTCGGCCGGCAGGCCCTGCTGCTCGAGCGTCGCCACGATGACCTCGTGGCCACGAGCGACGAGTGCCTTCGACAGGTTCGCCACGTGGAGCTCCTCACCGCCGAGGATCGGCGGATACCACTGGGCAAGCATCAGGATCCTCACCGCCGGCCCTCGAGGATCTCGTGATAGAGGTCGCGCAGCTGGACGGCACAGTCGTCCCACGTCGGCAGGGGTGTCGCGACCACGCGCGGCCGGCGAAGCTCCGCGACGACGCCGGCTGCGACCTGGGCCATCGACGCCGACGGATCGATGCCCGCCGCGAGGCCGTCCTCGACGAGCTCCGTGAGTCCGCTGGTGCGAGCGACGAGCACGGGGGTCGCGACCGCGAGCGCCTCCATGACCGCGACCGGATGGGCCTCGTAGTCGCTCAAGAGCACGACCAGGTTCGCCTCGCCCAGCGCGTCCGCGATCGCCTGGCGATCATCCCCGGGAATCGACTCCAGCGTGATCCGATCCTCCATCCCTGACGACCTGATCAGCGCGCGGATGGGACCCTCGTCGGGCCCGCTGCCGATGATCCGCAGGCGCGCGTGTGGCACCTCACGGAGCACGGCGCCCCATGCCTCGACGACGCGCCGGTGGCCCTTGTATCGCTCCAGCCGCCCGATCGATACGACCAGTCCGGCGCCGGGGCGCCGCGTCGTCAGCGGGGCCGGCAGCGAGCTCCCGTTCCTGATGAGCTTGAACCGTGATGCAGACAGCCGGAGATCCCGCCGAAAGAGGTCCAGCTCGAAGCGGGATACGGCGATCAGACGGTCGGCTCTGACAAGGCCCGGTCGGAGGAGGAGGCGCTGGAGCGCCCGGGCCCGGTTGCGCAGCTTCGAGGGATGTCCGCCGCTGTGGAACGACACGACATACGGGAGCCCGCGCGACCCTGCGGCGGCCATCGCGATGGGCGCCACCAGGGTGTGGTAGCCCTGCAGGTGCATGAGGTCGGACGGGTGGCGTCGGATCTCGCCCACCAGCGCCGGGGCGAGGTAGTAGTCGCGCGACCTCGGGTATGCCGGGACGCGGACGACCTCGACCCCGTTGGTCTTCTCGCTTGACGCTCGCGTGCCGGTCCGGTCCGTGGTCAGGATCGTGACGTCGAAGCCCATCTCGACGAGGCGCGGCGCCACCTCGGCGACGTGCGTCTCGATGCCGCCGACATCGGGCGTGAATCGCGCGCTGACGAAGAGCAGCCTTGGGCGCGATGTGGCCGTCACCTACGGGCCGAATCGGATCAGTCGCAAGGCGTTTTCGGCATACACCTTCACGAGCGCGCGGTCGGACAGGCTCAACCCGTCGATCCGCCAGTTGCCCTGGGGTGCGCGGTAGCCGACGGAGTAGTTCATGTCGTGCGCGGCGGTTTCGAGGAACCGGAAGTAGATCGGATACCAGCGCGGATCTGGCCCCGCGTCCGTGCCGAGCAGGACGCGATCCTGGAACGTCTCGATGAACGACCTCGCCTCCGCGGGCTGTCGCCCGAGCTCATTGATTCGCGCCGCGATGTCGACCGACAGGTTTGGCAGCCTCCGGAGCATGTCCGACAAGCGGGCGAGATCCTCGCCGCTCGAGGCCAGGTGGGCGCCGATGAACCTCGTCCCGGGGTGGCGCTGCACCATCCGCTCGAACTGGCCGATCAGCTCGTCGTGGCTGGGGAAGCCGGGACCATCCGGCGCCGTCCGGATCGGGGAGTAATGCCAATCCGGGTGGCGGCGCAGCTCGTCCCAGCGCTCGTTGTTGCGGTCCAGGCGCTCGAAGAACGCCTTCGGGTCGGCGACGTGAATGAGGACCGGGACGCCCAGGGCGCCCGCGGTCTCCCAGATCGGCGCGAGACGCTCGTCATCGAGCGCGACGAGGCGGCCGTCGGGATCGCGCGCATGGAGGCCGACGTCCTTCCAGATCTTCAGCCCCCTCGCGCCGCGACGAACCGAGTCCTCGAGACGTGCCGCCTCCATCGCGCCAAAGCGTGCGTCGTGCTTCCAGGCGGCCGGGTCGACCCCGGCGAAGACCACGATCCGATCCGGATTCGGCGTCTGGACTCGGGCGATCTCCGCTGACAGGGCCTCGCCGTGACCGCCGTCGAGGTTCACGAGGCCTTGAACGCCCGCGCGATCGAGTGCCCGGATCACGTCGCCGACGGGTCGACCCCGCCAGCCGTAGGCGTGCACGGAGTTCAGGTGCGTGTGGGCGTCGATCGCCGGGAAACGGGGTGGCTGCGGCCGGGCGAACCGCGCCATCGAGGTCGCGGGCACGTGCCGCGTGGCCCGTAGCCAGGCCGACAGCACGCTGCCTTGCCGGGTCACGAGATTCCCTCCGGTCGCCGGCGAGAGCCACCTGATTCCCGACGTGTTCCACCAGGTCGCAGAACCGTCACCGCTCGTTGCACGATGCGTAGGATGCCCGTCGCCCCGACGTCCCGGTAGAACCCCATCGGCGGCACCCGAAGGTACTTGAGCGATCGGTTGCGCACGACACGTCCGCCGAGCTCGTTGAGATAGCGCGTGCTGTGGTCCCGCCAGAACGCACTGCTCCTTCGCCCGTACCGTCGACTGAGTGCTTCGACGAGCGCCCGCATGCGCTCAGCGTCGTCGTGCGCCATCAGGGACGGGACATGGTGCGGGAGCAGGACCGGCGTCATCCGTCGGTTCATGGTCGCCCCGTCATCGTCGATCTCCGCGTGGTAGATGAAGCTCCGCTTCGCGTACGTATACGGCTCGTCGAAGATGAAGTTCCCCAGGCTGTAGACGATGTCCCGTCCCCTGTACGCTTCGATGCCCTGCGGGATATGGGGCCCGTGTCCGAGCACGATACGTGCGCCGGCGTCGATCATCGCGCGTGCCTGGCGCATCTGGTACGGCAGTGGATGGAACCGGTATTCGAACCCCCAGTGCGCCGTGACGAGGACGCAGCAACCCTCGGCAACCAGGCCTCTGATGCGCCGCAGGATCCGGTCGAGGCGATGATCGCTGATGCCCGACCTCGTCCGTGAAGCCATTCGTGTGTTCGCGGAGTAGATGAACGCATAGGAAAGGATCGCGATCCTTCGGCCGCGAACTTCAAGGAGCACCGGGGCGTTCGCCTCTTCGTAGTCGCGGCCGGCCCCAACATGCCGGATGCCGGCGGCGTCCAGCCGCTCGAGCGTCTCGATGAGGGCTGCCTCGCCGTAGTCGAGCATGTGGTTGTTGCCCAGCGCCACGACGTTCACGCCGATCCCCTTGAGCACGGACAGGGTCTCGGGTGCCGCCCGAAACGTGACGTGCGGGTCCTGCGCCGGGTCGGGTCGGCCAGTGCTCGCAACCGGGTTCTCGAGATTGGCCAGCACGACGTCTGCTCCGGCGAAGGCCGCCCGGATATCCGGCATCGCAAAGTCGCCGGGCGACAATGCGAAATGGACGCCCACCTCACGGCCCAGCATCACGTCGCCGACAGCTGCGACGCGTAGGCGGTGCGGTGCAATCGCCGCTCGTTCAGGGCGCATCAGAATCTCACGAATCGACGAGGGCGGAAGGCCGCCTCAGGAGGGCCTCGATGGCGAGCACGGCTGCCTCGGGATACGGCTCGCGCGTCATGTCGTAGTGGTGGTGCAACGCCGGCGTGGTGTTCACCTCGTTGATCACACCGCCACTCTCACTGAGCGGGACCGAGGGATCCAGCGTGATGACGTCAACGCCGAGGAAGTCGGACCCGATCACACGGGCGGCAGCCTCGGCGTCGGACCGGATCGACTCGCAGATCAGATCCCGCGCCGAATCCGTGTACACGGTCCGCACCTCGGCGTAGCGCTTCCGAGCCTGGTCAGTGCTCCGGTACAGCACGACCCGGCCTGCGTCGAGCCGGGATTCGAGGGTGAGGCCCTGTGCGACCAGGGTAAAGCTCACGTCCCGGTCGTCGTCGAGCCCGGGATCGCGTCGGCGCCCGTCCACCGGGGTTTCGGCGCCGAGCAGCTCCCGAATCGTCGACACGCCGTCGCCCGTCAGGCGCGACCCGCGCCGGTAGACGGCGTCGACCACCTTGCCCTCGAGGACGAGCAGGCGGAACGATTCACCGGGGATCATCGCCTCGACGAGGAGCTCCGGATCGTGGACCGACGCCCGCAGGGATGCAGACCGGACCTCGCCGGGCAGCTGGACATGTGTGGTGACCCCCCTGCCACCGTATCCACCGGATGGTTTGATGACGCACCCAAGCGGATGGTTCGCCACGAAGTCTCGCGCGGCATCCATCGTCTCCAGGGTGAACGCGAGATGTTCGGGCACGGACACGCCGGCTGCACCCAGGAGACCGTGGACGATCCGCTTGCGACCCGCAAGGCCAAGGGTCACAGGATTGTCGAATTCAAGCTGGTAGTTCAGGACACGGACTCGATGGTGCCCGACGTCGATCTGCCAGAGGTCCGACGCGAGCTCCGTGAACGTGCCTCCCTCCGCCATGGCGACGCGCTCCCAGATCAGACGGTACTCGTTCACCCGCTGGTAGAGGTACGTCTCCTTCGACCATCCTGCCCAGTCGCCGAGCAGGCGGAGCGCGCGCATCGCGGTCCGCTGGGCCGAGAGTATCGAGATGAGCACGAGGTCGAGTGTACGGATGGCACGAGTGGCGAGCGCCGGCAGTCGCCCTTCACCGCGCCGGCCCGCACCTTCGTCTGAACGCCAATAGTCATATCGGGAGGTCGACGCGTTCCCGTCCGGGTGTACGTTCATTCGAACATCGGTCGCGGTCGGTCAGCCTCGGGAGAGTCGCGTGCGTCTTCCTCGGTCGTCCTCGCTCGTTGAAGCCATCAGACATCCTGCGGCGTTCCTGTCCGGCGACCGCGCGAACATCGAGCGATTGGCGAAGCAGATCGCCTGTTCGATCGAGGACGCCACGGAGCTCTACCGAGTCGCCCGGCGCGTTGGCTATCCGTCGGCCTACCGAAGTATGTTCGGGGACTCGACGGATCAACGCCGGCGTCGGCCCGTGACGCTGCCCAGGTCGATCAGCGCGCGACTCGAGACTCCCCCCGCGGGGGCCCGGGCCGCGAGCGATCGCACGGGATAGGCCTACCCGACCACTGACCCGGCGTGTCGGATTGCCCCCTTGCTATCATCCGCCGCGAGCATGAACCCGACGCAGGAGTCTTTCGAGCCGGGTAACCGAGCCTCCGGGCTGGACGCGCGCGAGGCCCACTGATCTCCGTCCGAGGTCACAGCGTCGACGGACGAGCCGGCACTCGCGGAGAACGACGACTGTGGTAGACCTGCGCTCGAATTCGCCGCTCGGGCGCCCCGATCCCGCGGCGTACCGCGCGCGCGGCTGGGGCTGGCTTCCGGCGCTGTCGCTGGTCGCCGCGGCCGGCGTGGTCGCTGTCTCCTCGTCCTTCGCCCTCGTCGGCGCCGGGTTCCAGTACGCCGAGCCGCTGTTCTGGATCGGGCTCCTCTTGATCGCTGCCCCGATCACGGTGCGCCTGACTGCGAAGGCACCCGGAACCGCGGAGCGTGTCGGTCTCGTGCTCGTGCTCGGTCTCGTGCTCGAGGTCGTGCACTTCGTCAGCTCGCCCGCCGGCTTCACGAACTACGACGCGCTGCTCCACCTCCGCACGATCACCGACATTCTGAGCACCGGCCACCTCTTTACGCCGAACCCGCTCCTCCCCGTCAGCCCGGTCTTCCCGGGCCTCGAGATCGTCACGGCGGCGGTGGTCCAGATCAGCGGGGTCGATCCGTTCACGGCCGCAGCCGTCGTGCTCGCGTTCGCGAGAATATTGTTCGCGATCGGCCTGTTCGCGCTGTATCGGGAAGCATCGTCGTCCGAGCGCGTCGCCGGACTGGCGACCGCCATCTACATGCTCAACCCGAACTTCACGTTCTTCGACTCGGGCTTTTCCTACGAGACACTCGCGCTTCCCCTCGTCCCGGTCGTGCTCCTGATCACGGCCATCCGCGCTCAGCGCGGAGGCGGAGTCCTCCTTGCCGCAGCGCTGGCGGCGAGCTCGGCGACGCTGGCGATCACCCACCATGTGTCGACCTACGGGGCGGCTGCCCTCCTGGTCGGCTGGATCGTCGTCAACCGGATCGTGCATCGAAGAGATCGGTACCGACGATGGGGGATCATCTTCTCGACCGCCCTCATGCTCAGCGCCACCGCCCTCTGGCTGGTGTTTGCGGGCCCGGTCGTCGTGGGCTACCTTGCGCCACCGATTGCCGCAGCCATCAACGAGGCCATACGGCTGGTGACGACGGGCGTTGGCCGCACGCCCTTCGTCTCGGCGACGGGCCAGGTGGCGCCGGTGTGGGAGCGGGCGGTCGGCCTGGGGACCGCGGCGCTCCTGACCCTGGCGATCCCGATCGGCCTGGCACCGCTCATCCGGCGGTATCGAGACAACTCCCTCGCCCTGCTGCTCGGGCTGCTTGCCCTCGCCTATCCCCTGAGCCTGGTCGCGCGACTCACGCCTACGGGCAGCGAGGCCGCCGGACGAAGCCTCGGCTTCGTGTTCCTCGGGCTCTCGTTCGTCGTCGCGCTCGGCGTGATCGCAACGGCCGAGACGATCGCGGGGCGCGTCCGCGGCACCCGCGATCCGGTTCGGTGGACCATCCGTGGCTCGCCGGCCCGGTCGCAACAGGTGTGGACGGGCGCGTTCGTGGCCATCGTGTGCCTCGCCATCCTTGGCGGCGCGGTGATCGGCACGGCGCCGGCCACGAGGTTCCCGGGGCCATACCTCGTCGGCGCGGATTCGCGGTCGATCGACAACGAGAGCATCGCCGCGGCCGGCTGGACGCTTGCCGTCCTTGGCCCGAATCGGCGGGTTGCCGGGGATCGGGTCAATCGGCTCCTGTTGGGTTCGTACGGGCAGGCCGACGTGGTCTTCTACACATCGGGCCACGTCGAAACCTGGCAGATCTTCCTATCGCCGGTCGTCGGGCCGCTCGAGATCGCCCGAATCAAGGCGGCGCGCATCGACTACATCCTGATCGACCGTCGATTGGCTTCGAGTCTCCCCCTGGTGCCGTTCTACTACGAGGAGGGCGAGATCTTCGAGCGACGGCACGCCACGCCGATCCTCGCGACTGTGCTTGCCAAGTGGGACAGCGTCCCGCGGGTCGATCGCATCTATGACAGCGGCGACATCCAGCTGTACGACGTGAGGCGGCTCGCCGGTGCTCGGTAGAACGCCCCCCGGCACCGCGCTGGTGGTGCTGGCGCTGACCGGCGCGGTCGCACTCGCCGTGATCCTCGCGGCGTCGATCGCCGGGATCATCGCGTTCGTGCTGGCCTCCGTGGCGCTGGTCGTGCTGATTCTCCCGGGGATCGTCCTTGCGATCACCCGCCGCCCGGTCGAGTCCCTGCGGCGGTTGGACCTGTTCCTCGTCGCTTCGGCGCTGAGCCTCGGTTGCATCGCGATCGGTGGGCTCGTCCTCAACCTGATCCCCGGCGGCCTCAGCCGGACCGCCTGGCTCGGGCTCGTCGCCGTCCTCCTGCTGGCCATCGCCGTGTTTGCCCGTCGCGGTCTGCCGCCGCTCCGTCGCGAGTCGTGGGTCAGGCCGACGAACGGGCAGGCGCTTGCGATGGTCGCCGCATGCGTCCTGATGATGGTCTCGCTGCTCATCGCACGCGCCGGTGTCAAGCAGCCGTCGGAGCCGTTCTCGGCCCTGTGGGTCGTACCGGCAGGGTCGGGGATGGTCAAGATCGGTCTCGACAACCAGGAGCTCGCGACGACGACGTACCGGGTGGACGTGACCGTCGGCGGTATCATCCAGAGGTCGTTCCCTGCGATCACGGTCGCGATGGGGGAGCGATGGACCACGCTCGTGCCCCAGCCAGCCCGGGGCGGACCGCCACTCGAGGTCCTCGTCTACGTCGCCTCGCAGCCGGACGTCGTGTACCGGCGGGTCACGTACTCGACCGGCACAGGGAGCGCCTGATGCCGCGGGTCCGTGACTTTCTCGCATCGAGCACGTCGCTGGTCCTCAGCCAGCTGCTCACGGCTGGCGTCGGGTTCGTCTTCTGGTTGATCGCGAGTCGGACCTTCAGCCAGTCCGATGTCGGCTTCGCGTCCGCCGTCACCTCGGGCATGTCGCTGGTCGGTGCGGTCGGGGCGATGGGCCTGGGCACGCTGCTCATCCGTGAGATTCCGGCACATCCGGGGCGCGAGATCGCGATCGTCACGACGTCGCTCGTCGCTTCGGCCGCCGTCGGCGGGGTCCTGGGCCTGGGATTCGTCCTGATCGCGCCGCTGCTGTCGGTGGACTTCGCGCCGCTTCGCGAGTCGCTCATCACCATCGTCCTCGTGACCCTCGGCGCGAGCGTGACTGCCGCCAGTCTCGTCCTCGACCAGGCGCTGATCGGTCTCCTGCGCAGTGGGCTGCAACTCTTCCGGAACGTGCTCGCGGCCCTGCTGCGCCTCCTGTTGCTCGCAATGTTTGCGTCGTTCGCGCTCGCCTCGGCCGGGCTCGGCATGATCGCCCCGTGGGTGATCTCGACGGGGCTCTCGCTCGTCGTCCTCGCCCTGATCGCGGGGCGTCGTGGCAACCTGCGAGCCGCCTACCCGTTCCACTGGGAGTTTCTCGGCCAGCAGTGGCTCGCGTCGCTGCAGCATCACATGCTGAACCTCGCGATCCAGGTTCCGGGCTGGGCGATGCCGATCGTGGCAGTCACCGCGCTCTCGGCCAGCTCGAATGCCGGCTTCTTCCTGGCGTGGCAGCTCGTCGGCATCGCCGCCTTCGTCCAGGTGGCATTCACGTGGATCCTGTTTGCGGAAGCGTCGCGCGAGCCCGGATCCCTTGCCAGGTGGGGCTGGCTGACGCTCCGGCTCTCGATCGTGACCGGCGTCGGCAGTGCCGTGGCGCTGTGGATCCTCGGGCCGATCGTCCTCCGAATCTTCGGACGCGGCTACTCGGACGCGGGCACGGAAGCCCTCTTCGCCCTGCCGCTGACCGTCATCGGCGGCGTATTCAAGGGCCAGTACATCACCATCCAGCGCGTTCGAGGCCACCTCTCGTCCGCGACTCGACTCGTTGCGCTTGGGGCCCTGATCGAGATCCTCGGCGGATACCTCGGCGCGACCGCCGGCGGCCTCCGCGGCCTCGGGATCGGCGTGGCAGTCGCGATGGGCCTCGAGGTGCTGCCGATGCTGCCGGTCATCTACCGTGAAATCATTCGGCCACAGATCCAGGCTCGACGCCCGCGGGTTCAGGAGGGACGGGAGGAATGACGGCTGATGCCCATGGCTACCTCGCCAGCTACCTGCGCGCGATCGGCGTGCGCAGCCTCGAGCCATCGACAAGCCCGTTCGACCCGGGCTATGACCCGGTCACCCTCGAATCCCATCTGGCGCAGAGCCACCACCTGATCTCGATCCTGAAGGTCTCGATGGCGTGCTGGATCATTGCTGACGAGGGCGCAACCCGGGCGAAAGTCGCGGCGGCAAAGAAGCACGGCGTGCCCACCGTCACCGGTGGTGGCCCCTTCGAGGTGGCCGTCGCACAGGGCCAGCTCGAGGCATATCTGGACCTCTGCGCCGAGATCGGGTTCGACAGGTTCGAGTGTGGCGAGGGCTTCACTGACATGCGGCTCGCACCCGAGACGGTGGCGCATCTGGCCGCGGCGCGTGGCCTCGACTTCCAGTTCGAGCTCGGCAAGAAGCACGGCGGCGCGTTCACAAACGACGTCGCCGAGGAGCTGGTCGAGCAGGGCAGACGCTGGTTGGATGCGGGCGCGAAGGAGCTGGTCGTGGAGGCGCGCGAGAGCGCAAAGGGCGTCGGCTTGTTCGACATGGACGGCAACCTCAACACGGCGCTGGCCGAGCGCTTCGTCGAGGCGTTCGGGTTCGGGATCACGATGTTCGAGGCCCCGAACAAGCCCAGCCAGTTCGCGCTGCTCAATCACTTCGGTCCGGAGGTGCGGCTGTGCAACGTGCGCCTCGAGGAGCTCCTGCGGGTGGAGATCTACCGGCGCGGGCTGCACTCGGATGCGTTCGGCCACGCGAACCTGCGGCCGCCTGCCCCCAGCCCGAGCGACGCCTGAGGGATGCCGTCCGTCAGGATCGAGGTCTACCTCGCGGAGCTCCGCGGCTACGCGCGTGACGCGGTCGTGGTCGGCGTCGACGTCATCCGCTCCACGACCACGGCGATCACCGCGGTCGCGGGTGGGCGTCGGTGCTTCGTGGCCGCGAACCTGGACGAGGTCGCAGAGCTCCAGGCTCGCCTCGAGCACCCGCTGCTGGTCGGGGAGCTCGGCGGGAACATGCCCTACGGCTTCGACCTGAACAACAGCCCCGCGGCGATCGCTCGCGCCGGCGACCCGAGTCGCCCGGCGATTCTCCTGTCGACTTCGGGGACGCGCCTCCTCCGGACCGCGGCGGCGGCCCATCCGACGACGTTCCTTGCCTGCCTGCGGAACTGGGAGGCGCAGGCCGCGGAACTCGTGCGAGCCCGACCCCCGGAGGTCGTGCTCCTCGGCGCCGGCACACGCGGCGAGTTCCGCGAGGAGGACCAGCTCTGCTGCGCCTGGATCGCCGGCCCGCTCATCGACGCCGGCTATGACGCCGATGACGAGACGCGCCGAGTGGTGGACACCTGGCGCGACGCGCCGGCAGCCGCGATCACGGAGGGCAAGAGCGCGCGCTACCTGCGCGACTCCGGGCAGCTCGACGACCTGTCGTTCATCCTCGAGCACGTGACCGACGTCACGACCACCTATGAGATGCGCAACAGCGAGGTGGTCGTGCGCACGGGCGCCACCAGCTGAACTTGATCGACGCTCGTCTCACCAGCCCACTCGTCGATGCCGGTACGCCGGTCGCCGTGTTCAAGCTCACCAGCGACCCCTTCCAGCACGGCACGCTCGCGATCGCCCGCTCGCTTGGCCGGCTCGGGGTTCGCGTGCACTTGGCGACGCGAGACCCGGACGCTCCGCCCGCCCGCAGCCGGTACGTGGCAAGCCGGACGGGGATGCCGCCGCCGGAGGCCGGGGACGTGGCGATCCTTGAGCTGCTCCGGCGCGTCGCCGCCCGGATCGGCACGCGAGCGCTGCTGATTGCCGCTGACGACGTGGCCGCCCTGTTCGTGGCCGACAACTTCGCCCAGCTGCCACGGGAGTTCCTGCTCCCGGATCAGCCCGCTGGCCTGCCGCTCGAGCTCAGCGACAAAGGCCGCCTGCACAACCTGTGCCTGCGGGCCGGCATCCCAACGCCGGCGGCGCGGTTTCCGACCTCACGCGACGAGATGCTGGCCGGCGCCGAGGAGCTCGGCTACCCGATCGTCCTGAAGAGCATGGATCCGCGAATCCTGCGGCGCCGCCCCCGGGCGGTGAGCGTGGCCGTCGCCCACACCCGGAACGAGGCGATCGAGCTGTACGACCGCATCGAAGACCCCGGCGAGCCGAATCTCATGCTTCAGGAGTTCATCCCCGGCGATGCGCGCTCCATCTGGATGTTCAACGGCTACTTCGATCGGAATGGTGCGAGCCCGATCGGAATCGTCGGCCAGAAGATCCGCCAGGCGCCGCCACGCACCGGCGCGACGACGCTCGGCGTGGTGGTGAGCAACGAGGTGGTCCGTGAGCTCGCGGTGCGGTTTCTCGGTGATCTCGGCTACCGCGGCATGGTCGACCTCGGCTTCCGGTACGACGCGCGCGACGGCCGCTACAAGTTGCTCGACGTCAATCCGCGCATCGGCAGCTCATTCCGGCTGTTCGTCGCGCGGAACGGCCTCGATGTCGTGCGGGCGCTGTACCTGGACCTGACCGGTCAGTCCGTGCCCGGCGGCCGCGCTCCCGAAGGCCGGCGCTGGCTGGTGGAGGACCAGGATCTCGCGACCTCCATCAAGCTCGCTTGGCGCGGAGAGCTCGGGCTTCGCGGCTACCTCTCGAGCCTCCGGGGCGTCGAGGAGCGAGCGTGGGTCGCGCGCGATGACCCAAGGCCCGCCGCCCGCATGGTCGTGCAGACGATCCGGACCCTTGCGGCTCGCGCCGTCGGACGCCTGCGTCAGCCGGATCCGGCGGGCGACGGAGAGGGGAGCGCAGCGGCGCCCTCGTAGGCCCCGATGTCCGGCGCGGCACCGAGGAACGTTTCTCCCGGGATCACCACGGTGCCGCGGTCGATCGCCGGCGATCCGGGCCGAAGCCGGTAGTCGTGCGCGGAGGCGGCCACGAATGCCGGATCGACCGCGATCGAGTGGGAATCCTGGCCAGTGGCGCGCGTGAACGCCGCGACCGAGACGCTGACCACACCGTTCGGGAACGACGCGATGGCCCGTCGAGGCGGTAGGACGTTGTAGTCGAGGACGACGGTCGCCGGGAGGGCGTTGCGAATGGCGTACGCGAGCGATCCGACCACGATGTTGTTCTCGATCCTGAGGCCGTCGATCGATGTCGCGAACTGATTTCCACCAGAGCGATCACTGAGTTCGAACGCGTACGACTGAAGGTGGTCGAGGACGTTGTTTGCGATGAGCGAGTCACGGGCACACCGAAGGATCAGGCCGACGCCGAAGCTGGGCGCGTACGCCACGTTTCTGAGAAACGAGATGTTCGTGCAGTCCGGCCCATCCGACCCGGTCTCCATCACGTTTTCGTTGTCCCAGGCGACGTTGCTGACGATCTGGGCGTTGCTCGAGCCCCAGATCTCGAAGGCACCGCCGTCGTATCCGTAGTCGTGGCTCACCGCGCGGTTCGCCCAGAGCTTGTTCCCGCGGGCGATAGTGGTCCCGGTGACCTTGTGCCAGACGATCCCATTTGCGCCGTAGTCGTTGTTCGGAGCAGCATCGTTCACGACCATCGAATCGCTGTCGTGGATCCAGTTGTCCTCGATCAGGACGTCATGCACGGAACTCGGGTCACCCTCGCCATACAGGCGCACTCCCATCGCGTTGTGGAGGATGTCGTTGTCGCGGATGGTCACGTCCGACGAGAAGCGGACCTGGACGCCGAAACCGCCGGTCGTCCCCCGGAGGGTGCAGCCCTCGATCGTGATCGCGCTGCTCCGTTCGAGGTAGACGGCGCTCAGCATTCCGGATGTCGGCCCCTCGACGACGAGGTTGATCAGATCGACGTGTGAAGCGCCGACGAGGTCGATCGTGGAGTCGACACCGAAGGGCGTGATGACGGCGGTCCCCGGGGTCGTGGCCGCGATGGTGATGGGCGCGCCCGAGAGACCGCCGCGACGGAGCCCGAAGCCCTGGTACCTGCCGGGCTCTACCCACACGGTGCTTCCAGGCGCGACGCGATCGACCGCGGCCTGGAGGGATGCAAGGGGATCGGAGGCTGAGCCGGCCGACCCGTCGTGCCCCGACGTTGAGACGAATAGATCGCTCGCTGCAGGCGCAGGCACCGAGATGGACGGGAGCGGGGTGAGAACCGGCACGGAATCCTTGCGTGGTCGCGCAGCGAGGGCGAGACCGGCGAGGCCTGCCACCGACAGCACGAGGAGGAGCAGACGGGCGCCCGAATGTCGATCAATGGCCAAGGCGCGTCCTTCTCGACCCCTCGGGGCGTCACCGGACCGACCTGGCTGGCGGGGTCTCCCGAACGGCTATCGCCCAAAGGGTACGTCACGCGTCGTGGACGCGCGGTGCACCCTTCGGGACGACGTCGTGACTAGAGGCCGCTGGGGATGTGCGAGGAGACGGTGATCCACGCGAGCTTGACCCACGTGGGCGACGGGGTGGTGCTGTTCGGGTAGAGGTTGTCCCACTTGATGCCGACCTTGCTGTCGGCGAGCAGCGCCATCGGGTCGGTCATCGAGCCGTACCAGCGGCCGATGACCCTGCCGTCCATGACGAACGTGATGTGGTTGCTCGTCTTGGCAACGCCGAACACGTGCCACGCGGAGGCCATGTTGCTCGGGGGCGCCACCGAGCCCACCCGGCGCTCGGTCGTGCCGTGGAGGTTGTACGTCAGCCGGCCGCCGATGACCTCGGCCACGTCGATCTCGGCCGCGTTCCAGCCCGTGACCGTGTTGAGGAGCCACAGCGGGGCCTGCCACGTTGCGTGACCGACATTGATCTTGGCGGCGAACTGCACGTAGCCGTACCTGACGCTGAACGACGCGCCGTGTCCGTTCGCGTCCATGCCCGTCGAGACGAAGCCACAGTTCCAGCGGCCGCCGGCCTTCGGGTATGCCCGCAGGTGGAGGTAGCCATCATGGACCGAGACCACGCTGCTGTCGGTCTTGTAATCGCACGCCCAGGACATCGGGTCGGTCGGATGGTCATTCGGGTAGTCGACGACGCGGAACGGCCACAGGGACCCATCCGCGAAGTTCTTCCGCAGGAGGTCGGCCGCTGGCATCGGCGGGACGCCGCCACTCGGCGGAGGCGTCGGCCTGGGCGTGGGCCGGGGGGTGGGACGCGGGGTGGGCTTGGGCGCCGGCCTGGCGGTCGGCGCGGCCGTCGGGCGGGCGGTCGGATCTGGAGCGGGCGTAACGGTCGGCTCGAGCGTCGGCGTGGGAAGCGGCGCCGCCGTGGGATCCGGCATGAAGGTCGGGTCCGGTGTCGGGCCAGGGTCGATGGTGGGCAGCACGCTTGGATCCGCAGACGCCTCGTCGGTCGTGATCGTGAACGTCTCGGACGCCAGGACGATCTGGGAGGCGGGGCTCACGGTGCTTGGCAAGGCGGACCTGGTCTGGACCATCAACGCGCCAAGGGTATGCGCCCCCGGCGCGGTGTACGGGACGATCATGGTCGCGGCGAACTGGCCATCTCGCCCGGTGTTCAGGGTCGGCATGCCGCCGGTCGATCCATCCCAGGTGAGCTGGACCAGTCTTCGCTGCGCGAAGTTCGTCCCGGTGACCAGGACCCGGACTCCCGCGGCGGCCGAACCGGGCGTCATTGCCAGGGTCGGGGTCAGCGGGCCGTGGAGTGTGAGCGGGCTCACGAGCAGGGCCATGCCGGCGACCGCGAGGATTCGCCCCGCGCCGCGGCCGAACCGGGAGTGTCGAGTCGAACCGTGGCGCGGACCTTGAAATGGCCGCGCAAGCGCGCGCAGAGAGGGCATTCGATGCTCCCTTTCGGCAACCCGGCTAACTCCTCGGGGAGTCCCGTGGCTTTGCGGCCCCGCCTCGCGACGGGTGTGCTATTTCGGTTGAAGCCGCC
Organism: Candidatus Dormiibacterota bacterium; assembly: GCA_035631615.1. Taxonomy (GTDB): domain Bacteria; phylum Chloroflexota; class Limnocylindria; order Limnocylindrales; family CSP1-4; genus UBA5189. The sequence continues at coordinate 72,587 of DASQIK010000027.1, read as the reverse complement.
GACCGGTGTGCGCTCGACGCTCACTGGACCTTATGGGCGGGGGCGTTCTGGCAACAGCCCGACCATCGGACCCGATCGTGTAGGCAGAAGGTCCGGCCGTTCCGACTCGCCTGTCCTGCGTCGGCGCCACCGTCATCGACGGGACGCACGGGTGCTGCCCGCCGAGTCCGTCGACCTCAGCGAAGCGGGTGGAGCAGCTCTCGAATCCCGCCGGCGAGCGAGACGGTGGGTCGCCAACCAAGCGTCCGCAGCCGAAGGGCTGACGCGGAGGAATGGCGCACGTCGCCGAGTCGTGTCGGACGGCGGACGCGTCCCAGCTCGACGCCGACGCCGCGCTCGACGACGCCGGCCAGGTCTTCGATCGAAGTCCGTCGTCCGGAGGCGACATTCCAGGTCCCGACCGGGCCAGTGGTGTCGCCAAGGCGGACCAGCGCGTCGACCACGTCACGAACATGGACGAAGTCGCGCGTCTGCCGGCCGTCGCCGTCGATCGTGAGCGCCTGGCGGGCAAGCCCCTGCTTGACGAAGGCCGCCACGACCGCACCCTCCAGCCCGCTCGCCTGCCGGGGACCGTAGATGTTGGTCGGTCGGGCGATCGCGTAGGGCAGCCCGCACAGCGTGACCTGTCCCTCTGCCGCGAGCTTGTGCACGCCGTAGTAGGAGCTCGGGGCCGGGAGCGTCGCCTCGGTTGCCGGCCGGGTGGTCTCACCGTAGATGGCTCCCGCGGACGAGACGAACACGAGCCGTTCCGCCCCGGCGTCCCGCGCCGCGGCCGCCACGCGATGGGTACCGGTGACGTTGACCGCGAGGTCGCGGAGCGGTGCCTGCATCGAGACGGGCACGCTCGTCTGTGCCGCGAGGTGGAAGACGACGCGAGCATGCCACGCTCGAAACGCGGCATCCATGTCCGCGATGGCGATGTCGAAAGCTTCGACCCTCACCCCGCCGGCGACGTTCCCGGGCCGACCATTTGACAGGTCATCGATCACCAGCACCCGCCAACCCTCGGCGAGGAGGCGATCGACGAGGTGACTCCCGACGAATCCGGCTCCGCCGGTGACCAAGGCATGGCGGCCGGACGCCCGACTCACCGCCACCGCCGTCGTGGCGGGATCCGGGCCGTCACTCCTGCAACTCCCAGTGGAAGCGCTCGGACCGCTCGATCGCGGACTCGAGCTGGCTGTACACGCCGCCGTGGTAGAGCAGTGGCGGTGCTTCCACCGGGTTGAGCCACGCGCCATTGATCAGCCCCACGAACAACGAGTGCGAGAACACCTCGAAGGACCGGTCGACCGTGCACTCAAGATGCGCGAGGGAGCCGCGCAGCCGCGGCGAGGCGTCCACGGGCGCATCCGAGGCGAGCCACTCGTCGCGAAGGCGTTTGTCCTGCCCTGGAACGCTGCAGTGGAGTGCTACGCTCCGCTGCCCGATCGACAGGAGATTGACCCCGAATCGCCCCCGCGCCGATAGGGCGGCGTGCGCGCGCGAGGCGCGGCTGATGGAGGCCAGGAGCGACGGCGGTGAAGCCGACAGCGAGCACATCGAGGTTGCCGTCATCCCGCATGGCCGGCCCGCCCCGTCGAGGTACGTGATGATGGCGACCGTCGTGGCGTGCCTTCGGAACGCCTGGCGGAACAGCTCGGCCTCGCCGAGCAGTTCGATCGATTGCGGCTCGTCGCTCGGTATCGTGGCTGGACCCTTCGTCGTGGAGCGAGGTCGGTAGATGCGGCGCGGAGCGGACTATATCGCGGGGATCAGGCGCGATGGACGGACGATCCTCCTCGACGGCGCGAGGGTCGAGGACGTCACTGCTCATCCCGGATTCGCCGGTCCGACCCGGGTCATTGCCTCGATGTACGACTCGGCGTTCGACAAGCTCGACATCGGCTACGAGGTGGACCGCATCGCCCACAGCGCAATGTGGTTGCCGCCGCGTTCGCCCCAGGACCTCGACACGCGGCGCCTCGTCCACCGCCACTGGGCCGAGGGCAGCTTCGGGCTGATGGGCCGGACGCCCGACCACGTCGCCGCAATCATCACGGCCTTCGCGCATCGCCGCGACGTGTTCGACCGCGCGGGGACTCGCTACGGCGACAATGTCGAGGCGTTCTATCGGAAGGCGCGCGACAACGACTGGTTCGTGTCGTATGCGGTGACGCCGCCGCAGGTGGATCGGTCCAAGCCTGCGCACCTCCAGCCAGAGCCATTCCTGTACCCGGGCGTCGTCGCGGAGCGTGACGACGGAATCGTCATTCGCGGCGCGCAGATGATCGCCACCTCGGCCGCGATCTCCGACTACCTCCTGCTCAGCTACATCGCGCCGCTCCAGCCCGGTGACGAGGACTACGCGATCTCCGTGGTGATGCCGCTGAACGCGGAGGGCCTGCGGCTCTACCCGAGGCGGCCGTACGGGACGATGGCAACGAGCTCGTTCGACTACCCGTTGTCGTCGCGATTCGACGAATCGGACAACCTGGTCGTGCTCCGGGACGTGTTCATTCCGTGGGAGCACGTGTTCGTCCACCGCGACATCGGGCTGGTCAGCGCTCAGTTCTACGAGACTGGCGCCCACGTGCTCGCCAACTACCAGGCACTGGTTCGCTTCCTGGTGAAGATGGAGTTCGCCGCCGGCCTGGCGATCGAGCTGGCTGATGCGCACGGGCTGTCCGCGATCCCACCGGTGCAAGCCCAGCTCGGAGGCGACGTCGCTGCCTTCTGCGCGGCCCTCGAGGCACTGACGATGGCCGCGCAGCACAGCCCGGAGCGGCGCGGTGGCCTGATGCTTCCGGATCCCGGCATCGTCCACGCTGGCGTGAGCCTGCAGCGTCGCTGGGTCGTCGACCTGATGCGCGCGCTGCGAGAGCTCGGCGGCGGCGGGTTGATCGCCATGCCGTCGGCGGAGAGCTACGCGTCCCCGGAGACGGCAGACGACGTCAATCGGTACTATCGCTCCGCGAAGCTCCCCTCGAGGGAGCGGGTGGCGCTCCTCAAGCTGCTGTGGGACCTCGTCGGCACCGAGTTCGCCGGTCGCCAGCTCCAGTACGAGATGTTCTACTCGGCGGCCCAGCATGTCGCCGACCTGCACGTGTTCCGGTCGTTCGACTGGGAGGTCGGACGGCGGCACGTTCGCCGCGCGCGAGAGCTGCCCTGAGCGTCCCCCGAGCTGACCGCTTCGGTGCTCGACGCGGCTGATGGCTGAACCCCGGCGACCGGCGCTCTCGCTCGTCCACCGCGTTCGCCGACCGGGAGTCGTCGCCAGCGTCGGAGCGGGCCCCCCGCTCCTGCTCCTGCTCCACGGCGTCGGGAGCAACGAGCTTGCGATGGCATCCATCGCGGGGTCGTTCGATCCGCGGTTCCTCGTCATCAGCGCGAGGGCGCCGACGGCGCTCGGGCCGTTCGCGTTCGGCTGGCTTGACGAGGTCCACACCGGCCACGGCCTGGTCGTCGACCCGGCCGAGGTCTCCGGGGTGTCCGCGGCGATCATCCGCTTCCTGGACGAAGCCGTCGATGCGTACGCCGTCGATCTCAGCCGCGTCTTCATCGCCGGCTTCAGCCAGGGCGGCATCGTCGCCCTGATCTGCCTGCTGACGGCGCCGGAAGTGGTCGCCGGCGTCGTCTGCATGAGCGGTCGGCTCCCGCCGGAGGTGCTGCCGCGGCGTGCCTCCCCGGACCGACTCGAGGGCAAGCACGCGCTGGTCGTCCACGGCCGCGACGACGACACGCTCGGGGTCGGGTACGGCCGGACCGCCTCCGACACGCTGGCATCCCTCGGACTGACCGTTGCCTACGAGGAGCTCGAGATGGGCCACACGACGACGGACGCGAGCCTCGCCAGGGTCTCAGACTGGCTGACGGCCCAGCTCGATCGATGAGGCGCCGTGTCCCGCTCCCGCCGGCGTGCCGGAAAGCCGTTCGAGCTCCTCGTCGATGAATCGATGGAACGCGCGCTGGGCTGCAATCGGTCGCAGCGTGTGGTCGTCGCCGGGCAGGTCCGTCAGCACGACGTTGGGCCAGCGATCGAGTCGATCGAGGATCCCCGCGGCCTTGAGCTCGTCGTGCATCGGCTCGTCGCCGGAGAACGCGAGCACCAGCGGCGTTCGCGCGTCGCGCAACGTGTCCAGCCGTTGCTCCAGCTGCTCGGTCCACGGATCGCGCCGCTTCCCGGCGCGAAGGCGGCTCGCGTACCGGAGCGCGGCCCGTGGCGCCTCGGCGACCGCGGCTCGGCCGATCTCGAGCACCCTTGCGGGCGCGGTTTCGCCGTTCAGGATCCGCTGCCACGAGCCCAGCTCGAGGACCTCCCGGACAGCGAAGGCATTGCGGCGCTCCATGATCGCCGGGTCCCAGATCATAATCCTGGGGTTGACGGCGAGCGCCGCGACGACGCGCGCATCCGAGGCGGCGGTATTGAACGCCGAGTAGGCGCCGGCGCACAGACCGACCAGCACGAACCGCGGCCCAAGGCCGCGCCTCACGAGCGCATCGAGGATCGCGGTCACCTGCATCTCGCGAGCGGGCGTGTAGAACATCCCGACGTCGTAGTACATCGCCGCGTCGCCGGCGGCGTCGCCGATGCCCTCGACATCCATGCGAGCGGTTGGGATGCCCCTGGCTGCCCAGCGCCGGGATGCCTCCACCCACATGCGATTTGGGCCGATCCGCCGGACCGCTCCCGCGTTGAGGAAGACGACGCACAGGTCAGGTCCCGTCCTCGCCGATGGCGCAACGCGCTCGGCGACGATCGCGAAGAATCCGGCGTGCGCGCCGTCGCCTGCCATCGGCGTCTCGCGGATCTCGACGCCGTGGCTCGAGAGGTCGCCGTGGGCGGCCTCCGGCCGAACCGGCGAGCCAGTCCCTGCCGTGGGGGCCGGACGGGTCTTTGGCATGGGCCGCGCGCTCGCCCCGAGCCAGTCGGAGACACGCCGGAAGACATCGAGTGGCGGTTGGTAGCGCTCCGGGTGAAAGCACATCGCGCCCCAGCCGTCCCCGGGTGCCACTGTCACGTCCGCGCCGGCCCCCGCAAGCCGCTGCTGCAGGCCGACATCGACGGGCAGCCCGTCGCGCCCGAGCAGGAGCACCCGCTGCACCGGGCCGATCGGCATCTGGCGAAGGTCGATCTGCTCGACGGCAGCGATCGTTTCGGCGGATTGCACGAAACCGCCGATCTCGAGCCACCCGTCGGGCAGCGCCTCGTCGGCGCCCTCGGTCGGGCCGTACCGGTCGCGCTGCAGCTTTCCGAACGCGCGCTGCTCTCGAAGGAAGCTCCGGCCATGCGTTGGCGCGGCCCAGAGCACGAGCTCATCGATCGGAGCGCCTTCGCCCATGGCGAGGCCGGCGATGAGCCCACCGAGGCCGAGCCCGATGACCGCCACCCGACCGGCGGGCGTCGCCGTTGCCAGCCACGACGCCGCCGTGACGACCGCCGACGTCCAGGCCTCCACGCGAGCGGGATCGCCGGGGTCGCCGGCGCTATCGCCGGACCCTGGGAAGTCGATGCGGAGCGTTGGGTGCCGATGTTCGGCGAGGTGCTCGGCCCACGCCCGCCGACTCCGATACGAGGCGATCTCGTCCCAGCCCCACGGCGGCAGGAGGAGGACGGCGGTTCTCGCCGCTGGTTCGTCGAGGGGAGCGTGGAACATGCCGAAGACGACGTCGGGGTCGGCGGGGAGATAGAGGGGTCGGGGCGGCGGCAGCTGGAGGGTCACGGGTTCAGCATCGCGCCTTTGATCGTCACCTGGCCGGCCAGGTTCAGCGCGGTGAGCCAGCCATGGGATGGGCGGGCACGATCTCCTATCGCACGCAGCGCGATCGAGCGGGCACCACCCGGCTCGACCGAGAATGCGTCGTCCGATGGCGCGAAGCCCGGCACGTGGACTCGCACGCCGTACGCGAGTCGACGGCTTTCGACGGTCAGGCGAATGGTCCCGTCGGCAGCCGGGCCGATGGCCGCCGCGAGTCCCAGCCTGCGCTCGGGTTCGACGGACATTGGCCTGCCTGCCGGGAAATGGAAGGCCTGCGAGAGCAGTTCAGCGCCCTGCTCGCCGTCGCGGAAGAGGCTCGCGACGATCGTGTCCTGCGCGGGCGGACCGAATCGGTAGGCCCACGCCGCATCGACGAAGTGCCCGATCAGGGTCTCCACGTCGCGTGTCGCGCTGCCATGCGGCGGCACCTCGAGTCGCTCCTCGCCGCTGCCGACCGGGATCTCCTGGTCCGTGTACAGGCTCACGCGAAGCCGAACCGGGAGCGCCGCCGGCGCATCGTTGGCCACGTGAGCGATCACGCCGCCGGTCCGTTCGTCCACGAGCCAGATGGCGGCGGGCGCCAGGATCCGGCGGAGATGGTGATACGGCGTCTTTGGTCGGCCGCGGTTGTCGACCACGCCGAAGCCCGCGCCGGCGACAAGATCGCGCAGCCACAGGATGAGGCCGCCGCGGCACGTGGATCCGGAACGGCGCCATTCGCCGAACACGCTCGCCATGACCTCGCCGGTCACGGCCCGCGACAGCTCGAGATAGCGATCCCAGTCGTCGTGTCGGAGCTGGAGCGGATCGACCCCGAAGACCACCCCGAGGTAGTGGTCGCGCATGTCGTCGAAGTCCCAGCTTGCTCCTGCGTCGCGGGTGACGCCGGCCTTCCACCGCGGATGGTGCACGAACGCCTCGCCCGGGGGCTCCGGCACGAGCGCTGCCAGGGCCTCGTCATCCGGGATGTTGGCGAACGCGAGGCATTCTGCCGCGAAACGGACACCGCTGGTTCGCGCGTCGGAGAGCGGGCCCCAGTAGCCACCGACCCCGTAATAGTTCGTGATCCCACGATCGGGCCGCATCGGCAGCTCGCCGCCGAACGGCGAGGAGGGCACGTACACGGCGTCAAGGCCGGCCGACGCTGCGATCTCCGGCACGACGGAATCGAAGAACGGGATGCGGGCCATACCCACGTCGAGGCCGAGCATCGCGACCTGCTGCTCGACCTCGCTATTGCCGCACAGCACTGCGGTGCTCGGCCGGCTGGCGATTCGCCGCGTCACATCGCGGACCTCGTCAGCGGCGATGCGCGCGAACGCCTCGTCCTCGAATGGGTAGTCCATGCTCGCGAACATCAGGTCCTGCCAGACGAGGATGCCGAGCTCGTCGCACAGGTCGTGGAAGGCATCGCCCTCATATGGTCCGAAGCCGGGCACCCGAAGCATGTTCATGCCCGCCGCGATGACCGTCTCGAGTGCCTCGCGCAGCTCCGCGACCGACGGGGCGAGGCCCACGATGTCCACGGGCATCCAGAGCGCGCCTCGCGCGAAGATCGGCACACCGTTCACATGGACTGACAAGCCGTCCCGGTCGATGTCGTGGCCCGCGGGGCCGGACGCCAGCGATCGGAAGCCGACGCGCCCCGCGTCGATCGTCGCGTCCGTCCGCGACCCGACCAGGAGCCGGACGGCGTGCATCGCAGGCGCGCCGTGGGTGTGAGGCCACCAACGCTCGACGGAGGGGATACGGAGCTCGCCATCGGCGGTCAGATCACCGTCGCCCGGCGCGATCCGGAGCGAAACGCGATGGCGGCCGGATGGCCCGTCGACCTCGAGATCCACCCCATCCGGAAGCGGCCCGCCCAGTGTCCGGAGGTGCGCTCGAACCGACAGGACGCCGTCCGCGCCGTCCAGCCGAGGCCGCACCTCCAGCGCCTCGACGACGAGGCCTCGGCGGCGCTCGAGCCACACGGGTCGCCACGGGCCCACCGCCGCCGGACCGCGCGAGAAGGAGGGAATGCGCCCGAGCAGCATCGTGCGGAACCAGCGGAGGCTGTTATCCGGAACGAGCCGGGTCCGCCAGCGCGGCCGCGGCCGCCGTGGTGTCGCGAGCTCCGGTCGCAGTGCGCGCACGTGGATCGCGAGCTCGTTGCGCCCGGCCGCCCGAGATCCGATGTCAATCGTGTGGGACGCGAACATCGACTCGCTGCGGAGCACCAGCTCGCCGTTGACGAACACGTCGGCCAGGGTTGCGACGCCCCCGACGCACAGGACGAGCTCCTCGCCAGCCGCGGCGGGAGCGGCTTCGAAGGTCGTTCGGAACCACCAGTCCTGGGAATCGAGATCGCCCGGCTCCAGGTTCGCGTCGCGCAGGGCGCCCGCCGCGGTCCCCGGTACCCGCGCCGGCAGCCAGGTCAGGCCGTCGAGCCCTGCTGGCGAGGATGGCCCACCCGCCACGGCTGCGGCCGCCTCCCAACCTCGGCTGATCGGCACGACCTCATGCCCGACAACGCGGGCCCGCGTGGCGGTCGGGGCCGAAGTGGGGCTACCGAGCGATTGCGTCGTCAACCGACTCGATCGCCTCCGCCCAGGCAGCCGCCAGGGCATCCATGGCTTCCGATGGATCGAACGGCTTGCGCCGCGCGAGCTTGAATCCGAGCACCTTGCACCCATCCACGATCCGCATCATGGCAGCCGACGCGCGAGCGCCTGCGTCACCGAGAAGCCAGTCCACCTGGGAGGCGAGGAGCTCGAAGCCGGCGCCCGCCATCCGGAACGTCGCGAAGGTGTAGGCGTGATATTGCTGGGCGTCGCCGGAGAGCAGGCCGGGCAGGTCCGCGGCGAAGCGCGCTGCGAACCGCGCGAACGGGTTCCCCGGCACGATCCGTCGCACGTGGCCCCGAAGCAGCTCGCGTGAGGCCGCCCGCAGCGCCCCTCCCTCGAGGCGCGGGCCCGCGTCGAACCGAATCAGCTCCGTATACGGCGGCAGGACGTCCGGGCCCCAACCCGCGCTGGTGCGGAACGCTCCGCGGAAGTCCTCGGCGGCCAGCTCGTACAGCGACGCGTTGTGAAAATAGCGGAAGCGCTCGCCGTCGACGTCGATCGCCTCCGCGATGACGCCCGTCTTGACGTGCCCGGTGCGGTAGCTGGTCGCGGCCGTATCGGGCAGGTACCAGCCGTCGAGCTCGATCGTCATCGTCCGGCCGAGGCTGATCTGCTCTGCGACCTGGTGCGGAATCGAGCGGTAGGGCTGGATCTCGTGGATGTCGAGGCCGTACAGCTGCTCCATGTCGACCGCGAGCGGCTTGAAGAACGTCCACTGGTCGTTCTCGAAGTCCATCCGCACGAATGATCCGTACGCCGCGAGCGGCTCGTCGCCGCGGGCGTGCAGGAGCTCCGAGATGATGTCGGTGAAGCAGTTGGTCTCGATGTAATTGCGGGTCGCCGAATGGATCGCGTGCGGGCGGTACGTGGCCGGATCGTGCCCGAACAGGCTCACCATGCCCGTGCCGGACGGGCTCACGGCCACAGCTCCGCGCGGACCTCCTGTGGCCAGGCGTCGAGGTCCAGCCCGTTCGCCCGGAACAGCGCCAAGGTCACGCGCTCCATCCCGAACGCGACGCAGCCGGTATGCGCCGCGCCACCGCCCTCGATGCCGATCCCATACAGCTGCGTGAAGTGGTCCTGGTGGTAGTTGAACGAGGCGATGGCAGTCGGCTCAGGGCCCCCGATCATCGCCACGAGCTCGAACTTCAGCTCCTGGGCGCGTTGGTTCGCAGCGAGCATCCGGCCGACCCGCCCGAAGAACGGATCCGTCGCCAGCTCGGAGGCTGTCTCGAGCCCGAGGCGTCGGAACAGGCCGACCGCGCGGGGCAGCCAGCTGTCCCGGAACTCGGCGACGTCGCCCGGATCCCCCACACGGACGAGCTCGTACATGTGGAAGATCTGCATCCGCGCGGGATCGTCCGAGGCCTCGTGGCGGAACACCCACGAGCTGCCCGTGTCCACCGTCGCGCCGGCGCGCGGGAGAACCCCCCGCTTGGCGAGCTCGGGGTACACGGGGTAGCAGGCGGCGGGCAGGACCACCAGATCGGTCATCGTCTGGAAGGGGCTCCAATCCTCGTGGCGACCGGCCCGCGCCTGGAGCTCCAACGCGTCGGCATCCGAGCCCTCGAAGGAGAAGACGCTGCCCGCGAGATGGGGGAACGAAGCCAGATAGCCGTTGGTCTCGATCTGGACGCGCGGCAGCAGCGGCGGGAAGCGCATGGCCTCCGCGCGGTCCGCGGCAGCGGCGCGTTGTACGGCATCGGTGAAGCCGTCGCGGACCTTGACGAAGTCCGGGCCCTGTCCATAGACACCCGGCACGCCGGTTTCGACCACGAGCCCGTTCGCCAGCAGGTCGCGAAGGTAGGCAGCCTGCTCGGCGGTCGCGGCCCGGAAGGCAGGCACTAGACGTCCTTGGCGATCAGCAGCAGGCTGGCATTCGTCTGGTGGATTCGATCGTTGGCGACCATGAGACACGCGGACATGGTGTCGCGGAGGTGGCGGCCGACGCTGAATGGCGTGTCGTTCCTGTAGCCGACGATCCCGCACACGCTCATCGCGCCCCGACATACGACCGGCGCCTGCTCGGAAGCGGCGATCTTGAGGCTGTTGAAGCGCAGGATCGTCGCCATGGTCGACAATTTCTCGCGATTCCCGGCGTCGGCCTCGACGAACTCGCGCAGCCCCGTGTGCACCTCAGCGCGGAGAAGGGAAAGCTCGCTCATCAGCTGGGACAGTCGCGCGGCGGTCGGCGGAAGCTGGTCGGGCCTGGCCTTGGCCGACGCCTTGACGAAGGCTCGAGCACGGTCGAACGCGTCCGTCGCGATGCCGAGCCAGAGGTGCGACCAGAGGATGTGGGAGATCGGCACCATCGACTCGGTTGCGACCGTGGCGAACGGGGTCGGCAGGACCTGCTCGACCGGGAACTCGGCGCGAACGACGTAGCCCGGCGAGCACGTCCCGCGCATGCCCATCACGTCCCAGGTGCCCTTCTGCTCGAGCTGGAACTGGCCGCGCTGCGTCAGCACGGCGACCTGGTCGCCGGCCTCCGCGTCGGGCCCACGCCGCAGGGTCGTGAGGAGATCGTCGGCATAGGCGCCGTACGAGACGGTCGGAGCCTGCTTCTCGAAGCTCGCTCGCTCGCCGTTGATGGGCGTGACGGCGGCGATGGACTTGCCGAGGTCGCCGCCCGTGCCGATCTCGGAGGTGACGGACGCGACGAGGCGCTGATCCGTCACGACCTCGCGCAGATACGCCTCGAACCAGGGCGAGCCCGAGACGTGTCGTGCGATGGTCGCGATCTGAATCTGGTGCATCGCGAAGACCATCGCGCTCGCGCCGCACCGACGGCCGAGCTCGAAGCATGCTGCTGCGACCGCCTCGAGCGAGACGCCGCCGCCACCCAGCTCGGCGGGGATCAGGGACGAGAGCGCACGCTTCGTGCGCAGCGCGTCGATCGTCTCAACGGGGAAGCGCGCGTTGCGATCGACGTCGTCGGCATTCGGCGCCGCGACCTCGTCGGCGATGCGGCGGACCGCGAGCAGGAATTCCTGGTCGCGATCGACGACGATCGTCATGCCGCCGCGGCTCGGAGGTCGCGAACGGCGGCCGAGATCGCGGCAACGCTCTGGAAGACGCTTCGTTTCAGCATCGCGTCGGGGAATTCGATGTCGAACTCGGCCTCGAGCCCGAGCATCACGTTGACGCTCGCGTGCGAGGTCATGCCCGCCTGGAACAGATCCGTCGAGTCGTCAAGGGAGCCGACGTCGACGGGCAGGTGGGCGTGATCGCGGATCACGCGCCAGATTCGATCGCGCACGAGCTGTCCGTCTGCCCCCATTCGACGCTCTCCGAATTCAGGAGGAAACGGAGCATAGGATAGTCCGGGAGGAGGCCTGGCTCCCGAAGGTCCTGCATCGGGGGCAACGGGGCAGGGAATTCGCGCAGGCGCTGCTCGCTGTGCGGGCCCGGGACTGACCCGTGAGAAGCATCATTTGACGGGGCCACGGAAGAGCGGTTAGCGTCGGCCAATGTCGGCTGAAGGCCGCGAAGTGAGGGCGGAAGTGAATTTGCCGCGCGACGCATCGAGAGTCGGCGTGTCGAAGCCAAAGACGGCCGAGATGCATTCGGGGCCCGGCTTCCGAATCCGCGCCGACATCGTCCGACCGGAAGCTGCAGTCATCGCGGGCCTCGCCGAATTCGACACGCCGGCGATCTCGGACCTCCTCAACCGCCTGTTCACCATGGATCCCGGAATCAAGCCGCAGACGAGTGCGCGACGTGTCGTCGGACCCGCTTGTACGGTAAAGGTCTTTCCCGGCGACAACCTGATGGTGCACAAGAGCCTGGACATCGCGGCCGCCGGAGACGTGATCGTCGTTGACACGAGCGGTTCATCGTTGACTGCTGCGCTCGGCGACTTGATCTCCACCAAGGCGACGCACCGCGGAGTCGCGGGCTTCATCGTCGACGGTCTGGTGCGTGACATCGAGGCGCTCGAAACGCTCGCAGGATTCCCGGTCTTCGCCCGCGGCATCACCCCGATCGGGCCGTTGCATCGTGGGCCGGGGGAGGTCAACTATCCGATCGCGGCCGGCGGGATCGTGGTCAATCCCGGCGACATCATCGTCGGAGATGGCAACGGCGTCGTCGTCGTGCCCCGCGAGCACGCCAGGGACGTCTTGGATCTGCTTCGCGCGCGGGCGGCGTTGGAGGCGGACTATCACGCGGCCGTCGTCCGCGGTGACTTCTCGAACGCCTGGGTCGACGCCGTTCTCGCCGACGCGGGTGTCGACGCCTAGTGTGGGATCGATAGGCCACAAGGGATGCGCGGAGCCGCGCGCACTCGTTGGTTCGTAGATGGCGGCTTCACGGTTGGTGGACGATCGGGCGTTCGGCTGCGTCGGCATCCTCTACCCAGGTGAGCTGGGGTCTGCATTCGGGACGCTTCTGCTCGACCGCGGCACACGAGTGGTCACGACCGTCCAGGGACGGAGCGATCGATCCGCCGCATTGGCGCGCGAGACGGGCATGACGGTTCTCGAATCGGTCACCGATGTCCTCAAGGCGTCCGACATGATCGTCTCGACCGTGCCGCCTGCCGTCGCCGTCTCGAACGCGCGCCGGATTGCAGCGAGGCTCCCCGTAACCGGTCGCCCACGGGTCTTCGTCGATGTCAATTCGATTTCCCCGGCGACGATGTCCGCCGTCGGAGCGGCTTTCGAAGGGACCGGGGTATCGGTGGTCGACGCGTCCGTCCACGGCCAGGCGGTGACACTCAGCGCCGCAACCCTCTACCTCAGTGGACCCCGCGCAGACGACGTTGCCGCTACATTGGGCAATCCCCCACGAACCGTCATCCTCGGGGACGAGCTGGGCCAGGCGTCACTCTTCAAGATGCTCCTTGCCGGCGTGAACAAAGGCCTCGTCGCTTTGCTCCTCGAGTTGAGCGACCTTGCTCGACGCGAAGGAGTGCTCGATGCCTTCTGGACGGCCAGTCGCGCCGCATACCCCGGCGTCATGACGCCGTTTGAACGGCTGCTGCCGTCCTATCCGACACATGTCCGTCGACGCGCGGATGAGATGGGTGAGCTGGAGGCGACCGTTCTCGACGCGGGCGGTGAACCACTGATGTCCCGGGCAATTCGACGCACGTTCGAAGCGGCCGCGCAATCTCCCGAGATGCTCGACTCGCTCGTCGCCGAAGTTGCGCGGCACCTGGACGTGGCTCGGAACAGACGGATCCAATGAGGTCGCGATTCGGGCGGGCAACTCCACGGAAGGCGGATGGGGCACGACGGCAACCGTTCGCATGCGTCATTGGCGGCATGGATCTGGTTCGACCGCTCGGCCGGGCGGGAATCCCGACGGTCGTCGTCAGCCGCCCCGGCCTCCCACAGTCCCATTCCCGTTTCAATCGCGGGACGATCCGCCTCGCAGACGTCCGCGAGCATCCCGAGGAACTCGTCCGCGACCTGATCGCGTTCGGATCCGGCGAATTCGAACGGCCGGTCCTGATGGTCGACCAGGACGAGTACCTGTTGGTCGTTTCGCGCCACCGCGCCGAGCTCGAGCCGTACTTCCGTTTCATCTTGGCCGATCCGATCCTCGTCGAGGATCTTGTCGACAAGGAGCGGTTCCGAATCCTGGGCGATCGACTTGGATTGCCTGTTCCGATGAGTCAGCGACTGGATCCCGCGAACATGAGCCCCGCCGACGTCGTCATCGAATACCCGCTTCTCATCAAGCCGCTCACGCGACGGGATCGCAACTTGCCGTGGGCGCAGATCGCTGGGGAGGCCAAAGCCATCAAGGTAGACAGTCGCATCGGCCTCGAGGCCATCTGGCCCACCCTGGTCGCGGCGGGGACGCATCTCGTTGCCCAGGTCCTGATCCCTGGACCGGAGACTCGAATCGAGACCTATCACGTCTACTGCGACGTCGACGGCCGGATCGCCGGCGAGTTCACCGGCCGTGAAGTGCGGACGTTCCCACGCGACTTCGGCCACAGCACCGCGGTCGAGACGACCGAGGCTGCCGACGTGCGCACCCTCGGTCGAGAGCTCGTCGGACGGATCGGCCTCATCGGCGTGGCGAAGCTCGACTTCAAGCGCGGCCCAGATCGCAAGCTCCATCTGCTCGAGATCAACCCCAGGTTCAGCTTCTGGAACCACCCGGGAGCAGTCGCCGGGGTGCATCTCGCCGAGCTCGTGTATCGCGACCTGACTGGCGCACGGATCCGTCCGGCCCATCCCGCGGCCGCGGGCGTGCGCTGGTGCGACGTCGTCCCGGATGCTTTGGCGGCCCGCGCCATCGGGATGCCGTTGCTGTCGTGGCTGCGATGGGTCCTGAGATCCGAGACCAGGGCCGAGGTGGCGGCCGATGATCCGCTTCCGTTTCTGCTCGGGACGGTGTGGCGGCAGCGGACCGGCATCATGCGCAGGCTGATGGGCAGGCCGCCCAACAAGTTGGCTTCTTGACACGCGATGAGCTAGGCGACCGCACGATGGCGAGCCATGCCCGGCGTGGCGTCAGCCTGCCGCCGGCGATCGTGGTCGGCGGGGACGCAAATGCCCTTTCCATCGCCCGCAGCCTCGCGCGTATCGGAGTTGACGTCTACGCAGTCAATGATCCGGCGTCACCCACGCGTCATTCCCGGTACGTCAGATGGATTCCCATGCCGGAGCGGGCGGGGCCGGCCGACTGGGGCGGATATCTCCTCGGCAGCGCTGCGGATGGCCTCGCTGGGGCCGTCCTGCTTGCCGCAAGCGACGCGGCGCTCGAATTCGTGTCTGACCATCGGCCGGAGCTCGCCGCTCGCTTCCGACTCGATGACTCCAACCCGAGTGCCCAGCTGTGCATGCTGGACAAGCTCTGCACCTACCAGGCAGCTGTTGCGGCGGGCGTCCCTACGCCCCGATTCTGGGCCGTTGCCTCCACGGATGACGTCGAGGCAGTGAGCGGCGAACTCGTCTTTCCGCTCATCGTGAAGCCGCGGCGCTCGCACGTGTTCGAGGCTCGATTCGGGCGCAAGTTCTTCGCGCCCAAATCGCTCGACGAGACGATCGCTGCGGTGACGGTCGCCCTGGAGGCAGGGAGCGAGGTGCTGCTGATGGAGTTGATCCCGGGCGCAGACGATCAGCTATGCAGCTACTACACCTATCTGGACGATGCCGGTCGTCCTCTGTTCGAGTTCACCAAACGCATCATCCGGCGACACCCGATCAACATGGGACCGGCGACCTACCACGTGACCGATCACATTCCCGCGCTCCGAGACCCAGCGCTCGCACTCTTCGGTCAGGTCGGCCTGCGAGGAGTCGCGAACGTGGAATTCAAACGGGACCCGCGCGACGGCACACTTCGATTGATCGAGTGCAACGCACGGTTCACGGCTTCGAACGAATTGCTCGTTCGGGCCGGTTTCAATCTCGCCCCGTGGGTCTACCGTCGCATCCTTGGGGAGGATGCGCAGATGCCCGGAAGCTATCGCGTCGGGCTCCATCTCTGGAGTCCGACGCAGGACTTTCAAGCGTTCCTCGGTCTCCACGCGAAGGGCCAGCTTGGGTGGCTCGCCTGGATTCGAGGGTTGCTGCATCGACAGGCATTTCCTGTTTGGGACTGGCGGGATCCCATGCCAAGCCTTGTCGCCAACGGGCGGTTGGGTCGCAAGGCGTTCGGCCTGCTGCGGCATCGCCTGGCGCACCGCAGGCCCCGGCGCTAGCGGGGGTCGCCCGACGATCGGGCGCTCCAATACCCTTGCCGCGTGGATCACCCGAGCGCCGCAGGGCGCCATTGGCGGCGATTGGCGGGCGCGGCCATCGTCAGCGCGGCGATCGTCGTGGTCGAATTGGCCGCCGGGGTCGCCAGCAACTCGCTTGCCCTGCTCGCCGACGCGGGCCACATGTTTGCCGACGTCGTCGCGATGTTGCTGTCACTCGCGGCGATTGCGATCGCGTCCCGCCCTCGATCCGAGGGGCGCACCTTCGGCCTGTACCGGCTCGAGATCCTTGCTGCATCCCTGAACGCGGTACTCCTCCTCGGGATCGGGGTCGCCATTCTCGTCGAGGCTGTCCGCAGGATCGCCGAGCCGCCCGACGTCGGAAGCTCCCTTGTCATCACGGTCGCCGCCATCGCGCTCCTGGCCAATGCAGCGTCGCTTCGGTTCCTGGGTCATGGCCGTGATGCGAGCCTCAACATCCGAGCCGCCTACCTCGAGGTGCTCGGCGACCTGTTCGGGGCGGCCGCCGTCCTGATCGCGGGATTGGTCATCGCCGGGACGGGCTGGCATCAGGCCGACGCTGTCGCCTCGATCCTGATTGCAGTGCTGATCGTGCCCCGGACGCTCGCCCTCCTTCGCGACAGCGTCGATGTCCTGCTCGAAGCGACCCCGAAGGGCGTGAACATGGCCGAGGTCGAGCGCCACATCCTCGAGGCGCCCGGCGTGCAGGACGTACACGACCTCCATGCGTGGTCGATCACGAGTGGCATGAACGTCATATCGGCCCACGTCGTCCTGGGACCCGATGCCCTGCCCGGCGACGTCCTCGACCACCTTGGCCGATGCCTGTCGGACGACTTCGACATCGGCCATTCGACGTTCCAGCTGGAGACTCCCGAGCACGTGCTCTGGGAGGCCAACGCGTCGATGCCGGAGCACTAGCGCACGACGCAGAGCAAGCCGTCAGGCAGCCCCACCGAGGTTCGGCGACCGCGCCCCCTCACCTGGGAGTGCGGTCCCCGCCGGGCTCAGCCGAGTCGGCGCTTGGCCTCATCGAATTGGTCGCCCGTCAGCTCGCCCCGAGCGAACCGCTCGCGGAGAATCTCCTCCGCCGAGGATCGCCCGCTGCCTCGGCTCCCCGGCCGGTTCACGATCAGCCAGACCGACCCCAGGACGACGACGGCGAAGATCGCCATTGTCGCAACCATCCACCAACCGCCGAGCCCGGCGGCATCCCAGCCAAACATCATGTGTCGCATGCCTCCTTCCGAGAGCATGGGATCGGCCAGGCGGCAACGCGTGAGCCATTGGACCTGTAACCGCGGGCCATCCGGAGGTGACGGATCGCGGCTCGACGAATACTCTGGGGGAGTATGGAAGACCACTCGGGCCACATGATGCCGGGCGGCGACCGCGTCGGGTCGGCGAACGACCACGATCGGCACGCCGGCCACTCGGTCGCGATGTTCCGGGACCGGTTCTGGCTCAGCCTCGTCCTGACGATCCCGGTCGTGCTGCTCAGTCGCGACGTGTCGACGTGGGTCGGCTATCACCTGCCGGCCGCCGCCGGCCTCGACTACGTCCCGGCCGTGCTCGGGACGATCATCTTCGTGTATGGCGGTCTGGTCTTCATCCGTGGGGCAAGGGGTGAGCTCGCCGACCGGAAGCCGGGGATGATGACCTTGATCTCGCTTGCGGTCCTCGTCGCGTTCCTCACCTCGTGGGCCGGGACGCTGAAGCTGCTCGACGTCGAGATCTGGTGGGAGCTCGCGACCCTGATCACGATCATGCTCCTCGGCCACTGGCTCGAGATGCGCTCGATCGCCCAGGCCCGTGGTGCCTTGAACGCTCTCGCCGACCTTTTGCCTGACACCGCCGAGCGCATCACGACGACTGGAACCGAGGACGTGCCGATCGCCACGCTCGCCATCGGGGATGTCGTCCTCGTCCGACCGGGGTCTCGCGTCCCTGTGGACGGGGTGGTCGCCGAGGGCGGCGCCGATCTCGACGAGTCGATGATCACGGGTGAGTCGAAGCCGGTCGCGAAAGGCCCGGGTGAGCCGGTCGTAGCCGGAACGGTCACCGCCGGCGGCTCCCTCCGGGTTCGGGTCACCGCGGTCGGGGATGCGACGGCACTGTCGGGGATCATGCGGCTGGTCGCCGCCGCCCAGGCCTCCAGCTCCCGCGCGCAGGCGCTCGCCGATCGAGCTGCCGCAGTGCTCTTCTACCTGGCGCTCGGGTCGGGGGCGGTGACGCTCATCTATTGGTGGGCGCAGGGCGACCACGCCGGTGCCCTCGTCCGCACCGCGACCGTCCTCGTGATCGCCTGCCCCCACGCGCTCGGCCTCGCCATCCCACTCGTGATCGCGATCTCGACCTCCGTCGGGGCACGCAACGGCCTCCTGGTCAAGGATCGCCTCGCGCTTGAGCGGGCGCGGACATTGGACACCGTGATCTTCGACAAGACCGGGACGCTGACGAAGGGCGAGCCGGAGCTCGTGGCAACCAGCGACGCCGACGCTCTCCGGTTCGCCGCCGCCGTCGAGGGCGACTCGGAGCATCCGCTGGCCCGGGCGATCGTCGGCGGCGCGCAGGCGCGCGGCCTGCGAATCCCCCTGGCGACCGGGTTCGAAGCCCTTCCCGGCCGCGGCGCTCGAGCTACGGTCGAAGGCCACGACGTCAGCGTCGGCGGGCCGCGGCTGCTGGCAGACCAGTCACTCGCTGCCCTGGCGGTCGCTGCCGACTGGGATCGCGAGGGGCGCACCGTGCTCCATGTCTTGGTCGATGGCCGGATTGCGGGCGCGATCGCGGTCGAGGATGCGATCCGGCCGGAATCGGCGGAAGCAGTCGAAGCGCTCCATGCGATCGGGATCCGCGTGGCGATGATCACGGGCGACAGCCAGGCGGTCGCCGATTCTGTCGCCCGACGCCTCGGGATCGACGAGATCGCGGCACAGGTCCTGCCGGCGGACAAGGCCGAGGCGGTTCGTCGGTTCCAGCGGGGCGGCCGCAAGGTGGCCATGGTCGGTGACGGCGTCAACGACGCCCCAGCACTCGCCACTGCCGACGTCGGGATCGCCATCGGAGCGGGCACGGATGTCGCCGTCGAGTCGGCCGGGATCGTCCTCGTCCGCGACGACCCGCGTGACGTCGTGGCCGCGATCGCGCTATCGCGGGCGACCTATAGCAAGATGGCCCAGAACCTGGTCTGGGCCACCGGGTACAACCTCATTGCGATTCCGGTTGCCGCCGGGCTCCTGGTGCCGTGGGGACTCGACCTGCCCATGGCGGTGGGGGCAGTCGCGATGAGCGTCTCAACGATCGTCGTCGCCGTGAACGCGCAGCTCCTGCGGGGTGTCAAGCTGCGGCGACCGTACGACGCAGCGATATCGCGTCCCGCACCGGACTGATCGTATGGAGGATGACCCATGACCGACAAGCGCATCGTTGCCCCGACCGAGGATCCGGTGTGCGGGATGACCGTGGATCCAGCCGAGGCCCGCGAGAAGGGCCTGACGATCACGCACGAAGGGATCGAATATGGGTTCTGTGGCAAGGGCTGCCTGCTCGAGTTCCGCGAAGAGCCCGATCGCTACCTCGACCCGAACTACTCGCCATCGATGTAGGGTCCCGGACTCATCGGGCGAGGGTCGGCAGGCAGGGTAGGCACGCGCCAGTCGGGGAGGGCTCTCCCCTGCGTTGGCGTTCGTCTAGCCAGCCTGAGGATGCTGTACAGGTGGCGGTGGGCCGGTCATCGATGGGCGACGATGGCGAAGGCCGAGTGCTGCAACCGCGCCGAGGACCGTGATCGTTGCGACGATCTGGGCGGTGGGGATGCCGAAGAGGCGCCAGTTGTCAGCCTTGAGCGACTCGACCACGAAGCGGACGCAGCCGAACCAGATCAGGAACAGCAGGAGCAGATCGCCCGGCCGGAGTCGCTCCGCGAAACGGCGCGCAATCCAGATGAGGGCAAGGGCGCCGAGCAGGCCGGAGAGCGATTCATACAGGAACATCGGTTGGAAGTGCTGGCCGAGCGTCGCGAGTGGGTCGGAGCCCGGCGGGCACGGATAACCCTGGGTCCGATACTGGCACTGGATCGCGATGCCCCACGGCAGGTTCGTAGGCGCCCCATAGAGCTCCTGGTTGAAGAAGTTGCCCCAGCGTGCGACCGCCTGCATCGCGAACAGACCGGGGGCCACCGCGTCAGACCAGGTGAGGAACGGTTGGCGCTTCCAGCGGCTATAGGCGTAGGCCGCGAGAACCCCGGTGATGATGCCGCCGTAGACGCCAAGGCCCGCGTACGGGGGCAGGATGATCCTGAGCAGGTCGTCCTTGTACAGCTGCCACTGATCGATGACGTGGTAGGCGCGGCCGCCGATGAGCGCGGCAATGGCGACAACGATCATGCCGTTCCCCAGAACCGCGAGGTTGAGCCCGCGCCAGCGTGCCTCACGCACGATCACCCAGTACGCGACGGCGAGGCCCACCGCGTAGGCGATGCCATACCAGTGGACATCGATGGGCCCGATCGAGAACGCGATCGGGGACGGCGTGATGTCGATCACCGTGGCCGCTGCCGCGTCGTCGCCTGAATCGAGCTCCGGGAGCGCGTCACGCGAACAGGGTCAAACGCGCGCCAACGACCAGGAGAAACAGGCCGAACGCGCGCTGTGCAGCCTGCGGCGGCAGGTTTGTCCCGATCCGCGCTCCGAAATAGGCGCCGACGAGGAGTCCGATCGCGATCACCGCGGCGGCCTGCACGTCGACGTGTCCGGCACGGAAGTATTCGAGCGCGCCGAACAGCCCGACTGGCAGCAGGAGTGCGGCCAGCGATGTCCCTGCGGCGGTCGCGATGGGGAATCCCGCGACCAGCACGAGCGCCGGCACGATCACGAGCCCGCCGCCGATTCCGAACAGCCCCGAAAGCACGCCACCGGCGAGCCCGATGACGGCGATTGCGATGATCGCTGGCACGGCGCTCCCTCCTGTCCCGGTCTCCAATCGCCGTCGAGCCTAACCGCGAGTGCCAGTTCGAGCAGCGACCGGCGGTCCGACGGTTTCGGCGAACACGTCCAGATCATCGCGGCATTGGTACGAATGTCGGATGCCATGCGGCCTGGTCGCTCCCGATCGCTCGTTGACGCTTCGCGCCGCAATCCCGATAATTCCACTTGGGATTACCCACCGCCCCTCGAGGATGCCTTGACCACCACCCGCGAAGCCGTCGCCGACCGCCGCGAGCAGTACGCCTTCCACGACGACATCGTCTACCTGCAGGAGACGAAGCGCGGCCTCACCCGCGAGACCGTCGAGGAGATCAGCGGCTTCAAGGGCGAGCCGGACTGGATGCTGCAGCTGCGGCTCCGGGCGTTCGAGCACTTCCTGAAGCGCCCGATGCCGGTCTGGACCGACGGCCTCGACAAGATCGATCTGGACAAGATCGTCTACTACCGCAAGCCGTCGGAGCGCGAGGAGAAGTCCTGGGACGACGTCCCGGAGCAGATCAAGGCGACGTTCG
Organism: Candidatus Dormiibacterota bacterium; assembly: GCA_035631615.1. Classification (GTDB taxonomy): domain Bacteria; phylum Chloroflexota; class Limnocylindria; order Limnocylindrales; family CSP1-4; genus UBA5189. Next base: position 51,065 of record DASQIK010000027.1, on the reverse strand, counting down.
AGAAGCTCGGCATCCCGGAGGCTGAGCGCAAGTTCCTCGCCGGAGTCGGGGCGCAGTACGACTCGGAGGTCGTGTACCACTCGGTCAAGGAGGAGCTCTCCAAGATCGGCGTCGTGTTCATGGGCACCGACCAGGGGCTGAAGGAGTACCCGGACATCTTCCGCAAGTACTTCGGCACCATCGTGCCGGCGGAGGACAACAAGTTCTCGGCGCTGAACGCTGCGGTCTGGTCCGGCGGCTCGTTCGTGTACGTTCCCAGGGGCGTCGAGGTCCCGCTCCCGCTGCAGGCGTACTTCCGGATCAATGGCGAGAACACCGGCCAGTTCGAGCGGACGCTGATCGTCGTCGACGAGGGCGCCAAGGTCCACTACATCGAGGGCTGCACCGCCCCGATCTACGCAACGGACTCGCTGCACGCAGCGGTCGTCGAGGTCGTCGCGCTGCCGGGCTCCAAGGTCCGCTACACGACGATCCAGAACTGGTCGAACGACGTCTACAACCTCGTGACGAAGCGCGCCCACGCGTACGAGAACGCGACGGTCGAGTGGATCGACGCCAACACCGGCTCGCGCAAGACGGTCAAGTACCCGAGCATCTACCTGCGCGGGGAGGGGGCGAGCGCCGACATCATCTCGGTCGCGGTCGCCGGTCGAGGCCAGCACCAGGACACCGGCGCCAAGGCGATCCACCTCGCCAAGAACACGACGTCACGAATCGTGTCGAAGTCGGTCTCGAAGGACGGCGGCCGGGCGACCTACCGCGGCCAGCTCAAGGTCGCGCCGGGTGCGACCGGCGTCGTGGCGAGCGTCCGCTGCGATGCGCTCATGCTCGACGACGAGAGCCGCAGCGATACGTACCCGTACATCGACATCCAGGAAGACGACACGACGATGACCCACGAGGCCACCGTCGGCAAGATCAGCGCCGACCAGATCTTCTACCTGATGAGCCGCGGCCTGACCGAGAACGAGGCGCAGAACCTCGTCATCCAGGGATTCCTCGAGGTCTTCACCAAGGAGCTCCCGATGGAATACGCCATCGAGTTCAACCGCCTGGTGAAGCTCGAAATGGAAGGCTCGCTGGGCTGACAAAACGCCCGAAGGGGCAAGACCACCAGGTGCGCCCGCCCCCGTAGAACAAGGGCGCGGATCACGAGATGCTCACGGCTCCTGCGCGCAACGAGACCGGAGCAAGCGCGCCACCGAGTTGCGCGCATCGAGCTCGGCGCGTCGTGTACCGGTGCCGTTGCTCGAGGTCGACTCTTCGACCGCAGGGTACTTCCGGTGCATGGTGCGTCCTCGCGCCGAGGCCCACAGTCGCGGACGACCCTCGCTCAGGAGTCGGATTCCCGGTGACCAATCCCGTCAGGCATCAGCAGGCGCGGCAGCCGAAGGACCATGGGCGCCGTCAGTAGCCCCGGCGACATCGGAATCTCGGCAATCACGTCGGCGGGCGTCGGCTCGTGGGCGGATCCATCCGGCATCCGCGGTGTGGTTCGCCATGGCCTCGGGCGGCAGGCCGCGATCATCCTGCTCGGCGCATCGCTCGTGGGCGCCATCTCGGGGATCGGCAATCCGCTCGTCTTCGCGGTGCTCGCCCTCGTCGCCGTCGGACAGTTCGTTGCGGGGCCGGTCCTGCGCCGGTTCGGGCACTCGCTGCCGCCCGAGACGGACTTTCGAATCGCCCTCGTCGGATGGCCGATCGCCCTCGCCGTCCTCAGCGCGACTGGCTGGACGACGCACCTCGATCTGATCGCCGTCGTCGCCGTTGCCGGCTTCGTCATGGCGGCCCTGGTCGCCCTCGCCGAGTCGACGATGGTCGCGGCCGCGTGGGCGTCTGTCGCCGCCATCGCCATGTGGATCGGGGCGGTGGCGGCAAACCATGCCAGCGTCGAGACGGCCATCGCGGCGGGGTCGATCGCAGGCGGGACCCTGACGGGAGTCCGCCTTCGAACCTCGATCGAGGGCTTTCTCGGAGCACGCCGACAGTTGATGCGCGACGTTGCGCGCGTGCCCGTGAGCGACGACCCGTTCGTGACCGCGGAGTTGCTGCTCCGCCCGCTGGCCCATTGGACGCCCCTCAAGAACCCGTCGATCATCTGGTTCACGGCCGACCGCCGAGGGGTCTTCCTGGCGGTGGCCGGCGACGATCTCCCGCCCTCGCTGCAGGGCGGCCGCGAGCTCCCGGCCGCGCGTTACGCCGTGCTCCGTCCCCAGGCGGAAAGCGGTCCGTGGATCAACGGCTGGACGATCAGGAATGACGACTACGGCTACTCCCGGCAGGTCGCCGCGCTCGGAATCAGCGCTGTCGCCTATGCCCCGATGCTGTTCGAAGGCAGGCTCATCGGGCTCGTGTCGGCGGGTTTGGCTGATCGTGGTGACGACCGTTCATCGATGGCCGAATACGTCCCGACGCTCGTGCAGTTCGCCGACGCCGTCGCGGTCGAGCTCGGTCCGACCCTTGCCGCCTGGGAGCAGACATCGACCGCCCGCCTCAGGATCGACGATATCCTTCAGCGCGAGGCGTTTTGGCCGGTGTTCCAGCCCGTCCGCCGGCTGGCTGACGGCAGGATCGTGGGCTACGAGGCACTCTCGAGGTTCAACGGCCAGGTCGGGCCTTCGGACACCTTCCTCCAGGCTCGACTCTCGGGCCGCCTTCGCGAGCTGGAGGTTGCGACGATCCGCGCCGTGGCCACCTCGAGCGCGCGGATGCCATCTGACTGCTGGCTGAGCATCAATGTTTCGCCGGAGCTGCTCATCGACGCCGATGTCCTCGCCGATCTCCTCGCGCCCATACGCCAGGACATCGTGATCGAGCTCTCGGAGCACGAGGCCATCACCGACTACGCGCCGATCGCGGACGGGCTGCGGCGGCTCGGCCCGCGCCGGCAGCTGGCGGTCGACGACGCAGGCGCCGGCTTCGCGAGCCTGCGCCACATCCTGGAGGTTCGGCCGCACCTGGTGAAGCTCGACATCGGCCTCGTCCAGGGCGTGGCCTCGGACCTCACGAGGACCGCGTTGATCGCCGGGTTTGCCCGCTTCGCAGCCGATGCCGGCTTCGAGCTCATCGCAGAGGGCATCGAGACCGAGGAAGATCGAAGGGCGCTCCATCGTCTCGGCGTCTCGCTCGGCCAGGGCTACCTGCTCGGCATGCCGGAGCGGCTCGAGTCGCTTGCCACCGATCGGATCGACCCCGCCCGCGGCTCGGAACCGGAGCGTCGAGTACGCTCGCGTCGTGACAAGCGCACCTCCGACAAGCCCACGCCGGCGGCGCGCGCCGGCTGACCTTCCGATCCTGTTCGCGGATCGCGCGCTGGCAGACCGGCTCGCGACCGAGCGCGGGGAACCAACGTGGCTCCGCGAGGAGCGGCTCGCTGCGCTGGCCGCGTTCGAGGCCCTGCCCGTCGAGTCCAACCAGCTCTACACGCCCTACATCGACCTGCGGGCCGCGTCGCTGGACGACGTCCAGCCCTACCTCCTCGACGGGCCGGCGGGACTGGGCGACGACCTGCGCGACCTCGACCTGCCGGCCGGCGTGCACGTCGAGACGATGTCGCAATGGCTCGCCCGCGATCCCGCGGCCTTCCGCGCCGTGCTCGAGGGCGGCTCGACGATGCCGGCGAACGACAAGCTGGCCCAGCTCGCGCGAGGGTTCTGGAGCCACGGACGCCACGTCGACGTCGCCGAGGGGGTCCAGCTCGCCGAGCCGATCGAGCTCCGCTGGCCGGCAGCCGCGCCCGGCCGCGCGCTCGTCACGCGGACGATCGTGACGCTGGGCCGGGGCGCCACCGCGAGCCTGGTCGAGGAGCAGGCGCAATCCGGCCCCCCGATCGCCTGCGCCGAGGGCGAAACCGTGCCGCAGGGCTTCTTCCACGGCACGACCGAGGTCGTGCTCGGGCCTGGCTCGTCGCTGGCGATGGCCTCGATCCAGGATCTGCCGGCGGACCAGGTGGCGTTCCAGCATCGCCACGCCACCGTTGGCGAAGGGGCGACGCTGCACTGGGCGCTCGCGCAGCTCGGCGGCCGCCTGGTCCGGTCCCGTGTCGACAACCGCCTCGAGGGCGACCGCAGCTCGGTGGAGCAGGTCGAGATCGTGTTCGGGGGCGAGCAGCAGCTGTTCGACCTGACGTCGTACACGCGCCACCTCGGCCGCGACACGACCGGCAACCTGCTGTCGAAGGGTGCCCTCCTCGATCGGTCACGGTCGTTCATGAAGGGCCTGATCACGATCGAGAAGTCCGCCGTGGGCACGGACTCGTTTCTTGGTGAGTTCGGGATGAACCTGTCCAAGGCGGCGCGGGCCGTCGCGATCCCGTCGCTCGAGATCGACCAGCCGGACTGCCGCCGCGCCGCGCATTCCTCCTCCGTCGGGCCGATCGACCCGACCCAGCTGTTCTACCTCGAGAGCCGCGGGATCCCACCGGACGAGGCACGCAAGTTCATCGTCCTGGGCTTCCTCGAGCCGGTCGTGGCCCGGGTCCCGCTCGAGGCGGCTCGCGACCGGCTGCGCGAGCTGCTCGACGCGAAATGGGCCGCGGGCGCCATCGAGGACGCGACCGCGGCGTGACGGGCCGTCGGCGGATCGACCTGCTCGGCGTCGACGAGGTGCCCGAGGGCACGATGAAGATGGCCTACGTCGACGGCGTCGACCAGGTGATCGTCGTCCACACCGGCGGCGAGATTCGCGCCTACCAGGGCATCTGCACGCACGAGTACTTCGAGCTCGACAAGGGCTTCCTGACCGGCGGCGGCTCCCCCGGTGCGAACGGCAGGCCCGCCGGGACGCTGACATGCGCGCTCCACTTGTCCCGGTTCGACCTCGTCGATGGCGAGGCGCTCGACCCGCCCGCCGAGGTTCCCCTTGCCGCCTACCCCGTGATCGTCGAGGGCGAGCGCATCCTCATCGACGTGCCGGAGGGACCGCTGTTGGTGAACGAGTAGCGGCCCGCAGCGCCGCGACACCACGAGCTTGCCGAGTCCGTCCAGGGCGGCCCTGATGTGGTTGCCGGCCTTGACTGGCTTGCCCGCCGCGCGCTCGGGCCGAGTCTGGCCCCGTTGCCTACGGGCTCAGGGTCATCGTCGTGACGACACTCGCGGCGACGTTGCCCGGCGAGAACGGCAGCGGCACCGTGCCGCCGGCGATCCAGGTCGGGATCAGGTCGCCGTAGTGCGTGTCGAACGGGTTGCCGCTCTGACCGGTGGTGATCACGATTCGTGCGCCGTCGAGGTCGCTCATGTCGACCGTGAACCGGTATGACGGACCGTTCGTGACCGAATAGAGGTCCTTGATCCCGAGCGGCACGAACGACGAATCGTTGGGGTCGGGGTAGGCGCGCGAGATCTGGTAGTAGGTGTTGTCGATCGCGCCGTCCGCGCCGGCCACCGGCCGCGCGGAGCCGTTGAAGTACCAGCCGAACAGCGGCGAGGTGCCGAGCGTCGACTCCTTGAACTGGACGGTATGGAGCTTGCCCCACGTCCAGTTCCCAGGATCGCCGTAGGCGGCGCGAAGCTGCGCGGCCGTGTCGTCGATCGCCGCGCTCACCAGGCCGACAGGATCGGCCGTCGGCGAGGAGCCCGGAGTCGTCACGAGCCACCACGGGCTCGACTGGTTCCGGAGCACCGCGATCAGCGCCTGCCAGGCCATCGTGGTGCCGACGTACTCGCGGGCAAGCGGCCCCAGCTCGTCGTCGAAGATCGCCCGCTGGACCGCCGTCTCGGTGGTGATGTACGCCGCGCAGCCGACAGAGTTGACGTCGCACTGGCGGTTCCAGTCGACGATCCGGCCCCACAGGAGCACGCCGTCGGCGGTCGACGGCTTGACCGCGAGCGACTGCAGCTCCGGGATGATCGTGTCCGCCCGGCTGACGTAGGTGTCGAGCTGGATCGCGCGCATGTCGTCGGCGGTGAGCTTGCCGGTGGTCTGGTCGAGGAGCTTCGTGATACGGGCCGCGCGATAGCCCGGGTCCCACTCGTCGCCGAGCCAGAACGGGTACCTGCCGTCGACCGCCTCGTTGTTGGCGCTGACGATCTGGCCGCCGGCCGGATCGAGCTGCCACGGCAGCTGGTCGCGCGGGACGTAGCCCGTCCACTCGTTCAGGCCGCTCGCGCCATCGCGGACGCGATCGCCGTGTGGGTCGCCTTCGCGGATTGGGATCAGTCCCGGCAGGACGTAGCCGATATGGCCGGCTGTGTCGGCGTAGACGAAGTTCTGGCTGGGCGACCCGTAGCCGGCGAACGCGGCCTTGAACTGGTCGAAGTTCGTTGCCGTGTCGATCTTGAAGAACGTCTCCAGCGCGAGATCGGCCTCGGCCGTCGTCGTCCAGCGCAGCGCGAGGACCGGCCCGCCCTTGAGCCGGCTGTCGACGTCGCTCAGGACGACGCCGTGGCGGGTCGAGCGGACGACGAGATCGACGCTCGGCGCGCCTGCGACCTTGATCGTCTCGTGCCGGATGTCATAGGGGATCGGCGTGCCCTGGAACATGTAGTGGCCCTGCGGGTCGACCGTGCTCGGCGTCTCGAGGAACAGGTCCTCCGTGTCCGGGCCGACGTTCGTCGCGCCCCAGGCGATGTGGTCGTTGTGCCCGAGGACGACGCCGGGCGCGCCCGGGAAGGTCACACCGATGACGTCCCAGGGACAGGCCACCCCGACCGCCGCGCAGTGGAGGCCGTTCATGATCCAGACCGACGGCTCGGCGAAGCCGAGATGCGGATCGTTGGCGAGGATCGGCTTGCCGCTCTGGGTCCTGGCGCCCGAGACCACCCAGTTGTTCGAGCCGATGCCGTGATCGCCGACGAGGCCGTCGCCCCGGTCCAGGCCGGCGAGCGCAGCGATCATCGAGTGGAGCTTCCCGATGTCCGTCAGGGCTGCCGCATTCGCATCGCTGAGGCGGGCCGCGGCCAGCTCGACCACAGGGTCGGCAGCGGCCGTCGCCGCGGCCGCGACCGGTGCTCCGGCCGGCGCGCCCGCACCGCCCGAGCCGATGAGGCCCGTGGGCGTGATCACCGGTGCGGTCGAGTCGTAGGGCGGGAACAGCTCGTCGGTCCTTGCGGGGCTGCCGAGCTTCTGGTCCGCGAGCAGGCGGAAGACCTCCGAGTCGACGTTGCCGCCGAGCGACCAGGCCTGGACCTTCTGCCAGGTGGCCGTGTCGAGCGGCGTCCAGGGCTCGAGCGGGTAGCCGCCGATGCCGCCGAGGCCGGACTTGAGCCCCGCCACCACGAACGACGTCGACATGCGCCCGTCGTGTTCCTTGATCCAGGCGTTCACGCCGTCGGCGTAGTCCTGGAGGATGTCGCGCGAGTCGGGTGACATGGCGATCAGGTCGCGCTGGGCTGCCTGCCGCCAGCCGAGGGTCCGGATGTAGCTGTCCGTCGCGACCTCAGCGCTCCCGAACAGCTCCGACAGGCGGCCGGCCCCGATCCGGCGCGAGATCTCCATCTGCCACATCCGCTCCTGGGCATGGACGTAGCCCTGCGCCTCGAACAGGTCGTGGGTGTCGGTCGCGGTGATCTGGATGATCCCGAATGCGTCGCGAGTGACGCTGACCGGACCGTGGAGGCCGGCCAGCTTGATCGTGCCCGAGGTCTGCGCCCAGCCGCGCTGCGTCGTGATCGCCCCCATCGCGATCAGGCCGACGATCGCGAGGATGAGCACGACGATCACGATCCGGATGAACGCCAGGATCAACCGACCGACGAAGCGCATCGCGACCTCCCCCTCAGCGCGGAAGCGTAGTCCCCAGCCCGGCTGCCGTGGCGGCCCGGACGATGGCGTCGGCGAAGACCAGGTCGGCGAGGCCGACGCCGAGGTGGGTGATCACGACGCGACCCGGCGGCCGGGGCGTGCCGGCGAGGATCGCCTCCCCGATCGTCGCCGTGGGGTCCGGGTAGCCGTCGAAGTTGCCGGCGTCGCGATTGGCGAGGAACTGCTCGCGCTGGTCGACGAGGAAGAGCGCAGCCTCGCGGGCCACCTCGGCGGCGCAGTACGTCGCGTAGTCGATCGGTATGACCGTCGCGTCCGGGCGGAGCCAGGTGTTCGTCATCACCTGCCGGTCCTCGGGCGGGCCGAACGACGCGGCCGTCACGATGACCTCGGCGGCCTCGACGGCGGCACGCGCCGTCGGGTGGATCGTCGCCGCCGCGATGCCCGCTGTCGCGCGCGCCAGGTCGGCGAGGGCGGCCGCGCGCTCCGGCGCCGCGTCGAAGACATGGAGGTGCATCCCCGGCAACACGGCGCCGAGCACGGGGAGGTGCGACCGGCCCTGCACCCCGGCGCCGATGACGGCTACGTCGCGGGGCGTCGAGCGCGGGGCGGCCCCGGCGCCCGCATCAGGCCCGAACCGGCGGATCGCGAGGCCGCTGATCGCAGCGGTCCGCTGGGCCGTGATCGGGCCGCCGTCGAGCATCGCCACCGGCACGCCCGTTTCGGGATCGTTGAGGACGACGACGGCGCTGATCGAGGCGAGCCCGAGCGCCCCGTTGGTGGCGTACCCCGCCACCCACTTCATGCCGACGAGGTCGTCGGCGATCGTTGCGCCACGCAGGTGGGCCGGCATCGCGTGCACGAACGACTCGGTCGGGCGTGGATGGATCGCGATCTTCGGCGGCAGCTGGCTCGCGTCGGGGCGACCGAGGGCGGTCATCGTGATCTCGGCCAGCCGGAGCCGCTCCTCGAGCGGCGGCATCGCGGCGGCGACGTCCGCCGCGCCGAACCAGCGGAGCGGTGGGAGCGCCATCGCGGTGGATTGTACGGATCGGTCCGAATGGCCCGAGCGCTTCCGAGACGGATCGCTACGATTCGACGCATGGCCCCGATCGACGTTGCCCAGAGCATCGAGAACCTCAAGCTCGAGCGCGACGCGATCAACCTGTACGACGCGCTGGCCACCATCGAGAAGGACCCGCGCCGGGCCGACGCCTTCCGGACCATCGCCGGCAATGAGCGCCGGCACGCCGACGTGTGGGCGGGCAACCTGCGCGAGCTCGGGGCGGAGGTTCCGCCGGCCGGTGGCCCTCGGCTGCGGATCCGGACCATCGTGTTCCTCGCCCGCATGTTCGGGACCCACGCCGTTCGGGACATGGTCCAGGCTTTGGAAGGCGACGAGGAGCAGACGTACACGGCCCAGGCATCGCCCGAGGTCGAGGCGATCGCGGCGGACGAGCGCGAGCACGCGGCGATCTGGCAGCGCCTCAGCAGCCCGATCGCAGCCACCGGATCGACGGCGAGGTCCGGCCATGCCGTCATTCGGCCGTCCGACATCGCGAGCGGCGAGCGATGGCACCACGCGGGCCGCTCGGGAACCTTGCGCGCCGTCATCTTCGGCGTCTCCGACGGGCTGACCTCGAATCTCGCCCTCGTGATGGGCATCGCCGCCGCATCGTCCGGCCACGGCCCGTTCGTGCTCATGGCCGGTGTCGCCGGGCTGCTCGCAGGGTCGTTCTCGATGGCCGCCGGCGAGTACATCTCGATGCAATCGCAGCGGGAGCTGTTCGAGCGACAGATCGAACTCGAGCGGGCGGAGCTCGAGGCGATGCCAGCAGAGGAGGAGGCAGAGCTGGCCGCTGTCTACCGGGCCAAGGGCTTCACGACGACAGAAGCGGAGACGATCGCCGCCCGGATGTTCAAGGATCCGAAGCAGGCGCTCGATACCCTCGTGCGGGAGGAGCTCGGGCTCGACCCCGACCAGCTCGGGTCGCCGTGGGGGGCCGCCGCGGGGTCATTCGTCGCGTTTGCCGTCGGCGCGGCGATCCCGGTGATCCCGTACGTCATGACCAATGGCGGGTCCGCCTTCGTCGCGGCGTTCGCACTGTCCGTCGTGGCGCTCTTCGCCGTCGGCGCGGGCGTCAGCCTGCTGACCGGACGCAGCATCCTGTTCTCAGGCGGGCGACAGGTCCTGATCGGCGCGGCCGCTGCCATCGTCACCTACCTCGTCGGCACCGCGATCGGGGTCACCATCGGGTAGCTCGGCCGGGTCGCCTGCGCCGCCAACGCGTGCATCGCCGCCGTCGCCGACGATCCGGTCCGGGGGCGGGAGGCCCAGGTACTCGCGGTGAATCCGCAGGATCGAGGCGACGGTGTGCGCATCGATGTCGTGGTCGAGGCCATGGACTCGCTGCGCGATCCAGTTCGCCTCCGCCTCGCGCTCGACGTCGGCGAGGTCCTCCTCGCGGCGCCGGCCGTCCATCGTGACGACCGCGACGAGGCCACCGCCCGCCACGAGCCCGACCAGGAGCAGCCACCACTGGAATTCGGCCATCAGGGCGGAAGGATAGCCGCCGCTTACACTCGGCCGCGATGATCGACTGGACCCCGAACTCGATCGCGCTGCAGCTCGGCCCGTTCTCCCTGTTCTGGTACGGCATCGCCTACGCGAGCGGCCTCGCGCTCGCGTACTGGATCATGACCCGCCAGGCGCGGGCGCTCGGCGAGAACGCCGCGCTGATCGGCAACGGGCTCATCATCGTCGCGGTCGCGGCGCTCATCGGCGGCCGCCTGTATCACGTCATCGACCAGTGGCAGCTGTACAAGGACGACCTGATCAAGATCGTCCTGCCGCCGTACAGCGGCCTGGGCATCTTCGGCGGCTTCGTGACGGGCACGATCGCCGTGCTCGCGCTGGTCCGCTACCACAAGGTCTCGGCGTGGCGCTGGGCGGACATCGTGGCGCCGGGGATCTTCCTGATGCAGGCCGCCGGTCGCTGGGGCAACTTCTTCAACCAGGAGCTGTACGGCCCGCCCACGAACCTGCCGTGGGGCATCGCCATCGATTGTGCGCACCGCGTCGTCGAGTACCCCTGCGACCTGTTCCCGCTGGCGACGACCCACTTCCAGCCGCTGTTCCTGTACGAGTCGATCTCCGCGATGATCGGCGCCGCGACGCTCGTGTGGCTCTCGCGGCGACCGCGACCCTGGCTCCGCGTCGGCGACATGGGCGCGATCATGCTCATCTGGATCGGAGGCGTCCGGTTCATGATCGAGTTCCTGCGCATCGGCAACTGGCGCATCGGCGACATCCCGACGGCGCAGTACTTCGGCGCCGCGTTCGTGCTGATCGGGATCGCGATTCTGGTCATCCGCCGCCGGCAGCACGCCCCGCAGTCGGTGACCGAGGAGATGGTCCTCGCCCGCGCTGCGGCCGAGGACGCCAAGGACGACGACCCATTCGCCGACGACGAGTTCGACGACGATGTTGACGACGGTGGCGACGAGGGCGAAGCGTCCGACGACGTCGCACCGCCGGCCGGGGCCGGCGCCCGCGCCAAGGCGGACCAGAAGGACGACGCGGGCCCGTCCACCGCGTGAGCGGTGCATCGAGGCGGCCCCCCGCTCGTGTTCGTCCCGAGGCGCTGGCAGCCGCCCGCGGTGGCGCCCGCGAGGGCCTCGACTGGCTGGGTCGAGCGCCGGAGGCGCGAGCCTCGCTGCTGTACCGGTGCCTCCGCCTCGCTGCCCGCCTCGTCCTGTTCGGGCTGTTCCGGTTCCGGATCGACACGGCCGGCCAGGAGCTGCTGCCGACGGGCGGCTACCTGCTGATCGCAGGTGCTCATCGGGGCTGGATGGACCCGTTCGTCGCGATGCACGCCGTCCCGGCCGAGCCGCGCTGCTGGTTCCTCGGCAGCGGGCCATCCACGTTCACGTCGCGCTGGCGCGAGGCGCTGATCCACCGGCTCGGCGGCCTGCTGCCGGTCTGGCGCGGCGGCCTGGGCATCGAAGGGCACGTCCGGTCGGCGGGCGCCGTGGTCGCGGCGGGCGCGGTGTTCGTGCAGATGCCGGAGGGGACGATCAACGGGCCGGTGGGCCGGCTCGGGCCGTTCCGGCCGGGAGCGGCGGTGATCGCGCTCCGGACCGGTGCGCCGATCGTGCCCCTGGCGATCGCCGGCACCGAGGAGCTCTACGTCGGGCGCCGCATGGCGTCGCGGGTGCTGGCGCCGACGTCCGCGCGCGAGCTGGCCGGCGACGCCTGGGACGGCGTGCTGCCGGAACCGGACTCGCGCGCCGAGCTGGATCTCGCCCGTCGCATCAGCGACGCGCTGGCGGCCAGGATCGGCCCCGCCGTCGAGGCGCTCTACCCGGGGACGATCGATCCCCCGGCCCACCCGCGCCGGCTGCGCCGGCGGCTGACCTGGCTGCTGCTCGGGCCCGGCCCGATCGAGCGCTGAGGTCAGCGCAGGAAGGCGATCCCGAGCATCGCGACAGCCGGGGGCACGGCCTGGATCGCGGCGGCACTGAGGAACGATGGGTTATGGGCGACGAGGACGACGCCCGCCGCGACCATCGAGCCGCAGGCGAACAGGGTGATCGCGCGGCCGGAGACCGGGTCGCCGATCGCAACGAGTGTCAGGCCGATCGCCACGCCCGCAGCCAGGAACAGGTTGTAGAAGCCCTGGTTGTAGGCAAATGACCGGGTCACCCGGGCGTCCGCGTCCGAATCGAGCCCGAACCGGCGCCACACGGCGGGCCGCAGGAACCACAGGCTCTCGAGCACGAAGAAGTAGACGTGGATGAGGGCGGCGATGGCGGCCGCTGCGATCGCGATCAGGGCCATGCCGGGCATTGTGCGCCTCGCCACGCGTATCCTCGCCGGCGTGCACTACGCGGAATCCATCCTCGACCTCGTCGGCAACACGCCGCTCGTCCGGCTCACCCACATCCCGCGGGATCTCGGGCCGCTCGAGGCCCAGCCGCTGATCCTGGCGAAGCTGGAGACGATGAACCCGGGCGGCTCGGTCAAGGACCGGATCGGGCTCCCGATGATCGAGGCGGCGGAGCGGGCCGGCCTGCTCAGGCCGGGCGGCACGATCGTCGAGCCGACGTCCGGCAACACCGGCCATGGCCTCGCGATCGCCGCCGCGCTCAAGGGTTACCGCTGCATCTTCGTCATGGCCGACAAGCAGTCGCCCGAGAAGCAGGCGCTGCTCCGCGCGTACGGCGCCCAGGTCGTGCTGTGCCCGACGAACGTCGAGCCCGAGTCGCCGGAGAGCTACTACTCCGTCGCGGCCCGGCTCGCCCGGGACATCCCCGGCGCGTTCAAGCCCGACCAGTACTGGAACCAGGAGAACCCGACCGCCCACGAGGCCTCCACGGGCCCGGAGATCTGGGGCCAGACCGAGGGCCGGATCACGCACCTCGTGGCGAGCGTCGGCACGGGCGGCACCATCACCGGCGCCGCGCGCCACCTGCGGACCAGGAAGGCAGACATCGTCGTCGTCGGCGCGGATCCGGAGGGCTCCGTGCTGTCAGGCGACACGGCGCGGCCATACCTGACCGAGGGCGTCGGCGAGGACTTCTTCCCGGGCACGTACGACGCGACGATGGTCGACCGGTGGGTCCGCGTCTCGGACCGCGACGCCTTCGCGATGGCGCGGCGGATCACGCGCGAGGAGGGCATCCTGTCGGGCGAGTCGTGCGGGACGGCGATGGTCGCCGCGCTCGACGAGGCGCGCCGGATCATGCGCGGGCGTGGGGCGGCCGCCCGCGATGCCGTGATGGTCGTGATCTTCCCGGACGGCGGCCGGAACTACCTCTCGAAGCTCTACAACGACGAGTGGATGCGGGCCAACGGCCTGCTGACGACCGCCGGCGCGGTCGCTCGCGTGGGCGAGCTGCTCCGCGCTCGGCACGCCGAATCGGACCGGCCCGCGGTGGTCCTCGCCCGGACGACCGAGCGCGTGGGCGCCGCGATCGATCTGCTCCAGCTGTACGGGATCAGCCAGCTGCCGGTCTCGGAGCGGCCCGATGACGACGCCGTCGAGGGGATCGTCGGCTCGGTGAGCGAGAAGGGCCTCCTCGACCGGGCCTACCGGGACCCGAGCGTCGTCGAGCGGACGATCGGCGAGATCATGGACAAGCCGCTGCCGACGATCGACCTGGCGGCATCGCTCGACGAGGCATTTCTCGCCCTGTCGGGCGGGACGCCCGCGGTCGTCGCGGTCGCCGACGGCCGCCCCGCCGGCGTCGTCACCAAGCTCGACCTCCTCGAGTTCCTCGCCCACCAGGGAGCACGACCTGCCTGAGCCGGCTTCCGTTCCGCCGATCCCGACGCCGCGGCTCGAGCTCGTGTCGATGAATCTGGCGTTCATGCGCGCGATCATCGCGGCCGACCCGGTTGCGGCCTCGCGCGAGCTCGGCGCCGACGTCAGCGGCGCCATGTCCGACGACCTGGCCGACTTCGCGCGCTACCGGCTCGCACAGCTCGAGGCCGACCCGTCGATCCAGCCGTGGCTCGCGCGGGCGATGGTCAGGACGGAGGCGGACGGGCGGCGCCACGCCATCGGCACGATCGGCTTCCACGGCCCGCCCGACGAGCGCGGTCGTCTCGAGGTCGGCTACCGGGTCGAGCCCGAGTTCCGCCGGCAGGGCTACACCCGCGAGGCCGCCCACGCCCTCTTCGATTGGGCCCACCGGGAGCATGGAATCCATACGTTCGTGGCGTCGGTCTCGCCGACGAACGTGGCCTCCCTGGCCCTCATCGGCGGTTTCGGGTTCAGCCAGATCGGCGAGCAGATGGACGAGGTCGATGGCCTCGAGTACGTGTTCGAGGCGCCCTGGCCACCGCCGGATTGAGGACAGCGGCCGGGCCCAGGCTGCTGCCGGTTACAGCCAGGGCAGCTTGATCGGCAGGAACGCGTTCAGGAGCAGGCCGAGGATCAGCAGGGCGCCGGCCCGGCGCGTGTGGACGAACGCCTGGCCGACGAACCACAGCGGCCAGCCGACGTAGCTGTGCGGCGGGGTCTCCGGCCGCGGCTGGCCGAAGACTCGCAGCACCTCGACCAGTCGAGGGATGCCCAGCACGACGAGGGCGACCCAGGGTCCGATCCAGCCAACCAGCGCCGCGCCGATCACGATCGGATAGAAGGCGATCATCAGGATCTGGGCGACGAGCCGTGCCCGACGCTCGCCGAGGAGCACGGGCATCGTCCGGACACCCTTCCTGGTGTCGGCCTCGATCTTGTCGATGTGCTTGCCGAACAGCACGGTCGTCACCAGGATCGCGTAGGGGAGGGAGGCGATCCAGGCCCAGCCCGGGATCTGGCCGGTCGCGACGAAGAACGTCCCGACCGTCATCAGCGGGCCCCAGACGATGAACACGCCCGGCTCGCCGAGCCCGTGCCACTTGAGCCGGATCGGCGGCGCGACGTAGAAGACGCTGACGAACAGCCCGCCGAACGCGAATGCGGCCACGAGCGGCCCGCGCTGCGTCATCAGGTAGATCAGGATCGCGAGGTCGATCGCGTTGGCGATCAGGATCGCGGTGCCGAGCTGGCGCTTCGTGACCCAGCCCGACAGGATCGGGTGGGGTGCGTACTGGGCGCGAACGTAGTCGTCCGTGTCGATGCCACCTTCGAGGTCGAAATAGTCATTGATCATGTTGTTCGCGGCGTGGGCGACGACGAGCCCGAGCACCGCGAGGACGAGCAGGCCAAGGTCGACCACGTACGGGCCGCCGATCGGGCCGCCGCCGATCTGGGAGAGCCGGGCCGCCCCGATCGCGAGCAGCCCGCCGATGAGCCCGGACGTCACGGTCATCGAGAAGACCGCAGCGCGGGTGATGACGATCCACTTCGAGACGGCGTCGGGCGGGGTCGTCATCCCGACGGGGAGGTTCGCGGTGTTGTAGGCGGTCTTCCAGACCCGCAATCGGTCGGCGAGCACGGTCGTCATCCTCGGAGCGCCGGAGGGCTTCATCGCCTCCGAAACTTGCGCGCGGATAGTAGCACTATTCAACGGGCGTCAAGCGAGTGCGGCGCGCCGGAGCCGACGGCGCGGTGCGATGATCCGCGGCGATGCGCCCCGAGGACCTCGACCCGAGCCTGACATTCGAGACGCTCGCCGTCCACGCCGGCCAGGAGCCCGACGAGCTGACCGGCGCGGTCGCGCCGCCGATCTACCAGACCTCCACCTATCGCCAGCTCGGTGTCGGCCGCCCGATCGACGCCTACGACTACGCGCGCACCAAGAACCCGACCCGAAACCGGCTGGAGCGGGCGGTCGCCGCGCTCGAGGGCGGGGGCGAGGGGATCGCCTTCGCATCCGGCTCCGCGAGCACGGCCGCGATCGCCGAGCTCGCCGGCCCGGAGACCGAGGTGGTCGTCGGCGATGACGTCTACGGCGGCACCTTCCGCTACCTGGAAAAGGTGCGCGCCCCGAATGGCGTCACGACGCGCTACGCGGACCTCGCCGCCGATCCCGAGGCCATGTGGGAGGCGCTCTCCGAGCGCTCCCGCCTCGTCTGGTTCGAGACGCCGACCAACCCGCTGCTCAAGGTGGTCGACATCGCAGCCTCTGCGCGCGTCGTGCGTGAGCGCTTCGGCGACGGCCCGCGGCCGCTGGTCGTGGTCGACAACACGTTTGCCTCGCCGATCCTGCAGCGCCCGCTCGATCTCGGCGCGGACGTCGTGTTCCACTCGGCGACCAAGTACCTGGCCGGCCACAGCGACACCGTCCTCGGCGTGGCCGTGACGCGCGACCCGGGGATCGCGGAGCGGCTTCGATTCCTCCAGAACGCGATGGGCGCCGTGCCCGGCCCGTTCGACTGCTTCCTGGCGCTGCGGGGCCTGCGCACGCTGCCGTTGCGGGTCGGGCGGCACGCGGCGAACGCGTCCGAGGTCGCGCATTTCCTCGCGGAGCGCGACGACGTCCAATGGCTGTCGTACCCCGGGCTCGCGTCGGGTCCGCATGCGCATCCACAGGCCGCCATCGCGGCCCGGCAGATGCGCGCCGGCGGGGGCATGGTCTCGTTCGTGCCGAAGGCCCGCGGCGGCCGATCGGCCCGCGAGCGAGCCGTTGCCATCTGCGAGTCGACGAGGATCTTCACGCTGGCCGAGTCCCTGGGTGGCGTCGAGTCGCTGATCGAGCTGCCGGCTGTCATGACCCACCTGTCCGTGGCAGGCTCACGCCTCGAGGTCCCCGAGGCCCTCGTGCGCCTGTCCGTCGGCATCGAGGGTGCCGCCGATCTCGTCGCCGACCTCGCGCAGGCGCTCGACCGCAGCTAGCGGCGTTTCCAGCCGTCGCGCATCCGAAACGCAGGGCGGGACCTTCGGACCATTCCGGGCAATGGGCCGGGTGCTAGCATTCGGCCCAACCACGACTGCGGAAGCCGACTCCCATCGGGCTCGCCCGATGTCACGCGCGGCCGGTCGGATCGAAGCAAGGCGCCCGGCAGCACGCGGGACGCCCGAGCAGGAGACCGATCCGCAATGACCGCAACCACCCCGGCCCAGCCGCCCACTACCCGCGCGCCCCGAGCAGGTGCGCGCGTGCGGGCCGGCAAGATCGTCGCCAACCTGTCGACCGCCGCCCTGTACGAGGCGGCCGCGCGCGATGGCGAGGGCCTCATCGCGGCCGAAGGGCCGCTGGTGGTCTCGACCGGCACCCACACCGGGCGCTCGCCGAAGGACAAGTTCATCGTCCGCGAGCCTTCGAGCGAGGCGAACATCTGGTGGGGCGACGTCAACCACCCCATCACCGAGGAGCACTACGACCGGCTCCGCGGACGCCTGATGGCGTACCTCGCCGATCGGCGCCTGTACAGCCAGGACATGTTCATCGGCGCCCACCCGGCCCATCGCCGATCCCTCCGGGTCTACACGGAGACGGCCTGGGCGAGCATCTTCGCGCGCAACCTCTTTCGCCGGCCGTCGGCCGAGGACCTGGCCACGTTCGTGCCCAACTTCACGATCATCGACGTGCCCTCGTTCCAGGCCGACCCGGCGACCGAGGGCACCCGAACCGGCACCGCGATCCTCGTCCACCTCCAGCGGATGGAGATCATCATCGTCGGCACCATGTACGCCGGCGAGATCAAGAAGTCGGCGTTCACGGTCATGAACTACCTGATGCCGGACGAGGGCGTGCTCCCGATGCACAGCTCGATCAATGTCGGGGAGGCGGGCGACCCGGTGATCTTCTTCGGGCTTTCGGGCACGGGCAAGACCACGCTCTCCGCGGACCCGTTGCGCAGCCTGATCGGCGATGACGAGCACGGCTGGGGCAGCGACTACGTGTTCAACTTCGAGGGAGGCTGCTACGCCAAGACGATCCGCCTGTCGCCGATGTACGAGCCCGACATCTTCGCGACCACCCGCCGGTTCGGGACGATCCTCGAGAACGTCGACATCGACCCGTTGACCCGCGAGCTCGACCTCGATTCCGAGCGTCTGACCGAGAACACGCGCGGGGCCTACCCCCTGCACTTCATCGGCAACGCCGACCCGACCGGCATCGCCGGCACGCCGCGCAACGTGGTCTTCCTGACCGCGGACGCGTTCGGCGTCCTGCCGCCGATCTCGCGCCTGACGCGTGAGCAGGCGGCGTACCACTTCATCAGCGGCTACACGGCCAAGCTCGCGGGCACCGAGATCGGGGTCAAGGAGCCCTGCGCGACGTTCTCGGCCGGGTTCGGTGCGCCGTTCCTGCCGCGCCACCCGGGCGTGTACGCCGACCTGCTGATGGACCGCCTCGCGCGGTACGACGTGCCGGTGTGGCTCGTGAACACCGGCTGGACCGGAGGCCCGTACGGGACCGGCGAGCGCATGAACATCACCCACACCCGGAACATGGTCCGCGCGGCGATCGGCGGCGAGCTGCGAGACGTCCCGACCGTCACCGATCCGGTCTTCGGCGTCGAGATTCCGACGGCGGTCCCCGGCGTGCCGTCCGAGGTCCTCATCCCGCGCGATACGTGGGCTGATCCGGCGGCGTACGACGCGGCCGCCGCGACCATCGCGCGGATGTTCCACGACAACTTCGAGGCCTATGCCGACGGCGTCAGCCCGGCCGTTCGTGACGCCTGTCCCGTCCTCATCCCGGGCAGCGGCGTGGCCGAGCTGTCGGGGCCGGACGAAGGCTGAGAGGAGCTCGCGCGATGGGCCGCAACAAGGTCACGGTCATCGGCGCCGGGAACGTCGGCGCCACCACCGCCCAGCGCATCGCCGAGGCCGGCCTCGCCGACGTGGTGCTGGTCGACATCGTCGAGGGCCTGCCCCAGGGCAAGGGCCTCGATCTCGCCGAGGCGGCACCCGTCGTGCGCCACGACGCCCGTGTCATCGGCACGAACGACTATGCGGACACGGCAGGGTCCGACGTCATCGTCGTCACCTCCGGCCTCGCCAGGCAGCCCGGCATGAGCCGCGACGACCTGATGGCGAAGAACGCGGGCATCGTCAAGGCGGTCGTCGAGGCGTCGGCGCCGCGGTCGCCGAACGCGGTCCTGATCGTCGTCACGAACCCGCTCGACGCGATGTGCCATGTGGCAAAGCGTGCGTCCGGCTTCCCGCGCGAGCGTGTCATCGGCATGGCCGGCGTCCTCGACTCGGCCCGGTTCCGGTCGTTCATCGCCGAGGAGCTGGGCGTGTCCGTCGTCGATACGAGCGCGTTCGTGCTCGGTGGCCACGGCGACACGATGGTCCCGCTCCCGCGCTACTCCACTGTCGCCGGGATCCCGATCACCGACCTGCTCTCCGCCGAGCGGATCCAGGCCCTCGTCGATCGGACCGCGAACGGCGGCGCCGAGATCGTCGCCCTGCTCAAGACCGGCTCCGCCTACTACGCCCCGGCCGCGTCGACGTTCGAGATGGTCGACGCCATCCTCCGCGACCGCCGGCGCGTCCTGCCGTGCGCTGCACTCCTCGAGGGCGAGTACGGGGTCGACGGCCTGTTCGTCGGCGTCCCGATCGTCCTCGGCGCCGGCGGCATGCAGCGGGTCATCGAGATCACCCTCACGGAGGGCGAACAGGCGGCCTTCGACAAGTCCGCGGCCGCGGTCAAGGAGCTCGTCGACAAGCTCCCGGCCTGAACGGCCGACTAGACTCCTGCCGTGCTTGGGGTGTTGACGTTCACCTTTGACCCGGTGCTCCAGGTGACCGACACGGCGTCGGTGCGCTGGGAGACGATCGGGCTGGCGATCGTCCTGCTGATCGGCCTGGCGCTGGCGGCGCGCCTCGGATCGATGACGCCGGCCATTTCCCCGGACGTGCATGCGCCGGGGCTGCGCATGGACGACCTCGCGTTCGCGATTGTCGGGGCGGTGCCGGGCGCGGTCTTCGGCGGCCGGCTCGGCTACGTCCTGGACCACCTCGATTTCTATGCCGCCAACCCGGGGGCGATCCTCGATCCATCGCAGGGCGCGCTGACGCTGACGCTCGCCGTGCCGTTCGGGCTCCTCACCGGCATCGCGATCGCGCGGCTGCTCGGCGCCCCCGCGGGCCGCTGGATGCACGCGGTCACGCTCCCGCTGCTGTTCGTGCTGGCGGCCGGCAAGGCCGTCGGCGTGCTCGGCGCCACCGGGCAGGGCTCGCCGTCGGATCTCGCCTGGGCGACGGCCTACCTGGGTCCGGGGCCGTGGGCCTCGCTCGCGGCGGACCTGCCGTCGCATCCCTCCCAGGTGTACGAGGCGATCCTGGTGGGACTTGCGGTCGTCGGGGTGGCGCTCGCCTCCCGCCTCGAGGTGGTTGCCCGCCGGGACGGTGCTGCGCTGTACGTCGCCCTCGGCCTGTGGGCGGCGGCCAGGTTCCTCGTCGCGTTCACGTGGCGAGATCCCGCCGTCGTCGGACCGCTCAGCGTGGAGCAGCTCGAGCTGATCGTCGTCGTGATCGTGGCGATCGTCGGCTTCAGCGAGCGTCGCCGCGCCAGGCTGCTCGTGCCCGGCGAGCCCGCCGACGCCATTGAGGCGCCAACGGACGACCTGCCGTCCATCGACGTCGGGGCGCGGCTCGCCTGACCCGGGGTAGAGTGTCTCGCACACCTGTCGCCCAGCAGCCGAGGACCCCGACGATGACCCAGGTCGCAGAGCCGATGACGGAGCGAGCCGCGGTCGCGGGCGCGGTCGTGCCGCACTGGATCGGTGGGCAGCGGGTCGCGGGCACCTCCGGGCGGCGCGGCCCGGTGTTCAACCCGGCGACCGGCGCGATCGCTCGTGAGGTCGATTTCGCCTCGGTGGCAGAAGTCGATGCCGCAGTCGCGGCGGCGAAGGCGGCCTTCCCGGGCTGGCGCGCGACGTCGCTGTCGAAGCGGACCGAGATCATGTTCCGCATCCGGAACCTGGTCGAGGCGCATCGGCGCGAGATCGCGGCCCACCTCACCGCAGAGCACGGCAAGGTCCCCTCGGACGCGCTCGGCGAGATCGCCCGCGGCCTCGAGAACCTCGAGTTCGCGACCGGCGTGCCGCACCTGATGAAGGGCGGTTACTCCGAGCAGGTCTCGACCGGCGTCGACGTCTACCAGATCCGCCAGCCCCTCGGCGTCGTCGCCGGCATCACGCCGTTCAACTTCCCGGCGATGGTCCCGATGTGGATGTTCGCGAACGCGATCGCGTGCGGCAACACCTTCATCCTGAAGCCGTCGGAGAAGGATCCCTCCGCCTCCATCTACCTCGCCGAGCTCCTCTCCGAGGCTGGCGTCCCGGCCGGCGTGTTCAACGTCGTGAACGGCGACAAGGTCGCGGTCGACCGCATCCTCGAGCATCCCGACATCGCGGCGGTGTCGTTCGTCGGCTCCACGCCGATCGCGCGCTACATCTACGAGACCGGCACGAAGGCGGGGAAGCGCGTCCAGGCCCTGGGCGGCGCCAAGAACCACATGGTCGTCCTGCCGGACGCCGACATCGACATGGCCGCCGACGCGGCGGTCTCGGCGGCCTACGGCTCGGCGGGGGAGCGGTGCATGGCCGTCGCGACCGTCGTCGCCGTCGGCTCGGTCGCCGATCCGCTCGTGGAGGCGATCGGCAAGCGCCTGCCGAAGATCCAGGTCGGCCCTGGCAGCGATCCAGCCTCGGAGATGGGTCCGCTGGTCACGAAGGTCCACCGCGACAAGGTCGCCTCGTACCTCGACTCGGCGGCGGCCCAGGGCGCGGAGGTCGTCGCCGACGGCCGCGCGCACAGCCTGTACAGGGACTCGGACGGGTTCTTCCTGGGCCTGTCGCTCATCGACCGGGTGACGCCCGCCATGGACTGCTACCGCGACGAGATCTTCGGGCCCGTGCTGACGGTGACCCGCGTTGCCACGTATGACGACGCCCTCCGGCTCGTGAACGACAACCCGTATGGCAACGGGACCGCGATCTTCACCCGCGACGGCGGCGCGGCACGGCAGTACCAGTTCGATGCGAACGTGGGCATGGTTGGCATCAACGTGCCGATCCCGGTGCCGGTCGCGTACTACAGCTTCGGCGGCTGGAAGGCGTCGCTCTTCGGCGACCTGCACATGTACGGGCCCGAGGGCATCCAGTTCTACACGCGCGCCAAGGTCGTGACGTCGCGCTGGCCGGACCCCGGCACCTCGAAGGTGGACCTGGGCTTCCCGCGGACGCGGTAGCCCGACCGGACGCAAAGGCTCCTCGTCGATGTCCCTCGCCATCGTCGGCGCCCGCCTCATCGACGCTCGCGCCGACGAGCCGATCGAAGGTGACACCGTGATCGTCCGCGATGACGGCAGGATCGCCTCGATCGGACGGGGCCGCGGCACCGTGCCGGACGACGCGACCATTCTCGATGCTCCCGGCGCGACGCTCGTGCCCGGGCTGATCGACTGCCACGTGCACTTCGCCGGCCGCCACGAACGACTCGAGGACACGCTCCAGATGACCTACACGGAATCGGTCGGGGCGATGCTGAGGGCCGGCCAGGCGTTCCTCGAGTCAGGCGTGACCACGATTCGTGACGCCGGCGGCGCCCCGGCCGGGCTCAGGAAGCTGTTCGCGGCTGGCTGGCCCGGGCCCCGCCTGCAGGTCAGCGCCAACCCGATCTCGATCACGGGTGGCCATGGCGACGGGATGACGCCGGCCGGCATCGTGCTCGACGGGGACCGCCCGATGACCGAGCTGCCGCCGTACATGGCGGACGGGCCGGACGAGGTCCGCAAGGCCGTGCGCGCCCAGATTCGCGCCGGCGCCGACTGGATCAAGACCTTCTCGACGGGCGGCGTCTACTCCGCGATGGACGCCCCGGGCGCGGTGCAGTTCTCGATCGAGGAGCTCCGGGTCATGGTCGAGGAGGCCGAGCTCGCCGGCATCCACGGGGTGCTGGCCCACGCCGAGAACGCCAGGGGAATCGCGAACGCGGTCCGCGCCGGGGTGCGCTCGATCGAGCATGGCGACGGCATCGACGACGAAGCGATCGACCTGATGCTCGAGCGCGACGTGCCGCTCGTGCCGACGTTCCAGATCTCGTATCGCATGCTCGAGCCCGATCTCGTCGAGCGCGGCGTCACGCCACCGTGGGCGATCGAGAAGCAGCGCGCGCTCATGGTGGACCTCGATCGCAACTTCCGGCACGCGGTCGAGCGCGGGATCCGCGTCGCGATGGGTACCGACGGCGTCCGCGACGAACACCTCCCGCGCGAGCTCACGCTCATGGTCCAGCACGGCCTCTCGCCCCGCGGCGCGCTCGGTGCGGCGACGATCGAGGCGGCCCGCCTGCTCGGGCTGGGGGAGGACCTCGGGACCATCGAGCCGGGCCGGATCGCGGACCTCGTCCTCGTGACCGGCGACCCGTTCACCGAGCCTGGGCTGTGGTCCGAGCCCGCGCGCGTCGTCGCCGTCATCCAGGGCGGCCGCGTCGTCGCGGACCGTCGCTGAGGGTCGGCGGATGGTCACCGGCGATCGGCCGCGCGTCCGGGGTCACGCCGATTGGCGCCCCCGCCCGACGCTGGAGGGCCGCGACTACGCGAGCGAGGCCGTCTACGCCGAGGAGCGCGAGCGGCTGTTCTTCGCGTCGTGGATGTGCATCGGCCGGGCGGCGGAGGTGCCCGAGCCGGGCGCGTACCTCGTTCGCGACCTGGCGGGCGAGTCGGTCCTCGTCGTCCGCAACCGTGGCGGCGAGCTCCGCGCCTTCTACAACGTCTGCGCCCACCGGGGCACGCGGATCCTCGACGAGGAGCCGGCGTGCGGGCAGCTCGGCCGCGCGATCAAGTGCCCGTACCACGCCTGGTCGTACGACCTCGACGGAACGCTGCTCGCGACGCCGAACGTCCACGAGGACGAGGCGTTCGTCCGCGCCGAGTACGAGCTGCACGCGATCGCGGTCGGGGAATACGCCGGCTTCCTGTTCGTGAACCTCGGCGACGACCCCCGGCCACTGGCGGCAGCGCTCCCTGACAGCAACGAGACGCTCACCGACTTCGAGCGCTACCGCCTCGCCGAGCTCCGCCTCGCGCGCCGCATCACGTACGACGTCGCCGCCAACTGGAAGGTCGTCGTCGAGAACTACAACGAGTGCCTCCACTGCCCGACGATCCACCCGGAGCTCGTCCACATCGTGCCGCTGTTCCGGAAGGGCGACGTCTGGGATGGCGAGACCCGCGACGGTGGCAACCTGATGCTCGACGGCGCGACATCGTTCACTGCGACCGGCGTCTCGGACCTGCCGAAGTTCCCCGACCTGCTCGACGACGACTACGGCATGTACTACGGCGTCTTCCAGTTCCCGAACCTGATGGTCAACCTGCATCCGGATTCGGTGATGGCGTACCTCGTGTACCCGAACGGACCTGCCCGGACGACGGTCGTCTCCGAGTTCTACTTCCGACCCGAGGCGATTGCCCTGCCGGGCTTCGACCCGAGCCCGACCGTCGAGCTGTGGGACCTCATCAGCCGCCAGGACTGGACCGTCTGCGAGCGCGCCCAGCTGGGCATCTCGTCGCGGTCGTACAAGCGCGGCGTCTATCCGAGCAAGGACCGGCTCCTGTTCGACTTCAACCAGCGCTGGCGCCGCGCCATGGGCAGGCCGCTCGCCGACTAGCGGTCGGCGGGCAGCCGTCGCAGCACGAGCAGGGCGAGGTCGTCGGCGGCCTCGGCGACGCCCTGGAAGCGAAGCACAGACTCGATGACGGACGTGCACGTTTCCCAGGCGGTGCCAGCGCTGGTCTCGCCCGCGAGCAACCGGAAGCGCTCGACGCCGAACCGCATGCCGCCCGGGGAGGCGGCGTCGGGGATCCCGTCCGTGTACAGAACGAGGCGATCACCCGCCCCGACGACAGCCGTCTCCGGCACGATGTCGAGCCGGTCGAACAGGCCGACGAGCGGCCCGCCGCCCTCGAGCCAGCGCGGCCCGGATCCGTCTGCGGGCACCACCAGGGGCATCTCGTGGCCGGCGTTGGCGAACGAGAACGCGCCCGTGTCGAGATCGAGCACGCCGGCCAGCACCGTCACGAACAGGCCGGTCCGCCGCTCCTCGACGAGGATCCGATTGAGGAGCTCGAGCGCGCGTGCCGGATCACCCGATCGATCCAGCGCCGAGCGCATCACCGGCCGTACGAATGCCATCAGGAGCGCGGCGGATACGCCCTTGCCGGAGACGTCGGCGATCACGACGCCGAGATGGCGCGGCCGGGCCGGGTCCAGGATCGGGAAGACGTCGAAGAAGTCGCCACCGATGGTGCGGGCCGGCCGGTAGTCGCTCGCGATCTCCCAGCCCTCGGCCTCGACGCCGGTGAGCAGGACGAGGGTCCGCTGGATGCGCTGGGCGACCCGGAGCTCGCGCTCGAGCTGCTCCGCGTCGGTCGTCGTCGGTCAGGCTCCCTGCAGCGCGGCGATGGCGTCGGCCCGGCTCGGGTCCACGCCGAACAGCGAGGTCATGCCCGTTCGCTCGAGGACGCGGGCGATCGCGTCCTGCGGCGCGGCGAGCCGGACCCTGGCGGCCGCGCTGTCGTGATCCTGGGCGACCTGGTGCAGGGCGCTCCAGCCCATCTCTGGATCCGGGGGTGCCTCGCCGCGCATGATCCGGAGCGCGGAGTGGAGGGCGAAGAGCCCCGAGCTGGCCATGAACGTCAGCTTCGCCATGTCGATCACGAGGCCCCGGGCGCCCTGCGCGTACGCCTGGCGGACGACGTCGATGACCTGCTCGTAGTTCGATGCGTCGAGCTCGCCGTCGAGGGCGATGACCGTGACGGACGGGCTGCCAGCCATTTGGTCGACATCCATCGTCAACGCCATCGATCAGTCCTCCTTGGGCGAGTCGTCGATCGACCGAACGAGGGTGAGCTCGTTGCCCCCGTCGGGACGGACATGATGCCGTACCTCGTCGGTCATGGTTCGGAGGAGATGGATGCCGACGCCCATGCCGCCTGGCCGGGTCGCGACCGGCGGGCGCGAGGTGTCCGCTGGCGGCACCGCGGTCGGGTCGAAGGCCGTGCCCCGGTCGAGCAGTGTGATCTCGATCCGGCGATGGCGAAGTGCCGCCTTGATCTCGACCTCGCCCGGCTCCCCGCCGTAGCCATGGAGCAGGACGTTGCACGTCGCCTCGTCGACGGCCTGCACGAGGTCGTCGGCGACATGCTGCGAGCCGCCGAAGGCGCCGACGGCATCCCGCACGAACCGGCGCACCTCGGCGAGGTCGGCGACGCCGGACGAGATGCGCAGCTTCCTTGGCGCGGCGTCGGAGGCCATGGCCGCGCCTGTGTTCAGGCCAGCCGCGCGTAGTCGGCGGTGCCGCGCTTGACGAACCTGCCGGCGCCCTTCTTGCCCGTGAACTCGCCGTTCCGGACGACCACCGAGCCGCGGCTCATGACCACGTCCGACGCGCCCTGCACCGACCGGCCCTCGTAGCACGAGTAGTCGACGGCCATGTGGTGGGACGAGGCAGAGATCGTGCGCTTGCGCTCGGGGTCGTAGACCACGATGTCGGCGTCCGAGCCCACGGCGATCGCACCCTTCCGCGGATACATGCCGAACAGGCGCGCCGGCTCGGTCGACACGATCTCGACCCAGCGCTCCCTGGAGATGTGGCCGCCCACCACGCCGCCGTCGTGGAGCAGGTCGAGGCGGTCCTCCACGCCCGGGAGGCCGTTCGGGATCTTCCGGAAGTCGCCCTTCCCGAGCTCCTTCTGCCCGTGGAAGTCGAACGGGCAGTGGTCCGTCGAGACGACCTGGAGGTCGTTCCTGCGGAGGCCCGTCCACAGCTCCGCCCAGTTCGGATCCTTCTCGCGCAGCGGCGGCGAGCACACGAACTTGGCGCCATTGAACCCATTGCCGAGATCATCCATCGAGAGGAACAGGTACTGCGGGCACGTCTCGGCGAACGCGGCGGTGCCGCGATCCCGCGCGTCGCGGACCGCGTTGAGCGCGTCGACGACGGAGAGGTGGACGATGTACACGGGCGCGCCGGCCGCCTCGGCGAGCCGGATCACGCGGTTCGTCGCCTCGCCCTCGAACACCGGGTAGCGCGCGACGCCGTGGTAGTACGGGTCGGTCTTGCCCTCGGCGACGAGCCCGGCGGCGACGACATCGATCGCCGGCCCGTTCTCCGCGTGCATGAGGATCAGCCCGCCGTTCCTGGTCGTCTGCTGCATCGCCCGGAAGATCGCCGCGTCGTCGCTGTAGAACACGCCCGGGTAGGCGGTGAACAGCTTGAAGTCCGGGACGCCCTCTGCGACAAGGGTGTCCATCTCCTGGAGCGACTGGTCGTTGACGTCGCTCATGATCATGTGGAACCCGTAGTCGAGGACCGCGTTGCCCTCGGCCAGGGCGTGCCAGGCGTCGAGGCCCTCGCGCAGGGTCTTGCCGCGCGACTGCACCGCGAAGTCGACGATCGAGGTCGTGCCGCCGAACGCCGCGGCGCGGGTGCCGGTCTCGAAGTCATCCTTGGCGAAGGTGCCGCCGAACGGCAGCTTCATGTGCGTGTGGACGTCGATGCCGCCCGGGATGACGTACTTGCCCGACGCGTCAATCGTGTCGTCCGCGGTCACCGCCTCCGCGAGATTCGCGCCGATCTGGACGATGCGCTCGCCGTCGACGAGGACGTCGGCGGCGTACGAGCCGCCGGCCGTCACGACGGTGCCGTTCGCGATCAGGGTGCGCATCGTTCCTCCTTCGATGAGGAGGAAATCCTAGCGAGCCGGCATCCTTCGTGATGTCGTGCGGCGACCAGCTGCGCGGCCGCCCGCGGGTCAGCCGATGACGAGGTGCAGGTGGAACCCGAGCATCGCGGCGAACCCGAGCTGGATCGACCAGGCGATCCCGGCGCCGGCGATCGCGAGGCACGACGCCACGAAGGCGAGCACCGTGAGGATGCGCTTGCGCCGGTGTCGGCGACGTGCCGCAGGGCCTTCGAGGCCCCACCACGGGTCACGACGGCGCAGGGTCAGGATGCTCGGCATGGCGGGCCTCGACTGCAGCTGACCGGGGAACGGGCGAAGGGTCCCCAGTGTCGGGTCGGTGCGCCGCCGGCGAAAGGATGACCTTCGGTCGAGGGTCCGCGACGAATGTCCCAGCGATGCTGCTGAGAGGCTGGAAAAGGGTGACAGCGCGGCCCGTCGAGGCCGCGCCGTCGACTACTTGGCGGTCTTGGTCTTCGCCTGCTTCGGCTTCTTCGGCGTCTTCGCCTTCTTGTCCACGGAGCACCTCCTGCGGGAACGCCGCCTGCGGTCGGCCATCGTCGGCCGGACCCGATGCTACCCGGATGCGCGGCTTCGCGACGAGCCCACAGTGCCAGCGAACGCGGGGATGACCTCCCGACCGATCCGCTCGAGCTGGTCGCGCTCGTCGCCGTTCATCAGGTACACGTTGAACTGGTCGACGCCCGCGTCTTCGAGTTCGTGCAGCTTGTCGAGCACCTCGCCGACCTCGCCGAGCACGCAGAACCGGTCGGTGACCTCGTCGCCGACGAACCCCGCGTTCGTCGAGCCGACCTCCGCGTGGTGGTGATAGTCGTAGCCGGCCCGATCCGAGATGTAGCCCGTGAGCGACTCCGGGAGCTGCTCGCGCGGGTACTTGTTCACGAGGTCGACGACATGATTGGAGACCAATGCCGGGAACCATCGGGTGCGTTCGCGTCCGACCTCACGCGGCCCGACATGGAGCGGCGCCGCCGCCTGGACCTTGACCGAGCGGGCGTCGCGACCGGCCGCGACCGCGGCCTCGCGAACCTGGCCCGCGAACCAGCGGATGAGGTCGGGATCGGCGAGCTGGAGGATGACGCCGTCGGCGACGCGGCCGGTCATCGCCAGCGCCATCGGGCCGTAGCCGGCGACCCAGACCGGCAGCTGCCACTTGCCGGTCCACGTGAGCTGCAGCTCCGTGCCCTCGTACGTCACCGCGCGCCCCTCGACGAGGTCGCGGATGACTCGGATCGCCTCCTCCGTGCTGGCGAGCGTGATCGGCGGCTTGCCGAGGACGCGCCGTGCCGAGTCGCCGCGCCCGATGCCGAGGTCCATCCGTCCGCCGCTGACCTCGTCGAGCGTCGCCAGTGCCGAGGCGGTGACGCTCGGCTCGCGCGTCCCCGGATTCGTGACGCAGGTCCCGAGCCGGAGGCGGTCGGTGTGCTCCGCGATCAGGGTCAGGAGCGCGTACGGCTCCCGCCACAGGACGTGCGAATCAAAGAGCCACAGGTGGTCGAACCCGAGGGATTCGCCCAGCTTCGCCAGCTCGATCGTCTCGGCGATCGAGTGCTCCGGCTTGAGCGTGAATCCGAACTGCATCGGTCCGCGCCTAGGGTCGGACGAGGTCGCCGTAAGCGTCCGGGCGTCGGTCCCGATAGAACTGCCAGGTCTGGCGGACCTGCGTGATCACGTCGAGGTCCATGTCCCGGATCATCAGCTCCTCGTCGTACGGCGACCCGACCGAGCCGATGAACTGGCCGCGCGGGTCGCAGAAGTAGCTCTGGCCGTAGAAGTCGTCGTCGCCGATCTCCTGCTCGATGCCGACGCGGTTGATCGTCCCGACGAAGTAGCCGTTCGCGACCGCGTGGCTGACCTGCTCGATCCGCCACAGGTACTCGCTGAGGCCGCGCGACGTCGCCGACGGGATGAACACCATCTCGGCGCCGTTCAGGCCGAGGGCTCGCGCCCCCTCGGGGAAGTGCCGGTCATAGCAGATGTACACGCCGACCTTGCCCACCGCGGTCTCGAAGACGGGGTAGCCGAGGTTCCCGGGCCGGAAGTAGAACTTCTCCCAGAAGCCCTTGACGTGCGGGATGTGGGTCTTGCGGTACTTGCCGAGGTATTTGCCGTCGGCGTCGATGACCGCGGCGGTGTTGTAGTAGATGCCGGACGCCTGGGCGTCCTCCTCGTACATCGGGACGACGAGGACCATGCCGGTCTGCCTCGCGAGATCCTGCATCCGCTTCGTCGTCGGGCCATCCGGGATCAGCTCGGTGTAGCTGTAGTACTGGGCGTCCTGGACCTGGCAGAAGTACGGTCCGTAGAACAGCTCCTGGAAGAGCATGACCTGCGCGCCCTGCTTGGCGGCATCATGTGCCGCCGATTCGTGCTTCTGGATCATCGACTCCTTGTCGCCGGTCCAGGTTGCCTGCAGCAGCGCCCCTCGAACGATCCTCGGCATCTGAAGCCCTCGTGCATGCGTGACGTCCGCGAGAGGCGAGAGCGTACACCGACCGGAAGCCTCGTCGCGGTCGGGCCGAGGGTCGTCACGGGTCGGCCGCGAAGTCCTCTGCACGGCGGATTCGGGGAAGCGGCGAGAACACCAGGAGCAGCAGGGAGACGGCCATTCCGGCCCAGCCGATGGCGATCCCGCCACGCAGCCCGACGACGCCGGCGACCGACGCCGCCAGCAGCGCGCCGATCGGGTAGGCGATCCCGTGCGAGAACACCTCGAGCGTGGCGTTGACCCGTCCGAGGACGCGATCCGGGATGAGGCCCTGGATCAGCGAGATCTCGGCCACGCCCTCGATCGTCTGGAGCCCGTCGCCGACCAGCTGCGGGATGAAGACCATGCCGGTCGCGAGGAGGAGCGGGCCCTGCGCGAGCGGGGTCAGGATCCCCAGGATCGATGCGCCGACAGCCATCCAGATCAGGGCCGGCCCGATCCCGAGGCGCTTGATGACCCGCTGGGCGAACAGCGACCCGACGAGCGAGCCGACACCGCCCGCCGAGACCACGATCCCGAGCAGCAGCGGGTTGAGGTGGAGCTCCTGGAGCAGGTACAGCGTGTACAGCACGCCATAGAACGAGCCGGCGACGTGGGCGATGACCGATCGCACGGCCATCGGGAACAGGACGCGATGCCGGCGCACCAGCTGCAGGCCTTCGATGATCTCGCCCCGGATCGGGCTCGCCTCGGAGCGTGGCGGACGGGCGGGCTCGGGCGCGCGGATGAGCAGCAGCGACACCGCGGAGACGGCGAACGAGACGGCATCGACGAGGATCGCGAAGGGCGCGCTGAAGAACTGGACGAGGGCGCCGGCGAGTCCCGGACCGCCGATCTCGGCGATGGAGGAGCTCGTCGCGAGCTTGGCGTTGGCGTCGACGACGCGCTCGACGCCGATCAGCGACGGCACGTACGCGGGATAGGCCGCATCGAACAGCGACCCGAGACAGGCCTCGAAGAACGCCACGATGTACAGCTGGGCCATGCCCAGGACGCCGAACGCCGCCGCAACCGGAATCGAAAGGAGGAGCACGGCGCGGATCGCGTCGGCCCAGATGAGCAGCGGTCGTCGCCGCAGCCGATCGACCCAGGCGCCGGCGATCAGTCCGACGAGCAGCACGGCGAGGCTCGCCGAGACGACGAGCAGCGCCATTTCGAATGGCCCGGCATGGAGGAGCAGCAGCGCGACCAGCGGCACGGCCGTCCGGGTGACCACGGAGCCCAGCTCCGAGACGGTCTGGCCGGCCCACAGCTTCAGGAAATCGGCGTGTCGCCAGAGCGACGGAGCAATCACGGCGCACGCAGCGTACCGGCCGGCTGCATCGCGGACGGCGCCGCGGGCCCGGCCGCGGGACGTTCGGACCGGCTCGGGGATGCGGTGGGCCAGCACCAACGCTCGGAGGGCCACTCGATGGCGGGTGTTCCGGCACCTGGAGACGGTCAGACCCCGCGGGTGGCACCAGCACCGAGCTCCTGACCGACCGAGAGGCCGCGAACGCGGCCCTCTCGGATTCCCGGGACGGCGCGTGGTCTAATGCGTGGATCTGCTGCACGGCAGCCCTGCGCCCCAGCGTGAGGTCGTGATGAGCGTCGAGACGACGAGCGCCCGGATGACGAGCGCCGAGATCGTTGCCCAGAACCGGGCGAACACGTTCTTCTCGTGGTCCATCCAGAGCGCGCTCGACCCGATCGCGATCGACCACGCCCAGGGCGTCTACCTGTACACGCCCGAGGGCAAGCGGATCCTCGACTTCAACAGCCAGCTGATGTCGGTCAACATCGGCCACGGGGACCGCCGCGTCATCGACGCCATTACGGCGCAGGCGCTGAAGCTCCAGTATGTCCAGCCCGCGTTCGCGACGGAGATCCGCGGCCGCCTGGGCGCCAAGCTGGCCGAGATCATGCCGGGGGACATGGACAAGGTGTTCTTCACCCTCGGCGGCGCCGAGGCGATCGAGAACGCCATCAAGTTCGCCCGCCATCACACCGGCCGCTACAAGGTCCTCGCTCGGTATCGCGCGTACCACGGCGCAACGTTCGGGGCAATGACGCTGACCGGTGACCCACGCCGCTGGGCCAACGAGCCGGGCCTGGTCGGGGTCGTGCGCTACCCCGACACGCATCGCTGGGGCGAGGCCGAACCCCGCCCGGTTGGCGAGAGCCTGCAAGGGCTCGAGGACGTCATCCGCTACGAGGGCGCCCACACGATCGCGGCGATCTTCCTCGAGACGATCGTCGGGACGAACGGCATCCTGATCCCGCCCGACGGCTACCTCAAGGGCGTCCGCGAGATCTGCGACCGCAACAACATCCTCATGGTCTGCGACGAGGTCATGGCCGGCTTCGGTCGGACCGGCCGCTGGTTCGCGGTCGACCATTGGGACGTCGTGCCGGACCTCATGACGATGGCCAAGGGCCTGACCAGCTCCTACCTGCCGCTCGGCGCCGTCGGGATGCGCCATGGCATCGCCGAGGCCTTCGAGAACAGGATGTTCTACGGCGGCCTGACCTACTCGTCGCACCCCGTCAGCCTCGCGGCCGCCCTCGCGACGATCTCGGTCTACGAGGAGGACGACCTCATCGGCAACGCGCAGCGGCTCGGCCCGGTCATGCAGGCGCACCACGAGCGGCTTGCCTCCAGGCATCCCTCGGTCGGGGCCCACCGCAACCTGGGCCTGTTCGGGATCATCGACCTCGTCCGCAGCCGCGATCCGTGGACGCCGCTGACCCCATACAACGGCACGTCCGACGAGATGAAGGCGATCGGCAAGTTCTTCCGCGACAACGGCCTGTACACGTTCCTGCCGAACAACTCGATCCACACCAACCCGCCGCTGTCCATCACGGAGGACCAGCTCGCCGAGGGCTTCGACGTCATCGATCGCGCCCTCGACATCGCCGACCAGGCCGTCACGGGCTAGATGGGCAGCGCCTCGGCCGCGCTGCGTCGCCGCCGGGTGGCGCTGGCGTGGATCCTCCTCGCCGTCGCCCTGGTCGTGGTCTGGGAAGGGGCGAAGTGGCTGTTCGGTGATCCGTGGCGAATCCACGGGTCGCTGCTCGGCCTGCCGATCGACATCGAGCACATCCCGCCGTTCCACAGCCGGATCGCGTCGGACCTGTCGCTGCCGCACGTCTGGCTCGTCTTCACGGCGTTCGTCGACCCGGCCCAGCGGCAGGGCTCGCCACTCGGGCTGATCCTCGCCGGGCAGGCCCTGTTCACGCTGCGAGAGGCGTTGACCGGCTTCGCACTGGGTGGGTCGCTCGGGCTCCTGCTCGGTATCGGCCTCGTCCATTCGCGGCTCGCCGAACGCGCCTTCGTGCCATACGTGGTGGCCTCACAGACGGTGCCGATCCTGGCCATCTCGCCGCTGATCGTCGTTGCCACGAAGGCCGGCTGGCTGTCGGTGGCGATCATCTCCGCGTACCTGACGTTCTTCCCGGTCACGATCGCCGCGCTCCGCGGCCTGCGCGCCGCCGATGCCCGCGCGTTCGAGCTGATGCGTTCGTACGGCGCCTCGGCGTGGGCGGTGCTCTGGAAGGTCCGGCTGCCGTCGTCGGTGCCGTACCTGTTCGCCTCGCTGCGTGTGGCCGCGGCTGCCGCCGTGATCGGGGCGATCATCGGCGAGCTGCCGGCGGGGATCCCGGACGGCCTCGGCGCCTCGCTCCTGAACTACAACCAGTACTACACGTCCGGCCCGGAGCGGCTGTGGGCGACGATCGTGATGTGCTCGATCGTTGGCCTCGGGTTCGTTGGCCTCGTCCGGCTCTCGGAGTGGCTCCTCACCCGCAATCGGTACCGGCCGGTCGAGGCGCTCGCCGCATGACGGCGGGGGCGGGAGCGGCGGCGGCAGCGGGAGGCGGAGCGGCCCTCGTCGTCTCGATCGCCGGCGTAACGAAGCGCTTCGGCGAGGGCGACGTTGCGGTCTCTGCCCTGGAAGGGATCGATCTCGGCATCAGCAGCGGCGAGTTCGTCTCGCTGATCGGACCCTCGGGCTGCGGCAAGTCGACGTTGCTGCGCCTCATCGGCGACCTCACGTCACCCACGAACGGGAAGGTGCTCGTGAACGGCAAGCCGGCGCGTCGTGCCCGCCTCGATCGCGACTACGGCATGGTCTTCCAGGCGCCGGTCCTGATGGACTGGCGGACCGTGGCGCGGAACATCGAGCTGCCGCTCGAGGTGATGGGCCACTCACGGGCGGCGCGGACCGCCCGATCGGCGGACCTGCTCAAGCTCGTCGAGCTCGAGGGGTTCGCGACCAGGCATCCGTGGCAGCTGTCGGGCGGCATGCAACAGCGGGTGGCGATCGCGCGAGCCCTCGCCTTCGATCCGGCGCTGCTCCTGATGGACGAGCCGTTTGGCGCTCTCGACGAGATGACGAGGGAGCGCATGAACCTCGAGCTCATGAACATCTGGACGCGGACGAAGACGACGGTCGTGTTCGTCACCCACTCGATCCCGGAGGCCGTGTTCCTGTCGACGCGCGTCGTGGTCATGTCGGCCCGGCCGGGGCGGATCACCAGGATCGTCGACGTCGACCTGCCG
Organism: Candidatus Dormiibacterota bacterium; assembly: GCA_035631615.1. Taxonomy (GTDB): domain Bacteria; phylum Chloroflexota; class Limnocylindria; order Limnocylindrales; family CSP1-4; genus UBA5189. Next base: position 16,215 of record DASQIK010000027.1, on the reverse strand, counting down.
CAACCCCGAACGGCCGATACCCGCGAGGACGAGCGCTACTTCGAGCTCGTCACGACCGTTCGCGAGGCGCTCCGCGGGAACGAGGATCGCTCGGCGAGCGCCGCGGCGCGGGTCCGGGCCGAGGGCCTCGCCTGAACCCGATGTCGACGCTCCGCCGGCGCTCGGCTGCCTGGCTCCCGCCCCTCGTCGTGTTCGTGGCGGTGATCGTCCTCTGGGAGGTGTCGTTCCTCGCGCTCGAGGTGAAGTCGTTCCTCATCCCGCGCCCGACGGTCATCTTCACGGCGCTCGGTGCCGAATGGCCGACGCTGGCGCGCGGCATCGTCTACACGGGAACCGAGGCGATCGTCGGGCTGGCATTCGGGGTGGCGCTCGGGACCATCGCCGGCCTCGCGACCGCGCGCTGGGCGACCGCACGCCAGACCCTCGTGCCGCTGGGCACGGCGATGAGCACGATCCCGATCATCGCGTTCGCCCCCATCACGATCAACTGGTTCGGCTTCGAGAGCCAGCTCCCGCGGATCACGATCGTCGCGCTGATGACCTTCTTCCCCGTCATGGTCAACACGGTGCGCGGTCTCACGAACGTCGATCCGGCCGCGATCGAGCTGATGGCGTCGTACGCGGCGCCCGACGGCACGGTCCTCCGCAAGGTCCGCATCCCGAACGCCCTGCCGTACTGGTTCACGGCCCTGCGGATCGCGGTGACGCTGAGCGTGATCGGGGCCGTGGTCGGCGAGTTCTTCGGCGGGCCGCTGTACTCGCTCGGGATCTACGTGACCAACCAGACGGGGTCGTTCAAGTATCCGAACGCCTGGGCCGCGATCATCATGGCCTGCCTGCTGGGGATCGGGCTGTACCTGCTCGCCGCGCTGGCGGAGCGGATCGTGATGCCCTGGCAGCGCCGCGCGGACAGCGCCGCCGGCGAATAGCCGGGCGGCACCCCGGAGCGCCCTTGGGGCTTCTCGCATGCGCTATCGTCCGCGACACGCATGTGCCCGGGGCGAGTCCACGCCCGGCCGGTTGGAGGAGGAGGGCCCCATGAACTTCGGCAAGCGCCTGCTCGCGCTCGGTGCGCTGGCAGTCTTCATCGTCGGCGCGTGCAACAGCGGGACGCCCGCGACCACGGCGCCCCTGACCACCGTCAAGCTCCAGCTGCAGTGGGTGACCCAGGCGCAGTTCGCGGGCTATTACGCGGCCCTCGACCAGGGCTACTACAAGGATGCGGGCCTCGACGTCCAGATCCTGATCGGCGGCCCGCAGGTCAACAACGTCCAGGTCGTCGCATCCGGCGGCGCGGACATCGGCGTGGCGTGGCTCCCGAACCTGCTGCGCTCGCGCGAGCCGGCATCCGGCACGGCCGGCACGGACCTCGTGTCGATCTCCCAGATCTTCGCCCGCTCCGGCACGCGCATGGTGTCGTTCAAGGACAAGAACATCACCACGCCGGCGGCGATGGGCGGCAAGAAGATCGGGTCGTGGCTGGGAGGCAATGAGCCGGAGCTCTTCGCGGCCCTCACGAAGGCCGGTCTCGACCCCAAGACCCAGAACATCATCCAGCAGAACTTCGACATGTCGGGCCTGCTGAGCGGTGACCTCGATGTCGCCCAGGCGATGATCTACAACGAGTATGCCCAGGTCCTCGAGGCGAAGAAGGCCGACGGGTCGCTGTACACGCCGGCCGACCTCAACGTGGTCGACTTCAACGATCCGACGGTCGGAACGGCGATGCTGCAGGACCAGCTCTTCGCGTCGGCCGCCTGGCTCGCGAAGTCCGGCAACGAGGCGATCGCCACGAAGTTCCTCACCGCCAGCTACCGCGGCTGGATCTACTGCCGCGACAACGCCCAGAAGTGCGTGGACCTCGTCCTCGCCAAGGGCTCGCAGCTCGGCGCCAGCCACCAGGCGTGGCAGATGAACGAGATCAACGCCCTGATCTGGCCGTCGACCACCGGCATCGGCCAGTTCGACCAGGCCGCGTACGACCAGACGGTCCGGATCGCGACCCAGTACGGCGTCCTCACGGCCGCCCCGGCCGCGGGCGCGACCCGCTCCGACCTCGCGGCTGCAGCGTTCGCCGCCCTGCCTTCGGGCACGGACGGCAAGGGTGCCGGCTTCACCAAGGCGACGATCACCCTCAAGGCTGGGGGCAACTAGCCGACCACCAGGCGGCGCCGAGCCGCATCACTTCCGCAACGCCATCGAGGCCGGCCCATCGGGCCGGCCTCGACGATTCAGGCGTGTTCCGATCTCAGATCGCGAGGAGGCGATCGAAGAACGAGCGGTACCGCTGGAGTGCGAGGCGCAGGTCCTCGGTGGACACGTCGTCGCCGCGGGACCATTGCTCCTCGAGGTGCTGGCGCTCGGTGGCGAATCCCTTCGCGAGCCGTTGCATGACCTCGGCGACGAGCGCATCGGCGTGCTCCACCGCGGAGCGCGGCTGGTCCACGAAGCCGGCCTGGACGTCGGCCCAGCGATCGCGAAGCTGGCCGGTCGCAGCCTCGTCGAACAGCGGCGCGGCGGCGACCTCGCGTGCCGCGTCCGCCGGTGCCGCGTCCGCCGGTGCCGCGGCCGCCGGCTCCACGGGCGCGGGCTGCAGGGGCGCAGAATGCCGCCCGTTGTCGGCGATTGCCTGGGTCGACATGGCCCGCTCGGCCGTCACCGGTTCGTCGCCATCGCGTTCAAGGACGGTGTCAGCGTCCGTGGCCGGGTGGGCGATGGTGCGCGCCTCGGTCATCGTGGGCTCCTCTCCAGGGTCGCCGCGGGGGCGGCAGGGGCTGCGCCGCGGACGGGTGCAGTCGTGGTGGTTGCGGGATCGGCGGTGCTCGCGACGGGAGTCACCGCGCCGGCACCGAGCAGGTCGTCGAACAGGGCGCGGTAGTGAACCATCGCCTGGCGGAGCGACTCGGTGTCGATCGTCCGCTCGTCCTTTCGCGCGGCGATCCGGTGCGCGATCCGGTAGTGCTCGACGACGCTCGGGTGGTCGACGGAGATGTCCGCGACCCGCTGCTCGAAGTCCGAGACCGGGTAGCCGCGGGCCTCCATGACCTGCCCGATGAGGGCGTCTGCCTCGACGATCGCGGCCACCGGCTCGTCGACAAAGTGGCTCTGCACGTCCCGCCATTCGTCCGCGTAGCGAGCCCGTTCGGCCGCCGGCAGGGTCCTGATGTCGAGCGCGGCGACCCGCCGCTCACGCGCCTGGAGCTCGGCCTCGGCCTCCCGCCGGTCGCCCGTCGCCTCGATCGTTCGCCGGTATTCCGGCCCGAACTTCGATCGCAGCGTGTCCGACCGACGGCGCTCGTAGACGAGCCACCCGACGATCGCGACCAGCACGACGACCACGAGGATCAGCAGCGTCGTGGAATCCATGGTGTCCTCCGATCCGGATCTGTTTGGGGATAGGAGGCGCCTTTCGCCATCGCGGTCGGTCGGGCTGGCTGCGAGACCGCATGCCGCGCGTGTTTCAGTTCCCGCCGTGGCCAGCTCGAACTAGCGGAACGGCTCCGCGGACGACCGGGCTGCTGGAGACGAGCCGTGTCGCCGGCAACGAGGACCCTCGCCGTCCTAGAGGATCGTCGCCGACGCGCTGTCGCGCGGTTGCCGCCTCAGTCAGCGGGCTTGCCCGTCCCGAACTGGCGGTCGCCGGCGTCGCCGAGGCCGGGCATGATGTAGCCCCTGTCGTTGAGCTGGCGGTCGAGCGCGGCGCAGTAGATCTCGACATCGGGATGGGCGTCGGCGACGGCGTTCACGCCCTCGGGGGCCGCGATCAGGTTGAGCAGCTTGATTCGCACGGGCTTGACGGCGCCCCAGCGCTTCAGGACCTCGATCGCCGCGGTTGCCGAGCCGCCGGTCGCGAGCATCGGGTCGAGGATGAGGCAGAGGTCCACGTTCGCCGAGTCGGGCAGCTTGTTGTAGTACTCGACCGGCCGCAGGGTGCGCTCGTCCCGGAACAGGCCGAGGTGCCAGACCTCCGCGGTGGGCATGAGCTCGAGCATCGCGTCGACCATGCCGAGCCCAGCCCGCAGGATCGGGATCAGGCCGATCCGCTCGCCGAGCTCGTGACCGTCCATCGTCTCGATCGGGGTGGTGACCCGCTTGGAGCGGACGCGCGCGTCGGCGAGCGCCTCGTAGCCGAGCAGCCACGACAGCTCCCTGACGACCTCGCGGAACTTCTTGGGCTCGGTCTGCTCGTCGCGCAGGATGCCCAGCTTGTGGAGGACGGCCGGATGCTGCGACACATGGAGGTTCGGGGGGAGCATCGATCGGCATCCTAGCATCGGCCGCGGTACGCTCACGACGTGCCCACCCAGACCTCGCCGTCCGACCGGGTGCGGGGTGGGGGAGCCGCACCGAGGCCCCGCCGGACCGCGCCGCCAGTGCTCGTCCGCCAGATGCGCAACGGGGTCGAGGAGAGCGCGCACCGGGGTGACATCGTCGAGGTCGACGCCGGCGGTCGCCTGATCCGAGCCATCGGCGACCCCGACCACCTCGTCAACCTGCGGTCCTGCGTGAAGCCGTTCGGCGTCGTCGCGATCCTGGAGGCCGGTGGCCAGAAGGCGTTCGGGCTCGAGCCGCCCGAGATCGCGATCATGGCGAGCAGCCACTCCGGCGAGGACCTCCACGTCCGCACGCTCCAGGCGCTGTACAGGCGCACGGGCGTGAGCCAGGCGGCGCTCGCGACCGGCATCGAGGGCATGCCGCTCGACGAGCTGACGAAGGCGCGCCTCGCTCGCGACGGCGAGCGCCCCGGCGAGATCCGCCACATGTGCTCCGGTCAGCACTCGGTGTTCCTGCTCCTGTGCCGGCTCAACAACTGGTCCACGGACGACTACTGGCTCGACGAGCACCCCGCGCAGCTGGCGTATCGCGAGGCGGTCGCGAAGGCGTTCGGGACCACCCCGGCGAAGCTCCGACTCGGCATCGACGGCTGCGGCGTCGCGACCTACGCGTTCCCGCTCCGGGAGATCGCCCGCGCCTATGCGTTCCTCGCCGATCCGTCGGCCATACCGGCCAGTGACCCGCGTTCGGCGGTCGCCGGGCCGCTCACGATCGTGCGCGACGCGATGCTCGCGAATCCGGAGCTCGTCGCCGGGACGCGGGACCGGATCGACACCTCGATCATGAAGGCGCTGCCGGGCCGGATCATCTCGAAGGGCGGGATGGAGGCGCTCCGCGGGCTCGCGATCCTGCCCGGTCCACGCGCCCGCGGCAAGGCTGCCCCGGCCTCGGGCATGGCGATCAAGATCGAGGATGGGGACGGCTACGACCGCGGCACCTGGGCCGCCTCGATCGAGGCCCTCGGCCAGGCGAGCGTGCTCGAGGGCCAATCGCTACGGGTTCTCAGCCGCTATCACCGCCCGATCACGCCCGATCCGCATGGACGACCGGCCGCCGAGGCGGTCGCGTCCTTCGAGCTGGCACCGATGGGGGAGCTGCTGCGTTAGGGCCCGCGCCTCGCCGCGCTGCTCATACGCCCGACGTATGAACGGCACGACGAGCCACGCCTCCATGTTCCCGGAATACGCCCCGCGTATGAAACGCACGAAGAGCGGCAGTTGCTCGCGCCGGTCATACGCCACACGTATGAACGAACGCACACGGCAACCGGTGGACCCGTCTCTCGTTCCCTTCATACGCCGGAGGTATGACGGTCGGCACTCCGTCGCGTCGAGGCCGCGCGGCTTAGGCTTTGCGCCGTGCCACTCGACCCGGAAGCGAATCGGGATGCGTATCGAACGCTGGGCCTGCAGCCCGGCGCGTCGAAGGCCGAGGTCAAGCGCGCCTACCGGCTCCTCGCGAAGGCCTTCCACCCCGACTCCGCCGGCGAGGCCGCGCTGCCCCGGTTCCTCGCCATCCACGAGGCGTACGACCGGCTGACCACTGGGCGCGTCGGCCCTCCGAAGACCGCCCGCCCGACGCCGGCGGAACCATGGCGAGCCGATCCGGCACGGGCCCGCCAGGCGCGCGAGCGTGCGCGGACGGCCCACGGCACGGCGGGCGGCGCGGGAAGCACCGGGAGGGGCAGCGCGACGGGCACGGGCAGCAGCGGGCGGGGGACAACGGGTTCGGCCGGCGGCGGCTCGCGCGGCTCGACCGGGACTCGCGGCTCCAGCCGTCGCCACGTCCGCAAGGCCACCATGGGCTCGACCTCCTACGACGAGGCTCGTGATGCCAACGACCCGACCTGGAGCGGCGCCTCGTGGTACGGCCCATCGTCGGGCGAGTACTGGATCGTCAACCCGCGCGAATATGCCGATCCGCGCAAGCACGGCCCCGAATACCAATCCCGCGCTCGCCGCCCCCTCCCCGGCGACCCCGTGGCGGCCGAACCGGGGGTGACCGCATCGGGCGCGGCGACGGAAACCGTTGACGTTTCCGCGACCGGGTGGACGGAGCCGTCGCCGCGGGCCGAGCCCGCCCCGCGGTCGCCCAGCTGGGGGAGCAGCCCCTCGACGAGCTCGTGGTCCACGCCCTCGAACGCCGCCGCAGGCCTCAGAGACGCCAGTCGAACGGCGCAGGCCGGCCATGCCGGGGAGCGCGCGTCGCCGCGCCGAGGCCGGCCGGCCGCACCATCCCGCGTCGTCGCCGCCGATTCGGCATTCGCGGGATCCGGCCGCGCATGGCTCGGCGGCCCCGCAGACGACCCGATCCGGCGGCTTGGTTTCGCGCTCGTCGCGTGGCCCCCGATCGGGTTGGCCGCGGCCGCCCTCATTGCCACGGCGACGGGGTGCGGGCCCGCATCGACGACCTGCGGTGGTGGCGTCGAGCCGCTGCTCCCGTTGCTGGCGCAGGCGGGGATCCTCGGGGCGCTCCTGCTGTTCGCGCCACTGACCCGGATTCTCGCGGGCGGTGCGTTCAGCATGCTGGTCGCGGTCGTGCCGCTCACCTTGCTGGTGATCGCAATCGGCGGGATCGGCGCGTTGCGGGCCGAGCTCGCACCCGCCGCGCTCCTTGCACTCGCCTGGCTCGTTGGCGTGGCCTGGGCGGCCTTCCGCGCCGCTCGCAGCCGCGACCAGGGGTCGACGGGGACCAGCACGTGAGCCGCTCCACGAGCGGCCACGGAGGCGAGGGCAGGCACAGACCGTCGAGCGACCTCTCCAGCTCCGCGCAGGAGTACCTGCTCACGCTTCGGATCATGGCCGGCGACGGATCGCGGATCACGGCGTCGCAGGTCGCCCGGAAGCTGGGCGTCAGCACCCAGGCGGCGAGCGAGATGTTCCGCCGTCTCGCCGCCGATGGCCTCGTGACCCTCGCCGAGGGGCGCGAGCTCCAGCTCACGAAGCCGGGTCGGACCGCCGCGGACGGGATCTTCCGACGTCACGCCCTGTGTGAGTGGCTGCTGAGCGAGATCGTCGGGCTGGGCTGGGCCGAATCGGACGTCGAGGCGGAGCGTCTCCAGGTGGCGATCTCGCCGCGCGTCGAGGCGCAGCTCGACGAGCTCCTCGGACACCCGGAGACGTGCCCGCACGGCAACCCGCTCGATGCCGAGACCGCGAAGCGGCGCCCGGCCGGCGAGCCGCTCGCCTCGATCGAGGCCGGCCTGCGCGCCACGATCTACCGGATCACGGAGGCCGCCGAGGAGGATGCCGGGCTCCTGTCCTACCTCGAGGCGCGCGGCCTTCGGCCGGGCGCCCACGTGACCATCCTCGCCCGCTCCGAATCGCTCGACTCGCTCACGCTCGACGGCCCGCTCGGCCGCGCCACGCTCGGCCTTCGGCCGGCGGCGCTGGTCCGCGTCATCGTCGGTGATGCCGATCCCGAACTGTTCCACCGGGTGCCCGGCCGCTGACCACGCGCCACCCTCGTGCGCGTCGTGGGCATGAGGTCGCTGCCGACATCATTCCCGTAACCGGCTCTCCACCGAGCAGGGGTTATCTGGTAGGCTGGCGGGCATGCCCGCACCCCGTGTCCGCATTGCCCCGAGCCCGACCGGGCCGCTGCATATCGGGACCGCGCGAACCGCCCTCTTCAACTACCTGTATGCGCGCCGAACCGGCGGCACCTTCGTCCTTCGGCTCGAGGACACGGATGTCGCGCGCAACACCGTCGCGTTCGAGGCGGACATCCTCGAGAACATCCACTGGCTCGGGATCAGCTGGGACGAGGGGCCGGACAGCGCCGGCGGCGAGGATCGCGGGCCATACGCGCCGTACCGCCAGATGCAGCGCACCGCCGATCATGTCGCCGCCGCGAAGGACCTCCTCGCTCGAGACCTCGCATACCCGTGCTACTGCACGCCCGAGGAGCTCGATGCCGATCGCAGGGCCCAGGAGGCGGCCCACGAGGCACCCCACTACGTCGGTCGCTGCGCGAATCTCACGCGCGAGGAGCGCGCCGAGCGTGAGGCTGCCGGCAGGCGCCCGGCGATCCGCTTCCGCGTCAAGCCGGGCGTGGTGGCGTGGCGCGACCTCGTCCGGGGCCACGTCGAGTTCGACACCGCCAACATCGGCGGCGACTTCCTGATCGTCCGTAGCGACGGCTCGCCGCTGTACCACTTCGCGGTCGTCGTCGACGACGCGAAGATGGCGATGACCGACATCATCCGGGGCGAGGACCACATCTCGAACACCCCGAAGCACATCCTGCTGTTCGAGGCGCTCGGCTACGCGATCCCGCGGTTCGCCCACCTGCCGCTCATCCTCAACCCGGATCGCACCAAGATGAGCAAGCGCAAGAGCCAGACCGCGGTCGCCGACTACCGCGCGCAGGGCTTCCTGCCGGAGGCGCTGGTGAACTTCCTGTCGCTCCTCGGCTGGTCCACCGGCACCGAGGAGGAGATCCTCTCGCTCGACGACATCGCGGGCCGCTTCTCCCTGGAGCACGTCCAGAAGGGCGGCGCCGTCTTCGACCGAGAGCGACTCGAATGGCTGAACGGCCAGTGGATCCGGAGACTCGAGCCCGAGGACCTCATCGAACGGCTCCTGCCGTTCCTCGACGCCGACCGTCAGGCCGGCCGCATCGACCGCGTCCCGACGCCCGAGGAGCTCCGGCCGCTGATCCCGATCATCCAGGAGCGGTTGCCGACCCTCGCCTCGGCAGGCGACCTGGTCGGGTTCCTGTGGCAGGACCGCGTGTCGATCGACGCGGCCCTCCTCGTGCCGAAGCGCTGGGATCGGGCGACCGCGCTCGCCGGCCTGCGGGCGGCGCGCCAAACGATCGATGGCTCCGTCGGACCGGTCACGTTCGAGGCGGACGAGCTGGAGCCGCCGATGCGCGCGCTCGCCGAGTCGAACGGCTGGAAGGCCGGCGACCTGTTCATGGCGATCCGTGTCGCCGTCACCGGGCGAACCGCCACGCCGCCCCTGTTCGACTCGCTGGTCGCGCTCGGGCGCGACCGGGTCCTGGAGCGGCTCGACGCGGCCATCGCCACGCTCGCCTGAAGGGAGGACCCGGCTGATGTCGCACCACGTGACCCACGCGTCCGTTTCGGCCTGGATCGCGGCATACCTGCATGCCTGGGAGACCTACGACCCGAACGATGTCGCCGACCTCTTCACCGAGGACGCCGAGTACCGCTGGCACCCCGCGGACGATCCCGAGGTCGGCCGGGCCGTGATCGTCGAAGCGTGGCTGAACCCCGGTGGCGACGCAAGCGCTCGCGACAAGCCGGGCACCTTCGCCGGCGACCTGCACCCGTTCGTCGGCAACGGCAATCGTGCTGTCGCAGTCGGGACGTGCACGTACTGGACCGACGCAACGCGCTCCAAGGTGGCGCGCATGTACTACAACAACTGGCTGCTCGAGTTCGCCGAGGACGGCAAGTGCAGCTCGTTCACCGAGTACTACATGGAGCCGCGCAAGGGCTGACTCGCCCGTCATCGCCTCCCCGAGCGCGCCTCCATGGCAACCCAGATTCCACGCTGGGTAGCGTTAGGCTCGCTCGCGGTCGCCAAAGTCGCCAGATTCCAGCCTCAGTGGAATCCGGCAGGATCATGCGGCCGGTTCCCGCACGGACGTGGCAGGGCATACTCGCCGGGCACGGTTGAACCGCGCCGAGCTCTACCCCGAGTGGAATCTGGCAGGAAACGCCCGCACCCGAACCGAAAACGAAGCCTCGGCCAATTCGGCGTTAACAATGCTCCGTATCCTCGGACAGGTGGCACGTACGATCCTCGTCGTCGAGGACGAACCGACGTTGCGGGAGACCCTTGCCGAGGCGCTCGAGGCCGAGGGCTACCAGGTCGTCCAGGCCGCCGACGGTCGCGCCGCGCTGACGCGGTTCCGCGCCTCGCACCCGGATCTCGTGCTGCTCGACCTGATGCTGCCCGAGCTGTCCGGCCTCGAGGTCGCCCGGCTCATCCGGACCGAGTCGTCGGCGCCGATCGTGATGCTCACCGCCCGCGATGCGGAGGTCGACAAGGTCGTCGGGCTGGAGCTCGGCGCCGATGACTACGTCACCAAGCCGTTCAGCCTGCGCGAGCTGTCGGCGCGGATCCGGGCGGTGCTCCGACGCGGCGAGTCGCTCGGGACGCCGCTGCCGCCGCTCGTCGATCTCGGCCCGGTGAAGGTGGACCTCGCGGGCCATCGCGTGCTGCGCGATGGCGCCGAGGTGCCGGTCAAGCCGAAGGTGTTCGAGCTGCTCGCGTTCCTGCTGCGGCATCCGGGGCAGGTCGTGAGCCGCGACCAGCTGCTCGAGCAGGTCTGGGGCTACGACTACCCGGGCGAGACGCGCACGGTCGACGTCCACGTCCACTGGCTCCGAACGGCGATCGAGGCCGCGCCGACACGGCCATCGATCATCCAGACGGTCCGCGGCGTCGGTTACGTGCTTCGCCGGCCCGCGTGACCTGGCAGACGGCAAACGCAGCACGCACGTTGACGGGCTGAACACGCCGCGTTGACCGACGCTCGCGACGCTGCGGGCATGACGGCGGACGAGATCGCGATCCGACGTGAGGGTCCGATCCCGACGGCGTCTTGGGATGCAGCTCGCGAGCTCGACGTCGAGGTGGCCCGCCTCCTCCGGGTCCGCGCCGGCGAGCTCGCCGAGCCGCTCCTCTGGCAGCGCCCGAGCCATCGTGCCGCGGTGGACACGATCGTCGGCCAGCTCGCGCCCATCCGGTCGCGGATCGCGCTCGCGTCCTCGTGGGAGCGCGAGTCGCGACACGGCTCGGTCGTGCGGCTCGCATATGCGATCGTGTGGCTGCGCCTCGCGCAGCGGCGGGCGGGTGAGCTCGGGCCGCGGAGCCGCCAGCGGTCGCGCCTCGCGGTCGTTACAGGATTCGGCTGAGGATCTCCCACGACAGCCACGCCACGGCGGCAGAGGCCGGGAGCGTGAGCACCCACGCCGTCACGATGTTGCCGGCGACGCCCCAGCGGACCGCCGAGAACCGATCGCTCGCCCCGACGCCGATGATCGCCGAGGAGATCACGTGCGTCGTCGAGACCGGCATTCCGAAGTGCGACGCGCCGAGGATGATCGTCGCCGAGGTCGTCTCCGCCGCGAAGCCGTGGACGGGATCGAGCTTGACGACGCGCTGGCCCATCGTCCGGATGATCCGCCAGCCACCTGCCGCGGTCCCGAGGGACATCGCTGTCGCCGCGAGGAGAATCACCCACAGCGGCACGACGGGCTCGGGAATGATCCCGCCGGCGACCAGGGCGAGGGTGACGATGCCCATCGTCTTCTGGGCGTCATTCGAGCCGTGGCTGAACGCCATGAATGCAGCGGACACGAGCTGCAGCCTCCGAAAGCGGTCATTGATGCGCTTCGGGTGCGCCCGTCGGAAAAGGTTCAGGAGGACGAGCATCAGCCCGAAGCCGACGAGCACCCCCAGGATCGGCGAGGCGATGAGCGGGAAGATGACCTTGTCATAGATGCCGGGCAGGTTCAGCGAGCCGACGCCGGCGGCAGCGATCGCGGCTCCGATGAGCCCGCCGATCAAGGCATGGCTCGACGACGACGGGATGCCGAGTCGCCACGTGAGCAGGTTCCAGGCGATGGCGCCGACCAGGGCCGCGCACACGACGATCTGGCCCGCGTCGCCCGTCGGCGTGGTCGCGATTCCCTTCGCGATGGTCGTCGCGACCGAGGTGCCGGTCAGCGCGCCGAGAAAGTTCGCCGTCGCCGACATGAGGATCGCGTGGCTCGGCCGAAGCGCCCGGGTCGACACCGAGGTCGCGATCGCGTTCGCCGTGTCGTGGAAGCCATTGACGTAATCGAAGACGACGGCGAGGACCAGGACCAGGATCAGGAGCAGGGTGAAGCCACTGGGCACGCCGAGAGGCTAGCAAGCCTTCATCGCGCCAGTCGGCCGATCCGTTCGCCGACCCGTACCATTCGCCTCCCATGCGACTGAGCGAGCTGTTCTTCGCGACCCTGCGCGACGATCCCGGCGAGGCCGAGATGCCGTCGCACAAGCTGCTGCTGCGTGCCGGCTACCTTCGCCAGCTCGGATCGGGGATCTACTCGCTGCTGCCGCTTGGCAAGCGGGTCAGCGATCGCGTCGAGCAGGTCATCCGCGAGGAGCAGAACGCGATCGGCGGGCAGGAGATGGAGATGCCCGTCGTCCACCCTGCGGAGGTTTGGAAGGAGAGCGGGCGCTACCAGAAGATCGGGCCCGAGCTGGTCCGGTTCAAGGATCGGGGCGAGCGCGACATGGTGCTCGCGATGACCCACGAGGAGGTCGTCGCGCTGCTCCTCCGCGACATCGTCCAGAGCTACCGCCAGCTGCCGATGATGGTCTACCACTTCCAGACCAAGTTCCGCGACGAGCCGCGCTCCCGTGGCGGCCTCATCCGCGTCCGCGAGTTCGTGATGAAGGACGCGTACTCCTGCGACCTCGACTATGCAGGTCTGGACGAGAGCTACCGGCGGCAGTACGCGGCGTACGAGAAGATCTTCAAACGCCTCGGGCTCGAGGCGATCGCCGTCGGCGCCGATGTCGGGATCATGGGCGGCACCGGCGCGCACGAGTTCATGGTCGTCAGCGAGTACGGCGAGGACACCCTCGTCCTGTGCGACCACTGCGGCTTCGCCGACAACCAGCAGATCGCGATCGTCGGCAAGCCCGACCCGGAGCCCGAAGCGCTGCTCCCGATGGAGGACGTCGAGACGCCCGACGCGACCACGATCGAGGCGCTCGCCAGCTTCCTGAAGATCCCCAGGTCGAAGACCGCGAAGGCGGCGTTCTTCATGACCGGCGACGACCGCTTCGTCGTCGCGATCGTCCGCGGCGACTACGACGTCAACGAGACGAAGCTCGTCAATACCGTCAGGGCGCGCCGCGGGCTGCGGCCCGCGACCGTCGAGGAGATCAAGGCGCGCGGCATGGAGGCCGGGTACGGCTCGCCGCTCGGCGCCCGCGATGCCATCGTCGTCGTCGACGAGCTCGTGGCTCGATCACCCAACCTCGTCGCCGGTGCCAACCGGGTCGGGTGGCACGTGAAGAACGTCAACGTGCCGCGCGACTACACGCCGGATCACATCGCGGAGATCACGAACGCCCGCGAGGGCGATCCGTGCCCACGCTGCGGCTCGCCGATCCGGCTGGCCAAGGGCATCGAGGTCGGCAACATCTTCAAGCTCGGCACGGACTTCACCGACGCCTTCGGCTCGATGTACCTCGGCGAGGACGGCGAGCGGCACCCGATCGTCATGGGCTCGTACGGGATCGGGCTCGGGCGGAACGTGGCGTGCATCGTCGAGGCCCACCACGACGAGAAGGGCATCGCCTGGCCGGACGAGGTCGCGCCGTATGCCGCGCATCTCGTCACGATCGCCGCCGGCCGCGACCCGAAGGTGCTCGAGACCGCCGAGCGGCTCCATGCGCTCGCCGCCGAGGCCGGCCGCGACATCCTGTACGACGACCGCGACGAGTCGCCCGGCGTCAAGTTCACCGACGCCGAGCTGCTGGGCATGCCCTGGATCGTGACCGTCAGCCCGCGCTCGCTCGGCGCAGGCGGTGTCGAGCTGACCCGACGCGCGAGCGGCGAGCGCCGGACGGCCTCGCTCGAGGAGATCGAGGGCTACCTGCGCGACGGCTTCGGAGCGGCGCTCCCGGCCTGATCACCGGCGCCTACTCCTCGTCCTCGAGCTCGGCGAGGGCGCCGGCATCGACCTCGGTCCCGTCGAGCCCGACGATCGTGGCCTGCGTCCCGCCGGCCTCCTGGGCTGCCTCGACCGCCTTCGCCAGCAGGACCGTCGAATCGTGGAGGATCCGCTCGGGATCATCCACGCGCTCGATCGCGAACACGATGCTCGGCGGAAACGACGCCCCGATCTGGATCTGGCCGATCCGGTACGCCGAGCCGCGCTCCTTGAGGCTCGCGTTGGCCTTCTCCTGGAGCGACGTGGCCTTGACCACGACGTCGGCGAGGATCCGCGGGTCGATGCGCTCGAGGGCGGTTGTGAAGCCGCGCTTGGCCTTTTTCAACGCCGACTGCGCGCGGGCCTTCGTGGCCGGATCGCGGATGGTGGTGGCGGTCGCGGTCGCCGCCTTGGCGCCGACGTCCGCGGCGGCCTTCGCGGCCTGGGACCCGACGTCGACCGAGACCTTGGCGGCCGTCGTCGCCGCCTGGCCCGCGACGTGGCGCGCCCGCTCCATGAACGTCATCGGCCGCGGCTGGCCGGTCACGGGGTCATGGATGTAGCCCGCAGGAAGGGGGGCGGCGGGTGCCGCATCCTGCGGTTCAGCGGTCGCTTCTGGCGTGCCTGCCGTTTCGGCCGCGGGCTCGATCTCGTCAGGCATCCTCGTGAACCTTTCGCTGCAGCGGTTGGATCGACGCCATCCTACGCGGCAGAGCGGGCCGCCACGGGCGGGGTGTCCGGAGCACGATCCGGTCGACCTGCCACGACCGCTGGCCGATCGTTTTTTCATGAGATTGGTGCCCCGGCGCACCGACTCAGTTGCTAGGATCTGCGTGCACTTATCCGCACAAGGGTCCACGTGACCAGACACGGCTCTCGACAGGGCGCTCTGCGACGCGCGCTGATTCCTGCGCTCGCCTTCAGCCTGAGCGTCGGCCTGACCATCGGCCTGCCACCGCGAGCGGCGGCGGCAGCAACGCTGCCGCCCGGGTTCACCGAGTCGGTCGTGTTCTCCGGCCTCACGTACCCGACGGCCGTTCGGTTCGCATCCGACGGGCGTGTGTTCGTGGCCGAGAAGAGCGGCCTGATCAAGGTCTTCGACAGCCTCTCCGATCCCACGCCACACATCTTCGCCGACCTCCGCACGAACGTGTTCAATGGCTGGGACCGAGGTCTCCTGGGGCTCGCCCTCGACCCGGCGTTTCCGACCAACCCGTACGTCTACGTTGCGTATACCTACGACCACATCCTCGGCGATCCCGCCCCAGCCCCGCGTTGGGGCACGGTCAACGGCGGCGCCGACAACTGCCCGACCCCGCCGGGCGCGAACACGGACGGCTGCGTGGTCAGCGGCCGGGTCTCGCGTCTGACGGCCGCCGGCGACGCGATGACCGGCCCGGAACAGGTGCTCGTCGAGGACTGGTGCCAGCAGTTCCCCAGCCACTCCATGGGCGACCTCCAGTTCGGGCAGGACGGTTCGCTCTATGTCAGCGGCGGGGACGGGGCGAGCTACGACTGGGTCGACTACGGGCAGGCCGGCAACCCAGTCAATCCATGCGGCGATCCGCCTTCCGCGCCCGGCACGCCCGTGACGCCGCCGACGGCCGAGGGCGGCGCACTCCGCTCGCAGGACCTGCGCACGCCCGGCGACCCGACCGGCCTGAATGGGACGATCATTCGCATCGACCCCGCAACCGGCGCGGCACTCCCGACCAACCCGCTCTACGGCAGCTCGGACGCAAATGCCCGGCGGATCATCGCCTACGGCCTGCGCAATCCATTCAGGTATGCCGTGCGCCCTGGAACGAACGAGCTCTGGGTCGCCGATGTTGGCTGGACGGACTGGGAGGAGATCGACCGGATCTCGAACCCGGCCGACGCGACGGTCGAGAACTTCGGCTGGCCGTGCTACGAGGGGATGGGTCGCCAGAGCGGCTACGAGAACGCGAATCTCAACATCTGCACGAACCTCTACGCCCAGCCGGGAGCCGATACGAAGCCGTATTACACGTATTCGCACAGCAGCGCGGTCGTCCCCGGCGACGGCTGCACGATCGGCAGCTCGGCGCTCTCCGGTGCAGCCTTCGAGCTGGCTGGCAGCCAGAACCCCTACCCGGCCTCGTATGACAACGCCTTCTTCTTCGCCGATTACGGTCGCGGGTGCATCTGGGCAATGAAGGCGGACAGCA
>DASQIK010000026.1:0-61828 GCA_035631615.1 Candidatus Dormiibacterota bacterium | reverse complement strand
CCAGGGTTCCTCCAGCCCGTCGCCGCGGTCCTGCCCGCGACGGCACTCGCGGAGCTGCTCCGGATTGCCCTCGCGAGTGGCGTTGCCGCGGGCGGCGCCGACGCCTCCGCTACCGTCCCTGCGCTGATCCTGCTCGCCTGGGCGATCGCGGCCTGCGGCCTGGCGATCCGTCGCTTCCGCTGGGACTGACGCCACCCCGAGTCGCGCTCGCGCCAGGTCTGCCTGAACGGACCTTGACCCTGCCCAGCCGTAATTGCCATGGTTCGACCGTGGGAACCGCGGTGTTCCAGGATCGGCGACGCCCACCAGGAACCCTGCACGTCCGCGAGGGCGCCGGCGACAATCCGATCGCGGGCACGCCCCCGGGAAAAGAAAGAACCCCGGGTGGTCGGGACCCGGGGTTCTGGGCAAGATGCGAAGTTGGTTGCGGGGGAAGGATTCGAACCTCCGACCTTCGGGTTATGAGCCCGACGAGCTGCCGCTGCTCCACCCCGCGAAGACCAGCAACTGTAGCCGGAATCGCCGATTCCGTCAAAGCCTGAGCACGAGCCGCGCCTTTACATCGCGCTGACACTGGCTCGCGACGCGTCGAACCCGCCGCCGGGATGGTTCGCCCATGCCGGTGACGTCCGGCAACCGGCCGAACGGCCGGATCGACCAAGGAGCAGCACACCGATGCGCATTCCCACCTGGCGCCTCGCCCTCACCGGCGGCGCGATCGTCATCCTCGTGCTCGCCGGGCTCGGCCTTGCGGCTGCATCGAACGGGCCGGCGACGCCCGCGGCAAACGTCGCCGCTGCGGCCCCGAGCGCCGGCCCGGCAACGACCGGCCCCGCGGCGAACCTCAAGAACCGCGTCCGCGGGCTGCGAGCGCTTCGATTCGGGCGGCACCTCGTCCATGCCACCGTCACGGTGACGGACAGGGACGGCAACCTGGTGAACCTCCAGTTCGACCACGGCACGGTGCAGTCGATCGGCAACGGGACGCTCACGATCTCCGAGGCGGGCGGCGGCACCCAGACGGTCTCGACCGATGACGCCACGAAGGTCTTCCTCGGCCGGAACGCCGGCAAGCTCGCCGACGTGAAGGTCGGCGCCGAGATCTTCGTCCGCAGCCGGATCGACGGCGGCACAACCCTCGCGAAGCGGATCCTGGTGGTGCCCGCCGCGGCCAGCTGAACCACCCATCAGATGACGACCGTGACGGGCGGGCTTGGGGAGCCCGCCCGTCGCTATGCTCCGGCGGATGCGCCGGTACGCTCCCGACAGCCCGTGGGACTTCGATCCCTCGATCACCTACCTGACCCATGGCACGTACGGGGCCTGCCCAAGGCCGGTCCTGGAGGCGCAGCAAGCGCTGGTCGCCGAGCTCGAATCCGACCCGATCCGCTTCCTCACGCGTGAGTTCGAGAGCCGCCTCGATGCGGCACGCGAACAGGTCGCGACGTTCCTCAACGCGGACCCCGAGGGCCTGGTCGTCGTCCCGAACGCGACGACCGGTGTCGCGACGGTGGTCGAGTCGCTCCGGCTACGGCCCGGCGACGAGCTCCTCACCAATGATCACGAGTACAACGCGACGCTGAACGCGCTTGCGACGGTGGCCGAGCGGGCAAAGGCACGGGTCGTCCGCGTCTCGATCCCGCTGCCGATCCGCCATCCGGAACAGGTCGTCGAGGCGATCCTTGCGGGTGTCAGCCCGCGAACCCGGCTCGCGCTCATCAGCCACGTGACCAGCCCGAGCGGCCTCGTCCTCCCGATCGAGACGATCGTCCGCGAGCTGGATCGCCTGGGCGTCGACACGCTCGTCGATGCGGCGCACGCGCCCGGCATGGTCCCGGTGGACCTGCGCGCGCTCGGCGCCGCGTACTGGACCGGGAACGGCCACAAATGGCTGTGCGGCCCGAAGGGTGCCGGCGTCCTTCACGTGCGCGAGGACCGCCGCGACCGCGTGCTCCCGCTGGTCACCAGCCACGGGCGCAACGACCCCCGCTCAGACCGTCCGACCCTCTGGAAGGAGTTCGACTGGCAGGGCACCGGCAATCCGACCGCCTTCCTGGCGCTCCCGGAGGCGCTGCAGGTCATCGGCGGCCTCTCGCCCGGCGGCTGGCCGGTGCACATGGCGACGAACCGGGACCTGGTCCTGGCCGGGCGCAACCTCCTGACCATCAGGGTCGGGCTCGCGCCGATCGCGCCCGACTCGATGGTCGGATCGATGGCCGCGATCGCCCTGCCGATCGCCGCGAACGAGGCGACGACGGAGGCATTGACGACCGGGCTGGCCGCGGATGAGCGAATCGAGGTCCCCGTCGGGCCGTTCCCGGTGCGCGCTGCGCGAGACCCCGGCGCCGCGCCAACGCATGCGCTCCTGCGCCTCTCCGCCCAGCGCTACAACGAGCTCGGCGACTACGAACGGCTCGCCGACGCGCTCGCTCGACGCGGGATCGGCGGCGCCTAGGCCTCGGCTCGAGCGGGCCGCGGGACAAGCTCCGGTATCGTGATCACGTGACCGATACCCTTCCGGCGACCACGCCGGCGCACGAGCCGCCCGACGAGCCCCTGTCCGGCGCCGCCATCGAGCAGCTTGACCAGCTCCGGTTCCTGCATCGCGTGGCCCGCATGGCCACGACTGCGAGCACGTGGGAAGAGCTGCTGAACACCGTCGTGGACGAGACGCGCGACGCGCTTCGAGCCAGCGTGTCTTCGCTGTACCTCCTCGATCGCGATGCGGAGAACCTGACGCTGGCCGCCACCAACGGCCTCGATCGCTACCAGATCGGACGGGCGCGGGTCCCGTTCGGCGGCGGCGTCACCGGCCGGGTCGCCGAGACACGCGAGCCGCTCGCGATCGCCGACGTGAGCAGGGACGATCGCTTCCTCTGGGTCCGCGGGATCGACCAGAAGCGGTTCATCGCCTCGATGCTGTCGGTGCCGCTGGTGTGGAACGATCGAACGGTCGGCGTCCTGAACGTGCAGACGGAGCAGCGACGCGAGTTCACGCCGTCGGACGTGGCCCACCTCCGCGCCATCGCCGATCTGCTCGGCGGCATCGTCGAGAAGGGCCGCATGCAGCGCGAGGCGGAGGCGCGGGCGACCGAGCTGAAGGCGATCGACGAGGCGCGCGCCGAGCTCATCGCGATGGTCACCCACGAGCTGCGCACGCCGCTCGCCGTCGTCCGCGCCTACACGGAGCTGCTCGCGGAGGAGCCGCCCCTCGAGGGCCGCGAGTCGCGCGACATCGAACGGCGCGACCGCCGCGCCGGCTGGTATCACGCGACCATGGAGCAGGTAGCGCGCCTCGATCGGCTGGTCGACTCCATTCTTGCTTCCGTGCGCGTCGGCCCGGAGCTCCCGGCTGACCTCCAGCCGACCGACGTCGGCGAGGTCGTGGGCGAGGCTGCTCGGGAGCTGGCGCCGCTGCTCGCGCGGCACAGGCTCGAGCTGCGCGAAGGCATCCGCCTGTACGCCCTGACCGACCCGAGCCGGCTCCGCCAGATCCTCGAGCACCTGGTCGAGAACGCGGTGAAGTACGCGCCGCCCGACACGACGATCCGGCTCGACTGGCGGATGGCCGACGGCAGCGTCCGCATCGGCGTCGCGGACGAGGGGCCGGGAATCCCGGAGGAGTGGCGCGAGCGCATCTTCGAGCCCTACGCGCGGCGCGACACGCACACCGCGCGCGGTTCGGGCATCGGGCTGTACGCGGCGCGGCGGCTGTCTGAGTCGATCGGTGCGAGGCTGTGGTGCGAGCCGGCCGAGAGCCACGGCGCGCGATTCGTGATCGCCCTGCCGGCCGCGGCGGCGATGTGATGGCAAGACAGCTGCGCATCCTGGTCGTCGACGACGACCCGGCGATGGTGGGGGCGATCACCGCGCTCGTCGGCACGGAGGGGCACCAGGTGATCACCGCGTACGACGGTCTCACCGCGGTTCGCCGCTACCGCGAGGAGCTGCCCGACATCGTGCTCCTCGACCTCGCGATGCCGGGGCCGGACGGCTTCACCGTCGCCGGCCAGATCCGAGCCCAGGGCGATGCGCCGATCGTCATCGTCTCCGGCGAGAGCTCCGAGGCAGCGAAGGTGCGCGCCCTCGGGATCGGCGCCGACGACTACCTCGTCAAGCCGTTCGGGCGCGCGGAGCTGCTGGCGCGAATCGCCGCGGTCATGCGGCGCGCGGAGCGCGCGCCGGTGGCGAGCGCGCCGGCCTCGACCGGAGGTGCGAACTCCGCACCCCCGCAGGTCGGCTCGCTCGTCCTTGACGATGGCCGCCACGAGGCGCGCGTCGGCGACACGCCCCTGGACCTCACCCCGATCGAATATCGCCTCGCCGAGGCGCTCGTCCGCGCGAACGGCGACCTCGTCCCCCATCTCCGCCTCGTCCGCGCCGGCTGGCCGGCCGAGGCCGACCCCGACCTCCTGTGGCTGAAGCCCCACGTCGCGCGCCTCCGGCGCAAGGTCGAGTCCGCCGGCGGGCCGCACATCCTCGCCCTCCGTGGGGTCGGCTACCGCCTCGAAGCGGGTCGATCGACCTAGCGACGCAGGAAGCCGAGCGCTTCGGCCTGACGACCGAGCCTCGGGTCGGGTCCAGGACCTCCGACACGCCGGCCTTGTCGAACAGATTCAGCCGGAGGGCCGACACCCAGCTCACCGAGGCCCCACGTTGGTGAAACGTGGGGCTCAGCTGTCGCGCGTGCAATCCAATCGAATTCTGGGAGGACGAAACGTGTCGCTAGCGGCTTCGGCCGTCGTTGTTGCTGTTGAATCGCATGGCGACCGGCGATCGCGTGGCGACCGGCGATCCGAGACGAGCCTCGAGAACGCGGTGCCGTCGGGTGCGGCCCTGGAGCTCCCGCAGCCGGCCGGGTTCTGTCACATAGGACTCCGGCGGGTATCGGGCGACGATTCGGCACGCCTCGGGCGCCCACCTGAACGTGGTGCTCCGTTGCGAACCTGTCAGATAGTCGCCCTCGACTGAATCTGACGGTCTCCCGCCGCCCCAATACCCGAGCTGGTCCTGTCCGACGACTGCAGGGCCTATCCGGACGAATACCAGTCGCCGCGGTTCTGAATGCCGATTCCGGGGCCGGGGCCCGCGGCGGCCGCAAGCCCGCCGCCGCAAGCGCACCCGCGGCGCCCGCTACGCGACGGCTTCGGTGATCGCCTCGGTGAACTGGCTCTGGTAGAGGTCGGCGTAGAAGCCGCCCCTGGCGATGAGCTGGGCGTGGTTGCCCTGCTCGACGATGTCGCCCTTGTTCATGACCAGGATCGTGTCGGCGTCGCGGATCGTGGACAGGCGGTGCGCGATGACGAACGCGGTCCGGCCGTGCCTGAGCTTGGCCATCGCCTTCTGGATCAGGACCTCGGTACGCGTGTCGACCGACGACGTCGCCTCGTCGAGGATCAGGATCGTCGGGTCGGCGAGGAAGGCTCGCGCGATCGTGAGGAGCTGCTTCTCGCCTGCCGACAGGTTCGTCGCGTCGTCGTCGATCACGGTCTGGTAGCCATCAGGGAGCGTGCGCACGAAGTGGTCGACGTGGGCCGCTTCGGCAGCAGCCTCGATCTCGGCCTCGGTCGCGCCCTCGCGGCCGTAGCCGATGTTCTCGGCAATGGTGCCGTGGAACAGCCACGTGTCCTGGAGGACCATCCCGAACGTCCGGCGCAGGTCGTCGCGGGTCAGCTCGCGCGTGTCGATGCCGTCGACCGTGATCTTGCCCCGGTCGATCTCGTAGAACCGCATGAGCAGGTTGACGAGGGTGGTCTTGCCGGCGCCGGTCGGGCCGACGATGGCGATCGTGTCGCCCGCATCGGCGACGAGGCTCAGATCGTCGATGAGCGGCTTGTCGGGCTCGTATCGGAACGCCACGTGTTCGAACGCGACGGCGCCGCGCTTGCGTGCGAGCACCGTGGGCGCCGCGGGGTCGGCGATCTCCTCGGGCTCGTCGAGGAGCTCGAAGACGCGCTCCGCCGACGCGGCGGCGGACTGCAGGACGTTCGCGATGCTCGCGGTCTGGATGATCGGGAAGGTGAACTGGCGGGAGTACTGGATGAACGCGATGACGTCGCCGAGGGTCATCTGGCCGGACGCGACGCGCAGGCCGCCGATCACCGCGATGGCCACGTAGTTCAGGTTCGAGACGAACGTCAGGGCCGGCTGGATCGTGCCCGAGATGAACTGGGCCTGGTACGACGCCTGGTACAGGACCTCGTTCTCGCGATCGAATGTCTCGATCGCCTCCTGCTGGCGCCCGAAGACCTTCACGATCGCGTGGCCCGTGTGCATCTCCTCGACGTGCGCGTTCAGGGCGCCGGTCGAGGCCCATTGGGTCGCGAATCGCTTCTGGGAGCGACGGGCGATCAGGATCGTGATGAAGACCGAGAGCGGCACCGACAGGATCGAGATCACGGCGAGGATCGGGCTGATGGTGAGCATCAGGACCAGCACGCCGATGATCGTGAGGACCGAGGTGATGAGCTGGGTCAGGCTCTGCTGGAGGCTCTGGCCGATGTTGTCGATGTCGTTGGTGACGCGGCTCAGGACGTCGCCGCGGGGATGGCTGTCGAAGTATTGGAGCGGCAGCCGTCCGAGCTTCTCGTCGACGTCCGTCCGCAGGCGGCGAACCGTTCGCTGCGTGACCCCGGCCATGATCCAGGCCTGGGCCCAGCTGAACGCCGAGCTCGCGAGGTAGATCGCGATCAGGATGAACAGGATTCCGGCGAGCGCCTGGAAGTCGATGCCCTGGCCCGGGTGGAGGTCCATCGCGGAGACCATGTCGGCGAGCTGGCCCTGGCCGCGCGCCCGGAACCCGGCGACGATCTGGTCCTTCGTCACGCCGGCGGGCAGGCTCCCGCTGATGTAGCCGTTGAAGATGTCGTTCGTCGCGTTGCCCAGGATCTTCGGTCCGATGACCGCGAACGCAACGCTGACCACGGCGAGCACGATCACGAGCGCGACGAGCGTCCGCTCCGGGGCAAGCCGGTCGAGCAGCCGCCGGAACGCTGCCCGGAAGTTGGACGGCTTCTGGACGGGCATCATCATGCCCATCATTCCGGGGCCACCGCCGGGGCGGCGTTGGCCGGGTCCCATGCCGGGCGGCGGGGTTGGTGCCCCGCCCGGACGAGCGGCGCCCGAGAACGCGCCCGTGCCGCCGGGTCGCTGGGGCCCGCTCATGCCGCCGCCTCCGCTTCGGACAGCTGCGAGAACACGATCTCCCGGTAGGTCTCGTTGGACTTGAGCAGCTCGGCGTGCGTGCCGCTGCCGACGATCCTCCCGGCGTCCATGACCAGGATCCGGTCGGCCTTCATGATCGTGCCCACGCGCTGCGCGACGATGATCCGCGTCGCCCAGTCCATCTCGCGCTCGAGTGCGGCTCGGAGCCGGGCGTCGGTGCCGAAGTCGAGCGCCGAGAAGCTGTCGTCGAAGATCAGGATGCCGGCGCCTTTCACGAGCGCGCGAGCGATCGCGAGCCGCTGCCGCTGGCCGCCGGAAACGTTCGTGCCGCCCTGGGTGACCGGCGCCTCGAGCTTGCCGTCCATCTCCTCGACGAAGTCGCGGCCCTGGGCGATGTCGAGGGCGCTCCAGAGCGCGTCGTCGGTCGCCGCCTGGTCGCCGAAGCGGAGGTTCGTGGCCACCGTGCCGCTGAACAGGAACGCCTTCTGCGGGATGACGCCGAGGCGTGCCCACAGGTCCGCCCGGTTCATCTCGCGCACGTCGACGCCGTCGACGAGCACGGCGCCGGCCGTCGCGTCGTAGAAGCGCGGGATGAGGTTGATGAGCGTCGATTTGCCGCTGCCGGTCGAGCCGACGATCGCGATGGTCTCGCCGGGCTCGGCCACGAACGAAACGTGGTGCAGGACCGGATCCTGCGCGCCCGGGTAGCGGAACTCGACATCCCGGAACTCGACCCGGCCGCCGGTGCGGCCGCGATCCACCTGCGGCATGACGGCCGGCGTCTCGGGGTCGCGTACGCTCGGCTCGGTCTCGAGGACCTCCTGGATCCGGCCGGCCGAGACCGCGGCGCGCGGGATGAAGATGAACATGAACACGGCCATGAGGACCGCGAACAGGATCTGGAGCAGGTATTGGAGGAACGCGGTCAGGTTGCCGATCGGCATCTCGCCGCTGTCGACCCGGATCGCGCCGAACCACATGACCCCGACCGTCGAGATGTTGAGGATCAGCGTCATCACCGGGATCGTGATCGCGAACAGCCGGTTGACTCGCAGGGCGGTCGTGAACAGGTCGACGTTGGCATCGTCGAAGCGCTCCTCCTCGCGCCTGGTGCGCACGAACGCCCGGATCACGCGCACGCCGGCGAGCGTCTCGCGCATGACCTGGTTGATCCGGTCGAGCTTGACCTGCATCGCCCGGAAGAGCGGGATCGCGCGGCTCATGACGAGGCCGATGAAGACCGCCATCAGCGGCAGCACGACCACGAGCAGGCCGGACAGCGGCACGTCCTGGCGGATGGCCAGGATGATTCCGCCGATGATCAGGATCGGCGCCGAGATCATGAGCGTCAGCGCCATGAACACGACGGTCTGGACCTGCTGGACGTCGTTCGTGTTCCGGGTGATGAGCGACGGCGTGCCGAACTTGTTGATCTCGACCTGGCTCATGGCCTCGACGCGACGGAAGATCGCGCTGCGGACGTCACGGCCGAAGCCCATCGAGATGCGCGCGCCGAGGAAGACGCCCACGATCGAGGCGAGGCCGACGACGAACGTGACGCCGAGCATGAAGATGCCGGTCGAGCCGATGTAGTTCGTGTCGCCCTTCGAGACGCCGTTGTTGATGATGTCGCCCTGGAGGGTCGGGAGGTACAGGTTGCCGATCGCCTGGACGAGCAGCAACACGAGCACGACGACGATGGCGCCGACGTAGGGCCGGAGGTAGGCGCGCAGCAGCTTGATCACCTGGCGGGACCCATCGTCCTCGCGAACTCCACACGGGCGGCGCGGAGCGCGCGATGCCCGGTCAGGAGGCCGGACAGCTCGTCGTCGGTGAGCATGGCGAGGAGCTTCGTCAGGGCCTTTCGGCGGCGCGTGTCGATGTCGCTCAGCACGGCCTTCGCGCCGGCGGCCGGCACGACCAGCACGACCCGGCGGTCGTCGGCATTGCGGTGACGCTCCACGAGCCCGCGCGATTCCATCCGATCGACGATGCCGGTCGCGCTGGCGACGGAAATGTCGAGCGCATCGGCGACGCGGCCCATGGGCATCGGGCCATTGGCCTCGAGCAGGATCAGCACGTTGAGGTGGGCGAGGCTCACCTGGCCCTGGTGCCAGCGCTGGAACGCGGTGATGAACTCGCGCGGGTTCCAAGAGGTGAGCTCGTCGACGACCTCGGTGACGAGCGGTCGGGCGCGGTCGGACGCCTTCGGATTGCTCGGCTCGGGGCTGATATTCAATGTCACGTGGACAATCTACCCGACGCGTGCGAATTCCGCAAGGGCCGTCAGGCGGCTGGCACCACGCGCTGCCGGACGATCTCGTCCACGAGCCGCGTCATCCGACCGCCATCGTCCGGGAACTTCCGGGCGAAGCACCGGTCACCCCGCCCGTACGGTCCTGCCGACAGCAGGGGACCGGGTTCGGCGAACCTGGCGAGATGTCGCTCGGTGATCTCCGCGGGATGACGCCCACCCGCGGACCAGTCGGTGAACGTCAGGCTGGGATGCACCATCGGCGCGAATGGCGAGTTGCCGAGGATCGTCTGGAACAGCACCTCGTCCGGTGACCTCGTGTTCTCGAGGAATCGGGTGGCACGCCGCTCGCGCTCGACGAAGGCGTCGACATGTCGACACGCGTCGCCGGTCAGCGCCCACCATGTCGACCCGCCGTACGGGGCCAGCGATCCGAGCCCGCGCCGCCAATCCCGCGCGAGCAGCCATCGCCTGGAGAGTGGCCAGCCGGATCGTCGCAGGGTGCGGGTGCCGATGGCGGCACGCCACACGTTCTCCAGCAGCGATTGATCGCTTCGGCGATAGAACCGGTCGAGACGAGCGAGGCTCTTGCCGACCGCGGCGTTGGGCATCGCGACCGAGTTGATGTATTGCGCACCGGGCTGGGCGGCGAGCATGCCTCGAATCTCGACCCGGCTCCGGATCGGGTAGCAGCTGCCGCTCAGGAGGACGAGGTAGTCGTAGTCGGCTTGCCCGATCGCGCTCCGGATGAGGCGGAGTGTCGCCTCGACCATCTGCCACTGGCCCCAGTACACCGGCAGGCGGCGCTCCAGGAAGTGGACGTTGGTGGCCGAATGCGCCAGAAACGGCTCGACGGGGACCTTCCGATCGACGTGCACGTAGAAGTCGGTCTCGTCCTCCGTCAGCGCGGCGATCAACCGGCCGAGGTGATCGGGCATGGCGTGCGTGAGGACGAGGTAGGCGATCCTCAGCGCGAAAGCCCTTCCATCGGGCGAGTCTACCGAGCGGGCCGGATGGCGCGCCGCGACCGGTCCAGCCGCGTAGGCTCCGGGGATGCCGCGCCAGACGGATCCGCGGACCGTCATCCGATCTCAGGTCGTCCTCGAGGAGCACGACGTCTCGCCCGATGGGCGGTTCGCCGTCGTGGTCCGCCGGTTCGTCCGGAGCGATCGGTATCGATCGCACCTGTGGCTCGTGCCGCTGACCGGTGGTGGCCAGCCGCTCCAGCTCACCAGCGGCGCGGTCCGCGACGTGCTCCCGCGGGTGGCACCCGACGGCGCGAGCGTCGCGTTCAAGCGAACCCTCGTCACCGAGGGCGGGCGGCGCGGGGCGCTGCGGCGAACGGCCGACCCGGGCACGGATTCCGCGCGCCTGTTCGTGCTGCCGATCGGCGCGACGGGCCGGCCCGGGACGCCATGGGCCGCGCGGACGCCTCGCCGGCGCTCGGTCGGGGAGGTCGCGTGGTCGCCGGATGGGTGCCGGCTCGCCTTCACCATCGACGCTGGTCCGGCGCGATTCATCGAGGGCCCCACCCCGGAATCCGGCCAGGAGCCGCTCGCCCGCCGGATCACCCGCATCGATTGGCGGATGGACGAGATCGGCCACGTCGATCATTGGCAGCACCTCCATGTCGTCGAGGCGCGCCGCGGCGCCGTGCCGCGGCGGCTGACCGCCGGGGACTGGAGCGCGTCGGGCATTGCCTGGGCGCCCGACGGCGCGTCCATCGCGTTCGTCGCCGACCGCGGGGCGGAAGCGGACCTCCTGCCACGAACCTCGATCTGGGGCGTCGTGGTACCGGATGCCCTCGCGGCGACGGATGGCGACACGCCCGAGATCGAGCCGCGCGAGCTCCTGAGCCTTGGCGGACACGCGCGTTCGCCGGCCTGGTCGCCGGACGGGCACTGGATCGCGGCGATCGGGGTCCGCGAGGCCGATGCGCTCGACGATGTCAGCCCGGAGCTCGTCGTCGGGCCGGCGGACGGCTCCGGACCCGCGTGGGCGCTCGCGCCAACGCTCGACCGGCCGATCGGGAGCTGGATCGACACGGACCTCTTCGGCTGGACCGCCAGCTCACGAACGACGCCCGCCTGGCTGGACCGCCGGACGATCGTCGCGCTTGTCTCGGATCGAGGGCGGTCGGCCCCGTGGCGGTTCGATGTGGATCCCGCGACCGGTCACCCAGCCGGACCGCCGGAGCGGCTCGTGCCGGGCGACATCGCGTCCCACAGCCTGGCCGTGGCGACCGGCGAGCATGCTCCGCGCGACGTGCGGATCACGCTCCTGGCGTGCGTGGGCAACCGGCCCGTCGAGCTGGTCACCGTGCCGGCCGCCGGGGGCACGCCGTCGATCCGGACGCGGTTCGGCGGTCGCTGGGCGGACGGGTTCGAGTGGCCCGAGATGCGGCTGATGCAGGCGCCGGGACCCGGTGGCCCGATCGACGTCTGGGTCGCGTCGCCAGCGGGCGCCGATCCCGCTGCCGCGTTGCCGACCGTCGTCGACGTGCACGGCGGCCCGCTGGGCGCGTGGGCGCCGGCGCCGCACCTCGAGGTCGTGCTGCTGTGCGCGCGCGGCTACCGGGTCCTGCTCCCGAACATCCGCGGCTCCGCGACCTACGGCGCGGACTGGATCCGGCCCCAGCTCGGCGACTGGGGCGGGGTCGACGCGGCGGACGTCAACGCCGCCGTGGACCACGTGGTTGCGGTCGGCATCGCGGATCCCGCACGGCTGGGTGTGCTCGGGCTCTCGTACGGCGGGTTCATGGTCAACTGGCTCGTCGGGACGACGGACCGGTTCAAGGCCGCCGTGAGCGAGAACGGCGTGTCCAACCAGGTTGCCGGCTGGGCCGGCAGCGACACGGGCGTGGAGTACAACCGCCTGTCGCTCCTCGGCTCGCCGACGGAGCCCGGCGGCCCCGAGAAGCTGTGGCGCCAGAGCCCCCTGCGGAACGTTGCGGACGTCCACACGCCGCTGCTGATGCTCCAGGCGGAGGCCGACAAGCGCTGCCCGCCGAGCGACAACGAGCAGCTGTTCATCGCCCTGCGGGTGCTGCGGAAGCCGGTCGAATACGTGCTCTACCCGGAGGAGTCGCACGTGTACGCGTCCGCCGGCCGGCCAGATCGGCGGATCGACCGGATGAACCGCGTCCTCGACTGGTTCGACCGCTACCTGCGCGCCTGACGCTTCCGACCCAGGGGCCCGGTCTCAGAGGAGGTCGCGCGGGATCACCTCGTGCCAGGCGCGCTCGAAGAAGGGCACGCCGTCGAGCTGGACCTTGATCCCGACGTGCATGTCGAACTCCGTCGCGCCGGCGACCGTCGTCCCATCGGCGATCACGACGATCCGATGGCCTGCCTGGTCCAGGCGGTATTCGCAGGCGTTCGCGAAGCGGCCATCGCCCGGGTTGCGATCCGAGGCGGTCATCTCGAGGGTCTCGCCGACGAACAGCGTGGAGACGCCGTCAGGCAGCACGCTGGTCTCGCCCTCGTGGGTGCGGATCGTGAACGTCCCGGCAGCCGGATCGTCGATCGCCTCCCAGGCGGTTGGATCGGCGAAGGCGGAGCCGATCTCGACGAGCGCGGGCTGCTCCTCGCGGAAGCGCGGCGGCGCGACGGCGTCGGCACCCAGGGGCGCCAGCGGCAGCTCCAGCCGGGAGGGGGTCGCCGGACCGTGATGGATGGACAGGTCGCCGGCTCCCGGGGACGGCCACGCGACGGGCCAGTGCGCGCTCGCGATGCCCAGGTGGATGCGGTGCCCCCGCGGGAAGTGGTAGCCAGCTGAGCGCAGCGGCACCCGGACCTCGTACACCCGGCCCGGCTCGAGCAGCGCCGGTTCGGCGTGCGAGTCGCGGTGGGTCAGGTTGAGGATGCCCTCGGAGACCTGCTCGATCGCGCCGTCCGGCGCGACATCGCCGAGGCGGACGACGAGGTGCGCGACCGGCTGCGTCGCCGAGACGTGCAGGAC
The DNA here is from genome assembly GCA_035631615.1 of Candidatus Dormiibacterota bacterium. Taxonomy (GTDB): domain Bacteria; phylum Chloroflexota; class Limnocylindria; order Limnocylindrales; family CSP1-4; genus UBA5189. Next base: position 48,450 of record DASQIK010000026.1, on the reverse strand, counting down.
CGCAACCGGAGCGCCGAGGACGTCAACCGGCGCCGTGAGCAGCTCCCCTCGGTACGCGGGCCCGGCATCCGCCTCCAGCCGCAGGTCCGCCGCGAGCCCGTTCGGCGGGTGACCTGCGCCCCAGCACAGCGAGCCGCCGCGGGCGCCGGCGGTCGGGCGGTGGGCGAAGGCGTCGATGCCGGCAGCGTCGGCCGGCGGGCCGAGGCGCCCCGCTCCGGCCGCGGGGCCCGTGGCATCGTATCCGTCGAGGTGCAGCGCCACGCTCGCGGCCGTCGGTGGCGGCCAGGACGCCGCAGCCCGCCACGTACCGTTGAGCCGCGTCGGGAAGCGTTCGGGCGGCGTCGGGTCGCGGTGGAACCAGGTGATGGCGGGTTCGAGGTCCGCGCCATTGGCCTCGTCCTTCAACCACCGATCGAACCAGCGGATCGCCTCGTGCAGCCAGTCCATGTTCGGCGCCGGGTAGGCGTGGTGCGGCAGCCCGTGCACCCACGGCCCGACGATGGTGCGGCGCCCCGAGGCGCTCGTGCACCGGCCCTGGATGCGGAACGCCGCGTCCACGTACTCGTCCATCCAGCCCGCGAACTGGAGCACCGCCGCCTCGATGCGCTCGTACGCAGGCGCGAGGGAGCCCCGGCGCCAGTACGCACCGTCGCGTTGGCGGCGCGCCCACTCGAGCAGCCACACCGGCGTGCGCTCGAGGCGATCCCGCCAGTGGTCGAGCCACCTGGCGCCGCGCGTCGATTCGAGCGCCGGCAGCGCATTCATCGCGACCTGGCTCACCGCGTACTGGGCGAGGTCGCTGACCGTCATCGTGCCGCCGACGTAGTGGACGTCGTCGGTGTAGCGGTCGTCCGTCGCCTGGATGGCGACGATCGCGCCGAGGTGCGGCGGCCGTGTCGCGGCGACCTGGATCGAGGTGAAGCCCCCGTACGACAGGCCCCACATCCCCACCTTGCCGGTACACCACGGCTGCGCGGCAAGCCACTCGACTGTGTCGTGGCCGTCGAGGGTCTCGGCCTCGGTGTACTCGTCGAGGGCGATCCCGCCGGAGCTGCCGGTGCCCCGGACGTCCAGGCGGCAATAGGCGTAGCCGCGTTCGACAAGATACGTCGCGAGCGTGAGGTCCCAGCCCGCCGACCAGTCGTCCTTGCGGTACGGGTCGGTGTTCATGATCGCCGGGACAGGGTTCTTGGCGGCGTCGTCGGGCAGGAACAGGTTCGCCGACAGCTCGATGCCGTCTCGAGCGCGGATGCGGACGCGCCTGATCTCCACCGTCGGATTGTCGGCTATCGTGCCGGCGTGGCAGGCACGGACGCTCGCACCGAGTACGACGCGGTCGTCGTCGGGCTCGGGGGCATCGGCAGCGCCGCCGCGTACCGGCTGGCAGCGACCCCCGGCGCCCGCGTGCTCGGGCTCGAGCAGTTCGAGCTGGGCCACGACCGCGGCGCCTCGCAGGACGTGTCCCGGATCACGCGCCTGTCCTATCACCGGCGCGAGTACGTCGAGCTGGCGATCACGGCGCAGGCGGCCTGGCGCGAGATCGAGGCGGCCTCCGGCGAGACGATCCTGACCATGACCGGCGGCCTCGACCTGGCCCCGCGGAACGCCGCAGAATCCATCGACGACTACGCCATCGCGATGACCCAGGCCTCGGTGCCGTTCGAGTGGCTGGATCCGGTCGACATCGCGCGGCGCTGGCCGCAGTGGCGCCTCGATCCCGGGACGCGCGGCCTGTTCCAGGCGGACGCGGGCATCGCCGATCCGGAGCGCGGCAACGCGGCCCACCAGCGCCTGGCGCGCGCGGCCGGCGCGACGGTGCTGGAGCGAACGCGCGTCCGGGAGATCCGCGACCACGGCGGCGAGCTCGAGGTCCGCGCCGACGACGGACGCGCGTGGACGGCCGGCGCCGTCGTCGTCGCCGCGGATGCCTGGACGAACCAGCTCCTTGCGCCGCTGGGGATGGAGCTGCCCCTCAGCGTCACCCGCGAGCAGGTGACGTGGTTCGCGCCGACAGATCCCGGGGCCTTCGCTGCGGACCGCTTCCCCATCTGGATCTGGCTCGACCAGCCCTCGTTCTACGGCTTCCCGACCTATCGGAGCGAGGGCCCGAAGGTCGGCGAGGACGTCGGCGGCCGGCCGACCACCGCGGACGCCCGCACGTTCCTGACCGACCCCGACTGCCTCGCCCGAGTCGAACGCTTCCTTGCCGCGCGGATGCCCGGCGCCGTCGGGCCGGCAATCAGGACCAAGACGTGCCTGTACGCGCTGACGCCGGATCGAGACTTCGTGGTCGACCGGGTCCCCGGCCATCCCGGTGTGGTGGTTGCGCTCGGGGCGGCCCACGCCTACAAGTTCGCGGCGCTCTTCGGCTCGCTCCTCGCGAGTCTCGCCCTCGACCTCGATCACGCGCCGCCGTCGCGCGAGCTCGGGCGCTTCGCCATCGACCGCCCGGCAATGTGCCGCGTTTCCACGAATCTCGCAGCGACGGGGTAGCGAAGCCGCGAATCGCGTTGCGCTGCGAAGGCCCGTATGCGACGCTAGCCGTCTGGCGGCCCCAGGGAGAGGCGGGTGCGTCCAGGGAGAGGCGGTCGCGCCTCCCGCCACGCCATTGGAGGAGTCCCGATGCGCAGTGCTCGTTCCGTGAAGGCGACCCGCGTTGCGACCCTGTTCGCGATCGCGGCGCTCGCCATCCCGGCGGCGGTGGGACCGACCGCCGCCGCCGACCCCGTGATCTTCACCGCCGGGACGACCCAGGACTTCGACTCGTCCAACCCGTACCAGACCGCGCTCGTCTCGGGCTACGAGGCGTTCCAGCTGTCGTTCGACCTGCTCGTCGGGTTCGGGCTGGACACGAAGCCGATCCCGGGCTTTGCCGACAAGTGGACGCGCAACCCGGACAACGTGACGTTCCACATCCGGACCGGCATGAAGTGGTCCGACGGCCAGCCGGCCACGTCCGCGGACGCGTGCTTCAGCTGGCAGCTCGCCCTCGACGCGCACGCCGCAAACGCGAGCATCGGGCTCGGCTACCTCGACACGGGCGTGAGCGACGCCGGCGTGACGAAGGTCTCCTGCCCCGATCCGGAGACGATGATCGCGTACACCACCGACCAGTCGGACCGGGTCTACCAGATCTACCTGCCGATCGTGCCCAAGCACATCTACGGCAAGGACACCTACAAGACCATCGGCGACGAGGCATTCAAGGGGCCATTGGTCGGGACCGGGCCCTACCAGCTTGCCGAGTGGAAGACCGGCCAGTTCATGCGCTTCACCCGCAACCCCAACTACTGGGGCACCCAGGGCTTCGAGGACGAGGTCGTCCTCCAGATCTACAGCAGCGCGGATACGATGGTCCAGGCCCTCAAGTCGGGCGATCTCCAGTACGCGCACAACGTGAACGCCCAGCAGCTCAACGCGCTCAAGACCGCGCCCAACATCACCACCGTGGTCGGTGCGGCCAACGGCTGGAGCCAGCTCGCGTTCAACGTGTACGGCACCGGGACGGGCAAGACGATCCCGGGCGGCGGTCCGTCGACCAAGGCCCTGCTCGACCCGAAGTTCCGCGACGCCCTCGGCTACGCGATTGACAAGAAGCTGCTCGTCGACCGCGTCCTCGGTGGTTACGGCGACGTCGGCACCACGATCGTGCCGCCGGTGCTCGGCGCCATGCACGTCGAGCCGGATGCGCCGCGGACGTTCGACATCTCCCTGGCCAAGCAGAAGCTCGACAGCGCCGGCTATGTCCTCGACGCCAGCGGCAAGCGCCTGGACAAGGAGGGCAAGCCGATCGTCCTGCGCCTCGTCATGCCGAACTCGAACGCCGACTATCCGAAGGCTGCCGAGTTCATCAAGGACTGGTACGGCCAGCTGGGCATCGAGCTCCAGACCCAGGTCTACGACAGCAACACGCTGACCGACCTCCTGCTGCCACCCGAGGCGGGCGGCAAGACGAACAAGGCCAACTACGACATCGAGCTGTGGGGCTGGGCCGGCAACCCGGATCCCAACGGACTGCTGGACGTCTTCCTGTGCAAGGAGATCGGGAGCCTGTCCGACTCGAACTTCTGCGACCCGGCGTACGACGCGCTCTATGCGCAGGAATCGGCACTCGGCGGCGACGCCCGGAACGCCGTCCTCAAGACGATGCAGAACATGATTTACGGCCTTGCGCCATACGACATCCTGTACTACGACTCGAACCTCGACGCTTACCGGACCGACAAGTTCACCGGGCTCCAGAACATGCCCGCAAACGGCACCCCGCTCTTCAGCTACGGCACGTTCAACTACACCCAGCTGAAGGACGCGACCGCGGTCCCGACCCCGGGTCCGAGCAGCGCCGCGTCAGCGGCTCCGGGGACGTCCTCGGCACCCGCCACGGCGGGTCCGACGGCGACGCCGGGGAACACCTCCGCGGGCGGCAGCAACACCACGTTGCTGATCATCGTGCTCGTGGTCGTGATCATCGTCGTCGCGCTGGCGTGGTGGGCACGAGGCAGGCGGAAGGCCGCTGTCGCGGACGAGGAAGGCTGACGCCAGCCGACCTTCGAACAACCTCTTCGTGATCGTTCGAGAAGGGCCGCCACCCGGCGGCCCTTCTCGGCTCCCTGAGGCGATGCAGATCTCGTGAGCGGGCACTTCCTCGGTCGCAAGCTCGGGCAGGCCGCGGTGACGATCGTCGCGATCGTCCTCCTCAACTTCGTGCTGTTCCGCCTGATGCCGGGGTCGCCGGACCGGATCCTCCTTCGCAACCCGAACGCCACGCCCGAGGCAATCGCCGCGATTCGCGAGCGCTGGGGACTCGACAAGCCCCTGTTCCCGGATCAGCTGGTCGACTACATCGCGGCGACCGCCCGGTTCGACCTGGGCGACTCGTTCAAGTTCCGCGGCCAGACGGTCGGCGACGTGATCCTGGACCGGGTCGGCCCGACCGTGCTCCTGGTGGGCCTTGGGGAGCTGATCTCGGTGATCCTGGGCCTGGCAGTCGGCGCCTACGCCGGCTGGAAACGCGGCGGCCTCATCGATCGCGTCGGGAGCTCGGTGAGCCTGATCCTGTACTCGATGCCGTACTTCGTCATCGGCATGCCGCTGATCGTGATCTTCGCCGCCGGGCTCGGCTGGTTCCCGACGTCGGGCATGCAGTCTGTCGGCGCGCCGAGCGACGTCTTCGGTGGGCTGATCGACCTGGCACGCCACCTCGCGCTGCCGCTCCTCACGGTCTCGCTCGGCCTGATCGGCCAGTACTCGATCCTGATGCGATCCGCGATCATCGAGACCAGGTCAGAGGATTACGTCACCACGGCCCGGGCGAAGGGCCTGCCCGACGGGCGAATCCTGCGCCGCCATGCATTCCCGAACGCGCTGCTGCCGATGGTGACCCTCATCGCGATCAACTTCGGCTACGTGATCGCGGGCGCCATCACGGCCGAGATCGTGTTCTCATGGCCGGGCCTGGGAACGCTGACCATCACCGCGCTCGACGCTCGCGACTACCCCGTCCTCCAAGGCATCTTCCTGCTGGTCGCGATCTCGGTCGTCGTCGCCAACCTGATCGCGGACATCGTGTACGGCATCCTCGACCCGCGGGTGCGGGCGTGACCGCCGTGGCCGCGGGGGGGTCGGTGCGAGCGCAGCGATGGCGGATCCGCCTCACCAGGATGCGCTCGTTCGCGTCCCGCTACGCGCGCCGAGCGGACGGGATGGTCGGGCTGCTCGTCCTGCTGCTCTTCGCGGTCCTGGCACTGTTCCCGGACCTGCTCGTCGGACCGCTCGAGACCGCCACCCGAGCCACCGGCAACGCGTTCGACCCGCCGTCCGCAACGCACATCTTCGGAGCGGACGACCTCGGTCGGGACATGCTCAACCGTACCGTCCACGGCGCCCGCATCTCGATGACGATCGGGCTCATGGCGACGGTCATCACGCTCGTGTTCGGCGTCGCGATCGGGCTGATCTCGGGGTATGCGGGCGGCAAGCTCGACAACGCGCTGATGCGCATCTCGGACTTCTTCCTCGTCCTGCCGACGTTCGTGCTGGCGCTCATCCTGGCGCCCGTGCTGATCGACATCGTGGGCGTCGACACGCAGATCCTCGGCATCCGGGCGACGCTGATGGTGATCATCATCGTGATCGGGATCACGAGCTGGGCCGCGACGGCCCGGATCATCCGCTCGCAGGTCCTCTCGCTCAAGGAGCGGATGTTCGTCGACCGGGCCCGGGTCATCGGGGCCGGACCGGGCCAGATCATCATGGGCCACATCCTGCCCAACGTCGTCAACCTGATCGTGGCCAACGCGGTGCTCACGTTCGCCGGCGCGGTGCTGACGGAGACGACGCTGTCGTTCATCGGGCTCGGCGATCCCTTCCAGCCATCGTGGGGCCAGATCCTCAACAGCGCCCAGGAATCGGGCGCACCCGGCCTCGGTGCGTGGTGGGTCATCGCGCCACCCGCCGCCTGCGTGGTGCTCGTGGTGCTGTGCTTCACCCTCGTCGGCAACGCGCTCGACGACCTCCTCAATCCGAAGTCGCAGGTCCGGCGATGACCGGCCCGCGCGAGCTCCACTCGGCCGCCGACGTGACCGCGGCCTCCGACCTCGCCCCCGCACCCGAGCCCCCGCACCCGAGCGACCATCCCCGCGAGGACGAGCACCACCACGCGACCGACCAGGTGGTGCCGGCCGTGCCTGTTCGAGGCCGCCGGCAGTGGGACCTCCCGAAGCTGGCCGACCCGACCGCGCCGCTCCTCGAGGTCCGCGACCTGCGGACCCACTTCAAGCTCGACCGAGGCTGGGTCAAGGCGGTCGACGGCGTGTCGTTCGACCTCGCCGACGGCGAGGCGCTCGGGCTGGCCGGCGAATCCGGCTGCGGCAAGACCACGACCGCCCTGTCGATGATCCGGCTGCTCCCGGAGAACGGCCGGATCCGCAGGGGCAGCAGCATCAAGCTGTTCGGGATCGACCTCGTGCCCAAGACGGAGCGGCAGCTCCAGCGCTACCGCTGGCGCGAGATCAGCATCGTGTTCCAGGGCGCGATGAATGCCCTCAACCCGGTGATCCGCGTCCGCGACCAGATCGCGGAGCCGGTCCAGGTGCGGCTGGGCCAGTCCGAGACGGCGTCGCGCAAGCGGGCGCTGGAGCTGCTCGACCTCGTCGGCATCCCGCGCCGCCGCTCCGACGCGTACCCGCACGAGCTGTCGGGCGGCATGCGCCAGCGGGCCATCATCGCGATGGCCCTCGCCTGCGACCCGGCGATCGTCATCGGCGACGAGCCCACGACGGCCCTCGACGCGATGGTCCAGGCGCAGATCCTGCAGCTGCTCGAGCAGCTCCGGCGCGACCTGGGGCTGTCGCTGATGCTGATCACCCACGACCTCTCGGTCATCGCCGAGACATGCGACCGGGCGCTGATCATGTACGCCGGCAAGGTCGCGGAGGAGGGCCCGGTCAGCCGCGTCTTCACCGCCGCCCGCCACCCGTACACGCAGAAGCTGCTCGGCGCGTTCCCCAACATCCGCTCCGACCGGCGCACCCTCGAGGTCATCCCGGGCTCGCCGCCGGACCTGCTCAACCCGCCGCCGGGCTGCCGCTTCGCCCCCCGCTGCCAGTACGTGATGCCGATCTGCAGCGAGGTCGTCCCGCCCGAGATCAGCTTCGACGACGGTGTCCGCGTCGCCTGTCACCTGTACACCGAGGCGTCCCCGGGCGCGATCGGCAGCAGGACGACGACGGTCGACACGTCGCCGGCGGCGTCGACCGCAGCCCGCGCATGACCGAGCTGCTGCGGCTCTCGAACCTCAAGGTCCACTTCCCGATCCGAGGCGGGCTGCTCGACACCATCCTGCGGCGGCCGCGAGGGGCTGTCCGCGCTGTCGACGGCATCGACCTGACGATCAACAAGGGCGAGGTCCTCGGGCTCGTCGGCGAGTCCGGCTCGGGCAAGACGACGACGGCCCGTGTGATCGTGAAGCTGACGCGCCAGACCGAGGGCACGATCGCATTCGATGGCCGGGACGTGTCGAACGTGCGCGGGACGCGTGGCCTGCGGGACTACCGGCGTCGCGTCCAGTTCATCTTCCAGGACCCGTACGAGTCGCTGGACCCGAAGCAGACGATCCACGACTTCGTCGCCGAGCCGCTCGAGGTGAACCACATCGGGACGCCCGGAGCCGAGCGCGAAGGGCGCATCAGCGCCGCCGTCGAGGCGGCCGGCCTCCGGCCGGCAGCCGATTTCATGTTCCGGTTCCCGCACCAGCTCTCGGGCGGGCAGCGCCAGCGCGCGTTCATCGCCGGTGCCCTCGTCCTCGACCCGCAGCTCGTCGTGGCCGACGAGCCGGTGAGCATGCTCGACGTCTCGATCCGGACCGAGCTGCTGCGGCTCATGCTCGACCTCCGCCACGAGCGGGAGCTGACCTACCTGTTCATCACCCACGACCTGTCGCTCGCCTGGGTCATCGCCGACCGGATCGCGGTCATGTACCTCGGCAAGATCATGGAGATCGGGCCGGCGGAGGAGGTCATCCAGCGGCCGCGCCACCCGTACACCGCGGCACTCGTGTCCGTGTCGCCGTCACCAGAGCCTCCCGCGCACCGGGCGCAGCGGACGATCCTCGTCGGCGAGACGCCGGACGCGGCGAACATCCCGAGCGGCTGCCGGTTCCGCACCCGCTGCCCGCTGGTCTTCGAGAAGTGCGTCGAGGAGCCGCCACTGATCGACGTCGGGGACGGGCACGCTGCGGCGTGCTGGCTCGCCGAGCGGCGGAAGGATGCCGCGGCGGTGCAGGCACTCGCGGCTCGCGAGACCGGGCGGGGCGCCGAGACGGCCTCGCCCGCCTGACCGCGGTCCGCGGCGGGCGGCGCTACCCGGCGAGAATCGGGCGACCGCTCCGGTCGTGGTCGGCGTCGACGCAGGGAACGCGACAGCCGCGCGCGTCGCGCCCCCCGAGTCGACCGAAGTGCGCCCACGAATCCGAGCCGGTTGCGCTCGGCTCGAGCCGGCAGCCGCAGGCGGCGCACGTGACCGGCGCGACCTGACCGTCGCGCACCGCGCGCAATCGACCGGCTGCCTGGTTCATCTCGAGCGTCATCTGCGTCCCCTTGGCTCGCCCGGCCTGCCCCGGGTTCTCATGGGAAGTCTCCGTCTCCGTTGCCGTTCGATCGGCGGCGCCCCGGTGCCCGAAGTGTTGCGTTCCGGTGCCAGCTCGCACCCCTGAGCGCCGTCAGGCCGGCTCGAAGGCGTACTCGTCGACGTCGTTGACCGGCTCGTAGCCGATGGCCTGGTAGATCCTGTTCGCGGTCGGATTGGCGAGGTCGGTGAACAGGAAGACGAAGCTTCGGCCGGTGTCGAGCTGGAGCTGCGACGCCGTCGCCACGAGGTTGCTTGCGTAACCGCGGCCGCGGAGCTCGGGCGGCGTGTACACGGGGCCGACGCGGATGCCGTTCGGCGTCAACCCGCCGACACCTGCCAGCGACACCGGTCGGCCGCCGTCCTCCCACAGGTACGCCGTGCGGCCGATGTTGCGGATCCAGCGGTCGGCCGTGGCGTCGTGGTCCTGGTCCGGGCCGCCAGGCAGGGCCTCTTCGTGAAACGCGCGGGCCCAGGCGGCCAGGAGCGCTCGATCCGCGGGACCGGCTCGACGCATGCTTCCCGGCGCCGACCGAGGTGGGATGACGGTTCGCAGCCGGAAGCTGCGCTCGTGGCGCGAAAGGTTCGCCCTGACGCTCATCGCGGCGGCCCACGCCTCGGCGAAGTGCCCGACCGCCTCCGATGGCCCGAGTGCGCCCGGGAGATCCTTGCCGGCGGGATCTGCCTTGAGATCCTGGACGAGCTGATGGACGGCCCCGGGATGCTCCATCACCCCGAGCACGAGCCGCCACGGCGGCGTCCGGATCGCCGTCCCGACGACGCGATCGCCGTGGACGACCACGGCGAGGTACGGACCGGTCGCGTACTGGCTCGGATCCGCCTCGAGGTTCGAGCAGATGCCGAAGATCAGGTTCTGCTCGGCCTCCCGCGCGGCGAGGTAACCGCCCGCAATCTGCATGTAGTCGGCGACGGTCGTCGCGCGCAGGACGTCCACCTGGCGATTATCGCGACCTCCGAGGTGGCGAACTGGCCGCCCGCGGAGATCGGAGGGCCCGGTGGGATTCGAACCCACGACACGAGGATTAAAAGTCCCCTGCTCTGCCGCTGAGCTACGGGCCCGGCGAAAAGCCTAGCGGACCGTACACTCGGGCCGATGCCGACGGAGCGCTGGCGCATTGCGCTGATCACCACGGTCACGCCGATCGCCGAGGTCCTCACGGACGGGCTCCGCCAGCTGGGCCACGAGCCGGTCGCCGTCATCAGCGCACGACGCCGCGAACTCGCGGGCGCGACTGGCGACGACTTTCCGGAGCTCGGCGACAGCACGGCGCCGAAGGGCCTCGACGTCCTCATCGCCCGTGATCGCCAGTCGATGGAGCCGCTCCTCCGAGCGGCCGCCGCGGACCTCGCCGTGTGCTGGGGCTTCAGCTGGCGCATTCCTCAGGCGGCGCTGGACGTGCCGCGGCTCGGCGTCATCAACTGCCATCCTGCGCTGCTCCCCCGTCATCGTGGCCCGATCCCGATCTCGTGGGCCTTCCGCGATGGCGACGAGCAGTACGGCCTGACCTGGCACCGCATGGACGCCAGCCTCGACACCGGCGGGATCCTCGCGCAGACGACGATCCCGATGGAGGACGACGACTTCGACTACCGGGCGCTCGGCCCGCGCATGATCGGAAGCGCCCTCGGGCTGCTGCCGCGGGCACTGGAGCGCGTCGCGGCGGGCGACCCCGGCGACCCGCAGCCCGAGGAGGGTGCGAGCTGGGCCGGATTGCTCGGCGAGGATTACGCGACCGTCGACTGGAGCCAGCGTCGCCGATCGATCCACAACCAGGTCCGTGCCTGGGCGTTTGCGGTCCAGCGGGCCGGCATCGTCGGACCGGTCGCCGAGCTGGACGGCCGGCGGGTTCGACTCCTCAGGACCGCCCTCGCCGATCCGGGCGATGGCGCGCTCAAGGTCGATGCCGGCGACGGCCCGATCTGGGTCGTGAAGTCGGAGCCGCTCGACTAGCTAGCCGTAGATCTCCGGGTTCACCGGGGTCGGCAGCCGCTGGCCGCGGATGCCGGCGAGGAGGTTCGCTGCGGCCATCGAGGCCATCCTGCCGCGCGTCACGCGGCTCGCGGAGGCGATGTGCGGCACGACGAGGCAGTTGTCGAGGCCGATCAGCGGATGGTCGGCGGGGAGCGGCTCGGGATCCGTGACGTCGAGCGCGGCAGCCGCGATCGTGCCGGCCCTGAGGGCGTCGACAAGCGCCTGCGAGTCGACGACCGGGCCGCGCGCCGTGTTCACGAGGATCGCCGTTGGCTTCATCCAGCCGAGGCGCTCCGCATTGATCAGGCCCTTCGTCTCGGGGCTGAGGTTGACGTGGAGGGACACGAAGTCGGCCTGCGGCAGCAGCCCGTCGAGGGTCATGTAGGTCGCGTCGTACTCGGCCTCGACGGCCTTCGAGGCGCGCTGGAGGTCGTGGTAGATGACGCGCATCCCGAAGCCCCTTGCGCGCCGCGCCATCGCCTGCCCGATCCGCCCGAAGCCGACGATGCCGAGCGTCGCGCCGTGGACGTCCGGCCCCATCAGGAGCATCGGGCCCCACGTCTTCCACCTGCCGCCGCGGACGTAGCGGTCCCCCTCGGTGATCCGTCGCGCGGCGGCCATCAGCAGCGTCCACGCGAGATCGGCGGTGGTCTCGGTGAGCACGCCCGGCGTGTTGCCGACCGCGACGCCACGCTTCGTGCACGCCGCCACGTCCACGTTGTCGAACCCGACCGCGAAGTTGCTGACGACCTTCAGCTGCGGCCCGGCGCCGTCGAGGAACTCGTCGTCGACCTTGTCGGTGAGCAGGGTGAGGACGCCGTCGCAGCCCGCGATCGCGTCGAGCAGCGCGCCGCGCGGCGGCGGCAGCTCGCCCTGCCAGATCTCGACGTCGCACGCGGCGCGAATCGGCGCGAGGCCCTCCTCGGGGATGATCCGCGAGACGAAGACCTTCGGGCGTGTGTTCATCCTGCCCTGGAAGACGCGCCACGGTGGCGCCGCCGGGCGGCGCTCTCGCGGGGCGAAACAAGATCTGGGTGGCGGCGGCGCTGCGGCGCCACGACGGGCGAACCCTTCCGTGGCGCGAGAACCATGGGTAAGCCCACGCCGCCGTCGCCGGAGCGTGTCGTCAGGCGAGAAGCCACGACACCCAACAGGCTCCGAGGCGCCACGTGTTCCGTGGGGCGAGACGTCTCTGCGGAAGCTACCGCCGGGCGGAACGACAACGGCACCTTCGGGTCCTTACCGAGCCGGAGCTGCCGCTGAGCCCAGGCGCGCCTCGACCAGGGGGGCCACGAACGCGCGGATCCGCCCGAGGGCTTCGATGAGGTTCTCGCGGGAGTTCGCGTACGAGATCCGGATGTGGTTGACGCCCACGCCCCCGAACGCGGTGCCGGCAAGGACGCACACGCCGGCCTCCTGTAGCAGCCGCTCGGCGAGCTCCGCGCCGGTGAGGCCCGTCCCCGAGATGTCCGGGAAGACGTAGAACGCGCCCGTTGGCCGATGGCAGCGGATGCCCGGAATCGCGTTGAGCCCGTCGACAACGAGATCGCGCCGCGCGTTGAACTCCCGAACCATCGCGTCGACGTCGTCCTGCGGCCCACGCAGGGCCTCGATCGCGCCGGCCTGGGCGAACGCGGTCACGCCGCTGATCGTGTTGATGATCAATTGGCCGTACGTCTTCACCAGCCAGTCCGGGACGATCGCGTAGCCGAGGCGCCAGCCGGTCATCGCGTAGGTCTTCGAGAAGCCATCGAGGAGGATCGTGCGCTCGGCCATGCCGTCGAGCGAGGCGATCGACACGTGCTCCGCGCCGTCGTACAGGATCCGCGCGTAGATCTCGTCGGACAGCACGACGATGTCGTGGCGCTGTGCGAGCTCGGCGATCCGCTCGACATCACCGCGTGTCAGCACGCCGCCGGTGGGGTTCGCGGGCGAGTTCAGGACGATGAGCTTCGTGCGCGGCGTGATGAGCGAGGCGAGCTCGTCGACGTCGAGGCGGAAGTCATGTTCCATCCGGATCGGGATCGGCACCGACACCCCGCCGACGAACCGGGTGATCGAGTCGTAGATCGGGTAGCCCGGGTCGGGCACGATGACCTCGTCGCCGCGGTTCACCAGGGCGAGGATCGCGTAGACCATCACACCCTTGCCACCGACGGTCACGAAGACGTTCGACGGTTCGACCGCAACGCCCCGCCGCGCGGTCGTGTCGGCGGCGATGGCGGCGCGGAGGTCGGGCAGCCCGGCGTAGGGCGGGTAGTGTGTCAGTCCCGCGTCGATGGCGGCCTTCGCGGCCTCCCGGACGTTCGCCGGGGTGTCGAAGTCAGGCTCGCCGATCTGGAGGTAGATGATCGAGCGGCCCGTCGCCTCGAGCGCGCGTGCGCGGGCGGAGACCTCGAAGGCCGACTCGGTGCCGATCGAATCCATGCGGGCAGCAGTCTTCATGGCTCGCATCATACGGTGGGCCTAAACTCAGCAGGTGAGTCGCTACTACGGCATCGACGAGGCCAACGGGCTGCTGCCCGAGGTCGGGCGCATCCTCGCGGCACTGCGCGACCAGCGTGCCGAGCTCATCGAGCTGCGCGACCGCGTCGTCGCCGCGTCGCCACCGGACGACGAGACGCCGACCGCCGCGGCCGCGGAGCGGATCCGCCTCCTGCGTCTCGGCATGCAGGGGCTCATCGACCAGATGCAGGCCGGCGTCGCCCGCCTCGTCGAGCTCGACATCACGCTTCGCGATATCTCGACGGGGCTGATCGACTTCCCCGCCCTCGTGAGTGGGCGCCCGATCTGGCTGTGCTGGCGCCTCGGCGAAGGCGACATCGACGCGTGGCATCCGCTCGACGAGGGCTTCGAGTCGCGACGACCGCTCAGCGAGCTCCCGATGAGCCGCGGCTCGGGCACCCCGGCGGCCTGACGACGCCGAAGGAGACGATCCTCCAGGGCGGCCGCGCCAAGGCCTACCGCCCGCTCCCACCGGCGGAGCTGCGCGCCGCCCTCGAGACGGGGCTCGATGCCTACCGCCACGGCGACTGGTTCCTCGCCCACGAGCTGCTCGAGCCGGCATGGATGGGCACGCGCGACCTCGCCGAGCGCGAGCTGATCCAGGGCGTGATCAAGCTCGCGGCCGCCTTCGTGCACGGAGCCCGATCGAATCCAGCGGGGACCGAGAAGAACCTGCGTGGCGCGCGCGATCGCGTCGCGAACGGCCTTGCGGCAGGCCCTCGCCTCGGCATCGACGCGGAGGTGCTGCTCGCCTCGATCGATCGGTGGCTCGCGGGTTCCGGGGCACCAGCGGGCGACCAGGGAACCGCGATCGAGATCCCCCGAACCTAGACCGGCTTCGGCGCCCTGGCCTCGCGCGCTCGCCGGCGGCGATCGCGCCAGGCGGCGATCTGGGGCTTGTGGTTGAACGCCCAGCCAAGGGCGACGAGGATCGCGAAGTTGCCGGTGCCGACGCCCGCCGCGGCGAGCAGGCCCAGCTGCGTCCCGATCTGGCCGCCGATCTGCAGGCCCGGAACCACCACGCCCGGCAGGAACCCGACGAGCCCGGCCTGGAAGAACGGCGCCTGCGGCGCCATGCTGGCCCGGCTCGACGTCGCGACGACGCCGGAGGCGGACGTCCCACCGATGAGGATCGCGTAGCCACCCGTGACGACCGGTGCCGCATGGGCGACCGCGGCGGGCAGGTCCGTGGCGGCGAGGTGCTGCCAGCCGGCGATGTTGCCGCTGTTGTCGGGAACAGCCCAGTAGAGCTCCCCGTGGGCCGTGGTGCCGTCGGAGCCTCCGGCGAGGTAGAGCGCGCCGTTCGAGACGAAGCCTGCCCCGCCGGTGCGCGGCGCGGGCAGGTTCGAGCCTCCCGCAGCTGCCGTGGGGACGGCCCATGCGATCACGCCCTGGGTCGTGGCGCCGCTCGCCGCCGGGCTCGCCGGCGCCGCCGACGCTGCGCCGCCGGCCGCGGGCGCGGTCACGGCGCCGTAGTCGGCACGCTGCACGGCCGCCGTCGGGCCGGCCTCATCCGACCCGCCGTAGACCCACACCCACGTGCCCGCGTAGGCGGCGGCGGCGTCCGCGACTGGGTGCGGCAGGCCCGGCTGGTCCTTGAACGCGCCGAGCTTGCCGGAGGTCGAGTCCAGCGTGGCCTTCCAGACCGTGGAGGTGACCTTGCCATCCGGCCCGCGGCCGCCGAGGACGACGATGCCGTCCGGGACCGCGACCACCGACGCGCCGGACCGGGGCGCCGGCAGCTGGACCTTGTCGACGACCGCCCAGTTGCCGAGCTTGGTCGTCGTCGGATCGATGGCGAGCGAATAGAGCGTGGCCGTCGGCGCGCCATCCGGGCCGAGCCCACCGGCGAGGAACGCGGTGCCGTTGAGGACCGCCATCCCGGCGTCCGTCCGGGCTGCCGGCAGGGCCGGCCCCTCCGTCCATGCGCCGAACGTGCCCTTGTCGAGCGTTGCAATGTACGTGGTCGCGGATGCGGCCTTGCCGTCCGTGCCGCCGATGTACAGCAGCGTCGTGCCGATCTGCGCGGCCGCTCCGCCGGTCCGTGGCTGCGGGAGGCTGATCTCCGGTGGCGAGGCCTGCCACGGAAGCACGCTGCCGGCCGGGACCGGGCACGGCATCGTCGAGCCGTTCTCCGGCGGGCACAGGTTCACGATCGAGAGGCCCGGCGTGCCGATGATGTCGAACGTGCGGGAGACGATGAAGTAGTACGCGCGATCCGGGATGTAGCCGAGCGTGATGATGATCACGAACAGCCAGAAGCCGGCCTTGACCGTGGCCCACGCCCAGCCGTCCGGGTCGAACAGCCCGAACACCGGACGATGCTTGATCGGTCGCCCGGCGGGCAGCGCCTTGGTCATCGCCTACTTGACCGTCAGCGTGCCGGTCATGGATGCGATCGGATGGACGCGGCAGATGAAGGTGTAGGTCCCGGCCGGGAGCGCGGCGTAGACGTAGGTCGTCTGGTTGCCGCCATCGACGGGCGTCGGATCGAGGATGACCGTCCCGTCAGCCTTCTTGAGCTCGACGTTGTGGGGCACGCCAGCAGGGTCCTTGTTGTCCAGGTTGATCGCAAACGCGGTATTGGCAGCGACCTCGAGCGACTGCTTGTCGAACGCGAAGCCCTGGGCGACCAGGTCGAGCGTCGGGGCGTTCGGCGGCAGCGTCGCTGCGGGCGCCGGCGTGCCGCCGCCCGCGGTGCCGGACCAGCAGTCGGGCACCGGGCTCGCGCTCGGGTCGGGCTTGAACGTCGGGTCGCGCCAGCCCTTGAACATGACGACCTTGCCGTCGGCGCCGATCACGGGCTCGTTGGTCGTCGGATCCTTCTGCGTGTACTCCGTGGTGCTCGGGGCGCGGATGAAGTTGATCAGGTCCTGGATCTGGATGTAGTTCAGCGGCCCCCCGTTCGTGTCCGCCCAGACCGGCATGACGCTCTTCGGATTGCCGCAGACGTACCGGCCACCGACCGTGAGGACGCTCTGGATGTACACCTCGGTGAGGTGGGAGAACAGCTTCGACTGATCGTTGAGAACCGGCCCGATGCCGCCCTGGCCCTGTGCCCCGTGGCATTTCGCGCAGTTGGCCTGGAACAGGTTGTAGCCGCGCTCGACCGAGGTCACCTGCTGGAGGTTGTCCTGCGCCACGAGCCGGGGCGTCGTGTTGATGATCGGGACGCCGAGCTCGTAGAAGTAGTAGATGATCACGAACACGGCGATGATCACGACGCCGAGGAACGCGACCCAGCGCGCGTCGCCGGACTGGCGAACGATCTTGGCCGCCCGCTCCGATGTCAGCCCTCTGACATTGCGCACCTGGCGGGGCGCGGTGAAGCGCTCGGCGGACCGGGCTGGGGCGGTCTCCGTCGGTTCGCGGCGAGCGGGCAGCTGCCGCTCCGACTGGTCCTCCGGCCGGTCGCCGGACTGGTCTGTCATACGCAGCCGACGGGGCTCTTGGGCGGGATGATGCCCGGCTGGCCGACCGCGACCGGGAGCGGACCGAGGGTGATCTTGGACGTGTCCGCGATGAGGTTGCCGTCGGAGTCGACGGTGATCGAGAAGCGGTCCATGCTCCGCGGCGCCGGGCCGTACTGCGAGCCGAGCGCCTTGATCCCGAGCCGGTCGTAGCGCGAGCCGTGGCATGGGCACTCGAACCAGAAGTTCTTCAGGCACGGGTTGGGCTTGCAGCCGAGGTGCGGACAGCGCTGGTACAGCGCGCGCACGTTGAGCGCGGTGCCGTCACCGGTCTTGTCCTCGCCCGGCACGAACTCCTGGCGCGTCGTGTCGACGAGCATCACGTAGGCGCGGGCCGCCTGGAAGTAGGCGGGGAAGCCCTGGGCGAACGGAATCGACGCGTTCGCGGCCTTGATCTCGTCGATCTTGCCGATCTTGATCACGCTCCCGAAGCCGCCCTTGACGTTGGGCCACAGGAACCCGATCGAGCCGACGGTGACCTCGGTGAGCCACAGCAGGAACGCGCCGCCGATCGAGCGGCGCAGGAGCGTCCGCCGCGAGATCCCCTGGACGGGGTCCTGGCGGAGCGAGCGCAGCGCCTGCGGCGTGAGCGCCTGGGGCTTGTCGGCGGGCTGGAGGTGGTAGTTGCTCATCGGTCGGTCGTCACAGCGAGAAGTGCAGGCCGTTGGTGAAGTTGTCGAAGAACGGCAGGTACGGCGTCACGATCGAGTAGCCCGGGCCGCGGAAGAACACGCCCACGAACGTCACGAACAGCCCGAGGATGCAGATCAGGCTGAACAGCACGACCGCGGTCTTGCGCTCCGACGGCCGCTTCGCCTCGATGTTGGCGCGGTCGATGTATGGCAGCACCATCGCCCCGACCAGGATGTACAGGAACGGGACGAGCACGCCGGCGATGACCGGGTGGAAGTAGTTGAGCATCTCCTGGAGGCCGAGCAGGTACCACGGCGCCTTCGTGACGGCGGGTGTCACGTTGCCGTTGGCCAGATCCTCGAGCGGCGCGTTGATGAACAGGCCCATGAGCAGCAGGAAGATGCTCATGACCGTCGCCGCGAGGAACTCGATCGAGAGCAGGTGCGGCCAGGTCATGACCGTGTCGTCCGGCTCCTTCTGGACCCGGACGACGGCGTCCTGCTTGACCATCGCGAGCAGCCGGTACGGCCGCGCAGACATCGGCACGCGCTGCTTGTCGATCTCCGTCCGCCGGGTCGGGTCGACCGGCTGCACGGAGCGCGTCTCGGTCGGCCGCTTCTCGTCGGTCATAGCGGCCCGCTGATGCCGCCGTCCTTGCGAATGCGCCAGAAATGCACCGCAAGCAGGAGGGCAGCCACGAGTGGCAGCACCATGATGTGCAGAACGTAGAACCGCAACAACGTGTTCTGGCCCACCTCGAGGCCGCCGAAGATCAACGACTGGATCGGCGTGTTGATGATCGGCGTCGCGCCGGCCATGTTCAGGCCGATCGTGATGGCCCAGTAGCTGATCTGGTCCCACGGCAGCAGGTAGCCGGTGAAGCTGAGGGCGATGGTCATCAGCAGCAGCAGAACGCCGATGACCCAGTTGAACTCGCGCGGCGGCTTGTAGGCGCCGTGGTAGAAGACCCGCATCATGTGCAGGAAGACGAAGAAGACCATGAGGTGGGCGCCCCACCGGTGCACGTTGCGGGTGAGCAGGCCGAACGCCACGTTCGACTGGATGTTCAGGATGTCCGTGTAGGCCGCGGTCGTCGACGGGATGTAGAAGAACATCAGGTACACGCCGGTCACGGTCAGGACGAGGAACAGGAAGAACGACAGCCCGCCGAGGCAGAACGTGTAGGCGAACTTGACCGCGTGCTGGCGGACCCGCACAGGATGCAGGTGCAGGAACACGTTGTTCATGACGCCGTACGCGCGCGATCGCTCGTCCGTCGGGTAGGGATTCCGGAAGAGCGAGCGCCAGACAGGGCTCCGGCGGATGGCCTGGTCCACCCGCTCGATGAAGCTCACCGGGTTGCTCCTCCTGCGACGCCGGGCGTGCCGGCGAGCTGCGCGTCGCGGTACGACTCCTTGTAGAGCCGCCCGTCAGTCGAGATCTCCTGCAACTCGAACCGCTCCATCGTAATGGCGTCGAACGGGCAACGCTTGACGCACAGTGCGCACCGGATGCAGCGCTCCTCGTCGAGGATCATGGCCGCGCCGTCCTGCCAGCCGTAGGCCTCGTCGAGCTCGGTCAGGAGCCCCTCGGACTTGAGCTGGTTGATGTCGACCATGTGGATGACGCCCTCGGGGCAGACGTCCGCGCAGGCCCCGCACAGGACGCACCGGAACGGGTCGAACCAGATGTTGTAGTTGCACATCAGGCAGCGGGTCGACTCGGCGACGGCCGCCGTCGCGTCGTAGCCGCGCTCCACCTGGGTGGTGAAGTTGACGTCCGGGTCGGTCGACGGCATCCGCTCAGCGAGCGCCGTCATCGGGATGTGCTGGCGCGGCAGGACGTCGTAGAACTCGGGCATCTCGAACGCCCAGCTCGAGGTCATCTTGACGTTCGCGGCGACGGTCACATCGGTGCGCGCCGCGAGATACCGGTCGATGGCGTACGCGCACTTCTTGCCGTGGCCGGCGGCCTCGATCAGGGTCGTCGGGCCGGTGACGAAGTCGCCGCAGGCGAACACGCCGCGAACGTTCGTGGCGTACGTCGCCGGGTCGACCTTGACCCGGCCGCGGTTGACCTCGAAGTCGGCCTCGACGGGGAGGAACGTCAGGTCGGCCGCCTGGGACACGGCCGGGATGACCGTGTCCGCCTTGATCACGAATTCGGAGCCCGGGATCGGCACGGGCGAGCGGCGGCCCGACGCGTCCGGCTCGCCGAGCTTGTTGCGGATGAACCTCACGCCGGTCACGTGGCCGTTCTCGCCGACGACCTCGATCGGGCTGGCGAGGAACTCCATGCGGACGCCCTCGCGCTCGGTCTCGCCCAGCTCCTCCTCGTCCACCACGAGCTCGGAGCGCGTGCGGCGGTAGACGATCGCGACGTGCTCGGCACCGTGCCGGAGCGACGTCCGCGAGCAGTCCATCGCGGTGTAGCCGCCGCCGATGACGACGACGTCCTTGCCCACCTCGATGGGCTCGCCGAGATTCGCCTTCTTCATGAAGTCGACGCCGTACTGGACGCCCTCGAGGTCGGCGCCCGGCACGTCCAGGGCGACGGCGTTCATCGCGCCCGCGGTGATGGCCACCGCATCGTGATCCTTCTGGAGGTCGTCGAACGCGACGTCGACGCCGATGTTCGTGTTGTAGTGGAACGTCACCCCGAGGCGCTCGACGAGCTTGATGTCCATCTCGATCGCCTCGCGCGGGAGGCGGAACGCGGGCACGCCGATGAGCATCGTGCCGCCACCGAACGGCAGGCTGTCGTAGACGTCGACGCCATAGCCCTTCATCGCCAGCTCGCGCGCGACGGCGATGCCGGCAGGTCCCGCGCCCACGACCGCGACCTTCTCCGCCCGCGCCTCGATGTGGGGCATGACGTCGGGGATGCCGGAGGCCTCATGCCACTCGACCAGGAACCGCTTCATCGCCCGGATCGCCAGCGGGCGGTCGATGTCGCCGCGACGGCACGCTCGCTCGCACGGTGCCGAGCAGACGTACGAGCACATCGCCGCGACCGGGTTGGGCTCGCGGGAGAGGATGTAACCCTCCTCGAACCGGCCCTCGGCGGCGAGGTTGAGGTAGCCGCGGCAGTTCGTCCCGACCGGGCAGGCCTCCTGGCACTCGATGTTGCATTGGAGCCAGGATGCGTCGACCGGCTGGACGAGGAATTCCTGGCGGACGTCGAGGGTCAAGGCGAGGCTGGACCTCGTGCTGCGTCGGTGCTGACAGGATGGCTGGCGGAGGCGAGCGGCGACGCCCGGCAGCCCCGGTGCGGCCGGCTGGGTCAATCTACCACCCGCTCGGGGCACGCTGCAGCCGGACCGGGCCCGGGGCCGCCCGATCCCCTTCCCGCCGAGCGCCGCGAGTGGGTTGACGGTGACCTGGGGCGCAGCTACCCTCGAACGCAGGATGGCGCTGAGACACCATCCCCAAGCCGAGGACCTCGACCCCGCGTGACAGCGAGCGAGCTGACCTTCCTGGTCACCGGTCTCCTCCTCGGCGCCGCCGGCGGTGCGGCGCTCGTGATGGTCCTCGGCAACCGCCCCAACCGGCGCGAGATTCGGGTCACGGTGACCCGCGGCGCCGTTCCCGGACGCTCCGAAACGCTGTCGCAGGGCGCCCTGGTGGCGCGCGCCGCCGGCCCCGCGCGCGGCGGCCCGGGCGACCGTCGACAGGCCGATCGGGAGGCCGGCGCGCCGCTCCGGTGGACCCCGGAGCTGACGCCTGACCTGCGGCCCGCGGGCTTCGACCAGCGGGGCGTGGGCATGCCCCCGGATCGAACGATCGTTCCATCTGTCGCGCCGTCGGTCGGCATTCCGATCCAGCCCGAGGTCGACACGGAGCTGGCGGACCTCCGGCGGCGACCCGCCCAGGGCAGCGCGCTGGAACGGATGCTCCGCGGCGATCATCGGGCGATGGTCGAGGTCGTCGACGCGCTCGCCGGCGAGGACAGCCGGCAACGCCGGAGCTGGGAGCTGCTGCTCGGCGAGCTGGTCGAGGCCTTCGCCACCGTCGCCGTGCGCGAATCGGTCATCGACTTCCCGTTGGGCACGGCGTTCTGGGACAGCTTCACCGTGGAACAGTGCCGGCGGGTCGTTGCCGCGCTCGACTCGATGGGCTATCGCTACGACGGCCGCTCGGGCTGGGAGGACGCTCGCATCCCGACGTATCGCGACGTCAGCCAGGCCCTCGCCGACAGCAGCCTCGAGCCGCGGCGGATGCGCGTCTGGCCGAACGCGACTGAGATCGCCGGCCTGTTCGTCGGGGCGCGGCCGGCGCCCGAGGAGCTGCTCGCCGCCGCGGGTCCCGACTATGCCGCGGACGACGTCCGCGCGGTGCTCGGCGAGCATGCCGCGGGGCTCGACGACCTGTGGCTCGCCTGGGAGATCGTGCAGCCGGTGCTGTTCGAGGAGGCTCCCGTTCGCGACGAGGCGATCGCCGAGCCGGCGCTGGCCGCCGGCGCCGCTGGCGCCTCGAGCGCAAGCACGGAGCTCGCCGGCTAGTCTCGATCTCCGCTCGCAGCCTGCCAGAGCCCACCCCCAGGAGACACGGCGGCGCCCATCAGATCAGGCTGACGACGGTTCCTCGGTATCGTCGTCGTCGACGACGATCAGGTGGAAGCCCTCGGCTGCCCCGACACCGATGTCCTTGCCGAGCGTGCTCGAGGATTCGCGGATCCACGACTCGATCTCGGAGAAGTCCTTGATCTGGCTCGCATGGGCTCGGAGCGCGTCGAGCTTGCGGCTGACCGTCGACGTGATGTCGACGCGCACGGTCGGCTCGTTGGTCCAGAACAGGTACACGCGACGCACGCGGTGGGCGGCGAGGCCGGCGCGCGCCAGGGACGGGAACGCCATGGGGTTGCGAGCGGCCGGATAGACCGCATCGATCGCGGCGAAGCCGGCCGCGCGATGGTCCGTATGGTTGATCCCGGCGTCGCGAGGAAACAGGTTCGTCGGGTCGGTGGCGAGCACCGCGTCCGGGCGGAAGGAGCGAATCTCGCGCACGAGGTGCTCGCGCAGGATCAGGTCGTTCGCGAGCGCGCCGTCGGGCATGTGCAGGAACGTGACGCCGGCGTAGCCGACGACGTCGGCGGCGGCGCGCTGTTCCCTCTCGCGCAGCGCGGCCAGCTCCAGCGGATCCGCGAACGGGTCCTCGCCGCCGGCGTCGCCGCTGGTGCAGCACACGAGCCAGCCGACAGCGCCGGCATCGATCCACTTCGCGGCCGTCGCCGCGGGCCCGAAGTCGGCGTCGTCCGGGTGCGCGGCGACGACCATGAATCGATCTGGCCGCCAGGCGTGCGGCTCCATCTCCGTCATCGAATGCGTGGCTGCGGGAGCGGCGCCCGGCTCACGAGGCGCGGGCCGCTCGCTCCTCGCCGAGCGCCTGCAACACCTCGGCAGGGTGGCCGTCGGCCCTGACCTTCGGCCAGGTTCGCGCGATCCGGCCGTCCGGGTCGATCAGGAACGTCGAGCGCACGATGCCCATGTACGTCCGCCCGAGCGCGGTCTTCTCGGCCCACGCGCCGTAGCGATCGATGACCTCGCGGTTCGGGTCGGAGAGGAGCGTGAACGGGAGCTCGAACTTCTCGCGGAATCGGCGATGGCTCGCCGCGCTGTCCTTGCTGACGCCCCACACGTCCGCGTCCGTTGCCGCGTACTCGGTGTCGAGGTCGCGAAACTGGCACGCCTCGGTATTGCAGCCGGGGGTGTCGTCCTTCGGGTAGAAGTACAGGACGGTCCAGCGGCCGCGCTGGTCGGCGAGTCGGTGGACCGCGCCGGTCTCGTCGGCAAGAACGACGTCAGGGGCCATCTGGCCGGCTTCGGGAGCGCTCATGGCCGGAGATTAGCAGGCGTCTCGATCACGAGGAGCCGGCCCGATTCGAGCGTGACCCTCGCTCGCGGCGCGGCCCGCACGTTCGACACACCACGCGTCCGACCGAGGACGAGCGGCTCGCCCGCGAGCGGATAGCGGAGCCCAAGCGTCGTGACCCCGTTCGCCGAGCCTCCGACCGGCAGCAGCGACACCAGGTCGCCGATGCGACCCTCGTACTCGCCGATGACGGGCTCGCCGCCCGCGCCCGGGGCGGTCAGCTCCGAGATTCGAGCCGCGTGCTCGTCGTACAGGCGAAGCGGGCGGCCGGCAAGCGCCGCATGGCCGAGCAGGCCGACGTTCGAGAGGGCGTGATCGATGCGCGGGCCGCCGAGCCCGCCGATGACGGCTACCTCGTCGACACCGTGGGCGAGCGCGGAGAGCAGCGCCAGCTCGGCGTCCGATTCGTCCTTTTCCGCGGTCACCCGCTCGATCGCCACGCCGGCGCGCGCCAGCTGCTCGAGCAGCGCGGGCTCGATGGAGTCGCCGTCGCCGACCCACCGATCCACCCGCAGGCCGAGGGCCTCGGCGTGGCGCGCTCCGCCATCCGCGGCGACAACGATCTCGATGCCGGCGTCCCAGCCCGGCCAGGCGGCATCGAGCGCGGCGCGCGCGGGCGCGGCACCGTCCGCGAGCACGATCCCCAGGCGCCCGCGCATCTCAGCCGGGCCCGAGGAGCGCGTCGACGAATGCGGCGACGCTCGGATAGACCGCGCTGGCGCCGGCGACGATCAGCGATTCGCGCGTCCCCAGCGTCGACTCGATGCCGATCCCCAGCGTGCCAACGGCGCGGGCCATGCGCATGTCGTCGGGCACGTCGCCGACGTAGCGGGCGGTGGCCACATGCTCGATCCGGTCGAGCCCGCGCAGGGCGCGGAGGAGCGGATCCGGGTGTGGTTTCGAGGCGATCGGATCGGTGCCGAAGACGCGGACCGGCAGCAGGTCGCCGACGCCGTGGCGCGTTAGCTGGTCCTCGACGACGTCGCGATCCCCGGCGGTGACCAGGCCCATCACGAATCCCGCCTCCGAGAGCCGCCGCAGCGAATCCGCGACGCGCGGCAGGAGGCCGGCCTCGTCGATCTCCCGGTACAGCTCGAGCCAGCGCCGGCCCACGGTCTCGAGCTGCGCGTCCGGCACCCCGAGGCGCTGGTACATCAGCCGCCAGTCCGGGATGTACGCCTCCCGATAGCGGTCGGCATCGAAGGGCAGGCCGTGCTCGGCGAGCACGCGCAGGTTCGCATCGAAGATCGCCGGCAGCGAGTCGATGAGGGTGCCGTCCCAATCGAAGACGATGGCGTCCATGCGATCCGATCGTACCCTCGCCGATGCTATCCTCGCGGCCGTGCCGACAGCCATCGAGCACCCAGCCGTCCAACGGGTGCTGGATGCCGCCGCCCGAAAGGGCGTGACGATCGAGGTCGTCGCCTTCCCCGACTCCACCCACACCGCGGCGGATGCCGCCCGGGTCGTCGACGCGGAGATCGGGCAGATCGTGAAGTCGCTGGTGTTCGTTGCCGGCACCGAGGACGGCGAGCTCCAGCCGATCGTGTGCCTCGTCTCCGGCGCGAATCGCGTCGACCTGGATCGGCTGGCTGCGGTTGTGGGGCGCCGCGACGTCCGACGGGCCACGGCGCGCGAGGCCGACGAGCTGACCGGCTTCACGATCGGCGGCATCCCACCGTTCGGCCATCACCAGCGAACCCGGGTGATCATGGATCCCGACCTTGGACGGTACGAGCAGGTGTGGGCCGCCGCCGGCCTGCCGACGGCAGTCTTTCCGATCTCGCCGGCGACCCTGCGCATGCTCGCCGACGCCCACGTCGCCCCGATCGCCGAGGAGCCGCCGGTCGAGCGCGCGTCCTGACGTGGCGGACGAGCCGCGCGACGCGACCATCGCATATCCGGGCGGCCTGCGGGCGCGCTGGCGCTGGGGCGGCTCCGGTCAGGCCGCGGCGGTGTTCGCGCTGTCGGAGGTCGGTGGCTCGCTCCTCGATCTGGGGCCCCAGGTGTCCGATACGCCCGACGAGCTGTGCCGCGCCGAGCTCCGGATCGAGGGCCCGGCCGGCGGCTGGACCGTCCGCTTCGCCTCGACCCTCAACGACGAGCCGGCCGCGCAGCTGTGGGACACCGCCGGCCAGCTGATCGTGAAGTACGGCTTCCACGTCTACGGGCTCGACGCCCGGACCGGGGAGCCGCAGTGGATGCATCGCTCGGCGACGCCGGTGCTCTCGGTGTTCGCCTCGTCGCGGCTTCGGCACGTCGTGATCCAGGCCGAGCTCGAGACGTTCGCGATCGAGGCCGACGGGACCGTCGCCTGGCGCATCGCCCACTCCGACGTCGTCACCGAGGCGGCACTCGTCGGTGGGCGCCTCGTCCTGACCGCGTACGGCGGCGGGGTCAACGCGCTGGATCCGGCGACCGGGCGTCCCGCCGGCGGCCGACCCTGACCGGCCGTTCCGATGCGGAATGTGGAGCCGGCGTGGACAACCCGGACGCCGCTCCCGAATCTGGTGGACAGGTGCCATTGACCGAGGCGATCCGGACACCTAGCGTACCGATCAGCCCGGAGGGGCCGAGCGACACTAACGGCGGCGATCACATCAACGCCCACGTGTCGGGTAGGTTCCTCCGGGCCTTTTGATTCCCGGGCCAACCTATGATCCCGGTCGTGAATCCCATGGTCCCGGCCGTGCTCGGCGTGCTTGCGCTCGTGGCCGCGCTGGCGATCCTCCGCAGCTTCGGGCCGCGCTACCGGGTCGGCCGGCTGCTCGCGACCGCGCCGGCGGTGTCCGTTGCCGAGGCCGTCCGGCTCGCGACGTCCGGCGAGGCGCGTTACGTCCGGATCGATGGCCGCATCGACAGCGAGGCCGAATTCGAGGACGCCGACCACCGGCCCCTGGTGCTGCGCCGGACCACCCTCGAGCAACGCGCCGGCGCCGGCGCATGGACGACGTTCGAATCGGCGGTCGAGACGGTGCCCTTCGTGATTCGCGAGGGCCTCGACGAGCTTTGGGTCGACGGCAATGCCCTCGCCGAGGGCCTGATCGTCATCCCGCGCGAGAGCGTCGGGCGGGCCGCGGACATCGGCGATCGAGCGCCTGCCGGAATCGATTCCGCGACCCCGGTGCGCCTGACGATCGAGACCGTGTCCTCCGTGGAGCACGGGATCGTGCTGGGCGTGCCGGCCCGGGCGCCGGACGGGCGATTGGTGATCGGGCCGGGGCTCGGCCGGCCGCTCGTCCTCACCACGTTGGAGCCGGACGAGGCGATGCGCGTCCTCACCGGCGGTGCCTCGGCACGATCGCGGCTCGCGGTGGCGTGCCTGGTCGCCGGCGGCGTGCTGATCGGTGCAGCTGCGTTGTGGTGGCTCATCGATGCGATGACGGGCGGCGTCGCCACCGCCCTCGCCACCTCGCCCCAACCGACGCTCCGGCCCGGCGGCGACACGCGCACGAGTGGCGGCGGACCAGGCCTCGTGGGTGACCCGGGCTTTGCCTTCGTGGTCGTCCTCGGGATCGCCCTCGCCAGCATCGCCGGCACGCTCGCATGCGTGCGTGCGACGGGCGGCCGCCGACCGCGCTCGTGACCGCGCCGGCCCTTCAGTACCTTCGGACTATTGGCAAGAAATGTGGGGTAGGTAGGCTCCGGCCGTAACTTCACGAATCCTCCCGGGGGCACGGCACCGTTGGCGAAGCTGGACCTGCACCATCCGCGTCCGCTCGACGCGACGCTGAGCGTCACGCGCGCGGCGGAGGTCCTGGGTGTCCACGCGAACACCGTCCGCGCCTGGAGCGACGCCGGCCGCCTCCGCTACTACCGGATCAACCCCCGCGGCGACCGCCGCTACCGGCACGGAGACCTCCAGCGCTTCCTCGCCGGACTCGATGCGGCCGGTCAGCCGCCGGCCTCCGGCGAAGTGCGGATCGCCTCGAGGCGCCGCGGTGAGCCGAGCGGGTTCGCCGCCGTCGAGCCGGTCGGTGCTGTCGTCTCGATGGAGGAGCACGAGGCCACGCTCGGCCTCATCGGCGCGCTCTCGGCGCTGAGCGGGTCGGCCATCAAGGACGCGCTGGACAATCCGGGCGCCCCGCTCGATGCCGCGGTCCGCACCATCCACGACGCGCTCGACGTGCGGCACGCGTCCGCCTGGCGCCTCGAGGACGGCCGGCTGACCCCACAGGCGTGGGCCGGCGCGGTCGGGCGCGGGCTGGTGCCGCTGCCCGGCTCGTTCGGCGTCCTTGGCGGGGCCCTCGCCCAACCCGACACGGTCGTCGAGGACCCCGGGCCGGCGGGACTGTCGGCGGCCAACCAGGGCGGGCGCGAGGTCGCCTGCACGATCCCCGGCGAGCAGGGCGCCTGGGGCGTCCTGCTCCTCGTCCGCGACCTGCAGAGCCCCATGAGCGATTCGGAGCGCGAGCTGCTCCGGGTCGCCGCCACCGCCATCGGCAACATCATCCGGGCGGCAACGTCGGCGGCGGACGTCGCCCACCAGCTTCAACGGGCCGATGCCCTGCGCCGGGTCACGAGCGACATCGGCAGCCGGCTCGACCTCGACGAGATCCTCGAGCGCGTGATCGACCACGCGACCGTGCTCTTCTCGGCCGACCGCGTCGCCGCGTTCCTGTTCGAGGAAGAGGGCCACAAGCGCATGGCTGCCTCGCGCGGCCTGTCGACGGCCTGGATCAACACCGTCACGCAGCTCGACACCCCCACGCTCGGGTCGGCGGCGATCGCCGCGCGGCGACCGCTCTTCTCGGTCCGGTATGCCCAGGATCCGCGCGTCGGCGACCTGCGCGCGGCCGTGATCCAGGAGGGCTTCGACACGTGCTGCCTCGCCCCGCTCCTGGACGGCGACAGCCCCGAGCCGCTGGGGCTGCTCGGCGTCTACCACGACCAGGCGCACCCCTGGTCCCCCGACGAGCTCGAGACGATGGCCGCCCTCGCGACCCAGGCGACCGTGGCGATCAAGGCCGCCGGCAACTACGCCCAGCTCGCCACCTGGGCGGCCCAGCTCCAGTCGATCCACGCCCTCGGGGCGCGCCTCAACCGGCTGACCCGCGTGAAGGAGATCGGCGACGCGATCGCGACGGAGCTCCGCCAGCTGATCGACTACCACAACGTGCGCGTGTACCGCCTGTACGGCGACGACCTCGTCCCGGTGGCGATGCAGGGCCGCGTCGGCGAGTACCTCGAGGAGACACCGGAGCTGCTCAAGATCCAGTTCGGCGCCGGAATCACGGGCTGGGTGGCCGAGCACCGCCTCGCCCAGCGCCTCGACGACGCCGCCGCCGATCCGCGCGCGCAGACCATCGCCGGGACGGCGGACGACCTGGACGAGTCGATGCTGCTGGCGCCGATGCTGTTCGAGGACGAAGTCCTCGGCGTGCTCGTCCTGTCCAAGCTCGGGCTGCGTCAGTTCCGGGCGGATGACCTGCGGCTGCTCGAGATCTACGCCAGCCTGGCCGCTCAGGCCATGGCCAACGCCGATGCGACCGAACAGCTGCGCGAGAAGTCCGCTGCGCTCGAGCAGAAGGTCCGCGGCCAGCGCGAGCTCCTCCAGATCACCGAGTCGATCCTCACGACCCTCGACCCGCCGGTCCTCCTCGGCACGATCGCCGACCGGCTCGGCGACCTCATCGGCTCGGACAACGTCTCCATCGAGCTGATCGACCATGAGCGCGGTGGCCTGTCCCCGGTGGTCGCTCGCGGCGCCGACGCCGACTACTACCTCCAGGGCTGGGAGGTCGGCGAGTCCGGCCTGGCGACGTGGGTCCTCGAGCACAACGAGTCGGTCCGGATCATCGACGAGTTCGACGACACGCGCGTGCTCCAGCCGCCGAGCGGGCCTGTCCACGGCAGCCTGGTGTGCGTCCCGCTCCGCGGCCGCGCCGGCGCGATCGGCGTGCTGACGCTCGAGCGCCTCGGTGAGGGCCGCGTCTTCAGCGACGACGAGTTCGAGCTGGTCCAGCTCTTCGCCGCCCAGGCATCGATCGCCCTCCAGAACGCGGAGGTCCACATGGCCGTCCGCCAGCGGGCCCAGACCGACGTCCTGACCGGCCTCCTGAATCACGGGACCTTTGCCCAGCAGCTCGACGCGCTCATCACCGCCGACGAGCCGTTCAGCCTGGTGATGCTCGATCTCGACTCGTTCAAGCCGGTGAACGACGGCATGGGCCACCAGGCCGGCGACCTGCTCCTTCGGCAGGTGGCCGATGCGATCGTCGCGGCGAGCCGCGACAGCGACCGGGTGTTCCGCTACGGCGGCGACGAGTTCGCCGTCCTCCTGCCTCGCACGGATGGCGAGCAGGTCGGAACGATCGCCGAGCGAGTCCGCGCCGCCGTCAAGAGCGTCGTCGGTCCCGGCTCGACGTGGCGCGGCAAGATCCGCTCGCTGGAGGCGTCGGCCGGCACCGCGTCGTTCCCGCACGACGGCGCCCGCGCGGAGGAGATCCTGCTCGCGGCCGACCGGGCGCTGTTCGTCGCCAAGCGGTCCGGTGGCGGCCGTGTCGCGAGCGCCGCCGAGGGCCTCGCGCTCGTCGGCGAGTTCACGCTCCAGACCCCGACGCCGATCGATCCGCTGGTCTCGCCCGCGGCATGAGACCGCGAGCGGCGCCCCCGCTCGACCCGGACCGGCGCCGGCACGCACCGCCCTGCCGTCGCCAAACTTCGCGCTCCTCCGTCAGACTCCGACCATGACGCCGACCCACCCGCGACCGGTGAACCGAGAGCGCTCCGTCCTCGATTCGCCGTGGCTTGCCGCCGGTCTCGTCGTCGTGGTGCTCGCACTCGTTGCCGCGGTGCTCCTCGTGCCCGGCCTCATCGGGCCCGGTCCCGGTGCCTCCCCGACCTCGGGCTCGTCCGGTGGCGTCGCGACCGCCAGCCCGAGCCCCGCCGAGCCGACGTTCGTCCGGCCGACGCCGAGCCCGGCGCCGTCGTTCATCGCCTACGTCGTTCGCCGCGGCGACACCCTCAACTCGATCGCCGTGCTGTACCGGACCACCGCCCGCTCGATCGCCTGGTGGAACCGCGGCGCCTACCCCTCGCTCGACCCCGAATCGGCGGCCTACAACCCGAACCGTCTCGAGGTCGGCTGGGTGCTCGTGGTCCTGCCGGACAGTGTCGTCGACGAGAACAACCCGCCGACCCCGAGCCCCGGGCCGGGCTCGTCCGCCCCGATCCCGCCGTCGACCACCGACCCGACGCCGCTCCCGAGCGCCCCACCGTCCAGCGCGCCATCGGCAGCGCCGCTCGCGACCGTCATCTCGCATGGCTCGAGGACGTCGAAGACGATCGCGCTGACGTTCGACATGGGCGGCCGGCTCGACCCGGCGGTCGGCATCGTCCAGTGGCTCATCTCCCACAGCGTGCATGCGACGCTGTTCCCGACCGGCGAATCCGGCACCACGACCGCGCAGGGCCTCGCCGCGATGGAGCTCGCCGCGACCCGGCCGGACCTGTTCGACTTCGGCAACCACTCCTGGGACCACCCCGACTTCAAGACGCTGACGGCCGCCCAGATGGCCGCGGAGGTGACCCGCACCGAGGCCGCGCTCGTGCCGATTGTCGGATCGACGAAGCCGTGGTTCCGGCCGCCGTACGGCAGCTGGAACACGGCGGTCCAGGCCGGCATCGGCGCCGCGGGCTGGAGGCACCTGGTCATGTGGGACGTGGACATGATCGACTGGCGACCCGTCTCGGCCGGTGGACCGACCGCCGCGGACATGGTCGCCGAGCTCCGCGCGAAAGCCCTCGGCGGCTCGATCGTGCTGATGCACCTCGGTGGCTACAGCACCCTCGCCGCCCTGCCCGGCATCCTCGCTGCCGCGGGCGACCTCGGCCTGCAGCCGGTCACGCTCGGGGAGATGTTCGGCAAGTAGGGCCGCGTCGGGCAGGCAACGCGCGGGATCAGAGGCGGCCGGCGGCGATGACGCGCTGCAGGAACTGCTGCGTCCGCGCCTCCTTCGGTGCTGCCAGGATCTGGGCGGGTGGACCCTGCTCCAGGATCCGCCCGGCGTCGAGAAAGCAGATCCGATCGGCGACGTCGCGGGCGAAGCCCATCTCGTGCGTCGCGATCACCATGGTCATCCCGCCGCGGGCGAGCTCCCGGACGAGGTCGAGGACCTCGGCGATCAGCTCCGGGTCGAGCGCGCTGGTCACCTCGTCGAGCAGCATGAGCGCCGGCTCCATCGCGAGCGCCCGTACGATCGCCACGCGCTGCTGCTGGCCGCCCGAGAGCCGATCCGGGTACTCGTCCCGCTTGGCGGCCAGGCCGAACCTTCCCAGCAGGTCGGTGGCGGCCGACTCGGCCTCGGCGCGCGACCGGCCGAGGACGCGGCGCGGCGCGAGGGTCACGTTGTCGAGGACGCGCAGGTGCGGGAACAGGTTGAACGCCTGGAAGACGATCCCGATCCGGCGCCGAATCGCGTTCACGTCGACGCCGGGCGCCGTGATGTCCTGGCCGGCGACCTCGATCCGCCCCGCGTCGATCGGTTCGAGCAGGTTGACGCAGCGCAGGAGCGTCGACTTGCCGGAGCCCGACGCGCCGATCAGGCAGACGACCTCGTGGTTGGCGACCTCGAGATCGATGCCGTCGAGGACGGTCAGCGACCCGAACGACTTGCGCAGCCCGGTCACGCGCAGGGCCATCGCTGCTGTCGTCGAGCGGCTCGCGGTCGGCGGCGCGGTCACGTCCGCGCCCCAGCGGAGCTTCGCGCGCGGTCGCGGGCGATGAGCCAGTCGGTGACCCGCGTCAGCGGCAGCGTCACCACGAGGAACACGAGCGCGACGTCGAGGTAGGGCGTGAAGTTGAAATGCGCCGCTTCCTTGATCTGGGCCGTTCGGAACAGCTCGACCACGCCGATGAACGAGACGAGGACCGTGTCCTTCTGGAGGCCGATGAAGTCGTTCAGGAGCGGCGGGATCACCCGGCGCACGGCCTGCGGCAGGATCACGTAGCGCATCGACTGCGCGCGCGTCAGGCCGAGGGAGCGCGCCGCCGCCTCCTGGCTCGGGTGGATCGACTCGATGCCGGCTCGATAGACCTCCGACACGTACGCCGAGTAGATCAGGGTCAGGACGACGATCCCCCAGAAGAACGGGTCACTGGGCACGCCGGGCAGCAGCAGGCCCGGGACGCCGAGGCCGAGGAAGAAGATCACCAGGACGCCCGGGACCGCCCGGAACACGTCGACGTACGCGATCGCGAGCAGCCGGATCGGGAAGAACACGGGCCCGGGCAGGCCACGGAGGATCGCAATGCCGAGACCCAGCACGAGGGTCAGGACCTCGGCGATGAGGAACATCTCGATGTTGATCCGGAACGCCCACACGACACCCGGGAGGGCGCCGGTGAACTCGTCGCCGTTGAAGAACGAGCGCTGGACCGCGGGCCAGTTGGGCGCGTTGATGATCAGCCAGCCGAGCAGCCCGAAGGTCGCCAGCGTGCTGGCGAACGCGATCCAGCCGGTTCGCCGCCGCATGGCGGCCGTCCGCGGACCGGTTACTGGAGCTTGGGCGCGGCTCCCGCCACGTCGATCCACTGGGTGCGGATTGCGTCGAGCGTCCCGCTCGCCTTGAGGGCGGCGATCGCCCCGTTCACGCACGGCGTGAGCGAGCTGCCCTTGTTGAGCAGGACGCTGAAGTGCTCGATCGCCTGGCCCGGCGCCGTCGGCAGCGAGCCGACGATCTGGCCGCCGGTGAGCTGCGCGTCACGCATGTAGAACGTCGACGGCAGGTCGGCGACGACGCCGTCGATCTGTCCGGCGCCCAGTGCCTTGATCGCCGCGTCATTCGTGTCGTAGACGGACGGATCCTTCGTCGGCTTGATCTGGTCGACGATGTACTGGTAGCTCGTCGTTCCCACCTGGGCGCCGAGCTTGAACGGCTGCAGGCCGGCGACGGTGGTGACCTTCGAGATGGGGTCCTTCGCCAACGCGACGACTGCCTGGTTGAGGTCGAAGTAGCCGTCCGAGAGGTCGACGACCTTCGCTCGATCGGCGTTGTAGGAGACCTGGGTCAGGTAGATGTCGAACGACTTGGGACCCGGCTGGATCACCTTGTTGAACGGGGCGACCACCCACGTCACCTGGTCCGGCGAGAACCCGAGCTGCTGGGCGATCGCATAGGCGGTCGCCGATTCGAGGCCCTTGCCGTTCGTCGGGTCGCCGAGATCCCACATGGAGCCCGCAGGCTTCGTATCGTCCGGGATGTAGAACGGCGGGTAGGCCGGGTTGTCTGCACCGACGGTGAGCGTGCCCGCCGTGATCGTGTCGAGGTTCGCGGCGGCGCACGGATCCGGGGTTGGCTCGGCGGTCGCCACGGCTGCCTGGCTGGCGGCCTGGGTCGCGGGCGCGGCGGTAGGGGCGGTGCTCGCGCCGCTCGGGCCGCACGCGGCCGCGAACAGGGCGACGAAGCCGACGATGACGATCCGGATGCGGGCCATGGGTGTCCTCCTCTGAGCGGCGGAGTGTAGCGTCACGTCCGCCGAACGCGCACCCGATCGCCGGTCGACAGACCGAGTCGCGCGGCGGCGTTTCCGTTCGCGACCGCGATCGCGAGGTTGCCTGCGGAGTCCTCGTACAGGAGCTGGCCGCCCCGTTCGACCGCCCCGAACGTTCGCTGCCAGGTCACGCGCTCGTGGCGACCACCCTCGAGCTCGAGGGCGAGCTCGGTGCCGGCAGGGAGGGCTCCGAGCGCGGAAACGAGGTCCGCGCTGCCGCCGGCCAGCCGGACGTTGCCGAACGAATCAACGTACGTGGCGCGGGTACCGAGCGCGTCGCCATCGACGACGGCCCGCGCGGGCTCGAGGCGAACGAGGCCGGCGGCGTCGATCTCCGGCCCGACCTCGGCGAAGGGCTCGCCAAGGGCGAGATGCGCGGCGACGGGGCTGAAGATGTCGCGGCCATGGAAGGTCGCGCTTGTCACGGGCAGCTGCCAGGCGGGATTCGCAATCAGCCTCGCCGCCACGACGCCGCCAAGCCGCTCGGCGGCGGGCAGGAGCAGGCCGTTGTCCGGGCCGACGAGGACATCGCCTCGGGCCGTCAAGATCGCCACCGGCCGGCGCTCCGTGCCGACACCGGGATCGACGACCCCGACGTGCACCCCGACCGGAAACCACGGCAGCGAGGCCGCGAGCAGGTAGGCACCGTCGGCGATCGCGTACTTCGCGACCGTGTGGCAGACGTCGACGATCTGGGCATCGCGCGCGATCGACAGCATCACGCCGCGGCACGTGGCCGCGGCGCCGTCGAGCCCGAAGTCGGTCAGGAATCCGATCACCGGTCGGTCGGTCATGCGCTGGATCGTAGCGCCGGGAATCGAGACGGCGCCCGGAGGAGTTCGGGCGCCGTCTCTGTTGCGCGAGCGAGGGTGCAGCTCCTCGCTCGCAGGAAAAGGCAGGGTTACGGCTGGTCGATCACGTGGGTCGAGCCCGAGCGCGGGCTGCGCCGGTCGTGGATCGTCGAGCGGCGCTGGCTGCGCGGCGGGACCGCGAGATTGCCGGCGGTGGCGGCGAGCCGCTCGTCCGCGGCGTGGGCGAGCCGGCGGCGGATGATCGCCTCGATCTCGGGCATGGTCCAGTGGAAGCCGTCGCTCGGCAGGCCGTGCAGGAACGCGGTGAGATTCGCCGCCTCGCCGGCCTCGAGGCCGCGCGCCAGGAGGGCGCGGTACGTCGCCTTGAGGCTCGTCCCGAGCGGCCGTTCCATCGCGTCGCGGTGGGCTTCCATCGACTCCGGCTCACGCCGTCCTGACCGTGTCGCCGGCCGGCAGCTACCGGTCGGATCGGTGAGGCGATGGTCGGTTGAGGGTGGTGCGGAGACGATGACCCGTCGGTACCAGTGGACCCGGTACTTGCGACGGCCGGTCGTGGCGCTCCTATCCTCGCGCGGTGGACGATTTCGACGACGTCGAGCGCGAGCCCGGCAAGCGCGACCGCACCGCCCGATTGATGCGCGTCGCCGGCCTCCTCGCCGGCAACCCCGACGGCGTGCGCCCGAAGGACATCGCCGAGCGGCTCGGGATGTCCGTCCGCAACGTCTACCGCGACCTGCGTGCCCTCGAAACTGAGGTCAGGCTCCCGACCTGGGCGGAGGGCGGTCGCTGGGGCATCCTCGGCGACGCGTTCCTCCCGCCGCTCAAGCTGACCCTCGCCGAGGCGATGGCGGTCTTCCTCGGCGCGCGCCTGATGGTTCGCTACGCCGACAAGTACGACCCGGACCTCGCCTCGGCGTTCGAGAAGCTGGCCGCGGCGTTGCCGGAGGCTTTGCGCGAGCACGTCGCGCGCAGCCTGGATGTGCTGCAGGACGCGCCGCGCGACCCCGAGTTCAACGAGCACGTCCGCCAGCTCACCCGCGCATGGGCAGATCGCCGCGTAGTCGAGATCGTGTACGAGGGCGCGGCGTACGAAGGCAAGCCGGGCGAGCGCAGCCGCCGCGCGGTCCGTCCGTTCCTGATCGAGCCGTCGCTCCAGACCCATGCGCTGTACCTGATCGGCTGGGACGAGGATCGATCAGCCATGCGGACGTTCAAGATCGAGCGGATCCGGGAGGTGCGAATCACGCCGCGTGCCTTCGAGCCGCCCGAGGGCGCGACGCTCGAGCGCGACCTGCGACGCGGCTGGGACATCATCGCGGACCAGCCCGCGACCGAGGTCGTCGTGCGCTTCTCGGCCGCCGTGGCCGATCGCGTCATGGAGACGACGTGGCACCCGCTCCAGCACACCGAGCGGACGCCGGACGGCGGGATGATCTGGCGCTCGACCGTCAGCGGCGTCATCGAGATCCGCCTGTGGATCCTGTCCTGGGGCGACGACGCCGAGGTGCTGGAGCCGCCGGAGCTCCGGCAGCAGGTCCGCGATATCCTCACCCGGGCCATCGCCAGGTACGGACCGGCACGATGAGGATCTGCCGCGCTGTGCCGGCCCGGGACCATGCCGGCCACGTCTCCTCGGATTCGGCGGAGCCGCGCATCTGCGTCCCCTGACGCGCCCCTATCCTTCGGGCGTGGCGCGCCATCCCTTCGCCGCCGTCAACCTCATCAGCGACCCGATCCACGGCTATCTCGAGCTGACGAAGCGCCTCGCGCGCGACGAGTCGGCCGCGGCCGGCCTGCCCGACGAGGGCGCCGCCGAGGACGACCTCCTCGACACGGCGTGGCTCCAGCGGCTGCGCCGGATCAGCCAGCTCCAGAGCGCCCGCTGGGTGTTCCCGACGGCAGAGCACTCGCGCTTCACGCACGGGCTCGGCGTGATGCACGAGGCCGGGCTGTGGGCGCGCACGCTGCTCCCGTCGCTGCGTACGACGCTGCCGGCCCTCGCGCCCGCCGAGCCGCTGCCGTCCGAGGGCCTGGTCGTCGAGACCTTGCGGGTCGCCGGGCTGCTCCATGACGTCGGGCACGGGCCGTTCGCCCATTTCTTCGACGACAAGGTGCTTGCCGCGTTTCCCGCCCCGGAGGACGCCCGGCGGGGGCGCAAGGCCCTGTCGCACGAGGACCTGAGCCAGCTGATCATCGAGCGCGAGCTCGGCGACGTGATCCGCGCACTCCGGCGGGCGCCGGGAGCGACTCCCGAGCGCGACGCCTTCGCCGACGGTGAGTCGATCGACCCACGCTGGGTCTCGTTCCTGGTCTCGAAGCCGGCGCTCCGCGATCCATCGATGCCGGCCTGGGTCCGGCTGCTGCAGCCGCTCCTGTCCGGCGTGTTCACGGTCGACAACCTCGACTACGTTCGGCGCGACGCGTTCTTCACGGGGGTGCGGGTCGGGATCGACGTCGAGCGGCTGCGGCGGTACACGTTCATCTCCGAGCGCGGGCTGACGCTGTACGAGCCGGGCGTGGCGGCCCTCGAGGGCTTCCTCGGCGCGCGGCTCCTGCTCCACCAGGCGGTCTACTTCCATCGAACGGTCCGCGCGATCGACCTCGATCTCGGCGAGGTGTTCCAGCCGGCGATCGAGGCGCTCTTCGGCGACGACTCGCCGGCCGCGCGCCTGTCCGACTACGTCGACCTCGACGAGTACGCGCTGCTCCACCAGGCGGCGCGCTGGGCCCGCGGTGAGGACGTCCTCGCACCCGGTGTGCATGGCGCGCCCGGGGACGGCAAGGTCACGCGTGCCGTCGCCGACGGCTGGCGCGGCATCCTGCTGCGCCGCCCGGGCTGGCGCTCGGAGGCCGAGATGCGCGCCTCGTACGAGGCCGGCTCCGAACCCGCGGCGGAGATCGCCCGCCTGGGAACGGCCGAGCCCGGGCGCGTCGCGATCGACCTCGCGGTCGTGGATGCCCGGCCGGTCGGGAACGGGCGCCTCGCCGTCGAGGGCCGCGACGGGAGCGCGATCCCGATCGAGACGGCCCTCGAGCGCGTTCCCGCGTTCGCGCTCATCGGTCGGCGCTACCGCCGGACCTGAGGCCGAGGTCCAGCCGCCCGTCCCCACGGAGTGGCGGCGCTGACGGGTCAGCCCTTCGCGCGCATCCGGTTGCTCTTCGTGTCGTGGGTCAGCTCGGCGAGGCCAAGGGCCTCCATGAGCGGCGGCATGTACATCCCGAACCGGCCGCGGTAGCCCTTGCGCGTCCCGTACCAGCCGCCGACCGGGTTGGAGGGGTCCCGCCCCCACGCCTCGACCGTCCCGGGCTTGGCGTCCTTCTGCTCGTCGGCCGCACCGAGGTCCATCCAGTTGCCGTGCCGCTTGAGCATCGCGTGCAGGTCGTCGATCGCGCGGGCGTCGTACTTGAGCTGGGTCGAGCCGACCTGGCACACGATCACGGGCGGGCTCGCCGCGTCATCGCGGTACATCGTGTATTCGGACGTGCCCGGCGGGGTCTGGAGCACCCACGGATCCGCCTTCGTGCCGCTGCCCTTTGCCATCGTCGCGTCCTCCCGATCGAGCCTGTGGTGCTTCCCGCGCCGCGAGGGTCAGACTAGCCGTCAACAGGCCGCCCGTCGCGTCGGCTCCGGGAACCCCCCGTGTACCATCGAGCGGCTGCGAGGCCGTGCAAGTGCAGCCTGCAGGACCAGGGTGAGCAGCAGGTGTCCGCGTGCGTGACGGATCGCGTTCCAGTCGAAGCCCATCGATGCGCTCTCGGCCGAAGTGAGCCGCTCGCAGGCGCAGCTCGATCGAGCGCGCTGCCGCGAGCAGGACGAGGGAGGCGGCGTTGCCTCTCCGAGCCCGTGAGCCCATCGGCATCGCGCCTGGCCGAGCACCTCATCGTGAGGCCGGGCTCGAAGGTCCACCTCCACGAGGCCGACGCCAACGAGACCCACGGCTACACCAGGGACAGCGCGGCCAAGCCCACGATCGACGACCTCGCTCGCCTGACGTCGCTCCAGGAGCGGCTGTTTGCGGAGCAGAAGCACCCGATCCTGATCGTGCTCCAGGGGATCGACACGTCCGGCAAGGACGGCACGATCCGGCACGTCATGTCCGCGCTCAACCCGCAGGGCTGCCGGATCGCGGGCTTCGGCGTGCCCACGGCCGTCGAGTCCGCCCACGACCATCTCTGGCGGGTGCACGCCCAAACGCCCGCCAACGGCGAGATCGTGGTGTTCAATCGGTCGCACTACGAGAGTGTCCTCGTGGTGCGGGTCCACGAGCTCGTCCCGAAGGAGCGGTGGCAGCCGCGATTCGAGCAGATCAATGCGTTCGAGGAGCTCCTCGCCGCCGAGGGCACGACGATCGTCAAGTTCTTCCTGCACATCGATCGCGACGAGCAGCGCCGACGCCTGCAGGCCCGCTACGACGACCCGACGAAGCACTGGAAGTTCAAGATGGGCGACCTCGAGGAGCGCAAGCGCTGGGACGACTACATGACCGCGTACGAGGACGTCCTGAGCCGATGCTCCACCATGGCGGCGCCGTGGTACATCGTCCCGGCCAACCGCAAGTGGTTCCGCAACCTGGCCATCGGCGAGATCGTCGCCGACAGGATCGATGCCCTGAAGCCCGCGTACCCGGTCGTCGAGCTGCCGCCCAACCTCGTGATCGCCTGAGCCGCTCATCCGGACGCCGCGACGCTCTGCGCTACCCTTCGGGCACGCGCCCGTAGCTCAGCGGATCAGAGCATCTGACTTCGGATCAGAGGGTCGGGGGTTCGAGTCCCTCCGGGCGCGCCAACGTTCAAGGACTGTCCCCGGGATGGCGTGACGAACGGCACCATCCGTTGGCATTCGTGCCAGCTGTTGCGTCGCCGCGAAAGGTGCCAGTGGTTGCGTCGTCGCCCGCCGAGGGTGACGCTCCGGGCACAGAGACGGCCCGCCTGCACGCCGACGTCTTCCTCCAGGTCATCACCGGCGGCGGCTTCGCCCAGCCGAACCCCAGCCGAATGTCCGAAGCGGATCAGCGATTTGCGGCCTCGGGCTATGAGGTCGGGGTCGAGGTCGATGGGAGGCTGTGGTCGGACGACGCGCAGCGCGAGCGCAAGTTCTTAGGTGGCAACACTCGCTGGTGACAGCTCACTGATGCCCATGCGACCGCGTTGGATGTAGGGGACGGTCTGCCCGCAAACCGCCCAGGACCACGCCAATGACGCCGCCCATAAACGGCAACCAGAAGGGGCCGCTCGAGTGGAGGTCGATCCCGCTCGAAGGCGGAGTCGTCCACGTGGCCAAAGTTGCCGCGATGACGGCCCCGTTGCGTCGGCGCGGATCCAGCCCGCCCGGGCACCGCAAGGGCAAGGCCCGGGCACGACGACGTGGGACGTCGTCGAGACTGGCGGTGGCACTGCCGGTGCCCCTCCCTTCCTGTTCTGAGGAGGCGAGTGAATCCTGCCGCCACTTAACAGTCCGAACTACGGTGCTCCCTACCTGCAACCGCAGAACGGGGTCGCCAGCGTTGGCCGATCGAAAGCCCGAAGATTACGGAATGCGCAGGCGGTATTGGACCGAACGACAAGGCTTCGGGGGGGATCGGCTGGATCTCGAGGAGGCGACGCGGCTCTTCGCCTCGGTCATCGGAGAACTCGCGGAGCGGGACCTCCTTCAGAAGTGGTTCGGGTATGAATGCGTCGACGCAGGTACGGTCGCCGGACAGGCCGGTGGCGACGTCGAGGCTTTCGTGTACCGGAAGACGCGGCGTCGCGACCTGTGGCCGATCGCCGAGCGATTTGCGGCCTGGGACGAGGGGGCATTCTTCACAGCGGTCGAGTTCATGCACGACCATGTGTCCTTCCCGACAGCCGGCGACACCCATACGTGGAGGAACTGCGGCTTCCACGCGAGCGCATTCGATGATGACGAAGGCAAGCGTCTCTTCCGAGAGGAAATCAACGGAATCCTGGCCGACTACGCCGGCGGGTTCGAACTTCGGGCCGATGGGGAGATCGTTCGATCCGCGCCAGAGGAGCTCGCCGAGCTTTTGGATGAGCCGACCGACGCTCGCGCTTCCGCAGACGTCAAG
Source organism: Candidatus Dormiibacterota bacterium (assembly GCA_035631615.1). Classification (GTDB taxonomy): domain Bacteria; phylum Chloroflexota; class Limnocylindria; order Limnocylindrales; family CSP1-4; genus UBA5189. The sequence continues at coordinate 7,481 of DASQIK010000026.1, read as the reverse complement.
AAGCGCGTGGCCGAGGCGATCCGGAAGTTCCGCCACCGCACAGCGACAGCCAGTGACCGCAAGGATGCCGTCCGTGATCTCGCCGACGTCGTTGAGCTGCTCTGTGATCGAGCCAGCGGCGTCCTCGAGACGGCGGACGAGCGTGACCTGTTCCAGCTTGCCAACAAATTCGGGCTGCGCCACGCGAACGATCAACAGAAGGACGACTTCGACCAGTCGATCTGGTACGACTGGATGTTCTTCTACTACCTGGCATCGATACGGGCGTTTACCAGGCTTGAGGGGCGGCAGCCAAGTCAGGCGGCCCGCATTCGTGCGGCTGGCCCGTCCCTCCCGATTTCCACGCGGGTTCGGCATGTGCGCTGGGGGCTGGGGATCGTGGTCGCCTCTAGAGCGACACGGTCCGATGTCGAGGTGACAGTGGCGTTCCGAGACCCCGAAGTTGGCCGGAAGACCCTTCTCGCCAGTTTGGCCGGGCTGGAGATCTTGTCTTAACGCCTCGAAGCGAATTGACGCCGGCGATTTGGCGGCGCGCCCTTCTTCGTCAGATACATGGCTGCGAGATTCGGGCGGGCAGAAGGATCAACCGAAGATTGCCACTTGACGCCAAATCAGAGTGGCCTAGAAGTAGCTTCCGATCTTCGGATCGGCCCACCGCCGGCGGCTCGACCGTCGGGGTGAACTCCCCGGGCACCGCAAGGGCAAGCCCCGGGCATGACGGCGTGGGACGTCGTCCGAAGGGCGCCGGCATTGCCGGCGCCCTTCCTCTTAGGCGCCCGAGCCGAACGCTGAAGGCGCGATCAGCTGTCAACGTAAGGGTTCTCCCCAGTTGTCTTGTCGCCGCCATCGTGGTCATCTGGCAGCCGGTCGGACCGCAGGGAGAGACAGGTGACAGCGAGTATCGGCGACGAAGCGATCCATGCCGGCGTCTCCAGCCGTCGTTACGTGCCCTTCCTCAAGGGAAAGCAGGGTGAGCGGCTCGCAGTGCGAAGCCTCGATCCTTCGGTCAAAGGAGCCATCACGCCGGCGTTTCAACTGATCGCTGGACGCAGCGCCGAGACCCTTGAGCGTGAGATGCGCCAGCTCGCCGACGGCTGGGCTGGGTTCGGCCCCGTCCTGATCGACGCGGCCTGGCTTGACCCGGCCGCCACTCGGCTTCACCCGTTGCGTCTGGTCGGCGATCTCGGCACGCGCTTCCGAATCCCCGTGATTCCCGTCATCTCCCCAGCCAGCGATGCCGGCTACCGTGCCGCGGCCAGAGCGGTTATCGGAACGCATCACTATGGAGCGGCTATCCGGTTGCCGGCGGCTAGTTGGCTGCCTGACCTCGCCAAGCCCGTGATCGACGACCTGCTGTCCGATGGGCTTCGGCCAGCTGAGACCGACCTCCTCGTCGACGCCGAAGCGATTGCAAACGACGCAGCGCTCAATCTATACACGGCGCTGCGCGATCGCAGCCTCTCGGGGCTGCCCTACCTGATGGATTGGCGGCGAGTAATCCTCAGCGGCGGAAGCTTCCCGACCGATCTCACCGGGATCCAGGCCGGGAGTGTAGTGCGCCTCCCGCGACGGGAGTGGGTGCTCTGGTCTGGCGTCGCCAGCCCTGGGCGAGAAATCGGATACGGTGACTACGGGGTTGCTCACCCTCAGACGGCCGACGAGATCACGACGCCTCGCGCCATCCCTGTTTTTCCCCAGTTACGGTACACGACGACCGATACGTTCGCGGTGACTAAGGGACGCGATCTGCGCCGTTACGGAGACGACGAGCTCTACGAGGTCTGCCGACGGGTGCGCGCCCTAGCAGATGTCGACCCGGCGACGTTCAGTCCCGGAGACCGATGGATCGCTGCACGTACTGGCGGGTCGGGTTCCGTCGGCAACTACTCGACGTGGCGCCGGATCGGGACGAGCCACCACGTCACGAAGATCGTGGCGCTCCTCGCCAGTCGGTCCGCACCTTGAGGGCGGCGCGCACCGCAGATCCGATTTCCTCGAGCGGCACCACGAGCGCCACCTGGGCGATGAGCTCGCGGCGACGGCACTTGTCGAACCGCTGACCGGGAATGCGGCGGGCAAGCAGGACAAGCGCCTCATCTCGCCAGAGCAATTGGGCGACGGACAAGGCATCCCGGCCTGGGTTGGGATTCGCGGGCCGGGATTCAGTCAGCCGAGGTCGGCCCTCGACCTCGTCCACTTCAATGATCCCGTACCACGCGGGGATCATCCTCGCAGCATCGGCGACATGGCAGGTAGCGGCGACGAGGGTCATCCGATCGAAGACGGCGCCGTATGCCTCAGCTTGGCCAGCAAGGCGCTCGAGGTCATCCGCCTCGCTCTTGATCTCGTAGCCGTGCAGTTCGCCGTTGATGGCCGCGACATCCACTCGTCGATCGCCTTGTCGGACGCCGAGCTCCTCAACGATCAAGGTGTCTGGCTGCTCGGCATGGATGAGCGCCAGCTCGCGGAGCAGGAAGGGACGGATGTGTTGGTCCCGCATGGGCGCGTGCATCGTAGGCCTCCAAGGTCGAGGTACTTAGCACGAGATTCGCAATGCGGGAGCCAGGGTCAAGGCCGATCGCTACGAGCGACCCACCAAACCCGCGACACGACATCTCGCGTCCCACACTCCATGCCCACAGGTGTCGGGAGCGGCGGGATCGTCGCGGCAGGCGATGGGCATCAGAGCTTTCCCTGAGCTCGACTGATGGAGGTCGAGAGCTGCTCCAACCGGCTGGCGCCGCCCAGGTCGGCTCCGGACATCGCGAGGAGAGAAGCACCGCTAGGCGAGAGCGACGACATTTTCGCAGTCTGAGCTGACCTACCAGAAGGCACACTGACCTTCTCGCCGAGGGTCTTCCCCAATGGCTTCAGCGCCACCCCCGGAGGAAACTTCGACTGATCGTGCGGCGTGCGGTAAGACTCAATCCGCGGGAGAAACGATGGCACGGCGGACTTCAAAGCCTTCAAATTGCCACGGGGGTACCGCGTGATCCGCATCGTTGCAGCTCACTACACGAACTTCCGTGCGCTCCGGGATGTGCGCATTCCGTTTGGGAAGACGACCGTGCTGGTCGGGCCTAACAACGCCGGCAAGACGTCGATCCTCGAGGGCCTCGAGCGAGCTCTCGGCCTGGGGCGACGCGCTTACGCCTTCGACGAAGGCGACGTGTCCGAAGGCGCCGACCCCCTCGACGGCTTCTCAATTCGGGTCGAGTTCGCTCCAGCCGGCGCAGCCACCTTCACGGCCGACGAGATCGGGCTGTTCGGCAATCACGTCGACGTGGTGGATGGCGAACACCGCCTCTTCGTGGTCATTGTTGGGCGGCCCGATGAGGATGAGGGTGTGTTCCGGACCCGGTTGCGCTTTTCGAAGAGCGACGGCGCCGAGGATGGCGCGGTGAGCGCTATCGAGCGCGATGCGCTCGGCTTCCTGCTCTTGCCGGCCGTACGTGAGGCGCGGCACGAGTTCGTGGACCGTGGCGGACTGTGGTCGCGGCTCGGGGCCGACGTCGAGCTGACAAGCGAGGCTGAGGAGAGACTCGAGACGCTGGGTCGCAATTCGGGTCGGACGGTTGTCGAGGAGATGCTCGGCGCCGACCGTGCCGACGAAGTCGCCGACTCGGTAACTAACCTCGTGTCGGCGGTCCTGTTCGCTGATCAGGCGGACGCGGCCATCGCCTATTCGCTGCTGCCGACGGACTTGTCCCAAGCGCTTCGGGACGTGGAGGTCTGGCTCACCACGCCTGACCAGGCATCGCCGCGGCGGATCAGCGACCACAGCGTCGGCACGCAGTCGGTCGCCATGTTCGGGCTCTTCGATGCTTACGCCAAGGCCACCAGTGGTCGCGTGGTGGCCATTGGGGTCGAGGAGCCCGAGGCGCACTTGCATCCGCACGCGACGCGCCGCGTGGTGCGTCATCTCGCCGACCTCGGCGCGCAGACGATCGTCACGACGCATTCGACCGCGGTCACGGACAGCACCGATCCACGCCAAATCGTGCGACTTCGGCGTCGCGGTAGCGAGACCACGGCCCATGCCATCGTGCCAGGCAAGCTGAACGAGACCGAGACGCGCCTTATTCGCAAGCAGATCGGCGAGGTCGGATCCGACTTTGTGTTTGCTCGCGCCGTGTTACTTGCCGAGGGCCAGAGTGAACGGCTGGCGCTCCGCGCCTTCGCGAAGCAGCTGGGCCACGATCTGGATGTCCTCGGAGTCACCGTCGTGCCCGTGCTCGGCAACTCCTTCCGTTCGTTTGCAGCCCTTTTGGGCGAAGACGGCCTGTCGATCCCGTTCGCCCGCCTGAGCGACCTCGACGCGGCGCGAAACCTTCTGAAGGGCGCGATCGCGGACGGCCTCCTGCCGGCTACTGTCGACCCGGACGACCCGACCGCCGCAAAAGGTCAAGCCGAAGCAGTCGGCGTGTTCTGGTGGTCGACGGGTGACTTCGAGCAGGTCCTCCTCGATGGCGGAGGCGGTCCGCTATACGCCACGGCGATCAGCGAGTTGTATGGCCCCCGTTACCTCCGAAGTATCGCCAGCAACCGGGGCGTTCCATTGCCCGCGGACCCGGGTGCCGATGTGCCCTTCCTCCGTCAGGTCCTCTTGGCCAAGGTGAGCAAGCCACTTCTCGCCGAGCGGGTTGCGGAACTCTACGCGGACCAGGGCGTCGCTGTGCCGCCGGAAATCGCGACGGTGCTCGAGTTCGTGGTCGAACTCGTCCGCGAGGAGGCGAGACTGGCGGTGACGCCAACTGCCGGCACCTGATGAGGATCCTCGAGCGCGATCTCGACAACGAGCAGCTCGCGATCGCCGTCAAGTCGCCGAACCACAGCCTTCTCGTCATCGCTGGTCCGGGGTCTGGCAAGACGCGCCTGCTCACGCACGTCGCCGCGTACCAAGTCCGTCGCTCCCATCCGGCGACGTGGCGAGTCCTATGCCTCACGTTCACCGTCGAGGCAGCCCGCGAAATGCGAACGCGCCTCTCGTCAAGAGCGCTCGAGGTGCCCCAGCGACGACGGATCGAGGTCGCGAACTTCCACCAGCTGGGTATGACGTTGCTGGGCCATCACGGTCACCACATCGGCTGGCCCCGCGACGCCCAAGTGCTCGATGCGCTCGAGGCACAGGAACTCGCTAAGGAAGTCGCCGACGAGCTCGGGCTTCACGCTATCACTGGGAGGGCGGCGCTCGACGCGATCAGCCGACTTCGGAACAACCGGGCGCCCGACCCAGCAGCCGGGCCGGCCGAGTCGCTGATCGCGCTGCGAGCCGCCTACGAGCGCCGCCTGGACGATCTGCGGCTGCGGGACTTCGACGACTTGATTCTGGACTCGATTCGGTTGCTTGACGAGCGACCCGATGTCGCCGCGATCGTGAGGTCGACGTATCGCTATCTGCTTGTTGACGAGTTGCAGGACACCTCAGGCTGGCAGCTCGAGTTCGTGGGCCGTCTGTCGAACGAGGGTGAGACGCCGATCTTCGCCGTCGCCGACAACGACCAGATGATCTACGCCTGGCGCGATGCTCGGGCCGAGAACATCGTCGAGTGGGAGGAAAGGTTCCAAGGCGAACGGGTGAATCTGCTGGGTAACTACCGCTGTCCGCCACGGATCGTTGAGGCGGCCAACGCCCTGATCAGCCACAACCCGGGGGTCGATCGCGAGGCAGAGCCTTACTCCCGTGTGGATGATCGGCCGGGGAACATCTTCGTCATCCAGACGGCGGGCGGGGGCGAAGAGGCGGCGACGGTGGTCTCGATCGTCCGAGAGCGTCGAGAGGCCGGAGTCGCTCCCGACAAGATCGCCGTTCTTGCTTCTGTAGGTTTTCTACTTAAGCCGTCGGTAGAGGCCCTAGCTGCGGGCGGGATCCGAGTCATTTGGGTTGGCGAGGATCCGTCCGCCGGAAGCGACTTCGCGCGCGCCCTGCGCGCGGCGCTCGTCCTTGCGACGACCCCTGAGCAGGAACGAGCCCGCGCCCGTCTTCAGCGTCTCTTTGCCGACCGACTGGAGGTCGCTGAGCTTGATGCCTTCGTGGCAGAACTGTCCGCCCATCGGACGATCGACGGGGTGATCCGCCGACTCGCCGATGTTGCGGGCCTGGAGCTCGACGATGCGGATGTGGTCCGAGCTCGCCAGGTCGTCGCGCTCGCCGAGCGGGAGACCGGCGTGGAACCGCCGGCCATGGTCGGACGGCGCATCGCCCTCGAATGGCACCGCCTGAGTCGCCAGTTGCAGCGTGAGGCGGAGGCGGTGAAGGCCATGACCACGTTCGTGGCGAAGGGCCTCGAGTTCGATACGGTCGTCATTCCGGGCTTCAATCAGGGCCTTGTCCCGTATGTCCGAAGTGGGATGTCTCTAACGCAGACCGTCTTGCTCGAGAAGCGTCGCGAGGTATATGTCGCGGTCACTCGGGCCGAGAGCCATCTCTACCTCATGGTGCGCCGCGATCGGGCGCCGTCACGCTTCCTCGATGAACTCGGGATTCGCAAGGACGAACATTTCTCGTGGTCCTGACCGAAATACCGGGACGAATGACGACGTGGGACGTCGTCGAAGGGCGCCGGACGGTCTGGTATTCCAGCGGCTTCCGCCTCGAACCGCCGCTCCCACTCGGCCAATGCTCCATCAAGCCGTTGCTCTATGAGGTGAAGAGAACGGCTGGCCGTGTCGAGCTCAGCGATGAGCCGCAGATACTCGGCTCGCCAGATGCCGAGCCTGTGTATGGCCTCGATCTTGTCGCTGTTGCCGTGAGCGGCGTGGTTCAGGTCGGTGAGCAGGCGTTCGATCGCGGCGGACAGGCGCATCTCTGCCGGCCCGCTCAACTCGTTAACCGCCGCGGTCAGCCGGGCTAATGAGTTGTCCGCATGGCGCTTCATTACCTGGAATTCCGGCGCGGCCCGCTCGACGTTACCGGGGGGCACCGGCGGGATCCCGCCTTGAGGTGGCGCAGGATCTCAAGCTAGCCTGCCTCGCAGACAGGCGGGCCGGTGGTGGCGGCCCGTCTGCGGCTCTCAGGGTCAGGGTCAGGGGAGGGCACATGTGCGGGATCGCAGGCCTGCGGCTGAAAAACCCGGAACTCCATAACGTCCTCGGCGAGCTCGTGGTCCCGATGCTCGACGTGCTCGCCTCCCGCGGGCCCGACTCGACGGGCGTCGCGATCTACCGGCAGGACGCGCCGCCGGGCCAGCTGAAGTTCTCGCTCTGCGCGCCGAAGGCGGCGGGGTCCGGGGACTACGACTGGGGCGGCTTCGTCGGCGCGCTCGAGGCGGCCGACGATGCCCTGCCCGTCGAGCTGCGCCGCAGAGGCCGTGACGCGATCCTCGTCACGCCGCTGGAGCCGGAGCGGGCGCGCCGGCTGCTGGCCGGCATAGATCCCGCGGTCCGGGTGTTCGGCTACGGGACCGCCATCGAGGTCTACAAGGACGTCGGGCCCGCCGCCGAGGTGTGCGCCCGGTACGGCGTGGCCGGCATGGCCGGCT
>DASQIK010000025.1:0-47041 GCA_035631615.1 Candidatus Dormiibacterota bacterium | reverse complement strand
CGATCGCCCGGGCGATCATCGCGGACGAGCGCGCCGCGATCGCGAGCGGCGGGCCGGTGCGAACCGCCGCCTCCCTTGCCGCCGACCTGCTCGAACGGATCGCGTCGCTCACGGACGGGGACGGCGGCGAGGCCGAGCCCGGGCTTCGGCCGGTGATCAACGCGACCGGTGTGATCCTCCACACCAACCTCGGACGCGCTCCGTGGCCGGAGGCTGCGATCGACGCGGCGAGGCTGGCGGCCGCACGGCCCTCCCTGCTCGAGCTGGACGCCGAGACCGGCAGGCGTGGCCGACGCTTCCGTGCGGTCGAGGACGAGGTCGTCGCGCTGACCGGCGCGAAGGACGCACTGGTCGCGAACAACAACGCGGCCGCAGTCGCGCTCGCCGTGGGCCTGGCGGGCCGCGGGGGCGTGATCGTGTCGCGCGGCGAGCTCGTCGAGATCGGCGGTGGCGTCCGGATCCCTGAGATCGTGCGGCGCGCGGGCGCGCGGCTGATCGAGGTGGGAACGACGAATCGCACGCGCGCGGCGGACTTCGAGGCAGCCCTCACCGACGGTTCCGCCAGGGTGGTCCTCCGCGTCCACCCGTCGAACTTCGCCCAGACCGGGTTCGTCGAGGCGCCGGACGCGCGCGAGCTGTCGGCGATCGCGCATCGCCATGGCGCCATCGTGATCGACGATCTCGGCTCCGGGGCCCTGCTCGACACGTCGCGCTTCGGGCTCGCCCACGAGCCGACTCCGCGCGAGCGCCTCGAGGCCGGCGCCGACCTGGTCACCTTTTCCGGCGACAAGCTGGTCGGAGGCCCGCAGGCCGGGATCATCGCGGGACGCGCGGACCTGATCGAGAAGCTGCGCCGGGACCCGCTCGCTCGCGCGATGCGGCCGGATAAGGTCGTCCTCGCCGCGCTCGCCGCGACCCTGCGGCTCTACCGCGCCGGCGTCGCGCACACCGCGATCCCGATCTGGCGCCAGATCGCTGCCTCAGCCGACGAGCTCGAGCGGCGCGTCACTGCGCTCGTTGCGGCGCTCGGGACCGGGAGCGCGGTACGCACGGAATCAACGATCGGCGGCGGCTCGCTGCCGGGTCAGATCATTGCGTCCTGGGCGATCTCGCTCGCGGGTCCACGACCGCAGCAGCTCCTTGCCGCCCTGCGAGCCGGCGATCCGGCGGTGATCGGGCGCATCGCGGACGACATGGTCCTGCTGGACCTGCGAACGGTGGATCCGAGCGACGACCACCGCCTGGTCGACGCCATCCACGCCGCGCTTTCCTGATCCCGTGGATGCCGTCACCGCGTTCGGGGTCGCGGCGTTGACGTTCATGATGCTGATGTATGCCCTCGAGGCCCGTGGCCGCGGGTTCATCCTCGCGTTCGCGGTCGGCTGCGCGCTGTCGAGCGTCTACGGACTCGCGTCGGGCGCCTGGCCGTTCGGCGTGGTCGAGGCAGTCTGGACGGTGATCGCCCTCCGTCGCTGGTCGGCGGCGCCGCGATCGCCCGACGTCCGCTGATGGCCGATCCCGCCCTCGAACGAACCGTCGTCATCGGGACCGCCGGCCACATCGACCACGGCAAGACGAGCCTCCTGCGCGCGCTGACCGGCATCAATGCCGATCGCCTGCCCGAGGAGCGGGCGCGCGGCATGACGATCGACGTCGGCTACGCGCACCTCGCCTTCGATGACGGGGTGGAGCTCGACTTCGTTGACGTGCCCGGCCACGACCGCCTGATCGGGAACATGCTCGTCGGCGCGGGCGAGATCGACGCAGCGATGCTCGTCGTGGCCGCGGACGACGGCCCGCGCCCGCAGACGCTGGAGCACCTCGAGCTCCTTGACGCGCTCGGCATCGACGCCGGCATCGCGGTCGTGACGAAGGTCGACATGGTGGACGAGGCTCGGGTCGCGGCGGTCGTCGCGGAGCTCGAGACGCTGCTCGGATCGACGGCGCTCGCAGGCTCGCCGGTGCTGGCGGCCTCGTCAACGACGGGAGCGGGGATCGAGGCGGTCCGGGCGGCGCTTCGCGGGGTTCGCGATCGGGTCGCGCCTCGCCTGGCGGACGACCCGCCGCTCCGCCTCGCTGTCGACCGGGCGTTCGCCGTGAAGGGTCGCGGCGCCGTGGTCACGGGCAGCCTCCGAGGCGGCAGCGTCGGCGAAGGAGCCGCACTCCGGCGCGAGCCGGGCGGGGATCGGATCCGGGTCCGCGCCATCCAGGTGCACAACCAGGCCGTGCCAGGGCATGCGGGCGGGCGCACCGCGCTGAACACCACCGGCGTGCCGGTCGAGGCACTCCGGCGCGGCGATGTGCTCACCGACGGCGGCGGTCCACTGGCCGTGCAGGGAACCGATCACCTGCTGGTCGACCTGCGCACGGTGACCGCTCTCGGAGCCGCCCCGCGCCGCCCTCCCCGGCGCGATGCCGCGCTTCGACTTCACCTCGGCACCGATCAGCTCGATGCGAGGATGCGGCGCGTCGCCGTCGAGGCCCGCATCGCGCTCCTCGCGCTCGAGCGCGAGACGGCAGCATTTCGTGGTGCGCGCGGCGTGCTGCGCGAGCCCGCGTCCGGCGCAGTCGTGGCCGGGGTCACGGTCCTCGACGTTCGACCGCCGCGCGGGATCTCGCGGCGCCGCATGACCGCCGATCGCCTCGAGGGCCTCGCGGGCGCGATCGAACGCGGCGATCCGGTCGCGATCGAGGACGCGACCGTGGCGCTGCACGGCGCACGGGTCTCGGGCAGGGAGCTGCGCGTTGCCCCGGACGTGCGCGCCGCGCTCGAGGCATCGGCGCTCGAGCTCGTCGCCGCTCACCATCGGGGTGCTCCGATGAGCGCCGGGCTGCCACTCCCGCGCGCACGCGCCGGGCTGCTGAAGCGCCTCCGCTCCCTCGCGACCATCGAGCGTCGCGATGCCGCCGCCGCGGAGGCGGCCGTCACCAGCCTCGTCGACGAGCTTGTCGCGTCCGGCCGCCTCGCTCGGGACGGCGACTTCCTCCGAGATCCGATGCGCGAGCAGGCCGTTCCGCGGGAGCTGCACGCGGCCATGGCTCGGCTCGAATCGGTGTTGTCGGTGCCGGCGCCGCCGGCGCTCGGGGACGCGGCACGCGCAACGGGCTGCCCGCCGGAGGGCGTACGCGCGCTCCAGGCCGAGGGCCGCATCGTTCGCCTCGGGCCCGATCTCGCCTGGGCGACCACCGAGTTCCACCGCCTCGCGGGGGCGGCGCTGGAGCGGGCGCGCGTCGAGCCGCTCTCGCCCGCCGCGTTCCGCGACGCCACCGGGACGAGTCGAAGGTACGTCCTGGCGATCCTCGAGGACCTCGACCGGCGCGGGATCCTCCGGCGAACGGAAGCCGGCCACGTGCCCGGGCCGCGCGCCCCCGCCGCGTCATGACCCGCCCAACCGTGACCGCGATCGTCCTCGCCGGCGGGCGCGCCTCGCGCTTCGGCGGGCAGAAGCTCGAGGCCGACATCGACGGCGAGCCGCTCCTCGGGCTCGCCGTGGGCGCCGTTGCCCAGGTCGCCGACCAGGTGCTGATCGCCGGCCCGGAGCCCCGATCGATGGCCGGCCTCGGGGACGCCGGGCCGCTGTTCATCCCCGACGCGCTGCCGTTCGAAGGCCCGCTCGTCGCGATCGGCGGTGCGCTCCGGCACGCGACCGGCGAGCTGGCGATCGTCGTCGGTGGCGACATGCCGCGGCTGGTGCCGTCCGTGCTGGAATCCATGCTCGATCGCCTCGCCTCGGACGAGGCCGTCGACGCGGTGACGCTCGAGCCGCGCCCAGGTGGTGCGGACAGCCAGGCGCGGATCCCGACCCTGCCACTCGCCATGCGCATCACCACGACGATCGCCGTCGTCGACCAGGCAATCGAGGCGGGTGACCGATCGCTCATCCGCCTGCTCGGTCGCCTTCGGTCGACCGGCGTTCCCGCGTCGGATTGGCTTGCACTCGATCCGGACGGGCGTACCCTGCTCGATGTCGATCGACCCGCCGATCTCGATCGAATCACGCGGGAGTTGCGCTGACCCCTTCCGGCGCGCGGCCTCGACCGTTACAGTCTCGCAACGACGTGCGGCGGATGCACCGACAGCTGCAAAGGGAGGACGCCATATGCCACCTGCGGTGACGCAGTTCATGAACAAGCTCAACGCGAACGAGAAGATGGTGACCTACGGGGCGCTCATCACCATCGTCGCGTGGATCATCGGCCTCGTCGTCGGTGGCGGCGGATTGTCGTTCATCGCCGGGCTCGTGGTGATCGTCATCTACTGGCTCAAGTACGCCCCCAACCAGACGATGACCTGGCCGGCCCCGATCCCGACGATCGTCCTGATCATCGGCGGCCTGTCGGCGATCTTCGCCGTGCTCGGGCTCCTGACCATGCTCAGCTGGTTCGGGGTCCTCGGGTTCTACGGCGGCTTCCTGATCGGTGCGGTCGCGGTCGTCGTCGTCAACGCGATCGGCGCCGTGATGATGGGTTGGTTCGCGTGGAAGGAGTACCAGGCGATGCCAAAGATGGCACCGCCCGCCCCGCCGGCACCGCCGGCCGCACCGCCGGCGCCTCCCGCCTCCTGACCGGCATCCATTCCGTCGCCCAGCGAGCGGGCCGGGGTCACTCCCGGCCCGCTTCGTGATTCCAGGGGCCTGGTGACGGCCGCGCCGCGCGCCTCAGGGCCATGCGCGGCCTCAGGCCTGGCCGGCCTCGCGCTTGCGCAGGCCGACGAAGTTGACCGCCGCGCCGGCGACGAGCAGCGCCGCACCGACCATCACCGCAAGATGGAACGCGTCGGTCGAGGCGTTGCGCGTGGCGTCGACGAGCGTCGGCGGCGCGTCCTTCGGGGGCGGATTGAGCGCCTGGTACGCGCTGCGCACCTCGGCGGAATTCGGGTCGATGCCGGGCACGTCGCGCGCCAGCGCCGCATAGAACGAGCCGCTCATGAGGATGAACACGAGCGCCGCCAGGATCGGCTGGCCGATCCGGGACAGGGAGTTGTTGATCGCCGACGCGAGGCCGGCGTTGCGCACCGGCGCCGAGTTCATCAGGCCGGTGGTGAGCGGCGCGACGAGCAGCGACAGCCCGAGGCCGAACAGGAGCACGCCCGGCAGCGGGCCGATCAGCGCATCGCCCGGCGGGGCGAGCGACGAGGGCGTCGAGAGGTTCGCGTTCCAGCCGTGTGACGTCGCCGGCACCGTCAGCCACCACAGCAGCCCGGCCGCCATCACCAGCGGCCCCGCGACCAGGAACGGGCGCACGCCGTACCGCCCCGAGAGCGTCCCGACCCGTGTCGACAGGAACGTGAGGAGGATGCCCGTCGGCAGGCCGATGAGCGCCGCGCCGAGCGGGCTGTAGCCCAGGGGGCCCTGCAGGAACAACGCCTGGTAGCCCGAGTTCGTGTACAGGACGCCGTAGATCAGGACCGTCGACAGGTTGATCGTGCTGAACGCGCGGATCCGGAACAGGCTGAGCGGGACGAGCGGGTGCGCGCTGCGGGCCATCAGGATCGGGAATCCGACGAGCGCCACGGCCCCGAGGCCCAGCGCGGTGAACGCGACGCCATCGGTCCACTGGCTCTCGTAGCCGCGCGTCGCACCGAAGGCGAGGCCGCCGATCGCGATCACGGCCACGAACGCGCCGCGCCAGTCGAACACTCGCGATGCGTCGACGATGCGCGACTCGACCATGTACCGCCGCGCGAGCCAGACTGCGAGCGCGACCAGCGGCACGTTGATCAGGAACAGCGAGCGCCACCCGGCGACCTCGACCAGGACGCCGCCGATCGGTGGCCCGAGCGTCGCCAGCGCCGATGTCGCGGCCGCCCACAGGCCGAAGGCCCGCGCCCGTTGCGGGCCCTCGAACGTGTTGGTGATGATCGACAGCGAGCCCGGGACGAGGATCGCGCCGGCAATGCCCTGGAGCAGCCGCCCGAGCACGAGCAGCTCCATGTTCGGGGCCAGCCCGCACAGCACGGACGTGATCCCGAACCCGACGAGCCCGATCACGAATACGCGCCGGCGCCCGTACACGTCACCGAGCGCGCCGGCCAGGACGAGGAAGGCGGCGAGGGTCGCGAGATAGCCGGACGTGATGTACGTCTGGCCCTCGAGCCGGCCAAGCAGCGTCGCCGGCAGCTCCGTGCCGATCCGCTGGAGCGCGAGGTAGACGAACGTGCCGTCGAGGAACACGATCGCCGAGCCGAGCATCGCCGCGGCGAGGGTTCCGCGCTGGCTCGTGGTCATCGGGCCGAGTGTATCGAGCGGCCCGAGCCGCTCACGGGCGGCGCGGGATCAGTCGGGATGGGCCTTGCGGAAGCAGTCGGAGCAGTACACCGGCCGGTCCATCCGCGGCCGGAACGGGACCTGCGCCTGGTTGCCGCACTCCGAGCAGAGGACGGCGAAGTACTCGCGCGTCGGGTTCGAGCGCTCGTAGCCGCGCGGCCCGCCGAGGTCGGACGCCGTGTAGCCGGTATCGCGCGCTGCGCGACGGCTGGCGCGGCAGCTCACGCAGCGCTTCGGGTCGGACGAGAAGCCCTTCTCCGAGTAGAACTTCTGATCGTCGGCCGAATGGATGAATTCGGAACCGCAGTCGACACAGGTCAGGGTTCGATCGGCGTAGGTCACGAGAGCCTCCGGAGCGCGTGGATATGCCTGTCGGTGCGCCGGAGGAGGGCCCGTCGGCAACGCGGAGGCGGCCGGAGCCGGCGCCGCGCGACCCTTGGTGCCAACACGAGTCCCGAGGTCGGGGCGCACCTGGTGAATGCCCCCGAAGGGTACACCGGCTTCCGAAAACCGACCGTCGGGCGCCCCTGAGTCGTGCCAGACGACCTGTCACAATGACCGGCGACCGTTCGCGCAGGCGAGCGGGGAGCAATTGGGGGCGCCCCGCTCGCCAGGCTGCCTGGCGGCCCCGGGGCCACGGCGGGGAGGCTGCTCACTGGCGATGCTGCGACTGATCCACACGGCGGACGTGCACCTTGGGGCCCGCCACGCGGACCTCGGTGATCGAGCCGCCACGCAGCGTGAGCGCCAGTTCGCGGCGTTCGTCGCCACGGTGGACCTTGCGCTCGAGGAAAAGGTCGATCTGGTCCTCATCGCCGGCGATCTGTTCGACTCGAACGTGCAGCCGCGCCGCTCCGTCGAGCGCGCGGCGGCACAGCTGCAGCGCCTCGTGGACGCGCGCATCCGGATCGTGATCGCGCCGGGAACGCACGACCTGTACGACCGTGCCTCCATCTATCGCGCCTACGACCTGCCCGCGCTCGCGGGCGCGGTCGGCTCGGACCTGGTGACGGTCCTCGATCCCGCGCACCCGGAGGTGCACCTCGGGCCGCTGGACCTGATCGTGCACGGCCGTTGTTTCGCCACGAAGCGCGCGCCGCACTCGCCGCTCCAGGGCTTCCAAGTCTCCAGGCATGACGGTGTCGCGTGGCACGTCGGGCTGCTCCACGCGTCGATCGCGATCGAGGGCAAGACCGACCGCGACGAGGTCGTGATCACGCTCGACGAGATCGCCGCCAGCCACCTCGACTATCTCGCGCTCGGGCATTGGCACTCCACGAGCAAGGGCAAGGCCGGCAAGACGGTGTATGCCTACTCCGGGGCCCCGGAGCCGGTCGCGCTCGACCAGGATCGGGCGGGCAAGGTCCTGCTCGTAAGCCTCGATGCCGCGGACGGCAAGAAGCACGTGACGATCGAGGAGCGGAAGGTCGGCAGGACGCGCTTCGAGCGGGTCGAGCTCGATGCGGCCACCGTGGGCTCGCAGCCGAGCCTCATCGGCAGGCTGGCCGAGCGCGCGGACCCGGACCTGGTCCTCGACGTCGTGCTCATGGGCGTCCGGCCCGACGACCTGGACGTCCACGTCGAGGAGGTCGAGACGCAGCTCGCCGACCGGTTCCTCAAGGTGCGCGTCCGTGATCGGTCCGTCGCCCCGCTGCCCGAGGGCTTCGTCGCCTCGCCGGATACCGTCCTTGGCGCGTTCATCAGCGACCTCGAGGCGCAGATCGCCGAGGCCGAGGCGGCGGACGTGCGTGGCGGCTCCTCGGATGGGGAGTCGGACGGCGCCGCGGGCGAGCTGCGCGACGCGCTTCGCCTCGGCCGGCTGCTCCTGTCGGGCACCGAGGTCACCCTGTGAGGATCTCGCGTCTCCAGCTGAAGAACGTCCGCCGCCACGCCGATCTCGACCTGCAGCTCGCGCCCGGGCTCACCGTCGTCCGGGGCCCGAACGAATCCGGCAAGTCGACGATCCAGCGCGCCCTCGAGCTCGCGCTGACGCGGCGGGTGACGTCGGGCTCCGCCGACCTCGATGGGATGCGCTCGTGGAACGCGAGCGACGACGATCGTCCGTGGGTGCGGCTCGAGTTCGAGCAGGAGGACCTCGACGGCGTCCGAAGCGGCACTCTCGAGAAGTCCTTCCGCGGCTCGCGCGGGACGGTCAAGCTCGTGCTCGACGGCGAGACCATCACCGATCCGGCGCGCGCCGACGAGGTCCTCGCCGAGCTGACCGGGATCCCGAGTGAGGGCTTCTTCCGGTCGACGGCCTCCGTGCGGCACCACGAGCTGGACGGCCTCCAGCGTGACGAGGCCGCCCTGCGCGATCGGCTCCAGGCGTCGATCTCCGGCGCGGACCGGGGCACGAGCCGGGCCCGCCGCACGCTCGAGAAGGCGCTCTACGACCTCAACACCAAGGGCGACAAGAACCCGGGCAAGCTCAAGGCTGCCGAGGCCGAGCTCGCCACCGCGACCGCCGCGCAGCGCAACGGCGAGGCCGCCCTCGCGCAGCTGGAGCGCGATCGGGACGCGCTGGCCCAGGCGCGCGAGGACCGCGGCGTCGCCGAGACCGCGCTGGCCGAGCAGCGCTCGCTGCTGGAGAAGGCCCGCCTCGCGGAGCGGCTGATCGCCGAGCGCGAGCAGGCGAAGGAGCGCTTCCAGCGCTACAGCACCGCGGTCGACGTCAGCTCGCAGATCGACGAGCTCGAGAAGACGCATCCGTCGCCGAATGGCCTGCCGGCCCTGCGGGAGGCGATGTCGAAGGTGCGTGCCGCGGACCTCCGGATCCGCGAGATCAAGGCCGCGCTCGCCGGCGAGATCGAGGTCTCGTTCGTGGTCGAGGAGCCCAAGCCGCGCGCCTGGCGCCCGACGGCGATCGCCGCGATCGCGATCATCCTGCTGGCCGTTGGCATCGTGCTCGCCGACGTCCTGAACCTGCTCCCGCGCGAGCTGGGATCCTTCGGGATCTCGGCGCTGGGCGGGATCGTCCTGCCCGGGGCCGGGGTGCTGGCGGTCCTGCTGGTGGTCCTCGGGGCCGCGCTGGCGGTCGTCGGGCGGCGCCAGCGCATCTCAGCACTGCAGCTGAACAAGACCAAGGACCTGCGAACCCAGGAGATCGAGCGCCGGCTCCGCGGCCGCTCGATGCTCGAGCAGGAGCTCCAGATGGAGGAGGTCACCCTCCACAACCTGCTCGCCGCGCTCGAGCTGCCGGATCTCGCGGCCGTGGAGGCGCTCGTGGCGGCCGAGGAGGCCCACATGAGCAGCATCCTCCGGCTGCGGGCCCAGCTCGAAGGGCTCGTCGGGCGGGAGCCGGCCGACACGCTCCCGCAGCTCCGCGACACCGCCGCGCTGGACATCGAGCAGAAGACCGGCGCCCTCGAAGCACTCGGCCCCATCGCCCACGAGGCACGCGCGCGGGAGCGGCTCGAGGTCGCCGTCGCCGAGGCGGACCGCGCGGTCGGGATCGCGCGCGACACCGAGGCGCAGTCGCGCGCCCGCGTGGAGCAGAACTCGGTGGATGCGGAGGAGGTCGCCGGCCACGCGGAGCGCGCCGCCGTCTGGAGCGAGCAGCTCGCCATGCTCCAGCGACGCGCGCGGGTCTACGACGCGACCCTCCGGGCGCTCGACACCGCGGAGCGAGCGACGATCCGGACCGCGACCCGCTACCTCGAGCGGCGGATGGTCGTCGACCTCGAGAAGGTGACCGCCGGCCGCTATCGCCGCGTCCAGGTCGACGACGAGAACCTCGCGCTGCGCGTGTACGCGCCGGAGCGCGGCGACTGGGTCGACGTCTCGACGCTCAGCCAGGGCACGCTGGACACCGTCTACCTGACCGCCCGGATCGGCCTCGTGCGGCTCGTGACCGGTGACCGCCGGCCGCCGCTCGTCCTCGACGACCCGTTCGTCACGCTCGATGACGCGCGCGCGAAGCGGGCTCTCGAGCTGCTCCACGAGATCAGCACCGACTTCCAGGTCATCTACCTGACCACCTCGGACCGCTACGACAAGACGGCGGACGCGGTGGTGAAGCTGGCCCCGGCCACGGCCGTCACGCCCGATCTGGACCCAGCGGAGGCAGCCAGGAACTCCCCAGCGGACCGCGCTGCGCCGGACGCGGAGCCCTCGGAGCTTGCGCCGGCAGGCTAGAAGCCGGCCCCGCCACCGCCGCCGCCACCACCGCCGCCGCCGCCGAATCCGGAGCCGGACGACGACGTCCCGCTCGTGGCGATCGACCCGATCGAGCTGGCCATGCTGCCGATCGACCCGAGGCCGTCGCTGCCCGAGTACCAGGTCGGCGCCCAGATCACCGCGCCCGACCGCTGCGCGTCGGCGAACGTCTCCTTGATCAGGTGGTCGATGTCGTCCTTGAGGCCGAAGGCGACCGCCCAGACCGTGAGCAGGTCCGGCGTGGTGATCCAGGGGAGCTTCGACCTGGTTTGCGTGACCGCCTGGTCGACCGTCCTGGCGGCCTTGATCTCGAACCGGAGCGTGTTCCGGTAGGCGAGTGCCATCGCGAGCGCCTGGGCGCCCGCCTCGGTGCGCGCCGCGAGCTGGCTGCTGAACAGCGCGATGACGCCGCCCATCGCGGCGGCAGCCAGCATCGGCAGGCCAAGGAAGCTCATGCCCGGCTTGAACAGGTCCGAGCCCTCCGACGTGTCGAAGGCGAACAAGAACCCGAACACGACGACCAGCACGATGACGGCGATCCCGATGCCCGCCCACCGCCCGGCGAGCCGGTTCGGGTCGTCGCGGAAGAAGCCCGTCGCCTTCGCCGCGCGCCCGATGTCCTTCTTGAACGACTCCCAGAGCTTCGCGCCCTCGCCGCTCCGGAGACGGCTCCAGCTCAGGACGCCATCGATCGACTTCGAGGCGATCGAGCTCGCGAGGGAGCGCTCTGCGTCGCCGATCGGGCGGCGGCGCGCCTCGAGCGAATTCGGGTCGATGAGCGGGCTCGGCGGGATCACGAGGTCGACGTGCTTGCCGAGGCCGAGCACGCCGCCGGTCTCCTGGAACGTGACGAGGCCACGGTGGCCGAGGTCGACGAGCGCGGAGGCGAAGCTGTCGCGAGCCACCTTGTCGTCCCGGAGGACGGTCGCGAGGGCCGGCGTCAGGCCCGGTGGCGGTGCCGGCAGGAGCACCGAGTCGTCGATCAGCACGACCCGCGCGTCGCGGCCGCGCTCCCACCACGTGCGCAGGAACAGGAGCAGCACCAGGCCGGCACCGCCGAGGAGCGCGACCACGGCCAGCGCGTGGAGGATCCCGCGCGAGGCGCGGTCCGGATTGCCCCCCGGCTGCACGGCATGGTCGACCTTCCGGAGGCCCGCCAGGAGGGCCCCGTCGAGGTCGCCGTTCTTCGCGAGCGGATACATGTCGTCCTGCGCGATGCTGGTGTCCTCGCTCGGGTCCAGGTACTGGGCGATGAAGCCGGTGCCGGAGTACAGGTAGATCTGGCCGTGGGCCTTGCTCTGGTAGTTCATGTCGAACAGGACGACCAGCCCGTCGTTGATCCCGGCCCGCCCGACTCCCCACGTGTCCATGATCGTGAGCGCGTCCGCCTTCGCGGTCTCCGGCGACACCTGGGAGTCGTCGCTCGGGTAGGAGACGATCGCCACCTCGGCCTGCGTCCGCTCCTTGATCCCGTCGGCGATGCCCTGGGCCGCCGCGATCGTCGCGGGGCTCCAGATGCCGGCCAGGTCGTAGACGTTGACGCCCTGCTGGGACGGCGGGAGGACGAGCGCGGCGGCGGCGACCTGGGCCGCGAGGACGGCGAGGATCGCCGCGACGGCGGTGGCACCGGCGAGACGGCGGGCGGGCGCGAAGGTCATGGCCAGTCGCGATGATATGCGGATGCCAGTCGCGCTCCTGGGGCTCCTCGCGTCCCTCGGCTGGGGCGTCGCCGACTTCGGCGGCGGCCTGACGAGCCGCCGCGGCCCGGTCCTCGGCGTACTCCTGTGGAGCCAGGTCGCCAGCCTCGCGATCGGACTGCCGATCGCGCTGTCCCGCACCGAGCCGGTCATGCAGCCGCTCGACCTCGCGATCTGCGTCGCCGGCGGCGCGCTCGGGTCGGCCGGGCTGGCGCTCCTGTACCGCGGCCTGAGCGTCGGTCGGATGGGGGTCGTCGCGCCCGTGGCGGCGGTGCTGACCGCCGTGCTGCCGGTGACCTTCGGCTTCCTGACCGAGGGGATCCCGTCTTTCCTGTCCATCGGCGGCATCGGCTGCGCGGTCGTGAGCGTGATTCTCGTCTCCCGTGCGCCCGCGGCCGGGGACGGGCGCCCGAGTGGCCTGTGGTACGGCATTGGCGCCGGCACGGTCTTCGGCGTGTTCACCATCGCGGTCTCGCTGCTCGGAGACGGCCTGATCCTGTCGCCGATCATCGTGCTGCGGATCGCCTCGTGCATCGCCATCGGCACGTGGATCCTCGCCCGGCGGGAGCCCTGGCGCGTCGCGCGCCGGTTGTGGCCTGCGCTTGTCGTGGTCGGCGTGATCGACATGTCGGCGACGGTCGCCTACCTCACGGCGATCGACATCGGGCCCCTCGCGATCGCCGCCATCCTCGCCTCGCTCTATCCGGTCGTGACCACCATCCTCGCCGCCGTCGTCCTCCGCGAGCGCGTGAGCGCGATCCACGCCATCGGCATCGTCGCGGCGGGCGCCGCAGTCGCCCTGATCGCGGGCGCCTCAGCCGCCTGAGGGGTTGCGCACCAGCTCGATCGAGAGCAGGTCCAGATCGGAGGCCGTCCGGACGGCGTGCACTACGGCGAATCCCTCCGCGTGGAGCGCGCCATTGCGTGTCGAGGCGCGGAGATCCGCGAGCTGCCGCCTGACTGCCGGCTCCGGCACGACATGGCCCGGCCGCAGCTGGTTTCGGGCGAGCACGAGCTCCGGCGCGAGGTCGAGCACCAGCGCAATCGCCGGCACCCGGTGCGCCGCGGCGCGGCGCAGCAGGCCGCGGCGCGCGTACGGCGTGACGCTCGTCGCATCGACGACGGTGGTTCGCCCGAGGGCGAGTCGGCGATCGACCTCGCGATGGAGGATGGCGAAGGCGACCTTCGTCGCCCGCTGATCCGCCTCGTCGCCGGACACGATCCGCCGAAACGCATCGGACGACAGGATGGCTTCGGCCGGGAACAGCCGCGCGGCGAGCGTGGACTTGCCGGCGCCGGCCGCGCCGACGAGCACGACCAGGCTCGGCTCGGGCAATCGAAGGATCAGGCCCGCGGTCTGCGTCACCCGAGCTTGCGACGCGCCTCCCACCCGCCACCGTCCTTCGCCCGGACCTCGTAGGCGGGCTGGTCGTACACCGACGGCCCTGCGACGAGATGGCCGTTCGCCAGCTCGTACCGGCTCGCGTGCCAGGGGCACTGGATGGTCGGGCCGACGATCGTGCCCTCCGACAGCGGACCACCCGCGTGCGCGCAGGTGTCGTGCAGGGCGAGGATCGTCTCGCCCTGGCGGACGAGCACGAGCGGGTTGATGCCGAGCTTCGCCTTGACGGGCTTGCCCTCCGGGATCGCGCCATCGACGACCTCGGCCGGCTCGAGCGCGATCCACTTCGTCCCGGCGCCCCGGAACGCGTGCCGGCTGACCATGTTGCCGAGCACGTACACGACGTCGCCGCCGACGTACGCGCCCGCCGACAGGATCAGGAAGCCGGCGATCGAGGCCCATGCCGCGGCGGCCGACGCCGGTACGCTCGAATCCACGGGGAACCGGAGCAGCAGCGACAGGCTGTACACGACGAGCGCCACGACCATCAGGGTGGAGTGAAGGGTCGCCCGCTCCCGAGCCTTGCCGTCCGTGTCCGCGTAGTCCGCGAATCCGGCGAGCGCCGCCGCGACCATGGCAAGGATCCCGACGGCCAGCGCCCAGGCGGCGGCGACGCTCGCGCCGAGCACGTCGAAGACGATGACGAGGAACAGGATCCCGATCGGGCCGTCCGTGAGCACCGCATGGAGCGGGTGCCCGAGCCAGCGGCCGATCAGCAGGTCCCGCAACCAGGGGACGCCGCCGAAGAACCAGTTGAGGAAGCGGTGCACCAGGTCGCCGAGCGGCTTGGTCCAGCCGCCCTGGGCGTCCATCACGCGAATCAGCCAGCGCGCGAGCATCGCAGCCTCCCGCCGGAGTCTACGTCCGCCGGTGGTCGGTGGATCTCAGCTCGGGAGGTCGCGCTCCTCGGGGCCGATGTACCGCGCGTCCGGCCGGATGATCCTGTTCGCGCCCGCCTGCTCGATGACATGGGCGGTCCAGCCGGCGTGCCGGGCGAGGGCGAAGGTCGCCGGGAAGAGGTCGGGTGTCAGGCCGACGCCCATGAGCACCGGTGCCGCGTAGTACTCGACGTTGGTCTTCAGCGCCCGCTCCGGATGGAGCTCGGCGAGGACGCGGAGTGCCACGTCCTCGACCGCGATCGCCTTCTCCAGCCAGTCCGGCTTGTGCTCCATCGACTCGGCGACCTTGCGCAGCGCCGCCGCGCGAGGGTCGTAGGCCCGGTAGACACGATGGCCGAAGCCCATGAGCCGATCGCCCCTGGCGATGGTCTCGCGGACCCAGCGCTCGGCGTCCGCCGGCGACGCGACCTGGTGGATCTGCTCGACCACCTCCGACGGGGCGCCGCCGTGGAGCGGGCCCTTGAGCGCGCCGATCGCGCCGACCACGGCCGACGCCATGTCGCTGCGCGTGGAGGTGATCACCCGCGCCGTGAACGTCGAGGCGTTCAGGCCGTGCTCGGCGCCGACGATGAAATAGGCATCGAGCGCGCGCGCGGTCGCTGGGTCGGCGCGCTCGCCGTTCAGCTGGTAGAGGAAGCCCGGGACGAGGTCGAGCGACGGGTCCGGTTCGATCGACTCCTGGCCCCGGCGCAACCGGGCGAATGCCGCGAGGGCGGACGGCGAGAACGCGGTGAGGGCGCGAGCCTGCTCGGCCGTGGGCGGCCAATCGAGCGCCTGCGTCGCGCCCCAGGCCGAGACGGCGGTGCGGAGCGCGTCCATCGGCTTGGCGGTCGCCGGCAGCGCGCGCAGGGTGGTCATGACTGCGGCCGGAACCGGGCTCGTCGGGAGGTGGTGAGCGGGGTCCCAGTCGCCCGTCCAGAGCAGGTTCGCGACCGCCGGATACGTCCCATGATCGACGAGATCGCCGATCCGGTAGCCGCGGTAGAGGAGCCGCCCCCGCTCGCCGTCGACGTAGCCGAGGGCCGTCTCGGCGGCGATGACGCCCTCGAGGCCGGGCGAGTAGGGGCGCGTGTCGACCATCGCCGTGATGGTAGCCCGGGGCTGGGGAATCAGTGCTCCGATGGCGGCGGAAGGTCGCGCCAGGGGTCGGCCGAGGCGGGCTCGTCGGCGCTCGCCGGCTCCGTGCCCTCGCCCTGGTTCGTGCCGGCGCTCGGGCTCGCGCGTGGATTCGGGTTCAGGCCCGATTCGCGCTCGCGTTCGAGCGCCTGGAGCAGCACCTCGCTGGGCTTGCCGACGTCCCCCAGGTTCGGTGAGCCGGGTCCGCCATTGCGCGAGGCGAGGAACTCCGCGCCCGCCACCGCCGCGACGCCACCGATCGCGACGAGGCCGATCGGGCCGCCGGCGACTGCGCCGATGATCAGCGCCGGCGCGACGCCCTGGCTCGGGCTCGGGCCACGCAGGTGGAGCGGGCGCTTGTCGAAGTCCTCGAGCGCCGGGTCCAGGCCGGTCAGGCCGGGGACCAGCACGTTGCCGATCGACTCGCGCTGGGCGAGCGCGGCGCCGCATGCCGAGCAGACCGCGTCACCCGGCTTGGCCGGCGCCGCGCACCACGGGCACGATCGAGCCGGGACCTCCTCCGTCATGGGCCGATCCTACGGGCCATGTCCAGCGGAGCATCGAGGAATCCCTCGACCAGGCGAACGAACGCCTCGGCGTGGGTGTGGTGGGCGGCGTGCGCGGCCCCGGCGATGACCGCGACGCGTGCGTCGGGGAGGCGGGCGGCAAGCGCGTCCGTCCCGATCCGGAACGGCGATCGGCTGATGGAGCCGAGCAGGAGCAGGACCGGGACCGATACCCCGGCGAGACCCTCGATGGACGCGGGTGCCGTCGCCTCGGCATCGACCTCGCGCAGGATCGTGTGTGCCGCCGCGACGCGAGCCGGCCAGACCGGGTCCGCCCGGTACGCGGCGAGGCCCGCCTCCGACATGCCGACGATCCCGGCGAGGAACGTCGAGAGCGCCGCATCGTTGTCGCCGCGGGCGAGCGCCGCGCGCACCTCCTCGACGAGGCCGGGGGGCCGGTACGACATGCCCGGCGGGACCGGCGCGCCCTCGTACACCACCAGCCGGCGGATCGCGGGCTCTCGGAGGCTCGCGCCGAGCGCGCACCGCCCTCCATACGAGTGGCCGGCGATGTCAACCGAGCCGCCGCCAGCCTTCGCAATCGCGCGGGCGGCCGATGCCACGTCCTCGAACTCGAGCTCGATCGAGTAGCCGGCGGCGTCGCCCGAGGCACCCCGCCCGCGCCGGTCCATGGCGTAGACGCGCCGCGACGCGGCGAACCTGGGGCCGACCGCGCGCCACGTCGTGTGATCCGCCGTCGCGCCGTGGACGAGGAGCAGGGGTGGCCGCTCGGAGCGTTGCGTCGCCGGCCCGGTTACCTCGAAGACGGCGAGCTCGGTGCCGTCCGCGGCGGACCGCACGCGGAGCGGATCCGCGGCGAACGGCCCCGCGGCGGCGGTCACCTCGGGAGGTCGGCGGCCGCCGCTCGATCGAGGAACCAGATGGCCCCCGCGCGCCGCGCCACCTGCGCGGGCCAGCGCTGGACGTCCCGCGCGCCGCCGAGCACGGAGGCGAGAATCGCCGCCTTCCCGGCGCCGTGCGCCACGAGCATCGGCAGTCGCGCGGCGGCGAGGATGCCGGGGTTCAGGCTCACCCGCGCGACGTGCGGCTCGATGTGCGTCGGCGCCGGCACGGCGATTGCCCAGGCGTACTCCTCGAGGAGCGGCGAGCCCGGGAACACGGACAGCACGTGTCCGTCGGCGCCGATCCCGACCAGCACCACGTCGAGCACCGGGAAGCCAGAGCCGTCCACGGTCAACCCGGCATGCTGCAGCTCGGTGTCGTAGCGACTCGCCGCCCACGCCGTGTCGTGGGCCTCGGCCAACGCCTCGTCCATCCCGATCGGATGTGCGTGGTCGCGCGCCGCCGGGACGCCCGGTGCGAGGACCTCGTCGAACGGGAGCACATTCGACAGCGAATCCGTGCGGGGCACGTACCGGTCGTCGCCCCACCACGTGTGCACCGACGCCCACGGAACCGCGTCCCGCAGCGGCGGCTCGACCAGCGCGCGGTAGATGCCGATCGGCGTCGAGCCACCGGTCGTCGCCCAGTCCGCGCGACCGCGCTCCGAGATCGCCACGCGAAGGGCATCCGCGATCGCCTCGGCTGCGGCGCGGGCGGTCGAATCGGGATCGTCGAGGACCCGGACCTCCGGCTCGCCGGTCACCGTCCGAGAAGGTGCGCCGACATCGTCAGGACCTCGCCGGTGAGCGCGTCCCGCCCCGCCGTGTCGATCGTCTCGGCGAGGAGGTCTGCCTCGCGCCGCCGCGGCGCGAGGAATCGCCGCTCCGGCAGGGCCCTGCCGTCGAGCTCCGCGTGGACGATCACGCCCTCGGCGTAGGCCGTGACCTCGATCCACAGCTGCGAGTTGCCCCGTGTCGCGTGCAGCTCGACGGCGAGCGTCGTGCCGGGCGGCACCGCCGACTCCAAGGGCTGCAGGTGGACCGGCACCCGGCGCCGGCCGTACCGCAGCTCGGCCCCGTACCCGCTCCACGCCTCCGTGCCGGCCTCCAGGGGCGAAGTCACGGTCATGTCGAGGCGCGCTCCGAGCCATGCCGCGTGGTACAGCGGCCGGATGATGTTCGACCCGCCCGGCGTTCCGGCGCGGGCCGCGTAATGGATCTCGATGTGGTCGAGGTGGCCGAGATAGGGCAGGAGCGCGGGCCGGTCGAACGTCGACGCGATCGCCTCGCGCCAGCGAGCCTGTCTGAGCAGGGCGAAGTCGGCGATCTCGATGTCGTACTTCGCCGGCAGCGCGCACATGCCGGCGAGTCGGGCGAGGCCGTCCCCGGACCAGCCGGACCCGTCGACGAGGATGCGGTCGGCCATGTTCAGGAGCTCGTTCGACGCCCCCGACTCGAAGCGTGGCTCGTTCGGCCACCAGACCGTGACGGGAAGGTCGTGGATCAGCAGCGGGGTGACGAGGCCGGCCATGTGCTGGCCGCTCTCGCCGCCACAGGTGAGATAGACGAGCTCCGAGCACGTCTCGGGGGCCGTGGCCGACGGCAGCACGCAGTGCGCCTGGACCTGGGCATCGAGCCACGGCGGGCCGTCCGGATCCGCCGGCACGACGAGCAGGGTCCGCGAGGGATGGCGGCCCGCCAGCCCGTCGACGATGGATGCCGCGCGCTCGCCGATCTCGCCGCGGCTCGCGATGACGACCAGGTTCATCACGCTGGAGCGGGCCGCGACCCGCCGCTCCGGCTCGCCGTCCGGGCCCGTGGCCGTCAACGAGATCGACGCCCAGATCCTGCCCAGCTCCGCGGCCACGGCATCGACGCTCCGGGCGCGCGAGGACCAGCGCAGATGCGGGGTGCCGGGCGCGGCGGGCGCCGGCGCGATCGGGCCGGGCTGCAACGTCACAGCCGTCGCCACCGACGGCGGTCGCGCTCCATCAGGTCGTCCGCCGCCTCCGGCCCCCATGTGCCGGCGGCGTAGTTCGGGAAGTCCGGCGCGGGTGCCTCGACCCACGCGTCGTGGATCGGCGTCACGATCGACCACGCGGCCTCGACCTCGTCCGCACGGGTGAACAGCGACTGGTCGCCGAGCATCGCGTCGAGGATCAGGGTCTCGTAGGCGTCCGGCGCATCCGTGTTGAACGCGGTGCCATAGGTGAAGTCCATGGTCACGGGGCGGATCGCGAGCCCGAGGCCCGGCACCTTCGAGCCGAACCGCAGCAGGATGCCCTCGTCGGGCTGGACGCGGATCGCCAGCAGGTTCGGCTGCGGATCCGCGGTGCTGTCGGCGAACAGCCGGTACGGGACGTCCCGGAACTGGATCGCGATCTCGGTCGCGCGCTTGGCCAGGCGCTTACCGGTGCGCAGGTAGAACGGGACGCCGGACCAGCGCCAGTCGTCGATCTCGAACCGGCCCGCGACGAACGTCTCGGTCTCGGACTCGGGGTCGACCTCGTGCTCGGCGCGGTAGGCCGCCACCGGCTGGCCGCCGATCCAGCCCTTGTCGTATTGGCCGCGCACGACCTCCCGCGCGATCTCGGTCCGCGACGCGGGAGCGACGGCGCGCAGGACCTTGAGCTTCTCGTCGCGCAGCGCATCGGCCGCGAACGTTGCCGGCGGCTCCATCGCGACGAGGCTGAGCAGCTGGAGCAGGTGGTTCTGCAGGACGTCGCGGGCCGCGCCGGTCTCCTCGTAGAACGCGCCGCGCTCCTCGACGCCGAGGGACTCCGCCACGGTGATCTGCACGTGATCGACGTAGCGCCGGTTCCAGAGCGGCTCGAAGATGCCGTTCCCGAACCGGAAGACCATGAGGTTGCGGACGGTCTCCTTGCCCAGGTAGTGGTCGATCCGGTAGATCTGCGCCTCCCGGAAAACCCGCAGCATCTCGCGGTTGAGCCGTTTCGCGGAGTCGAGGTCGCGCCCGAACGGCTTCTCGACCACGATCCGGCGCCAGCCCCCGCCATGGACCTCGTGGTCCATGCCGCAGCGCCCGATCTCGGCCACGATCTGGGGGAACGCCGATGGCTGCGTGGCCAGGTAGAACAGGACGTTCGCCTCCGTGCCCTGCTCCAGGTGCATGCCCTCGATCTTGGCCGACAGGTCGTCGTAGCTCGCACTGTCGGTGAAGTCGCCACGGTGGTACGAGATGCGGTCCAGGAACTGGCGCTGCATCTCCGGCTCCAGCGGGACCCGGCAGTTCGCCTTCAGCGACTCGCCGATGTCGCTCCGGAACGTCTCGTCGTCGTACGGCCGCCGCCCCACGGCAATCAGCTTCCATTCCGCCGGCAGCAGGTTCGTGCGCCACAGCTGGGCCAGCGCGGGGAGCACCTTGCGATGGGACAGGTCGCCCGTCGAGCCGAACAGGACGAGGACGTGCGGATCCGGCACGCGCTCGAGGCGCAGGCCCTCGCACAGCGGGTTGACCTCCGACTTGGCCTTCGAACGCTTGTGCTTTCCGCCGAGGGCGAGCCGCTCCTCGCGAATGGTCCGCGGCGCCGCCGGTGCCGGCGCGCGCACGGGCGCCGCGGGTGTCGACTCGGCAGGCGCCGGCACGGACGCAGGCGCGACGCGTGGCGGCTTGGCGGGCGCCTTCCTGGTCGGCGTCGAGGTGGCCATCCCGGGCCTAGCTCTCCTTCACGACCGCATGGCCGCCGAACTCGTTGCGTAGCGCTGCGAGCACCTTGGCGCCGTACGAATCGTCCTGGCGCGAGCGGAGCCGGGTCTGGAGCGCGAGCGTGATGATCGGGGCGGGGACGTCGCGGTCGATCGCCTCCTGGACTGTCCAGCGACCCTCGCCGGAGTCGGCGACCCAGCCCTTGAGGCCGGCGAGGTCCTCGCCGTTCGCCTTGAACGCGAGCGTCGCAAGCTCGAGCAGCCACGATCGGACGACCGAGCCGTGGTTCCACAGGTCGGAGATCGCGGCGAGATCGAGCGGGTACTCGCTGGCGTGCATGATCTCGAAGCCCTCGGCGTAGGCCTGCATCAGGCCGTATTCGATGCCGTTGTGGACCATCTTCACGTAGTGGCCGGCGCCCGCGGGACCGGCGTGCAGGTAGCCGTCCTTCGGCGCCAGCGACCTGAAGATCGGCTCCAGCGGCCCGACCACCTCGGGCTCGCCGCCGACCATCAGGCAGAAGCCGTTGGCGAGGCCCCAGACGCCGCCGGACACGCCGGCGTCGACGTAGTGGATGCCGTGCTCGGCGAGCATCGCGTGCCGGCGCACGTCGTCGTGGAAGTTCGTGTTGCCACCGTCGATGATCGTGTCACCCGGCTCGAGGTGGTCGAGCAGCTCCTGGATCTGGGCCTCGGTGGCGTCGCCGGCGGGGACCATGACCCAGGCCGCTCGCGGCCTGGCCAGCTTCGAGACCAGGTCGGCAACCGTGTCGACGGCCGTGATCGGATGCCCGGCCGTGCGCTCCTCGTCTGCCAGCTCGTGCGCCTTCTCGACGGTCCGGTTGTAGGCCACGATCTCGTGACCGTCGTTGGCGAGGCGCCGGACCATGTTCGCGCCCATCCGTCCGAGCCCGATGAAGCCGAGTTGCATGTCGTTCTGCCTCCGGTCGTTGGTCGTCAGGCCAGCGCGAGCTTGATCGCCCGCTCGAGGGTCGCGAGGTCGTGCTCCAGGCTCGCCCCGAGGTGGACATGGATGACGGGCCGATCATGCGCGCGAAGCGCCGCACGATCGCCATGCGCCTGGGCATCGATGAGCCGCCCGAACGTGTACGGCCAGCGGGGGATCTGGCGATCCACCGGATGGTCCGCGGTCAGCTGCAGGAACACGCCGGTCGGCGGGCCGCCCTTGTGGAGCTGGCCCGTCGAGTGCAGGAAGCGCGGGCCGTAGCCGGCCGTCGTTGCGCAGTGCGTGGCGGCGAGCGCGACCCGGAGGCGGGCGATCGCGCCATCGACGCCCGCGGACGGGGCGATGAACGCCTGGATCGCGACGTAGCTGGGTGGTGTCGCTGCCCTGAGCGTCGGCCGCAGGAGGTCGGCGAGCGAGTCGGCGTCGACGGCCTTGATCAGGATCGCTCCGTCCGCCGCGTCGCCCACGCTCCCGTCACTCGCAGCGGCCCTGCCGCCCGAGGCGCCCGCGAGGACCTTGCGGGTCAGCTCCTTGGCCTCCTCGACGTTCGGCTGGTCGAAGGGGTCGATGCCCAGGACGACGCCGGCGATCGCGGTCGCCACCTCCCAGCGGATCGCCTCGCCGGCGACGTCGATCGGGTCGTCGAGCTCGATCCGGATCACCGGCTGACCGGCGCGTTCGAGGTCATCCGCGAGGGTGCCGATCGCGCCGAGGTCGTTGCCCGCGACGGACAGCAATGCGAACACCCGATCCGCCTCGTAGTCGTGCACCGCGCGTGGCGGCTCCTGGTCGACCGGCACGATCCCGACGCCGTGCTTCCCGGTGGATTCCGCGATGAGCTGCTCCAGCCAGGCCCCGAAGCTGCCGATCGCCGGGTCGGCGAGGATCGTCAGCTTGTCGCGCCCGGCCTTCGCGAGCCCGCCGATCGTCACCCCGAGCTCGACGCCAGGGTTGTCGCGCGGATCAGGCTCGCGGCACCTGGCGAGCATGGCCGAGGCGGCCGCAAGCAGCGCGTCGAGGTCGATCCCGATGAGCGACGCCGGCACGAGGCCCACGTACGTCAGCGCGGAGTAGCGGCCGCCGATGTCCGGCGGGTTGAGGAACTCCTCGCGCAGCTCGTCATGGTGGGGGATCGCGGCGAGGCTCCTGCCCGGATCGGTGATGGCCGCGAAGAACTCGCCCGGCTTCTGGTCGGCGCTGCGCTCCTCCAGCGCCTGCTCGACCCGCGCCCACGCATCGGCCATGAAGGCGAGCGGCTCGGTGGTCGTGCCGGATTTGCTGGCAACGATCCAGAGGGTCTCGAGGGGATCCAGGTCGTCGACCGTCGCGCCAACCGCTGCCGGGTCGGTCGAGTCGAGGATGCGCAGGGCGAGGTAGCCCTCCGCCGTGCCGAACGTTCGATGCAGGATGTCCGGCGCGAGGCTCGAGCCGCCCATGCCCATGACGACCGCCGTGTCGAAGCCGGCGTCGCGGATCCCATCGCCGAAGCCCTCGAGCGCGCCCGCCTGGAGCGTGAAGTGGGCCGGGGCATCGAGCCAGCCGAGCCGGTCGGTGATGTTGGCGCGGACGTCCGGGTCGTCGCTCCAGAGGGTCGTGTCGCGGTCGAAGAGCCGCCCCGCCCACCGGTCGACATTCGCCTGGTCCAGCAGGGCGTCGATGGCCGGCCGGTCCGCCGCGGAGAGGGAGATGCGCAGTCTGGCGCTCATGGTCGCGAATCCGCCTCCTCGAAGCCCGTCTCGATGGTCAGGCGCTCGATCTCGAGCACCTTGTTCAGCCGGCGACGATGGCGGGCCTCGCCCGTGAACGTGGCGCCGAGGAACGCGAGGCTGCATTCCAGCGCCGGCTCGGTCCCGATGACCCGCGCCCCGAGCGTCAGCACGTTCATGTCGTCGTGCTCCACGCCCTGATGGGAGGAGTAGGTGTCGTGGCAGACCGCGGCGCGGACGCCCCGGATCTTGTTCGCGGCGACGCTCGCCCCCACGCCGGAGCCGCAGATCAGGATGCCCCGGTCCACCTCGCCCTCCTGGACCGCGTTGCCGAGGCGCTGCGCGAAGTCCGGGTAGTCGTCGTCGGGATCGGAGCCGTCGCCGCCAAGGTCGACGAGGACGTCGTCGGGGCGAGCCGTGGCGATGCGGCGGAAGAGCTCGGCCTTGAGCGCCGCTCCCGCGTGATCCGCCGCGAACCCGACGCGCATCAGGAGTGACCGGGGTCGGACGCGGCGGTCCGGTCGACGCCCGCCGCGCCGGCCTCGATCGTCGGATGGTCGCCGCTCGACCCGGCGTGTGCGCCGAGCCCGAGGCCGGCCGGCTGATGCCCGGGATCAAGCGTCGGAATCCGGCCGCTCAGGCCCTCGCGCACGACGCGCCGCGCGACCTCGACGACGCGATCCGTGGTGAACCCGAGGTGCTCGAAGATCGTGCCGGCGGGGGCCGACGCGCCGTAGTGATCGATCCCGAGGATCGCGCCCTCGTCGCCCGCGTAGCGCTCCCAGCCCATCGTCGCCCCGGCCTCGACCGTGACCCGTCGCCGAACCGCGCGAGGAATCACCGCCTCACGGTAGGCGTCGTCCTGCGCATCGAACGCCTCCCAGCACGGGAGCGAGACCACGCGGGCGTTGATCGACTCCTGCTCCAGCGCCTCGGCCGCGGCGAAGGCGAGCTGGAGCTCCGAGCCGGTCGCGATGAGGAGCAGGTCCGGTGCCGCGCCGCCGTCCTCGCCGCGCGCCGGTCGGAGCACGTAGCCGCCGCGCGCCACGCCCTCCCGCGCGAGCTCCGCCGTGCCGGCCAGCGTCGGGAGCTTCTGGCGCGTCAGCGACAGCGCGACGGGCCCGCCGCGCCGCTGCACTGCAAGGGCCCACGCTGCCGTCGCCTCGTTCGCATCGCCCGGCCGGACGAACCACAGGTCCGGCATCGCCCGGAGCGCGGCGTAATGCTCGATCGGCTGGTGGGTCGGCCCGTCCTCGCCGAGCCCGATCGAGTCGTGCGTCCAGACATAGATCACGTGCAGCCCGGCGAGCGAGGCGAGCCGGACCGAGCCACGCATGTAGTCGCTGAAGTTCAGGAACGTGCCCGCATACGGGATGAACCCGCCGTGATATGCGATCCCGTTGGCGATGCCGCCCATCCCATGCTCGCGCACGCCGAACCACAGGTTGCGACCGGCCTCGCCGGCCTCGAACGGCAGCGCGTCCTTGACGAGCGTCAGGTTCGACTCGCTCAGGTCCGCGGAGCCGCCGAACAGCTCCGGCACCGGTCCGGACAGGGCCTGGATCGCGGCCTGGCTCGCCTGCCGCGTCGCGAAGTCCTCGCCAATGGCGCACGTCCTCAGCCCGGCGTCCCAGCCCTTCGCGAGCCCGAGGTCGAGCGTCCGGCGGCGCAGCTCTGGCGCGAGATCCGGGAACGTGTCGCGGAAGGCGTAGTAGCGCTGCTCCCAGTCCCTGACGAGCGCGTCGCCGGCGGCGATTGCACCGCGCATCCGTTCGAGGACCTCGGGCGGGACGTAGAACTGCGCGTCGGGGTCCCAGCCGTAGGCGATCTTCGTGAGCCGGACCTCGTCGGGCCCGAGGGGCGAGCCGTGCGCCTTCTGCGTGTCCTGCTTGTTCGGGCTGCCGAAGCCGATGTGCGTCCGGACGGCGATGAGGGAGGGACGCCCGTCCGCCGCCGCCTCGGTGATCGCGGCGTCGATCGCCTCGGTGTCGTTCCCGTCGCCGACCCGCGCGGTACCCCAGCCGTAGGCGTCGAAGCGCTGGAGGACGTCCTCGGACCAGGCCATGTCCGTCGGGCCATCCAGCTGGATGTGGTTGTCGTCGTACAGGACGGTCAGCTTGCCGAGGCGCAGGTGGCCCGCGAGGCTGGCCGCCTCGGATGCGATGCCCTCCTGGAGGTCGCCGTCGGAGGCGATCACGTATGTCCGGTGGTCGATGATCGGGTGGTCCGGCCGGTTGAACTCGTTCGCGAGGCGGCGCTCCGCGATCGCCATGCCCACGGCGTTCGCCAATCCCTGCCCGAGCGGTCCGGTGGTCGCCTCGACCCCGGCCGTGAGCCCGTGCTCCGGGTGGCCGGGGGTGCGCGAGCCCCACTGGCGGAACTGCTCGAGGTCGGCCAGCTCGAGGCCGTAGCCGGTCAGGTAGAGCAGCGAATAGAGCAGCATCGAGGCATGACCCGCCGACAGGACGAACCGGTCGCGGTCGACCCAGTCCGGGTGCGACGGGGCGTGGCGGAGGTGGCGCGTCCACAGCACGTAGGCCATCGGGGCGGCGCCCATCGGTGCGCCGGGGTGCCCGGAGTTCGCCTTCTGGACGGCATCGATCGCGAGGGTCCGGATCGTGGTGATCGCCAGCTGGTCGATCTGGGACGTCATCGAGGCCGAATCGTACCGCCGCGCCCGTTCACCGACCTTGACGCCGTGTCCGCCTCGCTACCATCGGCGCTGTGACGGCCTCCGCCCCCACGACGCCGGTTCGCTCCACGCCGCCACGCGTCCTCGTCCTGGGCGACCTCGTGCTCGACGTCGTGCTCCGTGCGGCCGCGCCGATCGAGACCGGCACGGACGTTCCCGGCCGCGTCGAGATCCGCCAGGGTGGCTCCGCTGCGAACGTCGCTCGCTGGCTCGCGCGCCTCGGCACGCGCTCGTCGCTCGTCTGCGCGGTCGGGCGCGACGGGGCGGGACGCTCCCTCGTCGCGCAGCTGCGGCGCGACGCGGTCAACGTCCACGCGCTCCGGATCGCGGGCCATCGCACGGGCCGGATCGGCGTGCTCGTCGCGCCGAGCGGGGAGCGCTCGTTCGTCGCGGACCGGCGCGCCGCCACGCGGATGGAGCCGGGCGACCTCAAGGCCGAGTGGTTCGACGGCATCGACCTCATCCACCTGCCCGCGTACTCGCTGCTGGTCCAGCCGCTGGGCTCGGCGGGGGTGAAGGCGGTGGAGCTGGCACGAGCGCGCGGGGCGCGTGGGGTTCGGCTGTCGGTGGACCTCGCCTCGGTCGGGCCACTGCTGACGCACGGCCGGCGAGAGGCGCGGGAGCTGGTCGCCGCCCTGCAGCCGGACCTGATCTTCGCGACCGAGACAGAGGCGGAGGCGCTCCTCGGCCGCCACGCCCCGGAGCTCTTGCTCGACCACGCCGGGATCGCGGTCATCAAGCGCGGGTCGCGCGGAGCGCGCGTCTTCGCGCGGATCGATCACGGCCAGGCGGAGCCGGAGCCGCCACTCCAGTTCGACGTCGCGACGACACCCGTCGCGGCCGACGACCTGACCGGCGCCGGCGACGCCTTCGATGCGGGCTTCATCGCCGGCTGGCTCGGCGCGCTGCGCGGCGGGCATCTCGGCGCGGACGCCCTCCACCGCGCGACGATGGCCGGGCACCGAGCTGCCGCGCGCCACCTCAAGGGCCCACGGACGGAGCTGCCGCCGGGATGAGCGGGTCGCGCGCGTGAGCGGCTCCGTCGCGGAGCGCCTGCTGATCGAGCCGGAGGTCGCGGCGGCGCTCGCCGAGGGCCGGCCCGTCGTGGCCCTCGAGTCGACGCTGATCAGCCACGGCCTGGCGTATCCCGACAACCTCAAGGTCGCGGGCGATTCGGAGACGGCGGTCCGCGAGTCGGGCGCCATCCCGGCGACCGTCGCCGTCCACGAGGGGCGGCTCCTGGTCGGGCTTGGCCGCGAATCGCTCGAGGCGCTCGCGACAGCCGAGCGCGGCAGCGTGATGAAGGCGGCGCGCCCGAGCCTGAGCGCGGCGGTCGCCGGCGGCGGCTGGGCAGCCACCACCGTCTCGGCGACGATGATCGCCGCCCACGCGGCCGGCATTCGCGTCTTCGCCACGGGCGGAATCGGCGGCGTCCACAGGAGCCACCTCGGCGCCGGGCCGTCCATGGACATCTCCTCGGATCTGGACGAGCTTGCCCGGACGCCGATGGCCGTCGTATGCGCCGGCCCGAAGGCCATCCTCGACGTCCGGAGCACGCTGGAGGTCCTGGAGACCCGCGGCGTGCCGGTGGTCGCGATCGGGCAGGCGGATCTCCCCGGGTTCTACGCCCGCAGCGCCGGCATCCCCGCGCCGCACGCCGTTCCGGACGAATCGGCCGCGGCGGCGCTCGTCGCGACCCACTTCGAGCTCGGGCTCGGCTCGGGCATCCTCGTGTGCGTGCCGGTCCCAGCCGAGGTGGCGCTCCCGGAGGCGGAGGCGCGCGCCGCCGTGGATCAGGCGAACGCGGACGCCGAGGCCGCCGGCGTCCATGGCCCGGAGCTCACGCCGTGGCTGCTCGCGCGCATCGCGGACATCACCGGCGGCCGCTCCGTGCGGGCGAACACCGCGCTCATCGTCAACAACGCCCGGGTCGCGGGTAGATTGGCCGTCGAACTCGTTGCCCGCGCGCCGGTGCGTCGATAGACTCAGTCAGCCACCGAGTTCGGCAAGCCACGCCGCCCCAGGAGCCCGACGATGCGGATCTACGAGGGGAGTCCCCGCCAGGACTGGGAAGAGGTGCTCCGATGCGTCGGGGCCTACCTCGACGATCGGGGCATGCGCGGGGTCGTGTTCCTCGAGACCGACAAGGGCTTCATCATCCAGGGAACGACCGTCACCGGGACGACCGGCTCAGGGGAGGCGATGGGCCGATCCGACCGCGAGACGCTGACCCTCGATGACGACGACATCGGCGGCTTCATGGACGACGCCATGGCCCGCCGCGGCAGGGCGCCCGATCCGACCCCGAAGCACTACGAAGCCCAGATGCGGGTCATCGGGCGATACCTCGATGGCGTGCATCCCCGCGACATCTTCTTCTTCGAGATGGACGGCGCCTATGTCCTCCGACTGACCCAGTCGGGGATGGGGGGCATGAAGCAGGAGCTCGTCGAGTTCACGCCCACCGACATCGCCGACCTGATCGCCAACGCGCCGGCGCTCCGGCACTCCGACGCCAAGTCAAAGCCGGGCTGATCCGGCGAGGAGGTTCGAACCATGCGCGCGCTCAAGACCGTCGCCGTTGCCCTGGGAATCACCCTCGGCGCGATCCTCGTGATCCCGCTCATCGTCCTGGCCGGCCTGTTCGTCTGGCTCAAGCTGACCGAGGAGGATGACGAGGAGGCGCTCGAGCTGGACGAGGACGTCTGATCGACACCCCGTTCATTCCCGATCCGGGCACGACGCCCGCCGGACCACCGGCGGGCGTTTCGGTTCGCGGCGCCACGCGCACCTTGCCGCCCGGCCTGCCGCCATCCACCGCCCGCGAGCGCCGGCTCGCCGAGGCAGGCGTGCTCGTCGTCATGGTCGCCTGGGCCGCGAACTTCATCATCGTCAAGTCGGCGAACGAGCAGATCCCGCCGGTGACGTTCGCCTTCCTGCGGTTTGGCATCGCGGCCGTGACGTTGCTGCTCGCCCTGCGGGTGCGCGACGGCTCGTTCGGCTGGCCCGGTCGCGACGCCGTCGCGATCATGGGCCTCGGCGCGCTCGGGTTCGGCGTCTACCAGTTCATGTGGTCGATCGCGCTCCAGCAGATCCCGGCGGGCGACTCCGCCCTGCTGATCGCAGCGACGCCCGTGTTCACGGCGCTGCTTGCGGTCGTGTCGGGGGCCGACTTCCTGACCCGGACCAAGCTCCTGGGCAGCCTCGTGTCGTTCGCCGGCGTGGGCGTCATCGTTGCAACCGGCCCGGGCCTGACCGTCGGCGGCGCGATCGTCGGCGACGCGTTGACGCTGGCCGCCGCGATCTGCTGGTCGATCTACACCGCGTTCGGCGCCCCGATCTTGCGCCGCCACTCGCCGCTCCAGACGACCGCCTGGGCGATGGCCGGCGGGTCGCTGGTCCTCCTCGGCCCCGCCGTTGTCCAGGGTGTGGTGGCGAACTGGCCGGCGGTCGGCCTCGAGGCTTGGGCGGGCCTCGCGTTCTCGGCGCTCATTCCGGCCGGGCTCGCGAACGTCGTCGTCTTCAGCGCCATCAAGCTCCTCGGCCCGACCAGGATCACGGCCTACCAGTTCCTCGTGCCGTTCATCGCCGTGCTCCTCGGCGCGGCGTTCCTCGCCGAGCCCGTTCGAGCAGGTCAGCTTCTCGGCGGCCTGGTGATCGTCCTCGGCGTCGTCGTGACGCGCTCCGATCGGCTCACCGCCTTCGGCGGCTGGCTCCGCGAGCGCGCCCCCGGCTGATCGGTTTCCAGGACATCGTCTTGCCCCGGAAGGCCTCCTCCGGTAGCATGAGAAAAACCCCGGAGGCGCATTACCCATGTCGAAGTATGTCTTTGTGACCGGAGGGGTCACCTCGTCGCTCGGCAAGGGGATCACCGCCGCGAGCATCGGGCGGCTCCTCAAGGCCCGCGGCCTCCGCGTCTCCATCCTCAAGCTGGATCCGTACATCAACGTGGATCCGGGGACGATGTCGCCCTATCAGCACGGCGAGGTGTTCGTCACCGACGACGGCGCCGAGACGGACCTCGACCTCGGGCACTACGAGCGGTTCATCGACGAGAACCTGACCCAGCTTTCCAACGTCACCACCGGCCGCATCTACCAGGCCGTGATCGCGAAGGAGCGCCGCGGCGACTACCTCGGCGGCACGGTCCAGGTCATCCCCCACATCACCAACGAGATCAAGGAGCGGATCACGCGCGTCGCGCGCGACGGCTCGCCGGACGTCGTCATCGTGGAGGTCGGCGGGACGGTCGGCGACATCGAGTCGCTGCCGTTCCTCGAGGCGATCCGCCAGATGCGCAAGGACGTCGGGCGCGCGAACGTGCTGTACGTGCACGTGACGCTGCTGCCCGCCCTCGCCGCGACCGGCGAGCTCAAGACCAAGCCCACCCAGCACTCCGTCAAGGAGCTCCGCGGCATCGGCATCCAGCCGGACGTGATCGTCCTTCGCTCCGACCAGGAGGTCTCGCCGGAGATCCGCGAGAAGATCGCCCTGTTCACCGACGTCGACGTCGACGCGGTCATCCCGGCGCCGACCGCCGAGACGATCTACGAGGTCCCGCTCCAGTTCGAGGAGTTCGGCCTCGGCCGCCTCGTTGTTCGCGAGCTGGGCCTCGGCGATCCCGAGACGCCGCCGGACCTGACGACCTGGCGTGCGCTCGTCGAGCGGATCAAGGCGGACAAGCCGGAGCTCGAGATCGCGCTCGTCGGCAAGTACATCGAGCTGCCCGACGCCTACCTCTCCGTCACCGAGGCGCTCAAGCACGCCGGCTGGGCGCACGGCGTCGCCGTCAAGATCCGGTGGGTCGACTCGGAGGCGCTCACGAAGGAGAACCTCCACCACAGCCTCGAGGGCGCCGCCGGAATCGTGGTTCCTGGCGGCTTCGGTCATCGCGGCATCGAGGGCAAGGTCCTGGCCGCCCACTTCGCCCGTGACCACAAGGTCCCGTACCTCGGGCTGTGCCTCGGCCTCCAGTGCGCGGTCATCGAGTTCGCGCGCGAGGTGGTCGGGTCGAAGGACGTCAACTCGACCGAGTTCGACATGTTCACGAGCAACCCGGTCATCGACTTCATGCCCGACCAGCGCGAGCTCGAGGACAAGGGCGGCACGATGCGCCTCGGCCTGTACCCGGCGAAGCTGACGCCCGGCTCGAAGGCCGCCGCGGCCTACGGCCAGGAGATCATCTACGAGCGCCATCGCCACCGCTTCGAGGTCAACAACCAGTATCGCCAGACCCTCGAGCAGGCCGGCATGATCCTGTCCGGCCAGTCGCCCGATGGCCGCCTCGTCGAGATCGTCGAGCTTGCCGACCACCCGTGGTTCGTCGCGAGCCAGTTCCACCCCGAGTTCAAGAGCCGGCCGGAGCGGCCACATCCGCTCTTCGACGGGTTCATCGGCGCCTCGCTGGAGGCAGGCAGCGGCAAGCGCGCTCGGCAGGAGCCGAAGGCCGTCCCCGTGGAGGTCACACCGGCGCCGGAGTCCTCGCCGATCGCCTGATCGCGCCTTCGGGCCTTGTCGCGCCGCGTACCGTTCGCGGCGAGGGAGGGTCACATGCGCCGAACGAACCTGAGCCTGTACTACCTCGCCGGGTATCTCGTGCCGGCGGGCCTGTTCCTGCTGTTCATCCCCGAGTTCGCGACCAAGCTGCTGCTGTCGAACCGGACCTACGGCGACTACGCGCCGTTCCACCTCGCCGGCGTCCTGCTCCTCGTGATCGGGATCCTGATCATCCAGATCATTCGCCATCGGCTCGAGGTGCTGTACCCGACCACGCTCGTTGCCCGGGCCCTCATCAGCGCCACGCTGCTGTGGCTGCTCCTCACGACCGGCGACCCGTTCTTCGCCGTGATCCTCGTCATCGTGCTGGTCGGGGTCGCGCTGACCGGCTACAGCTACTGGCTGGACCGCCGGGATCGAGCGCGCGGCTAGAATCGGGGTCACCGTCGCCGTCCGCGACCCCCGGGAGTCCTGACCCATGAAGCTGTTCCTCGACACCGCCGAGATCGACGAGATCCGGACCGTCAACGCCTGGGGCGTGCTCGACGGCGTAACCACGAATCCGACGCTCTTCTCGAAGATCAAGGGCAAGACCTACGAAGAGGTCCTGACGGAGATCTGTGCCATCAACAAGGGCCCCGTCTCGGCCGAGGTCGTCGCCGACGACGTCGAGGGCATGCTCAAGGAAGGCCGCCACTACGCGAAGCTGGCGGACAACATCTACGTCAAGGTCCCGATGTCGGAGACCGGCCTCGAGGCGATGAACCGGTTCCGCGCCGAGGGCATCCGGACCAACTGCACGCTGATCTTCAGCGCGAATCAGGGCCTCCTCGCCGCCAAGGCCGGCGCGTCGCTCCTCTCGCCGTTCGTCGGCCGCCTCGACGACATCAACGAGGACGGGATGAACGTCATCCGCGAGCTCGTCGAGATCATCACGATCCACGAGATGGAGGCCGAGGTGCTGACCGCCTCCGTGCGCCACCCGCGCCACGTCACCGACGCCGCCCTCGCCGGCTCGCACATCGCGACGCTGCCGTTCAAGGTGTTCCAGCAGATGGTCAGTCACCCGTTGACCGACAAGGGCATCGTCCAGTTCAAGAAGGACTGGGAGGCGGCCCGCGCCGCGATCGCCGCGAACGCCAAAGTGTAGGTTCCGCGGCGCGACCTAGCCGATGTGGCGGTGCAGCCGCCGGAAGGTCGGGCGAAACCCGAGGCCGCGCCAGGCGCGATCCGCCTCGAGGTTGGTCGAGCGCCAGTCGGTGACGATCGCGGGGTAGCCGGCGTCGCGCGCCCACGTTAGGACGGCCGCGCCCAGGGCGCGTCCGGCACCGAGCCCGCGCGCCTCGGGGAACACCGCGGCGTGCGCGAGGAATCCGGCGTGCGCCGGCCGGATCAGGCCGGCGTTGCCACCGGAGACCCCCAGGTCACAGCCGAGCCCTGAGCCGATCACGACACCATCGTGCTCGGCGACGAAGAACGTGTACTTCGGGTCGTCGAGGCCCTCGGCGAGCTCGGCGCGGACCTCCTCGATGGTCTGCAGCGCCAGCGTCGAGAACACCGGCGAGCCGCGCAGGTGGCGCGGGAGCACGAGCTCCAGCTCGGCGAGCGCGTCGAGGTCGTCGCGCGTCGGCCGGCGGATGATCAGCTCGCTCCGCGGCACGACCCCGAACGCCGGCGACGGCACCTCGCGAACCGCGTGGATGTGCTGCTGCCCGAAGGACAGACTGAACCAGGCGTCGACGAGGTCGGCGTCGCTCGCCGGGACCAGGATGCTGTGCCGCGTTCGGCCCGCCGCGACCCACTCGGCGGCGAGGACCGCGTACATCTCGCCGATGGCGGCCGGCTCGGTCGCGGCATGGCCCGCCGTCTCGACCCACACGTTCGGGCCCCACAGGGCCGGGTCCTTCTGCTGCCCGACCAGGTAGCCGACGATCTCATCGCCGCGGCGCGCGACCACGCCGGATGCGAGGTCTGCGGCGAGCGCCGACTCGATCGCGCCGCGCGCCCCAGCCCCGGTCTCGAACCCCGGATCGAGCAGCGGTTCGACCAGCCGGTGGCGTCGGTGCCGGTCGGCCAGGAGCGCGGCCGCGGCATCGAGCGCCGCGGGCTTGAAGGGCTCGATGGTGAGCACGGATCGTGGGGCGGGGGACATGGGCGGCACATGCTAGCGGCGGCGCTCGGGAGATGATTGACGAGGCCCGCGGCCGAGCCTATAGTCAGCACATCCCCACCCCGGTCCGCAGGCGGACACGTGTTGGCGTGGGCGAGCCCCTTTCCGTTCCCAGCAGGTGAACCCCATTCAGATGCCAGCCCCAGATCAGCGCACCATGCGCACCAACCGTCGGCCGCGCCGGCGAGGACCGATGGGCAGCGGCGGTGGCCGCGCCCCGGTGAGCGAATACGACGAGATGCAGGAGCTCGAGGCCGCGCGCGAGCGCAACGACCTCGACGTGACCGACCTCCTCGAGATGAGCGTCACCGAGCTCCGCGCCGTCGGGCGCGACCTCGAGCTCGATACGCGCGCGGACAACAACAAGTCGGACCTGATCGACGGGATCCTCCAGCGCCAGACCGAGCGCGCGGGCCTCGATCACGCGACCGGCATCCTCGACATCGTCGACGAGGGCTACGGCTTCATGCGCCGGCACGGCCTCCTGCCGAGCCTCGACGACGTGTATGTCTCATCCAGCCAGGTGCGCCGGTTCGGCCTGCGCATCGGCGACCGCGTCTCGGGTGCCGTGCGTGCCCCGCGCGAGCAGGAGAAGTACTGGGGCCTGCTCCGGGTCGACTCCGTCAATGGCGTCGACATCGAGACGGCCCGGAACCGGCCGGTCTTCAACGACCTGACCCCGGTCCACCCGGACGTCCTCCTCAACCTCGAGAACGACCCGAAGAACCTGAGCCAGCGCCTGGTCAACCTCGTCAACCCGATCGGCAAGGGCCAGCGCGCGCTCATCGTCAGCCCGCCGAAGGCCGGCAAGACGATGCTCCTGAAGGCGATGGCCAACGGGATCACGGCGAACTACCCGGACATCCTGCTCATGGTCGCCCTCATCGGCGAGCGGCCCGAGGAAGTCACGGACATGCGCCGGAGCGTCAAGGGCGAGGTCATCAGCTCCACCTTCGACGAGCCGACCGAGAACCACACCCACGTCGCCGAGATGGCGCTCGAGATTGCCAAGCGGCAGGTCGAGACCGGTCGCGACGTGGTGATCCTGCTCGACTCGATCACCCGCCTCGCGCGCGCCTACAACCTGGCACTCCCGCCGTCGGGCCGGACGCTGTCGGGCGGCATCGACCCGATCGCCCTGTATCCCCCGAAGCGGTTCTTCGGCGCCGCGCGGAAGATCGAGGAGGGCGGCTCGCTCACGATCATCGGGACGTGCCTGGTCGATACCGGCTCGCGCATGGACGACGTGATCTACGAGGAGTTCAAGGGCACCGGCAACTCAGAGCTCATCCTCGACCGGAAGCTCGCCGAGAAGCGGATCTTCCCGTCGATCGACGTCATGCGCTCGGGCACCCGCCGCGAGGAGCTGCTCCTCGAGGAGGGCACGCTCAAGATGGTCTGGACGATGCGCCGGATGCTGTCAGCGGTCGGATCCAACGAGGGCATCGAGCTGCTCCTCAACCGGATGGCCAAGACCGAGACCAACGTCCAGTTCCTCGCAGGCCTCACGAAGTCCCTCGACTCGTAGGTGCGTCGGCGCACCGATGCGTGATCGCGGCGATGCCGCGCGCCGCGGGATTGCAGCATTTCCGGGGGTCGTGGTAAGGTCCGTGCAACGTCGCAGCCCACGGAGAGAGTGGGCTCGGCCGCGAACGAGATCCCAGCTCAACATCGCGACCCGCTGACGGTCCAAGACCCCGGCTGAGCCCGCGCGACCGCGCGCACCGGACCGTCTCGCCAGGAGAACGTATTGCTGAACCCCATGGGGGGCGCCCTGCGCGTGCTCGCGCAGATCGCCACCACCGGGGCCGACAATCCCTCGACGGGACCGGCCAACCCCGCGACCACGCGACGTGCGCATCGACGTGCCATCGGTGTCGCGCGCTTCCTCGCTGACACCATGACCGCGACGCCGCGCGCCCGCCAGCGCACCAAGGCCGTCGCCCAGACGCAGGTCCACGACCGGACCGAGCGCCTCGTCCCACCTCCCGCCACGCAGCGACGCTCGGTGCGGCGGCGCCTGTACCGCCGCCACCTCGTCCTCCGACTCACCTCCGATCGGACCCTGCCGATCGCGATCGCTCTCATCGTGCTCACCGCGGCCGGGGTCAGCCTGGCTCCCGCCGCCGCCCCCGTCGGCGCGGCCCAGCACGTCACGGACGCGGGCGCTGTAGCCGATGCAGGCGGTGTCGCTGATCCGGCTGCCGGCGTTCGCCTCGCGGTCGGCGGCGGCCCGGGCGGCCCGGCCACGGTCGAGGGCCAGGCCGCGGACGTCCAGGCGACCACGCCAGTCGACGACGGCACGGTCTTCAAGCCCGTCGCGGTCGACACCTCGATCAAGTCGTCGGCGGGGATGCTGCAGCAGTACGTGGTCAAGAGCGGTGACACGCTGACCGGGATCGCGAGCCGCTTCGGCGTCTCGATGATGACCGTCTGGTGGGCCAATCACCTCACGTCGAAGGACGTCCATACCGGGCAGACCCTGACGATCCCGCCCGTGAACGGACTGGTCGTCACGGTCCAGCCGGGCGACACGCTCAACTCGATCGCGACCGCGAACAAGATCGACATCGCCGACATCATCTCGCTCAACGACCTCCAGGACCCGAACCTCATCGTCGGCCAGGTGCTCGTGCTTCCGGGCGCCAAGGGCGACCCGATGCCCACCCCGGCCCCGACGAAGCAAGCGA
Organism: Candidatus Dormiibacterota bacterium; assembly: GCA_035631615.1. Classification (GTDB taxonomy): domain Bacteria; phylum Chloroflexota; class Limnocylindria; order Limnocylindrales; family CSP1-4; genus UBA5189. The sequence continues at coordinate 10,711 of DASQIK010000025.1, read as the reverse complement.
GCAGCAGCGGCGGCGGGACCAGCGCGAGCGGCGGCTCGTTCGTCTACGTCAGCGGGCCGTGGGCGTGGCCGGTGCCGGCGGGCTACATCAGCCAGTACTTCCACTACGGCCACCTCGGCGTCGACATCGCGGCAACGTACGGAAGCGCCATCCTCTCGCCGCGGGCAGGCACGGTCGTGTTCGCCGGCTGGAAGGACAACGGCGGCGGCTACCAGGTCTGGATCTACCACGGCAACGGCATCTACACCGGCCACCACCACATGTCGAGGGTGCTCGTGTCCGCCGGCCAGACCGTGGCGAAGGGCCAGATCATCGGGCGCATCGGCCAGTCCGGCTGGGCCACCGGCCCGCACGACCACTTCGAGGTCTGGGTCGGCTACCCCTGGGAAAGCGGCTCGTACCGGATCAATCCCCTCCGGTATTACTAGACCCGGATCCCGGCGCCGTCGCGCGCCAGTCGACCCCAGCTCGTCGCCACGGGATGGACCCACTCCGACCCGTGAGAAGATGAGGCTGAATGTTTCTTGATCGTGTGAAGGTGCTGCTCAAGGCGGGGGATGGAGGGGCGGGGGCTTCGACGTTTCGGCGGGAGGCGCACGTGCCTCGAGGTGGGCCGGACGGCGGCGACGGCGGGCGCGGGTCCTCGATCCTGTTCCGGGTCGATGCGGGGCAGACGACCCTTCGGGACTTCCAGTACCGGCACCACTATCGTGCGACCCCCGGCGGGGACGGTCAGCGCGCGCGCCGGCACGGCAAGGCCGGTGACGACCTGATCCTCGACGTGCCGCCCGGCACCGCCGTCTACGACGACGCGAGCGGCGAGCTGATCGCCGACCTCGTCGCCGTCGGGCAACGCGCTATGGCCGCGCGGGGCGGGCGCGGGGGCCTCGGCAACGTGCACTTCGCCACTTCGACGCACCAGGCGCCGCGCCACGCCCAGAAGGGCGAGCCGGGCGAGGAGCGCTGGGTCCGCCTCGAGCTCCGGCTGATCGCCGACGTCGGGCTGGTCGGGCTGCCGAACGCCGGCAAGTCCACGCTGCTCGCGGCGCTCACCGCGGCGACACCCAAGATCGCGGACTACCCGTTCACGACCCTCGAGCCGAACCTCGGCGTCATGGATCTCTCGGGCGAGGGCGGCATCGATGCCGACCACCGCCGGCCCACCGTTGCCGACGTGCCCGGGCTCATCGAGGGCGCCAGCAGCGGGGCGGGCCTCGGGCACGCGTTCCTGCGCCACGTCGAGCGAACGCGGGTGCTCGTCCACGTCGTCGACGGCGCGAGTCGCGACGCGGCGTGGGACTTCGACGTGATCCGCGAGGAGCTGCGCGCCCACGACCCGGTGCTCCTCGAGAAGCCCACGCTCGTGGCGTTCAACAAGATGGACCTTGACGCGGCCGCCGAGGCATGGCCGGCGTTCCGAGCGGCACGCAAGCGCGATTCGCTGCGGACGGTCGCGATCTCGGCAGCGACCGGCGAGGGCATGGGGGCCTTCCGCGCCGCCGTCGCCGAGCTCCTTCCGGCCATCGACGAGCGCGATGCGCTGCCCGAGCCGTCGGGCGTGGTGGTCCATCGGCTCGATGCTGCGCCGGACCGCGTCACCGTCCGGCGCGAATCGGAGGGCGTCTACCGCGTCGTCGGCCGGCGAATCGAGCGCCTCGCCGCGCAGACCGACTTCACGATCGAGGAATCCGCGGAGCGCTTCCAGCGCGATCTCGAGCGTCTCGGCGCGGACGCCGAGCTGCGGCGCGCCGGCATCGAGCCCGGCGACACCGTGATCGTCGGTTCGGTCGAGCTCGCCTGGGAGGCCGAGCCCTGGAGCGCCCGACGGTGACACGCCGGACGTCCGTCGGCCTGATGGGCGGCACGTTCGACCCGATCCACGTCGGGCACCTCGCGATCGCCGAGGAGGCGCGCGACGCGCTCGGGCTCGATCGGATCGTGTTCGTCCCCGCGGGCCAGCCACCGCACAAGCCGAGCGGGGCCGTCACTGCCGCGGAGCACCGCGTGGCCATGGTCGAGCTCGCGATCGCGGGCAACGCCGCCTTCGAGCTCAGCCGCACCGAGGTCGATCGACCCGGCCTGTCCTACACCGTCGACACCGTCGAGGCACTCGCGGCCGAGGCGGACCTGACCGTCATCCTGTCGGTCGAGACGTTCGCCGAGCTGCCCGCCTGGCACGAGCCGGAGCGGCTCTTCGCAGCCGCACGTTTGGCGGTCGTGCCGCGTGAGGGCTACCCTGCGCCAGACCCGGCGTGGCTCTCGGCGACCTTTCCCGGCCGCGAGGATCGCGTCACCTATCTCGAGGGCCCGCGACTCGGGCTCTCGTCGACCGCGCTCCGGGCGCGGGTCGCCGCCGGCCGGTCGATCCGGTACCTCGTGCCGGACGCCGTCGGGGCGTACATCGCCGCCAACCACCTGTACGTGAGGACCGCCGCCAAGTGACCGCACCCGTCCGCAACCCGAGAGGCCTGCCCACCAGGGGGACACCGCCGCCGCCCCCGCCCGCGGTCGACATGCCCGCGGTCGATCTCGCGCGCCGCATCGTCGAGCTCGCCGAGGACAAGAAGGCGGCGGAGATCGTGCTGCTCGACCTCAGCGGGTTGACCGCGATGGCGGACTACTTCGTGATCGCCTCGGGCGGGTCGGAGCGGCAGCTCGATGCGATCGCGGACGGCATCGTGTCCGGGATGCGCGACGAGAAAGTGCACGCATTCGGACGGGAGGGGACGGCAGCATCGCACTGGGTGCTGGTCGACTTCGGATCGGTCGTGGTCCACATCTTCACGCCCCCGGAGCGGGACTTCTACCAGCTCGAGCGCCACTGGTCCGAGGCAAAGACGATCCTGCGCCTCCAGTAGCGGCGCGTCGCCGATCGGCGGCGGTACGGGGGGTGCCGGTACCGACGGGTCATGTCCCCCGAACGGGGCTGGCCGCAGCATCGTGGCATGTCCGCCGCTCGAGATCGATGCCCCGCCTGCACCCGGCTCCTGGTGAGCTCGCGCTTCGACGCGACCTTCCGGCTGCCCGACCAGAGCGAGCGGCTGTGCTTCGGCATCCCGGGCGGGCTGTGCGCCGACTGCCACCAGCTGTACATCGACCCGGACCTGATCGAGCTGCTCGACCTTGGGCCCGGCCGCTGCACCTTCGCGATCGAGAGCGACCTCGTCCTCCAGGAGCGCGCCTGGTCGATGTGACCGGCGCCCGCTGAGGGCGACCCGGCCGATGGGTCCGCGGGCGATCAGCTCGTGGCGACCCGATCGGTGATCCAGAGATCGAAAGCGAGGCGGTCGCGCGCCTCCGTCGAGGCCCGCCCGCTGACGCCCTTCACCTGCGCATCCAGCTCGACCAGGCCGTCCAGCGCCGCGTCCAGCTCGCGGCCGGACCATGCCTTCGCCTGACCCGCAAGCGTCTCCGCGCGGAACGGCTGGAGGCGCATCGACCGAACGAGCGAGCCCGGCGACTCGCCGCGTTCGAGCCGGTCCTGGACCTCGATGAGCTCGCGCAGGCGGCGGTGCAGCACCGCCAGCAGCACGGGCGCCGGCTTGTCCTCGACGAGGCGCTCGAGCAGCTCCAGGGCGCGCCCGCGCCGGCGCTGGCCGACGGCATCGACGAATGCCCACACGGAACCTGGAACGGCCTCCGGAACGAGCTCCTGCACGTCGCCGACCGTGATCGCGACACCCGCGGCGTGGCGGAGCGCGAGCTTCTCGAGCTCCATGACCGCGATCCTGCCCTGCTGCTGGCGCTCGACGTCGCCCTCGCGCACGAACCCGCCGACGCGCGTAGCCAGCTCCCGCGCGGCGCCCGATCCCAGCGCGATCTGGCGCTCCCGCGCGCGAGCCTCGATCCACGCGGCGAGCGCGTCCTGGCGCGGCGCCACGAAGGGCCGGACGTCGCCGCCGGCGGCGCGGATGGCCTCCGAGATCAGCTTGCCGGGCGGGTCCTTGACGCCGGAGTCGGTCTCCTCGAGGACCGCCAGCCCGTTGCCCGGCGCGATCGTCTGCAGCGCCTCGAGGAACGCATCGCGCTGGTCGTTGCTGCGGATGAGGCCGCCGGCGCCGCGGAGGATGGCCACGCTGCCGGATCCGAACATCGAGCCCGTCGCGAGCCGTTCCCGAATCTCACCGAGGAGGCGGATGGGATCGCCGCGATCCGTCTCGGGGCGCCAGCGCTCCGGCGCGCCGTCGGGAAAGCGGGTCGGATCGGCGCGGAAGGACTCCAGCGCCGCGTCGAGGCCGTACGCGTCGTCGCCCCAGTAGTAGGCGAGGGGAGCGGTTCCGCGGGGCGGCGCGGTCGCCGATGCCCGGGAGGTCTGCATCGGATCGATGGTAGCCGAGAGCACCCGCGGCGCCCGTGCGCGGCATCGGCAATCGGGGCAGCCGTGGCGGCTCCGCTCGGAGCGCCGTTGCCAGGGCAGGTGCGCCGAGGATGACGCTCGCCGGGAGCGGCGACACCGGACCCACCGGCGGTCGCTGGACGGAAGCGAGACCATCCTTCGTGCTCGGAGCGACGCCGCACAGGAACGCCGGCGCGGCCACCGCAATCATGGCCACCGCAATCACGGCGCCCGTGGTCGTCGCCGGAGCCCTCGTGGGCTTTGCATTCGGTCGCGGACCGCTGGCGCGAACGCGCATTGCGGCCCCGTCGAACGTGACCTCCACGGTCCCGTCAAGGTCGGTTCGATACGTCCGGCCCGCGTAGTCACGGAGGTGCTCGATCGTGCTCGGCGCCGGGTGGCCATAGGGATTGCCGAGGCCCGCCGACACGACCGCGATCTTCGGTCGGACCTTCTCGAGGAAGGGCACGGTGCTGGCCGTGCCGGAGCCGTGGTGGGCGACCTTCAGGAGATCCAGCTGCGGCAGGCCCCGGGCGAGGAGCTCGGGATCGACGCCCTGCTCGACGTCGCCGGAGAGGAGGAAACGATGCCCATTGACGCTGCCGAGCAGCACGATCGAGACGTTGTTGATCGCCGACCCGCCGTCGGCCGGGTGCAGCGGAACGCGGTTCGCGTCGGGCCACAGGACCTGGAAGCTGATCGTGTCGAGCGTCATGCGGTCCCCGGTCGAGAGCCTCCCGTGCGGCGGACCGCCATTCGCGAAGACGGCCGCCCACGCCTTGTAGCCGGGACCCGGCCCGATCATGCCGGGCTCGTAGACGCGGCCGACCCGATATCGGTGGAGCAGCGTTGCCAGGCCCGCGACGTGGTCCTCGTGGGGATGGGTGAGCACCAGCACGTCGATCCGGCGGTCCCACGGCGGCAGGCGCTCGTCGAGCGCGGTCAGCATCCGGTTCGGGTCCGGGCCGCCGTCGATCACCAGGCGGCTGCCCCGCGCTCCCTCGACGAGGATCCCGTCGCCCTGGCCGACGTCCATGACCACGATCCGGGTCGCGCCGTCGGGTCGATGGGCGATCACGAGGGCGAGCCCGATGGTAGCGCCGGCGAGGGTCATGGCCGCGATGCGCGGCAGGCGGGAGCGGCGAATCTCGCTCCCGTGCCCGCGCTTGGCCGCGCGAATGGCGGAGGCACGCCGCGGGCCACCGGCGGATTCGCCGCTCCGCTGCGGACGCCGCGCCCGAAGCCACGCGAGGACGCGGTCGCCCCGCCGCGCGATCGCAAGGACGAAGACCAGCGAAGCCGCCGCGGCGACCGAATCCCACGGCGGCGCGAGGGTCAGGCTCGCGAGCGGCAGCGACGAGCCGGTTCGCACGACCGTGACCATCGCGGCGTACAGGGCCCACGCCGGCAGGCCGACGAGCGTCGCCGCGACTCCGGGCACCCCGAGCCCCGACACAACGCCGATGACCAGCGCGAGCGCGCCCGTCGCCATCGCCGGCGGGACGAGTGGGACCACGATGAGGTTCACGAGCGGCGCGACCAGCGAGAGCCGTCCGAACTCCAGCAGGACCACGGGCATCGTCGCGGCCTGTGCGGCGAACGACACGCCTAGAATGTCCGCGACCCACCGCCGCGCGCGTCGAGGCTCCGCCCCGGCGAGCCTGGCTGTGAGCTGCGTGCCCCACGCGATGATCCCCGCCGTCGCCAGCACCGACAGCCGGAACCCCGCGTCGTCGACCCAGGTCGGATCGACCACGAGGAGCACGGTGCACGCCCAGCCCAGCGCCGCCGCGGCCGACCCGGGTCTCCCGAGCTCGCGCGCGAGCAGCGCCACGCCGGCCATCCCGGCCGCGCGAACGACGGACGGCGATGGCCCGACGAACGCCACGTACAGCACGATGCCGAGGGCCATGAGGAGGGCACGCCGTCTTCGTCGCACGCCCCCGGCGAGCGCCGCGAGCGTGGATGCAACGATCGCGATGTTCCAGCCCGAGATCGCCACGACGTGGCTTGCCCCGGCGATCGTGAACGCGGCCGCGAGGTCGCGATCGACGCGATCCCGAAGCCCGATCAGGATCCCGGCCGCTAGGCCCGACTCCGGTTCGGGCAGGGCTCGGTCCAGCCCGTCGGATGCGGCGCGCCGGAAGCCTTCCAGCGTGCGCGCGAGGGTGCCTTCGGCCGGGAGCAGCTCGAGCGCGTCCGCTCGCAGCGTGCCGACCGCGCCGATCCTCGCGAGGTAGGCGCCGTAGTCGTCCGGCGGAGGTGGCCGGATGCTCCCGTGAACCTGCACGCGATCGCCGGGCACGACCGGCGGGTACCACGGCAGGGTGGCGGCGACCAGGAGGGGCGCGTTGCCTTCGAGGCGGATCGTGGCCGGTCGATTCCCGTCCCGCGGCGCCCCGACCGTGTCGACGAGGCCGACCCACGGCCCGGCGCCGGGCGGAATCGACACGGCCGCGCCGGCGGTACCACCAGCGGCGCCCCGGGTGCCGATGACCAGGAGCCCGAGCGCCAGCGGGCCGAAACGTCGGAAGGCGTCCTGGGCCGCGCCGCTCGGTGATGCGAATCGGACGCCGACGGCCGCGCACAGGATGGCCGTGCCGGTCAGGGCGACGACGAGCCCGCTGGTCACGTCGAGGAGCAGTGCGCCAGCGGCGACCCCCAGCGCCAGCCACGCCGTACGCGGCATGTCAGCCGACCGTGACGAGCGCCTTGATCTGGTCGAACGTCTTCTGGCCGACGAGGCCCCGGCTGCGCAGGTCGTCAATGGACCTGAACGGTGCCTTCGCACGAGCCTCGACGATCTTGCCGGCCGTCACCGGACCGATCCCCGGCAGCGCATCCAGCTCGGCCGCGCTCGCGGCGTTGAGGTTGACGAGCTTGCCGCTCGACCCGCCGGCTCCCGATCCTCCAGTCCCGTTCGAGCCACCACCACCACCGCCGATCAGGTGCGTGGTGTCGTCGCGCGACGGCACGCGGACCTGCTCGCCGTCCTTCAGCGTCGCGGCCAGGTTGAGGGCGGCGCCGACAGCCCCCGCGTCGACGCGGGGCCCGAAGCCACCCGCCGCGCTGATCGCGTCGCCGACGCGCGAGCCGATCGGGAGGTGATAGACCCCGGGCCGAACGACTGCACCGACGACGTCCACGGCGATCCCAGTGACGGCGATTGCTGCCGCGCCGCTCCCCAGGGGCGCGTCGCTCATGCCCGGCCCGGCCACCGATCCGTCGCCGGGCTGCCCGAGCGCGAGCAGGACCGCGAGGGCGCCGGCGCCGATCGCCGCCGCGATCCCGGCAACCGCCACCCGCGGATTCCCGAGCGTCAGCGCTTGAGCCCTGGCCGACCCAGGCCCGTCAGCGGTCGCCGATGCCCCATCTGCGGGCGACGCAGGCGTATCGAAGACACGCCAGGGTGTTGATTGCTGCTCCACGGACGCCTCGTCCGGCGGGTTGCGGGCGGGCGAATCGATGCGGCGGCGAGAGTCGGAGCTCGGCGGGCGGCTCGTCCAGTGGCTCGACGGGATGTCGGCGGGCGACTCGGCGGGCCGGAAGGTGAACGTCCCGTCCGTCGGGGCACTTCGTCGGACGGGACGTCACCCGAAATCTACCGACACCCGCTTATCTGCGGCTTATTCGCTGGACGAGCCGCGCCATGATGTGTGGCCATGACGGAGCTCCCACTCGACAGCCGCCAGGCGAGCATCGCGCGCGCACTCCTGAAGGGGCCGCGCGTCGTCAGCGTGGAGGCGATCGCCTCGACGCTGCATCTCACGGACCGGATGGTTCGCTATGAGCTGCCTGCGATCGAGGCCTATCTCGCGGAGCGCGGCCTCCGGCTCGGGAAGCGGCGCGGGGTTGGCGTCTGGATCGACGACCACGGAGCAGATCGCGGCCACGTGCTCGAGGAGCTGATGCGGGCACCTGGACCCGTCGTCCTCGATCCCGACGAGCGCCAGTCCATCGTCCTCCTCGCGCTCCTCGAGGCGGCCCCGGACCCGCTTCGGTCGGGCGAGCTGGAGGCTCGGCTCGGCGTCTCCAGGCCGACGGTCCGGCGCGACGTGCGCGTCGCCGAGGCCTGGCTCGAGCAGCACCGGCTGCACCTTCGGCGCCTGCCCGGGGTGGGAATCGGCGTGCGCGGGAGCGAGGTCGATGTCCGGGCGGCGCTGCTCGCCCTCATCCTCGAGCGCATCCCCGTCGAGGCACTTGCCGGATCGGCAAACGGCGCCGCCACTGCGGCGACGGGCCTCGGCGCGTTCGTCGCTGCGCTCGACCTCGACGCGTTCCGGCAGGTCCTCGCTGCCGAGCTGCCGGACGTCGACGACCGCGAGCCGACGCTGCTCACCGCGACCGTGAGCCTCGCGATCCTGACTCGCCGCGTCTGGGCGGATCGCCCGGCCCGGCTCGTGCGCGGTCGCCTTCGCTCGCTCCTCGACCACCCCGCGTCGGAGGACGCGCGCCGAATCGCATCGGCGGTCACGAGGCGGAGCGGCGTCGTCCTCGGGTCGACCGAGGTCGCGGCGATCACCGAGTCGCTGCTCGGCTTCGTCGAGCTCGGCGACCAGTCGGCAACGCCCCAGGCCGCGATCGTCCAGGCCGTCGACCGCCTCGTCGGGGCCGCCGGGTCCCGGCTGAACCCGTTGCTCGCGACCGACGAGCTCCTGCGGGCGAACCTGACCGAGCACATCCGGCGGCTCGCGGTGCGGCTCAGGTACGGGCTGCCCGTCAGCAACCCGCTCCAAGGTGAGGTCCGGAAGCGCTATCCGGACGTGTACGAGGTCGCCGCCTCGATCCTCGCCTCGATCGCGACCCTGGACGGGGTGGCCATCCCGGCTGAGGAGACGGGCTTCCTCACCATGTACCTCGCCGGCTCGCTCGAACGGCTCCGGCTCAGGCCCAAGATCCGGATCACGGTCGTCTGTCCGGCCGGCATGGCGACCGTGTGGATCCTCGTCTCCAGGCTGCTCTCCGAGTTCCCCCAGGTCGAGGTCAGCCAGGTCGTCTCGAAGACCGCGTACGAGCGGGCGCCCGCGTCGATCTCCAGCGACTACATCGTGAGCACGGTCCCGCTCGAGGTCGTCCCGGACGTCCCGACGTTGATCGTCAACCCGCTCCTCCAGGAGGGCGACGTTCGCCGCCTCGCGCGGATGCTGGGCCTGCCTCCGCAGCACTGATCCGCGCGGTCAGATTTGTCACAACTGGGCGCCGACAGATTGCAAGTTGTTCCCGGAACCGTGACGGCGCGATGCTCCCGGCCTACGCAAGCAGGAGAGGAGGAATCTGCCCGTGATGGAGCGAGTCCAACGGTACGGCGGCAACCTCGCCGCGATCGTGATCCCGAACATCGGCGCCTTCATCGCCTGGGGGTTGATCACGGCGTTCGTGATCCCGACGGGTTGGACGCCGAATGCGGATCTGGCGAAGCTTGTCGGCCCCATGATCACGTACCTCCTGCCGATCCTGCTCGGCTATACGGGCGGCAAGCTCGTGTACGGCCACCGCGGTGGCGTCGTCGGTGCCGTGGCGACCGCCGGCATCGTCGTCGGCTCCAGCGTTCCGATGTTCCTGGGGGCGATGATCGTCGGCCCGCTCGCGGCCTGGCTCATCAGGAAGTTCGACGAGGCCGTCGGGGACAAGATCCCGAGCGGCTTCGAGATGCTCACCAACAACTTCTCCGCCGGCATCCTCGGGGCGATCTTCGCGATCATCGGCCTCGTGGCCATCGGCCCCGTGCTCGACGCGTTTTCGAATGCGCTTGGCAACGGCGTGCACGGGCTGATCGCTGCCGGGCTCCTGCCGCTGGCCGACATCCCCATCGAGGTCGGCAAGGTGCTGTTCCTCAACAACGCCATCAACCACGGCGTGCTGGCGCCACTGGGCGTCGCCGATGCCGCTGCCAACGGCCGGGCGATCGAGTTCCTGCTCGAGACGAATCCGGGCCCGGGCCTCGGCCTCCTGCTCGCCTTCATGTTCATGGGCAAGGGCGTTGCCAGGCAATCCGCCCCGGGCGCGATCATCATCCAGTTCTTCGGTGGGATCCACGAGATCTACTTTCCGTATGTCCTGTCCCACCCGGTGATGATCCTGGCCCTGTGGGCCGGCGGCCTCACGGCCGACACCATCTTCGTGGCCACGAACGCAGGGCTCGTCGCGACCCCGTCGCCGGGCAGCATCTTCGCCTACATCGCCGTGACACCACCGGGCCAGCAATTCGGCGTGTTCCTGGGCGTGTTCGCGGCGGCCGCGGTCTCGTTCCTGGTTGGATCCGTCATCCTCCGGCTCTACCCGGTGAAGGAACGCGACGCCGATGCACAGGTTGCTCCGAGCCCCGTCCCGGCGGCCGCGGCGGCCTAGTACCGACAACCCATCCCTCCCCGGGCC